>NZ_JAOWHE010000084.1:0-385114 GCF_030332765.1 Citrobacter sp. Cpo071 | reverse complement strand
GCGCGATTCCACGTTCAGGCGCACCACCGGTTCGGTATTGGAAGAGCGTAAATTGAAGCGCCAGTCGACAAACGACATGCTGATACCGTCCGTTCTGTCCACCGACAACGCCTCACGGGAAAAATGCTGCTCCACGCGCGCAATCGCTGCCGTCGGCTCTGCCAGCGTACTGTTTATTTCACCACTCGCCGGGTAGGCCACCATCCGGTCGCGGACCAGTTGGCCCAGCGACTGCCCTTTCAGACACAGCAGCTCCGCCACCAGCAGCCACGGGATCATTCCGCTGTCGCAATAGGCAAAATCGCGGAAATAGTGGTGCGCGCTCATTTCGCCACCATAAATGGCATCTTCGTGGCGCATCCGCTCTTTGATAAACGCGTGCCCGGTTTTTGACATCACCGGTTTACCGCCTGCCGCCGTCACCACATCCACGGTGTTCCAGGACAGGCGTGGGTCGTGGATAATTTTTGCACCCGGATTCTTCTCCAGAAACGCTTCCGCCAGCAGGCCGACAATGTAGTAGCCCTCAATGAACTGACCTTTTTCATCGAACAGGAAGCAGCGGTCAAAATCACCGTCGAATGCAATCCCCATATCCGCGCCGTGTTCAATCACTGCATGGCGCGTGTCGGCCCGGCATTCCGGCAGCAGAGGATTGGGAATACCGTTGGGGAAGTTGCCATCCGGCGTGTTGTGAATTTTGATGAACTCGACCGGCACACCCAGCGCCTTAAAACGGGCTTCAATGGCGTCAACCACCGGACCTGCCGCGCCGTTGCCGGAATTGAGCACCAGCTTCATCGGTTTCAGTTTGGCGGGATTGATGTAACCCAGCAGGTGGTCAATGTAGGCATCACGGGCAGTAATGCGCTGGTAGCGGCCACGTTTTGTCTCATCAACCGTCGGGAAATCATTGGCTTCCGCCAGGCGCTGCACGTCGCGCAGACCGGTATCACCGCTGATAGGCCGTGCCCCTTCCCGCACCAGCTTCATGCCGTTGTAATCCATCGGATTATGGCTGGCGGTCACTTCAATACCGCCATCAATGCCCAGGTGGAAAGTGGCGAAGTAAATCTCTTCGGTGCCCGACATGCCGATATCCAGCACATCCACGCCCGCATCCTGCAGTCCTTTCGCCAGCGCCAGCTTCAGCGTCTCACTGGTCAGGCGCACATCGCCGCCGAGGACAATCGTTTTCGGCTTCAGGAACTCGCCGTAAGCGCGGCCAATACGCCACGCAATATCTTCATTCAGTTCTTCGCCCAGCCTGCCGCGAATATCGTAGGCTTTGAAACAGGTTAATTTCGTCATGATTTACCCTTCTTCAGGCAACAGGAGGCCCTGACTCTTAATGAGCCTTTTAATGAGTGTTAAATGCATTTCCCGGCGCGCTTCGCTTATCGAGCCTACGGTGCTGTAGGCTGGATAAGCGCAGCGCATCCGACATCAGGTACGCCCGTATCTGTCCGCAAACCGCACCACATCATCCTCATCGAGGTAAGATCCGGAGCGCACTTCAATCAGATCGAGCGGGATTTTCCCCGGGTTCTCCAGACAATGGGTCGCCCCCAGCGGAATATAGACAGACTCGTTTTCAGCGAGCAGTTTGATGTCGTCATTGATTGTCACCTTCGCGGTACCAGCCACCACAACCCAGTGTTCAGCCCGGTGATGATGCATCTGCACGGACAATCCCTCACCGGGTTTAACGGTAATCCGCTTCACCTGGTAACGGTCTCCGGCATCGATAGAGTCGTACTTGCCCCATGGACGGTAAACTTCACGGTGAATATGGTGCTCATGACGTCCGTCAGCTTTAATTTGCTCCACCACTTTTTTGACGTCCTGCACCGCGTTGCGATCGGCGATCAGCACCGCATCTTTGGTCTGCACCACCACCAGATCCTTCACCCCGACGGTCGTCACCAGGCCAGACTCGGCATACACGTAGCTATTTTCCGTTTTATGGCTAATGACGTCACCATGATGCACATTACCTTCAGCGGTATGGGCGCTGATTTCCCACAGCGATGACCAGGAGCCAACATCGCTCCAGCCTGCGTTCATGGGCATCACCACCGCATCGGCCGTACGTTCCATTACCGCATAGTCCACAGACTCTTCCGGGCAGGCGAGAAACGCCTGTTCATCAACGCGGATAAAATCGAGATCGGGATCAACCGTACTCATGGCGTTTTCGCAGGCCTCAAGAATGTCGGAGCGATATTTTTTCAGTTCTTCCAGATAGCGCCCGGCCCGGAACAGAAACATGCCGCTGTTCCAGTAGTAGTCGCCGCTCGCCACGTAAGCCTGCGCGGTTTCCAGATTGGGCTTTTCAACAAACTGCGCCACCTCAAAAGCCACGGCGTCGGTATTGGTCGGCGAAAGCTCGCCGCGACGGATATAGCCGTAGCCGGTCTCCGGCTGGTCCGGCACGATACCAAACGTCACCAGCTTACCCGCGCTGGCATACGGCATTGCATTGCGAACCGCCTCTCGAAATGCCTCTTCATCGGCAATCATGTGATCGGCCGCCAATACCAACAGCAGCGGATCTTCCCCCGGACTTTGACGTTTTGCCGCCAGCGCGGCCAGCGCTATCGCCGGTGCCGTATTGCGCCCGGCGGGTTCGAGAATAATATTCTCAGTCAGCTTGTGCAGTTGCCGTAGCTGTTCCGCCACAATGAAACGGTGTTGTTCATTACAGATAACCACCGGGCTTTCACACTCCACGCCGTTCAGACGACAAATCGTTGTCTGCAGCATGGTGAGATCGCCTTTCAGGCACAGAAACTGCTTTGGATATAGTACGCGGGACAGAGGCCATAAACGGCTACCCGAGCCACCGGCCATCACCACCGGAAAGAGTTTGTTTTGACTCATCATGTACCCCGAATATCTGCAATAAATTGGCTCAGCACGTTTTCTTTATCCAACGTGCGTTCGGCATACTCACGTGCCACCGTGTTCACTTTTGGCATGGTTAGCGCCTGTTGAATCCCGCCAACCAGCGCATTCACTGATTCAGGCTCGACACACACCGCGATGCCTGGGTGAGCATCACACAGCTGACCCAACTCGGTCTCAGGTTCGGCGGTAATCACCGCGTTTCCACCAACGGCGAGGATATTGGTCAGTTTGGAGGGCAATACGGCATCCGCCGCACCGCGCTTTTGTACCACCAGATGGCAGTCCGCCATCTTGAGCAGCGCAGGCAGCGCGTCATAAGATTGCAGCGGAAAGAAGATCACATTGTTCAGGCCGCGTTCGCCAGACATACTCTCCAGCCGCGCTTTACCCCCGCCCTGCCCGACAATCACAAACAGCCAGGGCTGTTCGCTCAACAGGGCCGCTGCGTCGATCACACTCTCCAGCCCTTGCTTTTCACCGATATTGCCTGAGTAGAGAATGATTTTTTTATCATCAGGTAAGCCCAGTTGCTGGCGCAACGCCAGAGCATCGGCATCGTTCACGTCACGAAAACGTGCTACTTCTGACCAGTTCGGAAAGAAAATGACCTTCTGTGCATCAACGCCCTTCTCCTGCGCTTTATTCATCATTGAGCGAGAAATGGTCGAAATATGGTCCATATTCAACAGCCCACTGCGCTCAAAGGCGCTGGCCAGTTTTGCCACCGCGCCACGCTTGCCTTTGCCCGCCATGCCAAGCCCCAGCATGGCATCGACTTCGTAATCCTGAATATGCAGCAGCGTGCGCGCCCCGGACAGCTTCGCCAGCAGGCGCATGCCCGGCGTACAACACAGCGTCGGCACTACCCCAATGATGCGATCCGGCTTCCAGCGACGCTGCGCCAGCAGCGGGAAGAAACTGCTCAGGGCGAAACTGCCTAGATGCAGCAAGCGCTTGAGCGTAGAAGGCTGCTCAGGCACATACAGCGGACAACGCCAGACGATGGCATCGCCCTCTTCACGACGATAGCGCCAGGATGAATAGCGACCGTTGACCTTCCACTGCGGATAATAAGGCGGCGCAGTGATCACCCGTACGTCATGCCCCTGTTGCGCCATCCACTCCACCATTTCACCGGTGTATTTACCGATACCGGTCAACTCCGGCGAATAGTTGATGCCATACACAAGGATCTTCATAGCCCGGGTACTCCGGCCTGACTCTTCTCACAGAAGTAAGCCCGGCTGTTGTCGTGCACGTGGTCACTGGCCAGGATCTCTTCAATTGCCAGCCAGCGGTACGCGCCATGTTGAACGTCAGGCAGTTGCAGGTCGTTTTCCGACACCCGCAGACGAAATCCCAGCACGATGTAATGCGTTGAGAAATCTTCCCCGGAAAAGTTGTCGTCATAGAAGTGCTGCCAGACCCCGTAAAACTCTGCAGCGGACAGCGGTAAACGTAACCCCAGCTCAGCGTCAGTCAGCCGCTCAAAGGCCGCACGCAGCGGTTCATCTTTTTGCACCCGACCGCCGGGCACGAACCAGTACCCCTGCGCCGGACGATTGAGGCGCTTGCCAAGCAGAAATTCGCCGTGGGCGTTTTCCACGATCAAATCGATGGAAATCAGCGGAGTTGAACGTACAACGGTGGCAAAATCCTCATGACGTAAAAACATGCTTACCCCCGGTAACGCTGCTGGTTTTCAAGGAACCACTGATATGTACTGGCAAGCCCCGCTTCCAGAGATATCTCGTGATACCAGCCCAACTGATGCAGACGCGTAACGTCGAGCAATTTGCGCGGCGTCCCATCCGGTTTGCTGGCGTCGAACACCACGCGCCCCTTGTAACCCACTACCTGCGCGAGGGTTTGGGCCAGTTCACGGATGGTGCAGTCCACACCGGTACCCACATTGATATGCGACAGCATTGGTTGGGTATATTCCTGCAACACTTCCCGAGCCAGCTCCATCACGTGGATACTGGCCGCCGCCATATCGTCGACATGCAGAAATTCACGCATTGGCGTCCCGCTTCCCCACACCACCACATCCGGCGCATTTTGCTCGCAGGCTTCGTGAAAGCGGCGCAGCAGCGCCGGGATCACATGCGAATTACTCGGATGAAAGTTGTCATGCGGTCCGTACAGATTGGTCGGCATCACCGAGCGATAATCACGGCCATACTGTCGGTTATACGATTCGCACAGCTTGATACCGGCAATTTTGGCAATCGCATACGGCTCATTGGTCGGTTCAAGTGCCCCCTGCAACAGTTCACTTTCGGCGATTGGCTGGGTAGCTTGCTTGGGATAAATACAGGATGACCCGAGAAACAGCAGTTTATTCACGTTATGCAGATGCGCTGCATGAATAATGTTGCTCTCAATCATCATATTTTCATAAATAAAATCAGCAGGATAAGTATTGTTCGCCACAATCCCCCCCACTTTTGCCGCCGCCAGATAAACCTGGTCAATACGTTCAGCGGCAAAGAACGCCTGCACCGCAGCGGCGTCCAGCAGATTAAGCTGGTCGCGGGTACGCAGCACCAGTTCTACGTTATCTCGCTGCGCCAGTTGTCTGACGATGGCGGCCCCCACCATCCCGCGATGGCCCGCCACAAAAATACGTTGTCTATTCATCCTCAGTACTCCAGCGCGATGGCGACCTCGTATCCGTGCGACTTCAGCAGGGAGTGTTTCTTCGCTGCTTCAAGGTCGTTAGCGACCATTTCCGAGATCATCTGGCGCAGCGTGATTTCCGGTTTCCAGCCCAGTTTTTCATGTGCTTTGGCCGGATCGCCCAGCAGCGTTTCCACCTCAGCCGGACGGAAGTAGCGCGGGTCAACGGCAATCATGACATCCCCGGGTTTCACCCCCGGCGCATCGTGTCCGGTCACAGAAACCACGATGCCTTTCTCATTCACGCCCTCGCCTTCAAAGCGCAATTTAATCCCCAGCTGAGCGGCCGCCATTTCCACGAATTGGCGCACGGAAAACTGCACGCCGGTGGCAATCACGAAATCTTCCGGCTTATCCTGCTGCAGCATCATCCACTGCATCCTGACGTAATCTTTGGCATGCCCCCAGTCGCGCAGTGAATCCATGTTGCCCAGGTACAGGCAAGACTCCAGCCCCTGAGCGATGTTGGCGATCGCCCGGGTAATTTTGCGAGTGACAAAGGTTTCGCCGCGGCGCGGAGATTCGTGGTTGAACAGAATGCCGTTACAGGCATACATCCCGTAAGACTCGCGGTAGTTGACGGTGATCCAGTAGGCGTACAGCTTGGCAACGGCATACGGTGAACGCGGATAGAACGGCGTGCTCTCTTTCTGTGGGATTTCCTGTACCAGACCGTACAGCTCAGAGGTGGACGCCTGATAAAAACGGGTCTTTTTTTCCAGACCAAGGAAGCGGATCGCCTCCAGCAAACGCAACGTACCGATCGCATCAACATCTGCGGTGTATTCCGGTGAATCAAACGACACCGCGACGTGACTCATGGCGCCCAGGTTATAGACCTCATCCGGTTGGACCTCTTTTAAAATACGGGTCAGGTTGGATGAATCCGTCAAATCACCATAGTGCAGATGGAATTTGGGATTGCCTGAATGCGGATCCTGGTAGATGTGGTCCACACGTTCGGTGTTGAATGATGAAGCGCGACGCTTAATACCGTGTACTTCGTACCCTTTTTCCAGCAGGAGTTCTGCCAGGTAAGAACCATCCTGCCCGGTTACGCCAGTAATGAGAGCGACTTTTGACATGTTATAACCTCTTCAGTGATCCCCTCAGGGAGTAACTTTCTCGACGCGTTCGCGCGTGACTACTGCGGGATTTCCCCGACAAATGACATTTGCTGGCAGCGATTTAAATACGCTGCTTCGTGCTCCAACGACGGTGCCATCGCCAATCGTCACGCCAGGCGCGACAAAGACATCTGTCGCCAGCCAGCATTTAGCGCCAACCACAATCGGCGTGGCGTTAATATCAAAATGTTGACTGGCATAATCATGACTCCCGGTGCATAAATAACTTTTTTGCGAAATAACCGCATGGGCGCCAATCGTAATATCACCTAACGTATATAAAACCGCGTCGTCACCCACCCAGGCATAATCTCCCAGGGTTAATTTCCACGGATAAGTAATTTTTACTGAAGGCCGAATGACTACGTTTTCTCCTATTTTTGCGCCAAACATTCGTAATAAAAATGCACGCCAGCGATACATGACCTGTGGTGACCAGCGGAATAATGTTGCTTGCACCGCCCACCATAATTGCACTTTAATAGCACCACCACCGCGAAAACCTCCAGGCACTTTAAATCCGCTTAAGTCCTGCATAATATGCCCTTACGTTTTCCCATATAAGGTTTTTGTTTTACCGGTTGTGCGCAGACGTAAATATTCTGACAAACCGGTCCAAAAACCTGGCATGTGTAATATCTGGCGCTGTACTTTTTTGGCATCCCGACACAATTCCAGATTATTCGTCGTTGATACTCCGCCCATAGAAAACTCCGATACCAACCCGCTCAGCTTTTTAAAAGCGTAACCGGACTTGTATAATTGGGCTGCCAACGCGTAATCAGACGATATTTTATATTGCAAATCATAATGCCAGACATTCAGCCCTGAGAGCGGAAAGAATATCGCCTGATGACTGGCGGGCAGGCTGTGATAAATATACCAACCTGGTTTTGCCCGGCGCTTAATTTTGTTGCCATTGCCGAAATCCAGCAACGCATCGCCAATGACCATGGTTTGGTCGCTCTGAATTTTTAGCTGGCGGATAAAATGTGCCGCATCCGCATGCAGAATATCCCCGGAGTTGAGGAACAGTGCAAACCGCCCGCGCGCCATCGCGATGCCTTTGTTCATCGCATCATAGATGCCGTTATCCGGCTCGCTGACAAACCGTAACCGGTGTTCCCCACAGAGCCCTTCAAGAAACGCCGACGTACCATCCGAGGAGCCGCCATCAACAACAATCCACTCAAAACTGATATCACCCGCTTGCGCCAGAAGTGCCAGCGATGCGTGAGTTTTGACGATCCCTTCCAGATTGCGAAAGGCGACGGTAATGATACTTAGCAGCATGTGAGTTACCTCGCGATATTCAGCGCCTTGCGCAATATAAACGGACACACAATTAAAAATGCGTATTCCGGACTAAATACTGAACCTGTAAAAAACAGTGACAACGGTGTAAAAAGATAAAGCTGCACCCGATAATTCTGATTATCGCCAAACGCATTGATCATCATTTTCATGACCTTCCCCATGTACCATAGGGCTAATATCACCGCGAACCATGAAAAATAAATAATCAGCAGATACAAACCATTGTCTATTGTTTTACCGACATCTGCACCGTTAAAAATTCCGAATGACGCAACGTATTCATAAAGTGAGCCAAATCTCACTACGCCATCAACATTCAGTAATGAATAACCGACCATCACCAATGGTCCTACGATACGATAATACGATGACGAACCTTCAGTTCCTAAATCACCAAGCCGCGTTGCGATGTACGGAAAAGCAAATATCACCCCAACTAAAAACACGCTTAATGAGATTATCGCCAGCGGTAGCTTCTTTTTTATCGCATCCTTATTCAGGTACTGGAACGCCCACTCCAGGAGATAAAACAAAATAAACGTCATTACCCCTGAAAAAGATCCTGATAATATTATCCCTGCCAAAATCATAGCATCGGACTTAGGTGTTTTGATACCAAACTGTTTGATGCTGAGCCAAATTGAGATTAACGCCAGAGCGAAGAATGCCGGTTCGAAATAGAGCGCAGTGGTACGTTTCCCACCAAACTTAATAAAGTTCAGAACATAGCTGTTACTGTAAATAAGATATTTCGAAATAACTTCCATTAAACTGCTGCCGCCGCTGAGAATTATCTGTGCCATTTCAACCGCAGCTAACCCCACCACCAGTCCCACCACCAGCCAGAAAAAACGCAAAATCTTAATGTAGTTATGCGGTGAAATGGTTTTAAAGCGAATACTCCACACCATGCCAATGATCACCACGGTATAAACAAACAGCATCGCTGACGTTACGTACTTACTGGCATCCAGTGATTGACCGAACAGGTAGTTAAACGCCGTCAGCCCGCCCCCTACCCCCAGCGCGATCATTAATTTTTTGATATTGATGCGCTCGACAAACAGCAACAGCAGAACGGGTAAGAAGGTGACGATAGTTATCGGGAAGCTCTCGCCAAGCTGGGCGAGTTTGACGTTAACCAGCAGATAAAGCAGCGGTAGCACCAGATAGCTACAGATTCTGATAGAACGAGACATATTCCTCCAGCATCTGTTGCCCACTGTATGCCACCCGACTGCGTTGACTGAACGCGGTAAGGGACGTGTCAAATACCGCCTGCGCAATGTCTGATTTTTTCAGCTGCACCAGCTGCAATACGTCCGCTTCGCTGAACGTTTTACCGCCTGATTTAGCCAGCACTTCCTGCGCGGCATCGCTGTGCGTGGCAATTACCGGTACGCCGATGGAAAGCGCTTCGCACAAAATCAGCGGGTAGTTATCGACACGGGAGCTGAACACCAGTCCATCCATCTGGTTAAGCGCACTCATCAACGTGCGCTTATCGCTCTCAAAACCGTGATTGATGACGTTATCTCCCGCAAATGGCGAAAATTTGCCGAAGGTATGCAGCTCAATTTTTTCTCCCAACGCCATCAACTCCTGCACCAGCTGCTGATTGGTTTTACCGTCATAGCGCAGGTCATGAGCTACCACGGCAATTTTCGGCCGACCGCTCTCCGCAGGCATCGCGGGTAGTTCGGCAAGAATGGCTTCAGTTGCCACATCAATTCCGTTGTTAATAATGTGACATCGTCCCACGCCATACAGGCTGTTGAATGCCTCGGCCACATGCTGACTGGGTGAGATAAACTGGCAGCCCAGCGCCAGCATGGCGCGAAACATCTGCCGCTTGCCGGGCAACTGCTGATGGGCTTTATCGATTTTTACCGGCGGATAGTTGCTGAGCGTTGGGCATTTCTGGCAGCCCGTTTTCCAGCCTTCGCAGCCATCAGTAAAGGCACAGCGCCCGGTCACGCTCCAGTGATCGTGCAGCGTCCAGACGAAGGTGATATCCGGTTTATGCGCCTTCACTTTTTGGCAAAATGTCACCACCTCTTCCAGGTTCAACCAGTAGCTGTGCAACACATGAAAATGCAGTACCAGTGGGCCGCTGGTGCGGGTAACTTCACGGTATAACTTGTTGAGATTGCCAAACATGTCGCGGTTCGCGAAACGAAACAGCGCAATGTTCGCCGCCGACGTCAGGCGCGGCGTATATTTGATAACCTGCGGGTAATTCGCATGACTGGCGCTTTTTTTACCGCCTTTGCCATAGCCATAGACAAACCGCGACGACAGCCCTTTTTCCAGCGACCTCAGATGCAAATCTAACGCCACGCCTGCCGCCCCACCTTCTGCGAGTCGCACATTAAACTGTAATATCTTCATTTTATTACCTTCACCCGTGCCTTCTCGCCCACGACCAGCGTATTGTCCGGAACGCTATCCACCACGACGCTCCCCGCGCCAATCGTCACGTTATCGCCAATAGCAACGTCGCCGAGCAGAGTGACATTGGCCCCCAACTCAACGCCGTTACCGATGACCGGACAAGATGGATCGTTGGCACCAAGATTGCCGATAGTGACGCCGTGGCGTAGGGTAAAATCATCCCCCGCCACCACGTGTTTGTTGATAACCACCCCATAACCATGATGGATGGTGAAACGACGACCGATTGATGCAGCAGCCTGAATTTCATAGCCAAACAGGCATTCGGTGATAAGGCGATACATCACCAGCACCGGGGCAGCCCACAGGTTGTTTATGATATTTTTTTTACGCCAGACGGAGCAAAAATGGGCAATCCGATAGGCCGCCACCATGCAGCAGGGGCGCAGACTCCAGCCATTCGCGCGTAAATCTTCCAGCATAATTAGCGTCCTCGCAGTCCGTCGGCCAGACGCTTACTGTTGCGAACAGAAAGCAGCGTCAGCAGCGTGCGCCAGTTCATCCGTTTGTTGCGGATCTGATAGAGGGTAAACAGCTGATATTTCTTACTCGCCCGGTCAAATTTGCCTTTGTGCTTGCGGTAAAACTGAAAGTAGCCGGAGAATTTATTCGGCGATGAGGTAATACGCATCTCGCCGTGATTCACATGCAGGATCTGCGTCGCCTCTTTGACCTTCCACGGTTTGCCATACGCCACCACCATGCGCAGGAAGATGTCGTAATCCTGCGCCGCTTTCAGCGTGGTATCGAACAGGCATGCTTTAAACCGCCATGCCCAGGTAAATACCTGATTACCAATGATGTTGCGCTTATAAAACCTGCGGCGTGAATAAACGGACTTCGGATAGAGCGGCAGACTGGTCGGCTGCGAATACACTTCGCCCTCACAGACATAGTCATTGGCATACAAAAACGCCCGTGTGACCAGTTGATGCCGATACTGCAGGAACACGCTCAGGCGGTTCGGCGTCCATTCATCATCATCATCAATCCCCGTAATGTATTGCCCGTTGGCCTGCATAATGGCCTGATTACGCACCGCACAGGCCCCGGAGTTGGTGGAATTATGCGTATACGACACGCGCGGATCGTTGAGTTCCTCAACAAACTGCTGCAACTGCTCATATGAGGAAGAGCAATCATCCACAATGATCATCTCCCAGTGAGGGTAGTCCTGGCGCAACACCGATTTAATCGCCCGAATGGCCAGCTGCTGGCGGTTCCAGGTTGGCATATAAATTGAAATTAGCGGGTTTTCTGTCGTCATTTTCGTTTCCGGATAGATACGCTTTTGTAGGCCGGATAAGGCGTTTTCGCCGCATCCGGCAGGGTTGGTGATTTATTTCGCATCCGACGTGTATTCGTATTCGTAGTAGCCGTAATCCTGATACCCGCTGGCACGGCGGAAGATCGAGTTGAGGATCACCCCTTTCACCTGAATGCCGTTTTGCTCGAAGCGACTCAGGCTGGTTTCCACCTCTTTCAGCGTGTTGACCGCATAACGCGCCACCATCAGCGTGGTGCCGACGTGACGCCCCACGATGGCTGCATCGGTCACTGCCAGAATTGGTGGAGTGTCAATCAGCACCAGGTCATAGTGCGAGCTGGCCCAGGCAATCAGTTCGCCGAAACGCTCGCTCATCAACAGCTCGGAAGGATTGGGAGGGACTTGACCGCGAGGGATCAGATCAAAATGCGGAATCGATGTCGGTTTGGCGCTGGATGAGATATCCCCCTTGCCAATCAGGATCTCAGACAGGCCGTTGACGTTATTGGTCCCCAGCAGTTCGTGGGTATAGCCTTTACGCATATCGCAGTCGATCAACAGCACGCGTTTGTTGGTCTGGCTGATGACTGCCGCCAGGTTGGCGCAGACAAACGTTTTGCCAATCGACGGGCTGACGCCGGTCAGCATCAACACGTTGTTACGCGCCTGCATCATGGCAAAGTGCAGGCTGGTACGCAGGCTACGTACCGCTTCTATGGCGAGATCCGTTGGATTACCCACGGCCAACAGCTGGCTTTGCTTGTAGCGTTTCACACCTTTAATGGTCTGAACGTTATCACGCGCTTTTTGCCATTCAGACAACGGAATACTGGCATACACGCTGATACCATGCTCTTCCAGCGCCTGCGGGCTTTCAATACCGCGATTAAACAGAGAACGCAGCAGTACGCCCACCACGGAAAGCATCAAACCGAGAATGATACTGCCGAGAATAATCAGCGCCGTTTTCGGCTTCAGCACGCCAGGCTGGGCAATCGCGGGATCGACAATGCGCACATCGCCAACCGTACTGGCCTCGGTAATCTTCAGTTCCTGTTGCTTGTTCAGCAACTGCATATAGACCTGCTGACCGGACTCCACATCACGCGTCAGACGAACAATTTCCTGCTGCGTTTTCGGCATCGCCGTTACGCGCCCGTTCAGCTTACTTTTCTCATCTTCCAGCGCCTGGCGTTTTTCCAGCAGCGTGCGGTACGCCGGATGCGCTTTGGTGAACAGCTTGGAAATCTCCGCTTCTTTGAAGGTCAGTTCATTCAGCTGCGCATCGATATTCACCATCGAATCCAGCACCGCTTTGGCTTCCAGCGGCAAATCCACGGAGTCTTTATCCTGACGAAAGGCGTTCAGCTTGTTTTCAGCAACGTCCAGCCGATTACGCACCTCAGGCAGTTGCTTTGCCAGAAACGCCAGACTTTTGGCGGCCTCTTCAGATTTACGTTCCACGTTTTGTTGCAGATAGTTGCGGGTAATACTGTCGAGGGTCTGGCGGATTTGCTCGCGATCTTCACCGGTAAAGGTCAGACTCAATACGCCGGTGTCTTTGCCTGTTTCCGCCACTATCAGATTATTTTGCAGGGTGTTTATCATGCCCAGCGTGGAGAATTTGCTGACGGTAAATTGGCTCTCCGGGCTGGCATGAATCGCCTCAACCAGCATCGTCACGCCATCATGTTCCAACACCTTGCCGACTTGCCCCCGGGCGCTAAAACCCCCGTCACTCACCAGTTGATAGCTTTTGTCATTCAGCACATTAAGCGTGAAGGTCTGTTCATTCATTGCCTTTGGCAGCGTGAAGGCGGTCACATTAACCGTTTCGTTCTGGCGGCCCATCAGCCGGTCCCAGCCCGCGCCAAAAATAGGGAATGTATCTTTGGTAACGGCGATATCGAGGTTAAGATCGTCTACCGTTTTCCCTAATACCAGACGCGACTGGATGAGCTGAATTTCCGCTTCCGAGGCCGGCGGTTTGTTCGACAACGCTGAGCCAATATCCTGCACCAGTGAATTTCCGGTATTTTGCTCAATTTGCACCAGCGCGTCCGCACTGTAGATGGGTGTGGCGAACAGCGTGTAGACCGCGGCACACAATGCAAAAGCCGTGGTAATGCCTAATACCCACCAGCGGGCTTCCACCACCGTAGAAACCAGACGACCAATATCGATTTCATCATTGCCCGTTACCGGCGCAGCAGACTGTTTAACTTTTTCTGTCATTGTTTTCCCTGCTCTGCGTTCAGTGCCTGAGCCCATTGGCGGGCAGACCGTTCAAGTAATGCGTACACCGCGTCAAACGCATCACGGCTTTTACGATACGGATCGGGAATTTCGCGCTCGCTGTCCCAGTGCCCAAAAAGCATCACTTTGCCGCGCATCTCCGGCACCATTTCACACAGGGCAGAGATATGGCGCTTTTCCATGGTCAGGATCAGGTCATACTCCCGGCACATTCGTCCCGAGATCTGCCGGGCACAATGATTATCCAGTGACAGGTTGTGCGCCTGCGCCACGCTAATAGCACACGGATCCGCGCCTTTCCCCACCAGCGCCCCAAGACCGGCTGAAGAGACCGTTAACGCCGGATGAAATTGCCTTAATAAGCGCTCTGCCATCGGGGAACGACAAATGTTCCCCACACAGACAACTAAGATTTTGTTAAACATGATGATTACCAGTTGTGAAGGTCGCTGGCCGTGTCCGTCATATAGCGAACACCGCTAATAGTCGGCAGCAACTGATTGATCAAACGGTTCCAGCGAGCAACCGGTGCGGTAGTGACGTACACCACATCGTATGGCTGGAGTCGGAATGATGTTGCCATCACCAGCGACGTCGCATCGGACATATCAAGCTGATAGATATTGGCGATCTTGCCGTTGTTCCCGCCCTCACCTTTCAATGGTCGAATAACGAAAATGCCGCTGGCATTGGAGGTGGTCAGGTCAATACCTTCGGCATTGCCCAGCGCTTCGGTAAGCGTCATGCCGCTGAAGTCCATTTTGAGGGTGCTCTGTTTTTTCACTTCCCCCATTACGAAGACTTTCAGATCGTCATTACGCGGAACAAACAGAATGTCGCCAGGATAGAGCAGACGGTTCTGGCTCAGGTCGCCATTTTGCATCAGCGCTTGCAGTGAAATGCGTTGCTCCTGCCCTTTATGAGTCAGCACAACGTTGCGCCAGTCTGCTGCCTCGGTGAGACCGCCAGCGGCGTTAATGGCATCGAGAACGGTAAGCGGCACGTTGGTGATGGCCTGCTGGCCGGATTTGTTCACCTGCCCGGAGACATAGGCCTTCTGCGAGCGGAAAGCGGCGATATTAACGTCCACCTGCGGGTCAGCAATGTACTTCGCTAAGCGCCCGGTAATATCACTACGAATCTCTGCCAACGTTTTCCCTACCACGCTGACTTTGCCGATGTAGGGGTAAAACATGGTGCCATCAGGCTGCACCCAGTTGCCGGTATCGCTTGAGCTACGGTACTGCCCAGCCGGCGTGGTGAGTTCAGGATGGTCCCAGACGGTCACATTCAGGACATCCCCCGGGCCGACCCGGTACTGATATCCGGAAATCTCCTGGTCCAGCGACATATTAGGCTGGGCAACATTTGGTCGAGGACGTAATTGTTCGACCAGCCGTGGCGTGAGTGGATAAACATTCACCATGCGATCGATATCAAAATCAGCGTCCTGCTGTTTAATCACATCTTTGCCCATCGTAGACATATTGCTGCCCGGAAGCACGGTACAACCGTTTATCAAGATCACCGATACCAATACTGGCATCAATTTAAGTTTGGATTTCATCATTGATTATTTATCACTTTGGCAGAGTATTTATCACATGCAATCTAAATAGCGACTTCGCCTGTACGCATTTACCTTGCCGTTAATTGAAATGGAATTTAACTGGCATCAGTCCTAAAAAAAATGAATTCATCTGCGGTCTCTTGACAGAATAATTTAGGCTTGTTTCAGGCGACCAGACACGCTACCGCCCCTGGCTTCACTAGCTACCAATGCACTGATTAATTTAAATTTTTATCTTCTCCTTTATTTTCATCACATTTACAGCGTTAACGCATCGGGAATGGCGCCACTGATTGATGAGGAAATATTTATCTTTTGATTATTACCGCAAGAATTGTTGCAGCTATGCGAATATCAGGCAAGATAACAAACCGCCGATACCTGGCTTTTAAGATTAATATTAAGCGTCGGTTTTATATATTTTTAGGATTTTATTGATATTGACAATATTGATATAGAAATATTCCACCTGCGATATTTCCTAAATATATTTAGATTAATAAAATCATTTCCTGTAGTTACATTAAGGCTATTATCCTGCATCAGTTCTGATATAACCGACAGAGAAATCCCTTCTCGCCATTGCATTTTTCGCCAGTTTTACCCATGATCGAATTGTGACAATTGTCATACAACTATGGGTATAGCATTTACTATGGAATGGATTGCCGATCCGTCAATCTGGGCCGGACTGGTCACGTTAATCGTGATCGAACTTGTTCTTGGCATTGATAATCTTGTTTTTATTGCCATCCTCGCGGAGAAACTACCTCCTGCCCAGCGGGATAAGGCGCGTATTACCGGGCTACTGCTGGCAATGGTTATGCGCCTGCTGCTGCTGGCATCAATATCCTGGCTGGTAACGCTGACCACGCCGCTGTTCAGCATTCGCGATCTCAGCTTCAGCGCCCGCGATCTGATCATGCTGTTCGGTGGTTTCTTCCTGCTGTTTAAAGCCACTATGGAGCTCAACGAACGGCTGGAAGGGAAAGACAGCGATAACCCCACCCAGCGTAAAGGCGCTAAGTTCTGGGGTGTGGTCGCGCAGATCGTGGTGCTGGACGCCATCTTCTCTCTGGATTCCGTCATTACCGCTGTTGGCATGGTTGATCACCTGGCGGTGATGATGGCGGCAGTCATTATTGCCATCAGCCTGATGTTGCTGGCCAGCAAGTCGCTGACGCGCTTTGTTAACAGCCATCCAACTATTGTTATTCTGTGTCTGAGCTTCCTGCTGATGATTGGTTTCAGTCTGGTGGCCGAAGGGTTTGGTTTCCATATCCCGAAAGGTTACCTGTACGCGGCCATCGGCTTCTCGGTCATGATCGAAGCATTGAACCAGTTGGCTATCTTTAACCGTCGTCGCTTCCTCTCAGCCAACCATACTCTGCGCCAGCGCACCGCCGAGGCGGTAATGCGGCTGCTGAGCGGGCAAAAAGAAGATGCTGAACTGGATGCCGAAACCGCGGCGATGCTGGCGGATCATCATGAAGGTCAGATTTTTGCGCCTCAGGAGCGGCGGATGATTGAACGTGTGCTGAACTTCAATCAGCGTACCGTCAGCAGTATCATGACCTCGCGCCACGATATTGAACATATCGACCTCAATGCGCCCGAAGCAGAAATCCGCGCCTTACTGGAAAAAAACCAGCATACGCGTCTGGTGGTCACTGGCGAAGACGAGCAGGAGGAACTGCTGGGCGTGGTGCATGTCATCGATTTGCTGCAACAGTCTCTGCGCGGCGAACCGCTCGACCTGCGTGTATTGATTCGCCAGCCGCTGGTGTTCCCGGAGACCTTGCCGCTGCTTCCGGCGCTTGAGCAGTTCCGTAATGCCCGCACGCACTTCGCGTTTGTAGCCGATGAATTTGGTTCCGTCGAAGGGATTGTGACGCTGAGTGATGTGATGGAAACCATCGCCGGCAATCTGCCAAACGAGGTAGAGGAAATCGACGCCCGCCATGATATTCAGAAAAACGCCGATGGTTCGTGGACCGCTAACGGACATATGCCACTGGAAGACCTGGTGCAGTACGTGCCTATCCCGTTAGACGATAAGCGTGAGTATCACACCATTGCCGGACTGTTAATGGAGTATTTGCAGCGCATCCCGAAAACCGGGGAGGAAGTCCAGGTTGGCGACTATCGGCTAAAAACCCTGCAGGTGGAAAATCATCGCGTGCAAAAGGTCCAGCTGATACCGCTACACAGTGAAGAAGAGATGGATTACGAGGTGTAAGTCACGAGCCGGATGGGGCATTAGCCACCATCCGGCAATATGAATCAGAGCTTATCCAGCAACTTTTTAACATCTTTGCCGTTGCGGGAATCTTTATTGCGATCTGCCCAGTCATTCAGACGACGTTTTGCTTCATCCTGCAGATGCTTACGCAAAAGCTGATCAACTTGCAGACTGTAGTTCAGTGATTGCCACTGGCCATAGACCCTGAGAGGAACCGGGGTGGCCTTCAGGAAACTAATCAACTTACTTTCGCCATCCCAACCGCCCAGCACGCGAATGTTAAACAGCGTGTCGCAATTCTGCTTCACCAGATCTAACGTTCCTTTGCCGGTTAGCGCCAACATCGCGGACTCCCCTGCCATGTTATCCAGCGTCACCTCACCGTTATCCAGACTCATATCGGTTACAAAATGATCCAACCGGGTCACGTTATCGAGGTTTTGCTGAGATTTAACATCCCCACCGCTGCGTTCTACAGCCTGTTGAATCATCTGCTGGAAGTTCATCCCTTCCATTCGCGTATCGTTCATTTCGACATGGGCCTGCCCTTGCCAGCTATGGCGAAACGCCTGGGCGTCAATATCTGAGCCGGAAAAATCTCCCGCCAGCGACAGCTTGCCGGTGAGTGCGATGGGGTAATCAAAGGCCTTCAAAATAGTGCCAATTTCCACACCTTCCAGGCGCGGATGAAAGACCGCTCGCGGTTCTCCCTTTCTGGCATCCAGCGTGCCGGGCAGTGAGATCAGCCCGCCATCACTTTTTCCCTGCAACTGCGCAATGTTCAGTAAGCCGAACTGGTTGTCTATTTTTGCCGAAACATTCTCAAACGCCATTTTCCGCCACAGCACTTTGTCAGCCTGCAAAGCGATGTCTGCCGAAAAACCCTTGAGTCCCTGATACGAAACGGCATCAACCTGGGAAGCAATGACGGGGCGCGCCAGCGTTGACTGACTCTGACCTTGCTGAACGTCACCTTTTGCTGTCGCCGCTGCGTCATGCTGTACGAGCAGGTTATCCAGATTGAGCTGACCAAATTTTAAGTCGACGGCCCATTCCGGTTTTTCCAACAAGGATACGTGTGCTTGCCCGGAGAACGAAGAGTCATTGGCGGTCAAATTTATCTGACTAAACGAAAGCTGTTTTTTCTCTTCCAGCCATTGTGTCTGAAGATGTCCCTGACCGTTGATCCCCTGGGGCGGCAAATCGGCCCCCTGCAATTGCCAGCTTAACTGCTCGATATTCGCAGATAAGTTGTGCGGATAATCGGAGGCATCGACCGTGCCGTTAAAGGATAACGCGAGATCGCGCTGATCGCGGTTCACACGCCCGGAAAAATCAAACGTGCCGCGGTGCTGGCTATCTTGTTCCATCTCCAGACGAATATCACGAACAGTAACTTGTTCATCGTCTTCATGCTGGAATACCAGAACACTGTCGGCAACGCGCAAACGGGCGATATCAAACGACCACCCTCTGTCTTCCGCCAGATCGGGCAACATATTGTCTTTTGGGGCAACAGGTGCATCTTTGCCGCGTACCGCCTCAGTTTGCGGGGTCAGTTGAATCACTGCGCCTTTGAGCATCACCTGCTTCACGCTGAGCTGGTGGCTCAACAGCGGCCATAACGCAACGTCAAGACGCATATTGTCGGCACGAACCAGAGGTTCGCTGGCACCTTCAGCCGTTAACACCACTCGCCCTGAGAGGATACTCAGTTGCGGCCATACGTGCCAACGCAGGGGGCCATCCAACTGCAGCTGATACCCGCTACGTGCGGCAACCTGCTTGACCATATACGCGCGGAAATCATTCGGATTCACCAACAGTACTAACGCAGAAAAGCCGGCCACCAGCACGACCAGAAGAATCATCAGCGTCGTCAGAAATCGTCTCATGCTATCCCCAATGGACTGATAAACACTCAGTCTTTATCGATCCGGCTGGCAACGGCGCCCTGCTGGTCGCGATACTTCGCATCCTGACGACGGTTGTATGGTCGCGCTGCCGGACCGGAAAGCGGTTCGAAACTTAGCGCGCCAATCGGCATGCCCGGACGCAGAGCCAGCGGTAATTTTCCGGAGTTGTAAAACTCCAGTACGATACAGCCAGACCAGCCCGGATCGATACGGTGTGCGGTGACGTGTACCATCAGTCCCAGACGCGCCAGAGATGAACGGCCATCTAACCAACCGACGAGATCGGAAGGCAGCGTCACGGATTCGAATGTTACTGCCAGCGCAAGCTCACCCGGATGCAAGAAGAATGCCTCGCCGTCCTTGAGGACGATTTCATCACTCATCACGCGATCCAGCGCGGCGCTGACTTCATCTTTCGGTCCGCTCAAATCGATATACGCCGCCGTATGACCGCGGAACGTACGGAATTTGTTGCCAAGACGCACATCTACCGTGGCGCCATTGATTCGCTCGACAGGAGGGCGTGGAGTGATCGACAGGCGACCTTCATCCAACCAGGCTTCAATATCTCGGTCACATAAACGCATGGCACTTTCTCCTTTCGTGCTTCAAACCCTTAATGCCAGGTGCGTTAAGGGTGAACCAGGTTATCACTGAACGGTACACAATTCGCTGAACTTATTCAAAGAACTGACTGATTTTAGCCTTCAGAATATCGATGGCGATGCGGTTTTTACCCCCGCGCGGCACAATGATGTCGGCGTATTGCTTTGAAGGCTCAATAAATTGCAGGAACATTGGACGGACGGTTTTCTGGTATTGCGCCATCACCGAATCCATTGAACGACCACGTTCATTCACATCGCGCTTAATACGGCGCATCAGACAAATATCCAGCGGCGTATCAACAAAAATAGAAAAGTTCATCTCATCGCGCAAACGCGCATCCGTCAGCAGCAAAATGCCTTCCAGGATAATGACTTTCTTCGGTTCGATATGAATAGTGTCTTGCGTACGCGTGTGCTCAACATAGCTATAAACCGGCAGCTCAATGGCAGAGCCGCGTTTCAGCGTTTGCAGATGTTGAAACAGCAGGCTGTGGTCCATCGCGTTCGGATGGTCGTAGTTGGTTTTTACGCGTTCTTCCATCGACAGATGGCTTTGATCTTTGTAATAGCTGTCTTCGGGAATAACGCCAATATGTTCGTCACCGACTTGTTCACGCAATTCGCGATAAAGAGTACTGGCAATAAGGCTCTTGCCGGAAGCCGATGCGCCGGCAATGCCGATAATGACGCACTGATGGGACTGATCAGTCATAAATTTAGCGACCTGATTAACCTGGATGTAAGGAAGGGCGGCGTCGAAACGCCAAACGCGGCAATTATAGGGATTTCAGCGGCGCGATGCCACCCCAGGCTGCACCAATGCTGTCCCTGTCGCAAATTAAAATGCTCAGATTTAGAACAGCCGCTATATTTATTCACCTGCCTTAGGAATTAATAGCTTGGGAGTGTTAATTTATGAGCAGCTGGCGTATAAATTGTAAATTGTTTGTACTAGCATAATCCCAGATTAAATGTGATGCGTCCGGCATCTCTGCTGGGCGACAACGGCTATTTGGGTAGAGTGGTAATGAGTAAACAATCCCAACATGTTTTAGTTACCTTACCCCATCCTCTACTGCGCCTGGCCAGTTTAGGTCTGGTGGCTTTCATCTTTACGTTGTTTTCGCTGGAACTATCACGTTACGGCGCACAGCTTGCCCCTCTGTGGTTTCCAACCTCTATCATGATGGTGGCTTTTTACCGTCACGCGGGAAAGATGTGGCCTGGGATCGCGCTGGCTTGCTCATTCGGTAGCATCGGCGCCTCTTTACTTTTTTTCCCCGGACAGTCGCTTAATTTCTCCTATACGGTCATTAACATTATTGAGGCTGTTGTTGGCGCAATGTTATTGCGTAAACTGCTGCCCTGGTACAATCCCTTACAAAATTTGAATGACTGGGCGCGCCTGGCATTTGGTAGCGCGGTTTTTCCGCCACTGTTGGGCGGCATTTTGATGTGGTTGTTGCTGCCGAAGGACACGTCGTTAAATACCTTTCTCATTTGGGTACTGTCAGAATCCATTGGCGCACTGGCGTTGGTGCCGTTAGGTTTACTGTTTAAACCACATTACCTGTTGCGCCATCGCGACCCGCGATTATTGCTTGAGACCCTGATTACCCTGCTGGTGACCTTAACGCTCAGTTGGCTGTCCATGATGTACATTCCATGGCCATTTACCTGCGTTATTGTCCTGCTGATGTGGAGCGCTGTCCGTCTGCCGCGTATGGAGGCGTTTTTAATATTCCTCAGCACCGTGATGATGGTTTCGCTGATGCTGGCTGCCGACCCTTCGCTGCTTTACACCCCGAAACCGAACATGATGACGGACATCCCCTGGTTGCCGTTTTTGATGATCCTGTTGCCCGCTAATATGATGACCATGGTGATGTACGCGTTTCGAGCCGAACGCAAGCACATTTCAGAAAGCGAGTCACGCTTTCGCAACGCCATGGAATATTCCGCGATTGGCATGGCGTTAGTCGGTACCGAGGGGCAATGGTTACAGGCCAATAAAGCCTTGTGTCAGTTTCTGGGCTATAGCCAGGAGGAGTTACGTTCACTGACCTTCCAGCAATTAACCTGGCCGGAAGATTTGAACAACGACATTGAACAGTTGAACATGCTGGCACGCGGAGAGATTAATAGCTATTCCATGGAAAAACGCTATTACACCCGTTCGGGCGACGTCGTCTGGGCGTTGCTGGCCGTTTCGTTGGTGCGTCATAGCGACAATACCCCACTCTATTTTATCGCGCAGGTTGAGGACATTAACGACCTGAAGCATACCGAGTGGATTAACAAACGGTTGATGGAGCGCATTACCCTCGCCAATGAAGCCGGGGGGATTGGGATTTGGGAATGGGAACTACAGCCTGACGTGATCAGCTGGGATAAACGGATGTTCGATCTCTACGAAGTTCCTGCGCATATCAAGCCCAGTTGGCAAGTCTGGTATGAGTGCGTGGTACCCGAAGATCGTGAGTACGCCGAAAATGTGATTCGTGATTCACTGGCCGCACGGGCTCCGTTTAAGCTTGAGTTTCGTATCGCGGTAAAAGATGGCATACGCCATATCCGCTCGTTGGCCAACCGGGTACTGAATAAAGACGGTGAAGTTGAACGCTTACTTGGTATCAATATGGATATGACCGAAGTCAAGCAGCTTAACGAAGCGCTGTTTCAGGAAAAAGAGCGCCTTCACATTACGCTGGATTCAATCGGCGAAGCGGTGATTTGTATTGATGTCGATATGAACGTGACCTTTATGAATCCGGTTGCTGAGAAAATGAGCGGCTGGCAGCAGGACAGTGCCATCGGCATTCCGCTATTGACGGTACTACATATTACTTTTGGCGAGAACGGTCCGCTGATGGAAAATATCTACAGTGCTGACATGTCACGTACGGCAATCGAACAGGAAGTGGTCCTGCATTGTCGTAACGGCAACAGTTATGACATTCAGTATAGCATCACGCCCCTCAGCACCCTCGACGGCGGCAGCATTGGCTCGGTGTTGGTTATTCAGGACGTCACAGAGTCGCGGAAGATGCTCCGCCAGCTTAGCTACAGCGCCTCGCATGATGACCTGACGCAGTTGGCAAACCGGGTCAGCTTCGAAAACCATCTAAAACAATTGCTGCATTCGGTACACGACACGCACCAGCGCCATGTACTGGTTTTTATCGATTTGGATCGTTTTAAAGCGGTGAACGACAGCGCGGGTCATGCCGCCGGCGATGCCCTGCTGCGTGAACTCTCTGCACTTATGCTCAGCATGTTGCGATCCAGCGATATGCTGGCACGCCTGGGCGGCGACGAGTTTGGTCTGTTGCTACCGGATTGTAATATCGAAAGCGCCCGCTTTATCTCAGGTCGCGTCATCAGCGCCATTAATGATTACCACTTCATGTGGGAAGGCCGCTTACACCGTATTGGCGCCAGCGCAGGGATTACGCTCATTGATGAGAAAAACCATGTCGCGACCGATGTGATGTCTCAGGCCGATATCGCCTGCTACGCGGCGAAAAACAGCGGCCGTGGGCGAGTCTGTGTCTATGAACCTCAGCAAAGCCAGGCCCATGCCGCGCGTAGTCAACTGACATTGGATGAACAAAGACACACCATTATGCACAACCCAATGCTGATGATCGCCAGAGGTGTGGCTTCCCCGCGTATACCGGAGACGTTTAGCTTCTGGATTATTTCGCTTCGCTTAGGCACCGCTGAGGGTGAAGTCATTGAGGAGCAAGCCTTCCGCGCCGGGCTGGTCGATCCCGCGTTAAGCAAGGCACTTGACCGTCGGGTATTTAGCGAGTTCTTCCAGAACTCTGCCCAAGCAGTAGCCAGTAAGGGCCTCAGTATTGCCCTGCCCCTTTCCGCCGTCGGCCTGCTCAACACAGAACTTATCGATGAGCTGCTGGAGCACTTGCAACGCAGTCCACTACCGCCGCGATTGCTGCATCTGACCGTTCCGGCAAGCGTCATCAAAACCAACCCAACGCAGGCGGTGTCTGCCCTGCATCGGCTGCGCCAGTACGGTTGTCGAATTGTATTAAGTCAGGTTGGTCGCGATTTAGAGCTCTTTGACAACCTGAAATACCGCATTGTCGATTACCTGTTGCTCGACAGCGAGCTAAGTGCCAGCGCTCCCGGCAACCTGATCGACGAAATGTGGGTGTCCATTATTCAGGGTCATGCCCAGCGCCTGGACATAAAAACTATCGCCGGTCCGGTGCAGTTGCCACTCATCATGGATACGCTTTCTGGCATCGGTGTTGATATGATTTATGGCGATATTATTGCCGATGCCCAACCGCTGGATCTGCTACTGAATACCAGTAATTTCGCCATCAACTGACGGTTGCCAGCCATCCGTATACCAAATATGTAACAGCGCATAGGAGCGCCAGGGTTTCCAGCGCTCTGCATACCGTCGGATCTGGGCCGGTGTCATGCCGGGAAAACGCTGTTTAATCAGATAATCATCCGGCAGAAAAACGTCCTTCGCCTGCCAACCACGTAGCGCGAAATAGTTGGCGGTCCAGCGCCCTATCCCGGGAAACGTTTGTAGCTGCTTAACGCCTTGTTCGATATCGGCAGGGGCTATTGTCGCGAGCGTTCCTTCAAGGGTTGCATGAGCCAGGTGGATCAACGCTTCAGCGCGTTTGAGTGGCATTCCTAACGCTTTCAGGTGCAGCGGATCGGCATTGGCAAGCGCTTCCGGCGAGGGAAAACACACATACTCGGGCGCATCCTCCAGCGCTTCCCCGTAAGCGTGCGCCACTTTCGCCGTCAGTTTAGCGGCCATCAATACGCTGACTAACTGCCCTAAAATCGCCCGAACCCCTTGCTCAAACGCATCGACACTGCCCGGCAAACGCAGTCCCGGACGCGCTGCACCGAGGCTACCCAGCGCGGCGATAATTTGCTGCGGGCAACAGCCAAGATCGAACAAGCGCGTTATTTTTGCCAGGCACTCGGAAGCTACCGGCTGTAACCCTGTGCTCAACGTCACGTGTAGCACGTTGGCGTGCAGATCAGGGACAACGCGCACCAGACCACGATGCTCCCCTACGCACAGGCTTCTGACATAGCTCAGTTCCTCTACGGTTTCGACACCTTCAACCGCACGGGCGGCAAGAAATCCCAGCATCCAGGGCCAGTCATAAGGCGGTTGCCAGCTCAGCGTGAACATTTAGTTTTCCTTTTTCGCAAACCTAAAGCATAAACGGTATTCAATCAGTACGCCTTGCTTTCATATTCCAGTTGTCGGGGCGTCAACTATTCGTTAAAGTCACGCCCCTTCTTCACTGGCATGGGGATTTTTACGGTGTTTATTGGTTTTGACTACGGTACGGCAAACTGTTCAGTGGCCGTTATGCGTGACGGGCAGCCTCACCTGCTCAAAATGGAAAATAACAGCACGCTGCTACCCTCAATGCTGTGCGCACCAACGCGCGAAGCGGTTAGCGAGTGGCTGTATCGCCATCATGACATCCCAACTACGGATGATGAAACGCAGGCGCTGCTTCGCCGTGCGATGCGCTACAACCGCGAAGAAGACATCGACGTTAACGCCAACAGCGTACAGTTCGGTCTGGCATCGCTGGGTCAGTATATTGAAGACCCGGAAGAGGTGTACTTCGTTAAATCGCCAAAATCATTTTTGGGCGCCAGCGGTCTGAAGCCGCAGCAGGTTGCGCTGTTTGAAGATCTGGTCTGTGCAATGATGCTGCACATTCGCAACCAGGCACAAAGCCAACTGCCGGAAGCTATCACTCAGGCCGTGATTGGTCGGCCCATCAACTTCCAGGGATTAGGTGGCGATGACGCCAACACCCAGGCGCAGGGTATTCTTGAACGTGCGGCCAAACGCGCCGGTTTTCAGGATGTCGTCTTCCAGTACGAGCCGGTAGCGGCGGGACTGGATTACGAAGCGACGCTGCAGGAAGAAAAACGCGTGTTGGTGGTGGATATCGGCGGGGGTACGACCGACTGTTCACTGCTGCTGATGGGGCCGCAATGGCATCAGCGTGCCGATCGCGAAAACAGCCTGCTGGGACACAGTGGCTGCCGCGTAGGCGGGAACGATCTGGATATCGCGCTGGCGTTTAAACACCTGATGCCACTGCTAGGTATGGGCGGTGAGACTGAAAAAGGTATCGCCTTACCGATTCTCCCCTGGTGGAACGCGGTCGCAATCAACGACGTTCCCGCGCAAAGTGATTTCTATAGCAGCGCCAACGGTCGATTGCTCAACGATCTTGTCCGCGACGCGAGAGAAGCCGATAAAGTCGCTCTGCTGCTTAAAGTCTGGCGCGAGCGTCTGAGCTATCGCCTGGTGCGCAGTGCAGAAGAGAGCAAAATCGCACTTTCCGACCAGACTATTGTAACGGCGGCGATACCGTTTATCAGCGACACGCTGGCAACCGATATCAATCAACACGGACTGGAAGCTGCGCTCAATCAGCCCCTGGCGCGTATTCTCGAGCAGGTCCAGCTGGCGCTGGACAACGCACAGGAAAAACCGGACGTGATTTATCTGACCGGCGGCAGCGCGCGTTCGCCGCTGATTAAAAAAGCCCTCGCCCAGCAGCTTCCCGGGATCCCTATCGCGGGTGGCGATGACTTCGGTTCTGTCACCGCCGGACTGGCCCGCTGGGCTGACGTTGTTTTCCGCTAAGCCGCTCGCATGCTGAAAAGTGTGCGTATTGACATCATCCTTGCTGTGGCTTATTTTCAGGAGTGAGGGTTAGGGAAGGTTTCCCCTCCCCCTGGTGTCTTAGTAAGCCGGTAAGCTAATGACTAAGAGTATCACCAGTATGATGACGTACTTCATCATAACCCTTTCCTTATTTTGGCCCCTTCCTCGGGAGGGGCTTTCCCGTTCCAGCGTCCCGCTGAAATCTCTGGCTTTCCTCCTTTTTGCCTTGTCAGCACTCTATCGCACAATTGAGTATTCGCTATCTTCACCACCGATTGTTGCGTAACGCCTCGCAAAGCCGCGTCACCATTCAGACGAATCCCGACAGTGTTTCATAATTCCTCCATTTTTCTCCCTTGTTCGCTGGCTAAACTAGTATCATTCCGCGAATCGTTTCAGGATGAGAAACTCATAACAATGAAAGGCAGTAATAAATCCCGCTGGGTGATAGCAATCGTGATCGTCGTGGCCGCCGTCGCCGCCATCTGGTTCTGGCAAAGCCGCAGCGCATCCCAGGGAACCGCACCGGGCGCGACCAAACCCGCGCAGCACACGGCGGGGTCAGGACGGCGTGGAATGCGCTCCGGACCGTTGGCTCCCGTGCAGGCTGCCACCGCCACCGAGGAAGCCGTGCCACGCTATCTGACAGGGCTGGGGACCGTTACTGCCGCAAATACCGCCACGGTGCGTAGTCGGGTGGATGGTCAACTCATCGCCTTACACTTTGAGGAAGGACAACAAGTAAAAGCCGGCGACCTGCTGGCAGAGATAGATCCCAGCCAGTTCAAAGTTGCTCTGGCTCAGGCGCAGGGACAACTGGCAAAAGATAAAGCCACGCTGGCGAATGCCCGTCGCGATCTTGCCCGCTATCAACAGTTGGTTAAAACCAATCTGGTCTCCCGCCAGGAGCTGGATGCCCAGCAGGCGCTGGTCAACGAGACGTTAGGCACAATCAAAGCGGATGAAGCCAGTGTCGCCAGCGCTCAGTTGCAGCTCGACTGGAGCCGGATAACCGCGCCTGTCGATGGTCGTGTCGGCCTGAAACAGGTCGATGTCGGTAACCAAATTTCCAACGGCGATACCACCGGAATCGTCGTCATTACGCAAACGCATCCCATCGACCTGATATTTACGTTGCCTGAAAACGACATTGCTACCGTATTGCAGGCACAAAAATCGGGGAGCCAGCTGAAGGTCGAAGCCTGGGACCGAACCAATTCGCAAAAGCTGAGCGAAGGCGTCCTGCTCAGTCTCGACAATCAGATTGATGCCACCACCGGAACAATCAAAGTAAAGGCTCGTTTTAACAATCAGGATGATGCTTTATTCCCTAACCAGTTCGTTAACGCCCGCATGCTGGTCGACACACAACAAAATGCCGTTGTGATCCCAACTGCCGCCCTGCAAATGGGTAACGAAGGCCACTTTGTCTGGGTACTGAATAGCGACAATAAAGTGAGCAAACACCTGGTTAAACCGGGAGTTCAGGATAGCCAAAAAGTGGTGGTTACTGCCGGGCTGTCTGCGGGCGATCGGGTCGTGACCGACGGTATTGATCGTCTGACGGAAGGCGCAAAAGTCGAAGTCGTTGAGGCGCACGACGCCTCTGTTCAGGACGAGAAAACAGCGCCACGCGGATACGGCAAAAAAGGAGCCAACTCCTGATGCAGGTGTTACCTCCGGACAACACAGGCGGACCATCGCGCCTGTTTATTCTGCGCCCCGTCGCCACCACGCTGCTGATGGTCGCGATTTTGCTTGCCGGAATTATCGGTTATCGCTTCCTGCCAATCGCCGCCTTACCTGAAGTGGATTACCCCACGATTCAGGTCGTTACGCTCTACCCAGGCGCCAGCCCGGACGTCATGACCTCGGCGGTCACCGCACCGCTTGAACGTCAGTTTGGACAGATGTCTGGCTTAAAACAGATGTCATCACAAAGCTCCGGTGGCGCATCGGTCGTTACGTTACAGTTTCAACTGACGCTCCCGTTGGATGTAGCCGAGCAGGAAGTTCAGGCCGCGATTAACGCCGCCACCAATTTATTACCCAGCGATCTCCCTAACCCTCCGGTATACAGCAAGGTAAACCCGGCAGATCCGCCGATCATGACGCTGGCGGTCACATCCAGCGCCATGCCGATGACGCAGGTGGAAGATATGGTCGAAACCCGCGTCGCGCAGAAAATCTCTCAGGTTTCCGGCGTGGGTCTGGTAACACTTTCTGGTGGGCAACGTCCGGCGGTCCGCGTGAAACTTAACGCTCAGGCCATTGCCGCACTCGGTCTGACCAGCGAAACCATCCGTACGGCCATTACCGGTGCCAACGTCAATTCGGCAAAAGGGAGTCTTGATGGCCCAACGCGTGCCGTTACCCTTTCAGCCAACGACCAGATGCAGTCCGCGGATGAATATCGTCAGCTCATTGTTGCCTATAAAAACGGGGCGCCGGTTCGTCTGGGCGATGTCGCCACCGTAGAACAAGGGGCCGAAAACAGCTGGCTGGGCGCATGGGCCAATAAGCAACAAGCCATTGTGATGAATGTTCAGCGTCAGCCTGGCGCGAACATCATTTCCACTGCTGACAGTATCCGCCAGATGCTGCCGCAGCTCACCGAGAGCCTGCCCAAATCGGTTAAGGTCAGCGTACTTTCCGATCGTACGACCAATATCCGTGCGTCCGTAGCGGATACCCAATTTGAATTGATGCTGGCGATTGCGCTGGTAGTCATGATTATCTACCTGTTTTTACGCAATATTCCGGCAACCATTATTCCTGCGGTCGCCGTACCGTTATCGTTAATCGGCACCTTCGCGGTGATGGTATTCCTCGATTTCTCCATCAACAACCTGACCCTCATGGCGCTAACCATTGCGACAGGTTTTGTGGTGGATGACGCTATCGTGGTTATCGAGAATATTTCACGCTATATCGAAAAAGGCGAAAAACCGCTGACTGCGGCCCTGAAGGGCGCGGGCGAGATTGGTTTTACCATCATCTCTCTGACATTTTCACTGATCGCCGTACTGATCCCACTGCTGTTTATGGGTGATATCGTAGGCCGATTGTTCCGGGAGTTCGCTGTGACGCTGGCCGTGGCGATTCTGATTTCCGCTGTTGTCTCGCTCACTCTTACGCCGATGATGTGCGCGCGTATGCTGAATCAGGCCTCATTGCGTAAGCAAAACCGCTTCTCCCGTGCCTCAGAGCGAATGTTTGATCGCGTCATTGCCGGGTACGGCCACTGGCTGGCGAAAGTGCTCAACCATCCGTGGCTCACGCTGGGCGTTGCACTCGGCACGCTGGTGCTGAGCGTTATGCTATGGGTCTTTATCCCCAAAGGCTTCTTTCCGATCCAGGATAACGGCATCATCCAGGGCACGCTGCAGGCACCACAGTCCAGCTCGTTTGCCAGCATGGCTCAGCGTCAGCGTCAGGTCTCAGATGTCATCCTGCAAGATCCGGCGGTAGAAAGCCTGACCGCTTTTGTCGGTGTGGACGGCACTAATACGGCATTGAACAGCGCGCGCTTACAAATCAACCTTAAGCCGCTGGATGAACGTGACGATCGGGTGCAGAAAGTGATTGCGCGCCTACAGGATGCGGTTGACAGAGTTCCCGGCGTTGACCTTTATCTTCAGCCCACTCAGGATCTGACGATTGATACTCAGGTCAGCCGGACGCAATATCAGTTCACGTTGCAAGCGACATCCCTTGATGCCCTCAGCACCTGGGTTCCACAGCTGATAGCAAAACTAAATCAGCTACCGCAACTGTCCGATGTCAGTAGCGACTGGCAGGACAAAGGGCTGGTAGCGTATGTGAACGTCAATCGCGACAGCGCCAGCCGTTTGGGCATCAGCATGTCAGATGTCGACAACGCCCTGTACAACGCCTTCGGCCAGCGACTGATTTCAACCATCTACACCCAGGCAAATCAGTATCGCGTGGTGTTAGAACATGACACCAACAATACGCCAGGGCTTGCGGCACTGGATACAATACGTCTGACCAGTAGCGACGGCGGCATAGTACCGCTCAGCGCGATCGCCAGTGTTGAACAGCGTTTTGCCCCGCTGTCGATTAACCACCTCGATCAGTTCCCGGTCACCACCATCTCGTTCAACGTGCCAGACGAGTGGTCGCTGGGTGATGCGGTACAGGCCATTCTGGATACCGAAAAAACGCTTAACCTGCCCGCCAATATTACCACCCAGTTCCAGGGCAGCACGCTCGCCTTCCAGGCCGCGCTGGGAAATACCATCTGGTTGATTGTGGCTGCGGTTGTCGCGATGTATATCGTCCTCGGCGTGCTGTATGAGAGCTTTATTCACCCAATTACTATTCTCTCCACGTTGCCGACGGCGGGCGTCGGGGCGCTCCTGGCGTTAATGATTGCCGGGAGCGAACTGGACGTCATCGCGATTATCGGCATTATTTTGCTCATCGGTATCGTCAAGAAAAACGCCATCATGATGATCGACTTTGCCCTTGCCGCGGAGCGCGAACAGGGAATGTCACCACGCGATGCCATTTTCCAGGCTTGTCTGCTGCGTTTTCGCCCGATCCTGATGACTACACTGGCGGCACTGCTCGGCGCGTTACCGCTGATGTTGAGTACCGGCGTGGGCGCAGAGTTACGTCGCCCATTAGGTATTGGCATGGTCGGTGGGCTGCTGGTGAGTCAGGTATTAACCCTGTTTACCACCCCGGTGATTTATCTGCTGTTTGACCGTCTGTCGTTGTACGTGAAAAGCCGCTTCCCACGTCAGGAAGAGGAAGCGTAAATGAAATTTTTAGCGCTTTTCATTCATCGTCCGGTGGCGACCATTCTTATTTCGGTAGCCATCACCCTGTGCGGCATACTCGGATTTCGTCTGCTGCCGGTCGCTCCGCTACCGCAGGTGGATTTTCCGGTGATCATGGTCAGCGCATCGTTACCGGGTGCCTCACCCGAAACGATGGCGTCCTCGGTCGCAACTCCGCTGGAGCGCTCGCTGGGGCGCATTGCGGGCGTGAACGAAATGACTTCGAGCAGTTCACTTGGCAGTACGCGTATTATTCTCGAATTCAAATTCGACCGTGACATCAATGGCGCGGCGCGGGACGTTCAGGCCGCAATTAACGCCGCGCAAAGTCTGCTACCCAGCGGGATGCCGAGCCGACCAACGTATCGCAAAGCCAATCCTTCCGATGCGCCAATCATGATCCTGACGCTAACGTCGGACACGTACTCGCAAGGTGAATTGTACGATTTCGCATCAACCCAACTGGCGCAAACCATCGCGCAAATTGACGGCGTGGGCGACGTGGACGTTGGAGGCAGCTCTCTGCCTGCCGTGCGTGTAGGGCTTAATCCGCAGGCGCTGTTTAACCAGGGCGTGTCGCTGGACGACGTGCGTAGCGCAATTGACAACGCCAATGTACGTAAGCCGCAGGGCGCTATCGAGAATGATACCCACCGCTGGCAGGTCCAAACCAACGATGAGCTGAAAACCGCCGCCGAATACCAGCCGATTATCATCCACTACAATAACGGCGCGGCGGTGCGACTGGGCGACGTTGCGTCTGTAACCGACTCGGTGCAGGACGTACGCAACGCGGGGATGACCAATGCCAAACCGGCCATTCTGCTGATGATCCGCAAGCTACCGGAAGCCAATATCATTCAGACGGTAGACAGCATTCGCGCCAAATTGCCGGAGTTACAAACGCTGGTCCCGGCCGCCATCGATCTGCAAATCGCCCAGGACCGCTCGCCGACTATTCGCGCCTCGCTGGAAGAAGTCGAACAGACGCTGATTATCTCCGTGGCGCTGGTTATCCTGGTGGTCTTTATTTTCCTGCGCTCCGGGCGTGCGACGCTGATCCCCGCGGTAGCAGTTCCGGTCTCGCTGATCGGTACCTTTGCCGCCATGTATCTGTGTGGATTCAGCCTGAACAACCTGTCGTTGATGGCGCTCACCATTGCTACGGGATTTGTCGTCGATGACGCCATCGTTGTGCTGGAAAATATTGCCCGCCACCTGGAAGCAGGAATGAAGCCGCTCCAGGCGGCGTTACAGGGTACGCGCGAAGTGGGATTCACCGTGCTCTCCATGAGTCTGTCGCTGGTGGCGGTGTTCCTGCCACTGCTGTTAATGGGCGGATTGCCTGGGCGCTTGCTACGCGAATTTGCCGTCACGCTGTCGGTTGCTATCGGTATCTCGCTGCTGGTGTCGCTGACATTAACGCCAATGATGTGCGGCTGGATGCTCAAATCCAGCACCCCGCGCGAACAGTCTCGCAAACGGGGTTTTGGTCGTGTGCTAGTGGCGCTGCAACAGAGTTACGGCACCTCGCTTAAATGGGTGCTACGCCATACGCGGCTGGTAGGCGTGGTGTTACTTGGCACCATCGCGCTGAATATCTGGCTTTATATTTCCATCCCCAAAACCTTCTTCCCGGAGCAGGATACCGGCGTATTGATGGGTGGGATCCAGGCCGACCAGAGCATCTCATTTCAGGCGATGCGCGGCAAACTGCAGGACTTTATGAAGATCATCCGCGACGACCCGGCGGTGAATAACGTCACCGGTTTTACCGGTGGTTCGCGGGTCAACAGCGGGATGATGTTTATTACCCTCAAGCCACGCGATGAACGCCGTGAAACCGCTCAACAGGTGATCGACCGCCTGCGCGTCGCGCTTTCAAAAGAGCCAGGTGCGAATCTGTTTTTAATGGCGGTGCAAGATATTCGCGTTGGTGGACGCCAGGCCAACGCCAGCTATCAATACACATTGCTGTCCGACGATCTCGCGGCGTTGCGTGAGTGGGAACCGAAGATCCGTAAGGCGCTTGCCGCCCTGCCCCAACTGGCAGACGTCAACTCCGATCAGCAAGACAATGGCGCGGAGATGAATCTGATTTACGATCGCGACACCATGTCTCGTCTGGGGATCGACGTGGCAGCCGCCAACAGCCTGTTGAATAATGCTTTCGGACAACGACAGATCTCTACCATCTATCAGCCGATGAACCAGTACAAAGTGGTGATGGAGGTCGATCGACGTTACACCCAGGACATCAGCGCACTGGACAAAATGTTCGTCATCAACAATGACGGTAAAGCGATCCCGTTATCGTACTTTGCTAAATGGCAGCCGGCGAATGCGCCACTGTCTGTGAACCATCAGGGCTTGTCTGCCGCCTCAACCGTGTCGTTTAACCTGCCGACAGGTTCTTCACTGTCAGAAGCGACAGAGGCCATCAACAGAACCATGACCCAGCTCGGCGTCCCTTCCACGGTTCGCGGTAGCTTTGCCGGTACCGCACAGGTATTTCAGGACACCATGAATTCGCAGGTGATCCTGATTATCGCCGCCATCGCCACGGTCTATATCGTGCTGGGGATGCTGTATGAAAGCTATGTCCATCCGCTGACCATTCTCTCCACGCTACCTTCGGCTGGCGTCGGGGCGTTGCTGGCGCTGGAACTGTTCAATGCCCCGTTCAGCCTAATCGCCCTGATAGGGATCATGCTATTAATTGGCATTGTGAAGAAAAACGCCATCATGATGGTCGATTTTGCGCTGGAAGCGCAGAGAAACGGCAAACTACAGCCGGAAGAAGCTATTTTCCAGGCCTGCCTGTTGCGCTTTCGCCCAATAATGATGACCACGCTGGCGGCGTTGTTTGGCGCGTTGCCGTTGGTGTTATCCGCAGGAGATGGCTCTGAACTGCGTCAGCCTTTGGGGATAACCATTGTCGGTGGGCTGGTCGTGAGTCAGCTCCTGACGCTGTACACCACGCCCGTGGTCTATCTCTTTTTCGACCGTCTGCGTCTGCGTTTTTCGCGTAAAAACAGCAAACCGGTAGCAGAGTTATGACAGAACTTCCCGACAGCACCCGCTGGCAACTTTGGATTGTGGCATTTGGCTTTTTTATGCAGTCGCTGGATACCACCATCGTTAACACCGCGCTTCCCTCGATGGCGGCAAGCCTCGGGGAAAGCCCGTTACACATGCATATGGTCATTGTGTCATATGTTTTAACTGTTGCCGTGATGCTGCCCGCCAGCGGATGGCTGGCGGACAAAGTTGGCGTGCGTAATATCTTCTTCACCGCCATCATCCTGTTTACGCTTGGCTCGCTGTTTTGCGCCGGGTCCAGCACACTCAACGAGCTGGTGATGGCGCGCGTCTTACAAGGCGTTGGCGGTGCGATGATGGTGCCGGTCGGCAGGCTAACGGTGATGAAAATCGTCCCGCGTGAGCAATATATGGCGGCAATGACGTTTGTCACTTTACCCGGTCAAATCGGCCCGCTGCTGGGCCCAGCGTTAGGCGGAATTCTGGTTGAATACGCCTCCTGGCACTGGATATTTTTGATTAATATTCCGGTAGGCATTGTCGGCGCGATAGCGACGTTAATGCTGATGCCCAACTACACCATGCAAACCCGACGTTTCGACCTCTCAGGGTTCGCGATGCTGGCGGTCGGCATGGCGGTACTGACGCTGGCGCTCGATGGCAGCAAAGGAACCGGCCTCTCCAGTATCACGCTGGCGGCGTTGGTTATCTGCGGGGTGCTGGCTATTGCGCTGTATCTGAAACACGCCCATCGTAATCCGCGTGCGCTATTTAGCCTGAATCTGTTTCGCACACCAACCTTCTCGCTAGGTCTGTTCGGCAGTTTTGCCGGACGCATCGGCAGCGGCATGTTGCCGTTTATGACACCAGTGTTTTTACAGATTGGCCTCGGTTTTTCACCTTTTCATGCCGGGCTGATGATGATCCCGATGGTGCTGGGCAGTATGGGCATGAAGCGCATTGTGGTGCAGGTCGTTAACCGCTTTGGTTACCGTCGTGTGCTGATTACCACTACGCTTGGCCTGTCGCTGGTCAGTCTGTTGCTAATGACCACGGCACTGCTGGGCTGGTATTACGCCCTGCCCTTCGTGCTGTTTTTACAGGGAATGGTCAACTCAACACGTTTTTCATCCATGAACACGCTTACGTTAAAAGATCTGCCTGACGATCTGGCCAGCAGCGGTAACAGCCTGCTGTCGATGATCATGCAGCTATCGATGAGTATTGGTGTGACCATCGCAGGCCTGCTGCTGGGCATGTTCGGCCAACAGCATATCGCCATCGACAGCGGAAGTACGCATACCGTCTTTATGTATACCTGGCTGTGCATCGCCTTCATTATTGCGCTGCCCGCCATTATTTTTGCCCGCGTGCCGAACGACACGCAAACCAACGCGGTGATTTCACGGCGCAAAAGGAGCACCTGATGAAGTTCTGGCGGCCCGGTATCACCGGCAAACTGTTTCTGGCGATTTTCGCCACCTGCATTGTGTTGCTGATCAGCATGCACTGGGCCGTACGCATTAGCTTCGAACGTGGTTTTATTGACTATATCAAGCACGGCAACGAGCAGCGGCTGCAAATGCTCAGCGACGCATTAAGCGAGCAGTACGAGCAGCACGGCAACTGGCGATTCTTACGCAATAACGATCGTTTTGTTTTCCAGATCCTGCGCTCTTTTGAACACGACAACGACGATGATAAACCGGGTCCAGGCATGCCGCCGCACGGCTGGCGTACACAGTTTTGGGTTGTCGACCAAAACGCCCGTGTGCTTGTCGGCCCGCGCGGCCCAGTTCCTCGCGACGGCATGCGCCATCCCATACGCGTTAACGGTAGCGAAGTGGGCGCCGTGATTGCCTCTCCTGTGGAACGCTTAACGCGGAATACGGATATCAATTTCGACATGCAGCAACGACGATCCAGCTGGCTTATCGTTGCGCTCTCCACGATCCTGGCCGCGCTGGCGACGTTTACGCTGGCGCGCAGCCTGCTGGCCCCGGTTAAGCGGTTGGTGGAAGGCACGCACAAACTGGCGGCGGGCGATTTCACCACTCGCGTTACGCCAACCAGTACGGATGAGCTGGGCAAGCTGGCGCAGGACTTCAACCAGCTCGCCAGTACACTGGAAAAAAACCAGCAGATGCGTCGTGACTTTATGGCCGATATTTCTCACGAACTGCGTACGCCGTTGGCGGTGTTGCGCGGTGAACTGGAGGCCATTCAGGATGGTGTCCGCCAGTTTACCCCTGACTCCGTTGCCTCGTTGCAGGCTGAAGTCGGTACGCTCACCAAACTGGTTGACGACCTTCATCAGCTCTCCATGTCAGATGAAGGCGCGCTGGCCTACCAGAAAACATCGCTGGACCTCATCCCCCTATTGGAAGTGGCAAGCGGCGCATTTCGTGAACGCTTCTCCAGCCGTGGATTGACCATACAGCTTTCGCTCCCCGACAGCATGACGGTATTTGGTGACAGGGATCGTCTGATGCAGCTGTTCAACAACCTGCTGGAAAACAGTCTGCGCTACACCGATAGCGGTGGCGGGTTGCATATCAGCGCCGAACAACGCGAACGCATGGTGTTATTAACCTTCGCTGATTCCGCTCCCGGCGTAAGTGACGAGCAGTTACAGAAGCTGTTTGAACGATTTTATCGCACCGAAGGCTCGCGCAACCGCGCCAGCGGAGGTTCCGGGTTGGGGCTGGCGATTTGCGTCAATATCGTACAAGCGCATAATGGTCTAATCCGCGCCGCCCATTCGCCTTTTGGTGGGGTTAGCATTACAGTAGAGTTACCGCTGGAACGCGATTTACAGAGAGATGTATGACTGAGTTACCCATTGATGAAAACACACCGCGTATTCTGATCGTGGAAGATGAGCCTAAGCTGGGGCAACTGCTGATCGACTACCTGCGAGCAGCGAGCTATGCCCCTACGCTGATCAACCACGGCGACCTGGTTCTGCCTTACGTGCGCCAAACGCCGCCCGATCTGATCTTGTTGGATCTGATGCTGCCCGGTACCGACGGTCTGACTCTGTGTCGGGAAATCCGCCGCTTCTCAGAAGTCCCCATCATGATGGTAACCGCTAAAATCGAAGAGATTGATCGCCTGCTGGGGCTGGAGATCGGTGCTGATGATTATATTTGTAAACCTTACAGCCCGCGCGAAGTTGTCGCGCGCGTAAAAACGATCCTGCGCCGCTGCAAACCGCAGCGCGAACTGCAACAAATGGATGCAGACAGCCCGCTTATCGTCGATGAAGGCCGTTTTCAGGCCTCCTGGCGTGGGAAGATGCTCGATTTAACGCCCGCCGAATTCCGCTTACTTAAAACGTTGTCACATGAGCCGGGTAAAGTGTTCTCCCGTGAACAGTTGCTCAATCATCTCTATGACGATTACCGCGTCGTTACCGACCGCACCATCGACAGCCATATTAAGAACCTGCGACGCAAGCTGGAGTCGCTGGATGCCGAGCAGTCGTTTATCCGCGCGGTCTATGGCGTGGGGTATCGCTGGGAAGCCGACGCCTGCCGAATTGCTTAAACTCTCCTGCCCTTCAGGGCTCCGCTGCTCCGTGAGCCCTGGTAACTAGCAACTCTCCAAATATCGCTCATACTCTTTCTGACAATACTGTCGTCAATAACTGTTTGATATAAAACTTTTAATCAAGGAGTTCATATGGCTGGTTGGTTTGAATTAAGTAAGAGTAGCGATGATCAGTACCGCTTTGTTCTTAAAGCTGGGAACGGGGAAATAATCCTTACCAGTGAGCTTTACACTACAAAAGGTGCTGCAGAAAAAGGGATCGCATCTGTCCATGCTAACAGCCCTCTGGATGAGCGTTATGAGAAAAAAACAGCGTCTAATGGCAAATTACATTTCAACCTGAAAGCTGCAAACCACCAGATTATTGGTAGCAGTCAACTGTATGCGAATGAACAGTCACGCGAGACCGGTATTGCTTCAGTTAAGACCAATGGTGTCAGTCAGACGATAAAAGATAAGACCTGATAATTATTTGCTCAGCCGGGTAACGCAACGCTGTCGCCCGGCGTTTTTCTTTACCTGACTTCCTCGCAGCGCTACAATGCCCGCCCTTAATATGGGGGCACTCCCCTAACCGCCTCATTGAGTGAGGCGAGTCTGACCTGTCATCAGAACGAGAAAATTATGTTTAAACCGGAACTCCTTTCCCCGGCGGGAACGCTGAAAAACATGCGTTACGCTTTCGCCTATGGCGCTGACGCTGTGTATGCGGGCCAACCGCGTTACTCACTGCGCGTACGCAACAACGAATTCAACCACGAAAACCTGCAGCTCGGCATTAATGAAGCCCATGAACTGGGTAAAAAATTCTATGTGGTGGTTAACATTGCCCCACACAATGCCAAGCTGAAGACCTTCATTCGTGATCTGAAACCGGTGGTGGAAATGGGGCCGGATGCACTGATCATGTCAGACCCTGGTCTGATTATGCTGGTGCGCGAAAACTTCCCTGACATGGACATTCACCTTTCAGTACAGGCTAACGCCGTAAACTGGGCGACGGTGAAATTCTGGAAGCAGATGGGGCTGACCCGCGTGATCCTCTCCCGCGAGCTGTCGCTGGAAGAAATCGAAGAGATCCGCACCCAGGTGCCGGATATGGAGCTTGAGATCTTCGTTCACGGTGCGCTGTGTATGGCCTACTCCGGCCGTTGCCTGCTTTCTGGCTATATCAACAAACGTGACCCTAACCAGGGTACCTGCACCAATGCCTGCCGCTGGGAATACAACGTGCAGGAAGGCAAAGAAGACGTGGTGGGCAATATCGTGCATAAGTACGAGCCTATTCCGGTACAAAACGTTGAGCCTACGCTGGGTATCGGCGCACCGACAGACAAAGTCTTTATGATTGAAGAAGCCCAGCGTCCGGGTGAGTATATGACCGCGTTCGAAGACGAACATGGCACTTACATCATGAACTCAAAGGATTTGCGTGCCATTGCCCACGTTGAACGCCTGACGCAGATGGGCGTGCATTCGCTGAAGATCGAAGGCCGCACCAAGTCATACTATTACTGTGCACGTACCGCGCAGGTCTATCGTAAAGCCATTGATGATGCCGCAGCCGGTAAACCGTTCGACCCGCAACTGCTGGAAACGCTGGAAGGCCTGGCGCATCGTGGTTACACCGAAGGGTTCCTGCGCCGCCATACCCATGACGACTATCAGAACTACGAATACGGCTTCTCTGTTTCCGAGCGTCAGCAGTTTGTCGGCGAATTCACCGGCGAACGTAAAGGTGAACTGGCCGCCGTACTGGTGAAAAACAAATTCACCGTCGGCGACAGCCTGGAGCTGATGACCCCACAGGGAAACATCAATTTTACCCTCGAACAGATGGAAAACGCGAAAGGTGAAGCCATGCCGGTTGCGCCGGGCGATGGTTACACCGTGTGGATGCCAGTACCAGAGGATATCGATCTGAATTATGCATTGTTGATGCGTAATTTTACCGGTGAGTCCACGCGCAACCCGCATACTAAGTAGTTAATTACGGTTATTTTTCAGCGTTCGGAAGATTCTTAGAAATCGATCACATACCGTTTCGTTCATTAAGGGTATTATCCCCTCCGCTGAAAAACATAACCCATAAATGCTAGCTGTACCAGGAACCACCTCCTTAGCCTGCGTAATCTCCCTTACGCAGGCTTATTTTTTGCCTGCCGTTTAAACTCCCTGAATATCCCAATTCAAATCACGATTATCAGGCGAAAAAAAACCGGGCATTACGCCCGGCTGATTAGGTGATTAAAGATTAATGTGCTGCTTCTGGCTTGTGCTTTTGCGCACTCTGGAAACCATAGGTCAGCTCATTTTTCTCTTTATCCAGCGCAACGGTCACCTGGCCACCATCCACCAGCGAACCGAACAGCAGTTCGTTAGCCAATGGTTTTTTCAGGTTATCCTGGACCACACGCGTCATTGGACGTGCGCCCATTGCGCGGTCATAGCCTTTCTCTGCCAGCCAGTCACGTGCTTCCTGGCTCACTTCCAGAGAGACACCTTTCTGATCCAGCTGAACCTGAAGCTCGACGATAAACTTATCAACAACCTGATGAATCACCTCGGTAGAGAGATGATCAAACCAGATAATGTTGTCGAGACGGTTACGGAATTCCGGCGTAAACACTTTTTTGATTTCGCCCATTGCATCAGTACTGTTGTCCTGATGAATCAACCCAATCGATTTACGCTCAGTTTCACGCACACCGGCGTTGGTGGTCATGACCAGCACCACGTTGCGGAAATCCGCTTTACGCCCGTTATTGTCGGTCAGCGTGCCGTTATCCATCACTTGCAGCAGCAGGTTAAAGACATCCGGGTGCGCTTTTTCGATTTCATCCAGCAGCAGTACGGCATGCGGATGCTTAATAACAGCATCGGTCAGCAAACCGCCCTGGTCGAAACCAACATACCCCGGAGGCGCACCAATCAGGCGGCTGACGGTGTGGCGTTCCATATATTCGGACATATCAAAACGCAGCAGTTCAATACCCAGCGCTTTGGACAACTGCACCGTGACTTCGGTCTTACCGACGCCAGTTGGTCCGGCAAACAGGAACGAACCGACCGGTTTATGCTCGTGTCCCAGACCGGCACGGCTCATTTTGATCGCTTCAGTCAGCGCCTCAATGGCTTTATCCTGTCCGAATACCAGCATTTTCAGACGGTTGCCCAGGTTTTTCAGCGTGTCGCGATCGCTCTGCGAAACGCTCTTCTCCGGGATCCGCGCAATGCGGGCCACAACGGACTCGATATCCGCCACGTTGACGGTTTTCTTGCGCTTGCTGACCGGCATCAGACGCGCACGCGCGCCCGCCTCATCGATCACGTCAATCGCTTTATCCGGCAGATGACGATCGTTAATGTATTTCACCGCCAGTTCGACCGCTGCACGCACCGCTTTGGCGGTATAGCGGACGTCATGGTGCGCTTCGTATTTCGGCTTCAGACCGTTGATTATCTGCACGGTCTCTTCTACCGATGGCTCAGTGACATCGATTTTCTGGAAACGGCGCGCTAACGCACGATCCTTTTCAAAGATATTGCTGAATTCCTGATAGGTTGTGGACCCTATCACACGGATCTTACCGCTGGAGAGCAGCGGCTTGATCAGGTTAGCCGCATCCACCTGGCCGCCCGATGCCGCACCCGCACCGATAATGGTGTGGATCTCATCGATAAACAGAATGCTGTTAGTATCCTGTTCCAGCTGTTTCAGCAGCGCCTTAAAGCGTTTTTCAAAATCACCGCGATATTTGGTGCCAGCCAACAGCGAGCCGATATCCAGGGAGTAAAGGGTGCAATCAGCCATGATTTCAGGCACATCACCCTGGACGATACGCCAGGCGAGGCCTTCAGCAATGGCGGTTTTACCGACACCAGACTCTCCCACCAGCAGCGGGTTGTTTTTTCTGCGACGGCACAGTACCTGAATGGCGCGCTCCAGCTCTTTGTCCCGGCCAATGAGCGGATCAATTCCACCCACTCGGGCAAGCTGGTTAAGGTTAGTCGTGAAGTTTTCCATACGGTCCTCCCCGCCAGCTTGCTCTTCGTTATTTGGCTGATTCCCAGAGTCAGAAGACTGACTGGGTTCGTCTTTGCGCGTGCCATGAGAAATAAAATTCACCACATCAAGGCGGCTCACTTCATGCTTACGCAGCAGATAAGCCGCCTGAGATTCCTGCTCGCTGAAGATAGCGACCAGCACATTTGCGCCGGTAACTTCATTGCGCCCGGAGGACTGAACATGAAAGACCGCGCGTTGCAGTACACGCTGAAAACTCAACGTTGGCTGCGTGTCGCGTTCTTCCTCACTGGCAGGCAATACAGGTGTGGTCTGTTCAATGAAGGCTTCGAGTTCCTGACGGAGCGCCACCAGATCCACAGAACACGCTTCCAGCGCTTCGCGGGCCGATGGGTTACTGAGCAACGCCAGTAACAAGTGCTCGACGGTCATAAACTCATGTCGGTGCTCGCGCGCTCTGGCGAAAGCCATGTTTAAACTGAGTTCCAGTTCTTGATTGAGCATAGGCACCTCCCCCAATGTTTATGCCTGCATTCAGGCTTTTTCCAGCGTACACAGCAACGGATGCTCGTTCTCCCTCGCATATTTGTTCACCATCGCTACTTTGGTTTCAGCCACTTCGGCAGTGAACACGCCGCAGATAGCTTTGCCTTGATAGTGAACTGCAAGCATCAGTTGCGTTGCACGTTCTACATCATAAGAAAAGAATTTTTGTAACACGTCAATAACAAACTCCATCGGAGTGTAATCATCATTGACTAATATCACTTTATACATAGATGGCGGTTTTAGCGCGTCGCGCAATTTGTCTTCCGCCAGCAGATCGAAATCCAGCCAGTCGTTCGTCTTACCCATTGTCAGTCGTCATCTTCAGTTACGGTTTCCGGCAGAAAATCTTGCCGCTGACAAGCAGCCTATGCGCACAATCAATCTACCTCAAGTATTAGATAACTATCATCTATTAGTGCCATCCGCGACATCTGTCACATAACCGACAATAGCGTTAACTGCTTCAAATTTTGATGCATTTTTACCCTATTCCGTCTGCATGGCGCTTGACGCCCCGCCTGATTTCTCTAAATTGTAGTTTCGAGAGTTGGCGAGGTTTTGAACAGCCCCCACTCCGCCACCGGTTCATTCCATCTTACTTATATAAGATTTACGAAGGATGTCGAAGTATGGAAACGGGTACTGTTAAGTGGTTCAACAACGCCAAAGGGTTTGGTTTCATTTGCCCCGAAGGCGGCGGCGAAGATATTTTCGCCCATTATTCCACCATTCAGATGGATGGTTACAGAACGCTAAAAGCCGGACAGTCTGTCCAGTTTGATGTCCACCAGGGGCCAAAAGGCAATCATGCCAGTGTCATCGTGCCTGTCATTGAAGCAGAAGCTGTCGCATAGCTCTTCTGTCTCATTGTGTACATCCCGCAGTCAAAATGCCAGCCCTTGCGGCTGGCATTTTTATCTCTGTGGCATTATTCCCGCGCCAGAGCATCTACTGGATCCAGACGTGCCGCATTCCGCGCCGGTAACCAGCCAAACAACACCCCGGTTGCAGTCGAACACAGGAACGCCGTCAACAGCGCGACGGGTGAGAATCCAATTTCCCAGCCCGGCAGAAATAGCTGTAGCGTAAAAGCGATCAGCATCGACAGGCTAATGCCCAACGCGCCGCCAACCAGACACACTAACACCGCTTCAATTAAGAACTGTTGCAGCACGTCACTGGCGCGAGCGCCAACCGCCATACGAATACCAATCTCACGCGTTCGTTCGGTTACTGAAACCAGCATAATATTCATCACGCCAATCCCACCGACCACCAGCGAAATCACCGCCACCAGCGTCAGGAAGAGTTGTAATGTACGTGTGGTCTTTTCGGCGGTTTTCAAGATGCCGTCCATATTCCAGGTGAAGAAATCCTTCTTACCGTGGCGCAACGTCAACAGTCGGGTCAGTTGCTGTTCGGCCTGGGCACTGTCAAAACCATCCTTCACCCGCACGGTGATCGAGTTCAGCCACGACTGTCCCATAATGCGCCCGGACATAGTGCTGTAAGGCAGCCAGACACGCAGGATCTTGCTACTGCCAAACATCGACTGTTTCTCTTCTGCAACACCAATCACCGTGGCAGGCATATTCCCCACCAGCACGACTTCGCCAACAACTTTCGCTTTATTGGGGAACAACTGACGACGGGTATTGCTGTCGAGCACCACCACCTGAGCACGGCCCGCCAGTTGCTCGGCGTTAAAGGTGGTCCCTTCGCTAAATGTCATGCCATAGACGTTGAAATAGTCGCCGCTAACGCCATTAGCACTGGCAGCAACGTCGATATTGCCATAGCGTAACCGCAGGTTCTTCGACACCGCAGGCGTTACTGAACTGACCCAGGGCTGCTTCTGTAGCGCCGTCAAATCGTCATACTTCAACGCCTGTTGATATTGCGGATCGTCGTCGCCGAAGTCTTTGCCTGGATAGATATCAATGGTGTTAGTACCAATAGCGCGAATATCTGCCAGTACCAGCTGTTTAGCCGCATCGCCTACCACCACGATCGACACCACCGAAGCAATACCGATGATGATCCCAAGCATGGTCAGTAGCGTACGCATCTTATTCGCGGCCATTGCCAGCCAGGCCATCGTAAGCGCTTCACGAAAACCGCTGACAAACTGGCTCCAGCCGGATGCCGTTTTCACCGTTGGCTCCGCGATATCGCGTCCGCCAGAGGGGTTCTGTGGCGGTGGATTGCGCACAATCTCGCCGTCACGAATTTCAATGACCCGTTCGGCCTGCGCGGCGACCTGGCTATCGTGAGTAACGATAATTACCGTATGCCCGCGATCGCGCAGCTGATGCAAAATCGCCATCACCTCTTCGCCGGAATGGCTATCCAGCGCACCGGTGGGTTCGTCGGCAAGAATAACCTGCCCCCCGTTCATCAGCGCACGCGCGATACTGACCCGCTGCTGCTGACCACCGGAAAGCTGGGAAGGTTGATAGTCAACCCGGTCACCCAGCCCCAGCCGCTGGAGTAATTCCTGCGCACGCGCCAGGCGCTGCTTACGTTCAGTGCCCGCATAGACCGCCGGTACCTCAACGTTTTGTGCGGCGGTTAAATGCGACAGCAGGTGATAGCGCTGGAAGATAAAACCGAAATGCTCACGACGCAGCTGCGCTAGCGCATCGCTATCCAGCGTAGAGACATCGCGTCCGGCAACCCGATACGTACCGCTGGTTGGCTTATCCAGACAACCGAGAATGTTCATCAGCGTCGATTTACCCGAACCCGACGCCCCGACAATCGCCACCATTTCCCCGGCCTGAATGCTCAAGGATACGTCCTTCAACACCTCAACCTGGCCTTCGCCTGACGGATAGCTGCGGCGGATATGGCTCAGTTCAAGCAATGCCGTCATTTTGCAGCTCCAGCGTTGCCCTCACCGGTAATGACTTCATCCCCCTCTTCCAGCCCTTTCACGATCTCCACATCGGTGTCATTACGCGCGCCGATAACCACTTCACGTTCGCGGGTTTCGCCGTTACGCAGCAGCCTGACGTTATAACGATTGTTGCCGATAGGATCGCCCAGCGCCGACAGCGGGATCGTCAGGACATTTTTGACATCAGTGAGCTGGATATGGACCTGCGCGGTCATATCCAGACGCAGGATCCCTTTCGGGTTGGGAACTTCAAAGCGGGCATAGTAGAAAATCGCATCATTCACTTTCTCTGGCGTCGGAAGAACATCTTTGAGCTTACCTTCATAGCGTGTTTGCGGATCGCCCAGCACGGTAAACCAGGCCTTTTGCCCAGGATGCAGGTGAATTACATCAGCCTCAGAAACCTGCGCTTTCACCAGCATGGTGCTCATATCGGCCAGGGTCAGAATGTTAGGTGCCTGCTGGGCGGCAATAACGGTTTGCCCCTGCAGGGTAGTAATTTGTGTTACTTCGCCAGCCATTGGCGCAACGATGCGGGTGTAATCAAGGTTGGTTTTTGCCGTATCGAGAGAGGCCTGATTACGCTTAATTTGCGCGTCAATTGTGCCAATTTGCGCCTGTTTGACCGCCATTTCGGTGGCCGCCGTGTCGAGATCCTGCTGTGAAACGGCCTGGGTTTTCGCCAGCTGTTGTTGGCGGGAGAGAGTGACCCGCGCCAGCTTCCACTCAGCTTCGGCTTGTAAACGCTGGGCGCGCAATTCCATTAGCGTCGCTTCAACCTCTTTGATTTGGTTTTGCGCCTGTTCAGGATCGATAACGCCGAGCAACTGATCTTTTTTTACTTTATCGCCAATCGCAACCGACAGCGTTTTTAACTGCCCGCTGACCTGCGCCCCGACGTCAACTTTACGCAGCGCATCCAGCTTACCGGTAGCCAGTACGCTTTGTTGCAGATCGCCAGGTCGAACAATTAATGTTTGATACTGAGGTAAAGGTGCATTAAGCGTTTGCCAAAGTGCAATTACCGCCACAATAAGGATGACGGCGAACAGAAAATAGCGTTTTTTGATTTTTCCCTTGAGCTTCATAAATGTCCCAATTCCCCCAATACGCCCACCAGAGTGGAGTGCTAAACATCAACGTTAAATAAATCGCCGTTGAAAAGCGCAAGAATAACAGAGTTATTGATGAATGGTTAAGATCCGCTGTGCTGAAATTAGTACAAAGGTATCAATCGGATTTATATTATGAGCCAGCTAACTGAAAGCACTTTTCTTTCTTCAAAACCAGTCACAAGTTTTAGCCTCTTTTGTAGCCTGATGACCGGACATTGGCGCCCAGGACAATTTTGGCATCAGCGTAGCTTTCGTCGTAAGTTTTTGTTGCGCTCAGCGCTTATGCCGCGATTAACGCGTGAATGGATGACCGAGTTGGCGCAATGGCCTGACCTTGATAGCATACTTGCACGCCAGCCACGATTGCCGGTTCGTTTGCATCGCGCCTATCTCGCGAAAAACCTTGACCACAAAACGAAACTGGATGCCGTGCGTTATCACTACAATGCTATCCGCAGCTTTTTTTCAGCCACTGAATTTAAGGATTATTTAAGTGAAGATGGATTACAACTAGCACAAATTGAGGGAAAAAATAGCGAAGTATTTAGTGTAATAATGACTTCATTCATCATACTGGATAAAGAAGGTGAAAGCACCATTCTGGTACGCAATTGCGCTGGCGAGACTTTAGCGGAAATGACGTTTACGCTGTGCAATTATGAAGGGAACAGTACGTTGTTTATTGGCGGGTTACAGGGAGGAAGCCGATTACTGCCACATGAAGAAATTCAAAAAGCGACCAAATCATGCCATGGGATTTTCCCAAAACGTATTGTGATGGAAGCCATTTGCTGTTTTGCGGAACAATTAAATATCGAACAAATTCTGGCTGTAAGCAATGAACAGCATATTTTTCGTAGCCCGCGCTACGACGATAAAAACAAGGTAATTCTTTCCGACTACAACACTTTTTGGGAGTCGGTTGGCGGTGAGTGCGACAGCAACGGGTACTATCATATTCCACGCACGCTGGCGCGAAAAAGCGAGGCGGATATTGCCAGCAAAAAACGCGCAGAATACCGCCGCCGCTATCAGCTACTGGACAGCATCCATTCGCAGCTGTCGTCGATGTTTCGCCACTAATCCGCTCTGCCGCGTGCCAGCCACAGCACGCGGGAAAACATTTTTCGCAGCAGCGTTGGCACCGCATCAACGCCCCGCCGCCCGGCTTCCATCGCCACCTCAATGGCCAAATCCGGTTTTGACGAACGATGTATCGCCTTGGAGATTATTTTGCGCATATTCATAGGCACATTCTCCGGAATTTGCGCCACCCGGTGAAAGACGTCAGCAAATCCCTGGCGATACATAAAGTGTTCCATATCCAGCGCGGGGAGCATGGTCAAATGCTCACGCTCTTCCTCTCTGTCGTCATTCAATAAGCTACGTACCGTAGCCGCATACTTTTTCCCGGCTTCATCGCCATCGACCAGCACGTGCCACTCTATCCCCATCCGGCGGGCGAATTTAACCAGCGGCTTAAGACCGGACTGGGCAAATTCAATGACTTTAATCCCTTCTGCATCAAAGTGATGTCCGCACTGGCGGGCTAGTTCGTTAATGACCCAGGTTTCCGTTTCACCTTCCACCAGCAGCCAGCAGCGGGCAAACAACGATGACGCACGATTAAAACGAATATGAAATGCGATTCGCCGACCATCTTCTGCACTGATCCCACCCGGCCCCAGCCGCCATGCAGCGACGCGGGATGATTCACGTACCAGACGAACAACATGCTCAACAGGCGTAAGGGACAGCAGCTCACCGGAGTTGGTGGTCGCCACTCGCTGCAGAGGCAGTAAATTCAACAAGTGCCAGGCCACCGACAGCATGATGGGATGTAAACGCGTTTCCGGATCTTCCACCAGCAGTAAAGGTCGGGCGTCTTTATCCAGCCTTAGCGTACCTTTGGCCTGCAACAGCGTCGAAAATAGCCCCAGCAGGATCACGCGGTGCGTACGTCCGCCGGGTTTATCAATCATGCGGTTAATAATGTCCAGATAGCGCCAGCTCCGTTGTTCGTTATTGGAGCGACGGCGCATCAGACGGTAGCGGGACTGGCCAGCCCCCTGCTCGGAAAAATAGTGCTCCAACAACTGAACCATGGCCGATAATCCCTGGCGGATCTGCCCGTCGGTCAGGTTTTGCGGCCGGGTAGCCAGCTCACGCGCCAGAAAATCCAGTTGGCGGGCGGTGACTTCGACATCCGCCGAGTCCGGCACGGTACCGTTGCGGATCCGTCGCATAAATCGCGCGTCGCGCAGACGCAGTACCGGCATCAGACGCACAAGGTGCCGCGCCTGATCGTTAATGTCATCGAGAGGTAATGGATGGCCGTCGCCATCAAGAAAACTGCGCAAGGTCAGAACGCTACCGTCATCCGCACACTCGCCTTCCAGGCGATAAAAAATGCGGTGATAGCCATCCTGGCAAGGCGTCCAACTGGCTTCCAGAGGACGATAGCGACGCACCCGGTGACGACCCGGCTGGGATTCACGAAACGTCAGGATAATGTGCAGGTGGTGTTCCCGGCCCTGTATATCACCCGGCGGGAACCAGAAATCCTCGCGGACAAAATGATACAAGTCTGACTCCGGCGACAGCAGCAGGGTTAAGGCATCCAGCAGACTGGATTTACCCCACGCGTTCTCCCCAATCAGCACGTTGCTCTGCTCCAGCATCAACGACAGACGGTTAATACCACGAAATCCAACAATCTCAACGCGTTCGAGAATCATAAAGCCTCCGGAAATGCTAACTTTTTCCTTCAAGTTATCAGGAGTATAACGGCAAGCGGGCGCTCAGGACACCCGATATCAATCTGGTGTGAATCGCAAAAGCAAAAAAAATAAGAATATTCTTCTTATGTTTTCTCCTGAATATAATTTCAGAACTTAATCATCGTCCTTTCGCTAATTGAACTATGCTTCATTCACCCAAGATTCAAAAAGGAATCGCAACATATTGCCTTAAATCAAATTTTTTCATCAATTTAACTGGCGAAGGGATGATATTTTTTTCTAAAATACCCGCTCTTTCATCATCGTCCCTTTTAGCGATGAATTACCGGGCAAGGAACACGAACCCGGAACTTTTAATTGAGGTGGTTATGTTCAGGAAATTAGCAGCTGAATTCTTCGGTACGTTTTGGCTCGTTTTTGGTGGGTGCGGTAGTGCAGTGCTGGCAGCCGCATTCCCGGAATTGGGAATTGGATTTGCCGGTGTCGCGCTGGCATTCGGCCTGACAGTATTAACCATGGCATTCGCTGTGGGTCATATTTCAGGCGGGCATTTTAACCCGGCGGTAACCTTCGGTTTATGGGCTGGCGGTCGTTTCCCGGCAAAAGATGTTATTGGTTACGTTATTGCTCAGGTTGTGGGCGGTATTGTTGCAGCTGCGGCACTGTATCTTATTGCCAGCGGTAAAGCAGGTTTTGATGCAACGGCCAGTGGTTTTGCTTCGAACGGCTTTGGTGAACATTCACCAGGCGGTTATTCCATGCTTTCTGCCGTCGTCATTGAAATTATTCTGACCGCAGGTTTCTTATTAGTGATCCACGGCGCGACCGATAAACATGCTCCGGCAGGTTTTGCACCTATCGCAATTGGTCTGGCGTTAACACTGATTCACTTGATCAGTATTCCGGTCACCAACACCTCCGTAAACCCGGCACGTAGTACCGCAGTAGCCATTTTCCAGGGCGGCTGGGCATTGCAACAATTGTGGTTCTTCTGGGTCATGCCGATTATCGGTGGGGTTCTCGGCGGTCTTATTTACCGCACCCTGCTCGAAAAACGCGATTAATCGCTAACAAAAAGGCCTGGCGAAAGTCAGGTCTTTTTTTTCCTCTCTATATTTCCTTTTATTTGCAACTTTACTCCCCTCTTTGCATTGAGTAGTGTGTATACCCGTTATACTTCAAGTTGCAGATGTGTTGACTGCGCTCACTCCCCCCAGTCACGTACTTATGTACGCTCCCGGGGATTCACTCCCTTGCCGCCTTCCTGCAACTTGAATTATTTAGGTTATAGTGACGCATTTCGTCTTACTTCTCAGCAAGGATCTGATTTTCATGTTTTCAGGGCTGTTAATCATTCTGGTTCCCCTTATTGTGGGCTACCTTATTCCGCTCCGGCACAGGGCTGCATTACAACTTATCAATCGCCTGTTAAGCTGGATCGTCTACCTTATTCTCTTTTTTATGGGTATTAGCCTGGCGTTTCTGGATAATCTCGCCAGCAACCTGTTAGCCATTCTTCATTATTCTGCGGTCAGCGTGACGGTCATTATACTGTGTAATATTGCGGCGCTGTTCTGGCTGGAGCGTTCGCTGCCCTGGAGACACAACCACAAGCAAGAAAAGCTCCCCTCGCGAATTGCAATGGCGCTTGAGTCGCTTCAGCTTTGCGGCGTCGTCGTCATCGGTTTCCTGCTCGGCCTCACTGGGCTTCCCATTCTGCAGCATGCCACCGAAGCCAGCGAATATACGTTAATCTTTTTACTGTTCCTGGTGGGGATTCAACTGCGCAACAGCGGCATGACCTTAAAGCAAATTGTGTTGAACCGTCGGGGGATGATCGTGGCCGTCGTCGTCGTCGTCAGTTCGATGCTGGCAGGGGTTATCAATGCCTTGATCCTCGGTCTACCGCTGAAAACCGCGCTGGCTATGGCATCAGGTTTTGGCTGGTATTCCCTGTCCGGTATTCTGTTAACCGAATCATTCGGGCCCGTAATTGGTAGTGCCGCCTTCTTTAACGACCTGGCCCGTGAGCTGATCGCCATTATGTTGATTCCAGGAATGGTGGGCCGCAGCCGCTCTACCGCGCTGGGATTATGCGGCGCGACATCAATGGATTTCACCCTGCCCGTTTTACAACGCAGCGGCGGTCTGGAAATGGTCCCGGCAGCCATCGTCCACGGCTTTATTCTGAGTCTGTTAGTGCCTCTGCTGATGGCGTTTTTCTCCGCCTGACGCCGGAACAAATACCTCTCTGGCGGTAGTCAGCTACCGCCAAAATTGCGCTAAATCAATCTCCCTGCAAGTAGTAGCAGAAATCCCTTTTATCCCTTCGCGCACAGGCATAACCTTAAACATGTATATCAAATATAACTTTAAAAGGTGTGACCATGTTTTGTGTGCAATGTGAACAAACCATCCGTACTCCGGCAGGAAACGGCTGCTCTTACGCGCAGGGTATGTGCGGTAAAACGGCTGAAACCTCCGATTTGCAGGATCTGCTGATTGCTTCCCTACAAGGTCTGTCTGCATGGGCTGTTAAAGCACGTGAATACGGCATCATCGACCATGAGGTTGATAACTTTGCGCCGCGTGCGTTCTTCTCCACGCTGACTAACGTTAACTTCGATTCCCCGCGTATTGTTGGCTATGCCCGTGAAGCTATCGCCATGCGCGATGCCCTGAAAGCGCAATGCCTGAACATCGACGCGAACGCAGCGGTCGCCAACCCGATGGCCGATCTGCAACTGGTCAGCGACGATCTGGGCGACCTGCAACGTCAGGCCGCTGAATTTACCCCGAACAAAGACAAAGCAGCCATTGGCGAGAACATTCTCGGCCTGCGTCTGCTGTGTCTATACGGCCTGAAAGGTGCGGCAGCTTACATGGAGCACGCGCACGTTCTCGGTCAGTACGACAACGAAATCTACGCTCAGTACCACAAAATCATGGCATGGCTGGGTACCTGGCCTGCCGATATGAACGCTCTGCTGGAGTGTTCAATGGAAATCGGCCAGATGAACTTCAAAGTGATGAGCATTCTGGACGCCGGTGAAACCACCAAATACGGCCACCCGACCCCGACTCAGGTCAACGTAAAAGCAACCGAAGGTAAGTGCATCCTGATCTCCGGTCACGACCTGAAAGATCTGTACAACCTGCTGGAGCAGACCGAAGGTACCGGTGTTAACGTTTATACCCACGGTGAAATGCTGCCGGCGCACGGCTACCCGGAACTGCGTAAGTTCAAGCACCTGATCGGCAACTACGGCAGCGGCTGGCAGAACCAGCAGGTAGAGTTTGCCCGCTTCCCAGGTCCGATCGTCATGACCTCTAACTGCATCATCGACCCGACCGTTGGCGCGTACGACGACCGTATCTGGACCCGTAGCATCGTCGGTTGGCCGGGTGTGAGCCACCTCGAAGGCGACAACTTCGGTCCGGTTATCGCTCAGGCACAGCAGATGGCTGGCTTCCCGTACAGCGAAATCCCGCACCTGATCACCGTAGGTTTCGGTCGTCAGACCCTGCTGGGCGCTGCTGATACCCTGATCGACCTGGTGAGCCGCGAAAAACTGCGTCACATCTTCCTGGTTGGCGGTTGTGACGGTGCACGTGGTGAACGTAACTACTTCACCGACTTCGCCACCAGCGTGCCGGATGACTGCCTGATCCTGACCCTTGCTTGCGGTAAATACCGCTTCAACAAACTGGAGTTCGGAGATATCGAAGGCCTGCCGCGTCTGGTGGATGCTGGTCAGTGTAACGATGCTTACTCTGCCATCATCCTGGCGGTAACCCTGGCTGAGAAACTGGGCTGTGGCGTGAACGATCTGCCACTGTCTCTGGTGCTCTCCTGGTTCGAACAGAAAGCGATTGTTATTCTGCTGACCCTGCTGTCTCTGGGCGTGAAAAACATCGTCACTGGCCCGACTGCACCTGGTTTCTTCACACCGGATCTGCTGGCAGTTCTCAACGAGAAATTTGGTCTGCGTTCCGTGACCACCGTTGAAGAAGACATGAAGCAACTGCTGAGCGCGTAAGGAGTAAAGAATGACAATGCCAACTCATCAGTGCCCATGGCGGATGCAGGTTCACCACATCCATCAGGAAACGCCGGATGTATGGACAATTTCGTTGCTATGCCACGATTATTATCCTTACCGCGCCGGGCAGTATGCACTGGTCAGCGTACGTAATTCAGCGGATACGCTGCGTGCTTACACCATTTCTTCAACGCCGGGCGTTAGCGAGTACATCACGTTGACCATCCGCCGGATTGACGATGGCGCAGGTTCACAGTGGCTAACCCGCGACGTGAAGCGCGGCGACTATATCTGGCTGTCGGATGCAATGGGTGAGTTCACCTGTGAAGATAAAGCGGAAGACAAGTTCCTGATGCTGGCCGCCGGCTGTGGTGTCACGCCAATCATGTCAATGCGTCGCTGGTTGGCAAAGTACCGCCCACAAGCGGATGTACAGGTAATCTTTAACGTTCGCTCGCCGCAAGATGTCATTTTTGCCGACGAGTGGCGCGAATATCCGGTGACATTAGTTGCTGAAAACAATGCCACAGAAGGTTTTGTTTCCGGCCGACTGACGACCGAACTGCTGAAAAGCGTACCGGATCTGACCTCGCGTACCGTGATGACCTGTGGCCCGGCACCGTATATGGATCTGGTCGAGAAAGAAGTCAAAGCGCTGGGTGTGACGCGCTTCTTTAAAGAGCAGTTCTTCACACCTGTTGCCGAAGCCGCCACCAGTGGCCTGAAGTTTACCAAGCTACAGCCGGCGAAAGAGTTCTACGCGCCAGTGGGCAGTACGCTGCTGGAAGCGCTGGAAAGCAACAAGGTTCCGGTTGTCGCCGCATGCCGTGCAGGTGTTTGCGGCTGCTGCAAAACCAAAGTGGTTGACGGTAACTACACGGTCAGCAGCACTATGACGCTGACCGACGCAGAAATCGCTGAAGGTTATGTGCTGGCTTGTTCCTGTCATCCGCAGGGTGATTTAGTGCTGGCATAATTGGCCGGGATCTGATGTGCAAAAGGCCGCCTGGCTGTACCGGGTGGCCTTTTTTATGCTGTCAGGCGTTGCAAAATTCTGATGTTTTCACTCTCCCCGCAAATTATCGACCACACTTACCCTGCGCAGATTAAACATAATCCCCGACTAGCACGTCGAACTTTCTACAAGGATCCCCATGAAAAAAGTGGCCATTGTCGGCGTCGGTCCCACCGGGATTTATACGTTTCATGCCCTGGTTGAGCGCGGTGAACCGCTGGAAATAGAGCTTTACGAGCAAGCTGAAGAGGCGGGCGTTGGCATGCCTTACAATAGCGACAACAACGCAGACCACATGCTGGCAAATATAGCCAGCATTGAGATCCCGCCGATCTATATCAGTTATCTGACGTGGCTTCAGAATCAAAGTGATGACTATCTGGCCCAGTTTCAGATTGAACGCGCGTCTTTGCATGAGCGGCAATTTTTGCCCCGCGTGATCCTCGGCGACTATTATCGCGATCGTTTTTTAGCCATTGTCGAGAAAGCGCAACAAGCCGGTTTCACGATTCGCGTACATGAATCAAGCGAAGTCACCGACCTGCGAGCAGACCCGAATGGGGTTTCTTTGTGGATCAACCACGCGTCACAGCCCGTTGAGGTGGATTTCGCCGCTATCGCCACTGGTCATCTGTGGCCTGAAACGGATGCTCAGGAACGCAAATTTTTCCCCAGTCCGTGGACCGGTCTGATGGACGCGCAGATTGGTGCTTGCCGGGTAGGGATTCTGGGCACCTCGTTAAGTGCTATCGACGCCGCGATGGCTGTGGCCAGTCAGCATGGCACCTTCACTACCAATACCGACCATTCACTGCAATTCACACCTAAATCCGACAGTCAAAACCTGAAACTAACCCTGATGTCGCGCAGCGGGGTACTGCCTGAAGCGGATTTTTACTGCCCCCTTCCGTATGAATCGCTGAATATCGCGACGCCAGAAGCAATTGAAGATGCCATTGCCCATGGACAAAACGGATTACTGGACCGCATCTTTCAGCTTATGGCGCAACAACTGCAAGACGCGGCGCCAGGCTGGTGCCAACAGGTGGCGCTTGCGACGCTTAACGCCGACACGTTCTCCGAAGTCTATTTCGACGACAGGCTCAGGCATGACCCTTTTGACTGGGCGAGACGTAACCTGGTAGAAGTTGAGCGCAACAAGCAGAAACAACATACCGTCGCCTGGCGCTATACCTTGCTGCGCCTGCACGAGGTTATCGAGGAGATAGTCCCTCATCTTGATACCCACGACGAAAAACGTTTCAAGCGCGGACTGGCGCGGGTATTTATTGATAACTATGCGGCAATCCCGTCAGAGTCAGTTCGCCGACTGCTGGCGCTGCACGAAGCCGGGCTGATTGAGATCCTCGCGCTCGGCACAGATTATGAGCGCATGAATGAACAGGAAATAACGGTAATTTCCCACCACGGTCAGCGCAGCGAATTTGATGTGTTTATTGACGCCCGAGGACAACGGGCATTGCAGAGCAAAGATATCCCGTTCCCAACGCTACGCGATCAACTGCTGGCCTGTGGCGATGAGATCCCGGATATCGGCGAAGATTACACGCTGCAAGCGCCGGAAAACGCCCGCAATCGCATCGCTTTTGGCGGGCTGCCGTGGTTAATGCACGATCGTCCGTTTATTCAGGGACTGGTGGTCAGCGCTGAAATAGGCGCCGCGATGGCAAGGGCATTGACGCAGCGAGCGCTGAGACGTCGGCACAAACTATGGAACAGTGACGACATTTAGATTAGCGACAAATTGAACGACGAGGCGGAGCAATGCTACGCTTTCCCGCCTCGGTATAGACTCTCAGATGGTAACTATCGCCAGGCTGAATTCCCGGCAACGGAGTAACGCCCCGCCCCCAAAAACGCCACGGCCAGCGCGCCGATGAAGAAATAAACCAGACTTTCAATCGCCCATGCACCGGTTTTATCCAGTGTCCAGGTTTCACCCATCCCGACCATCAGCCACGCCACAACCATCGTAAACGCCAGCCCCAACGCCGCCGGACGCGTCAGGATGCCAAGAATAATCAGGCACGGTGCCACGACCTCTCCCAACAGAACGCCATACGCAATAAAGCCTGGGAAACCTTTCGCTATCAACATACCGCTGATGCCATCAATACCCGCAAAGAGTTTATGCAGCCCATGAAACAGCATCAGCCCACCTACGGCAAAGCGTAACAATAACTTGCCAAAATCTTCGTGAGTCAGTACTCGGTTAACTGAATTTAATAGTTTTATAACCATTTGAATTTATTCCTTGTTTCACCATGTCTAAAACAAACTACGCTTAATACAGGTTAAATGAAACCTGCCGGAAATAAGGGGGAAATGAGAAGCATAACTATTATCTTCATCTAAACTTGTAACCGGTATCACATTAGAGGAGAAGGAAAACCATGAAACAAACGGTTGCCGCTTTTATTGCTAAAACACTCGAACAGGCTGGCGTAAAACGCATTTGGGGTGTAACGGGTGACTCGCTAAATGGTCTGAGTGACAGTCTGAATCGTATGGGAACAATTGACTGGATGCCAACCCGTCATGAAGAGGTTGCGGCCTTCGCCGCGGGCGCTGAAGCACAGTTGACGGGCGAACTGGCCGTCTGTGCAGGCTCGTGTGGGCCAGGCAACCTGCACCTGATTAACGGGCTGTTTGATTGTCACCGCAACCACGTCCCGGTACTGGCAATCGCCGCGCATATTCCCTCCAGTGAAATAGGCAGCGGTTATTTTCAGGAGACCCACCCGCAAGAGTTGTTCCGCGAATGTAGCCACTATTGCGAGCTGGTTTCCAGCCCAGAACAGATCCCACAGGTGCTGGCAATTGCCATGCGAAAGGCGGTGCTCAACCGCGGTGTTTCCGTGGTGGTTTTACCCGGTGACGTGGCGCTAAAACCTGCACCTGAAAGCGCCACCACGCACTGGTATCATGCGCCGCTCCCGGTGGTGACTCCACAAGAAGAAGAGCTGAGAAAACTGGCGCAACTGCTGCGCTACTCCAGCAATATCGCCCTGATGTGCGGCAGCGGATGCGCCGGTGCGCATAAAGAACTGGTTGAGTTTGCGGCTAAAATTAAAGCGCCGATTGTTCACGCCCTGCGTGGTAAAGAGCATGTTGAGTACGATAACCCCTATGATGTGGGTATGACCGGGCTGATTGGCTTTTCATCCGGCTTCCATACCATGATGAATGCCGACACGTTGATCCTGCTTGGCACCCAGTTCCCCTATCGCCCGTTCTACCCCACCGACGCCAAAATTATTCAGATTGATATCAATCCGGCGAGCATTGGCGCGCACAGTAAAGTGGATATGGCGCTGGTAGGCGATATTAAATCCACTCTCCGTGCCCTACTGCCTCTGGTGGAAGAGAAAACCGAGCGGCAATTCCTGGACAAAGCGCTGGAGCACTATCGCGAGGCGCGTAAAGGGCTGGATGATTTAGCCAAACCCAGCGATAAAGCCATTCACCCGCAGTATCTGGCGCAGCAGATCAGCCACTTTGCCGCTGACGATGCCATCTTTACCTGCGACGTTGGTACGCCAACGGTGTGGGCAGCACGCTATCTGAAAATGAACGGCAAACGTCGCCTGCTCGGATCGTTTAACCACGGGTCGATGGCGAATGCCATGCCGCAGGCACTCGGCGCACAAGCGACCGAACCAGGACGCCAGGTTGTGGCAATGTGCGGTGACGGCGGCTTTAGCATGCTGATGGGAGACTTTCTGTCGGTTGTCCAAATGAAGCTGCCGGTGAAGATTATTGTCTTCAACAACAGCGTACTGGGATTTGTGGCGATGGAGATGAAGGCTGGCGGTTATCTGACCGACGGCACTGAACTGCACGACACCAACTTCGCGCGGATTGCCGAAGCCTGTGGCATTACAGGCATTCGCGTGGAAAAATCCTCAGAGGTTGATGAAGCGCTACAAAGGGCGATGTCAATTGACGGCCCGGTGCTGGTCGATGTGGTGGTGGCGAAAGAAGAGCTGGCGATCCCGCCGCAGATCAAACTCGAACAGGCCAAAGGTTTTAGCCTGTATATGCTGCGTGCAATCATCAGTGGACGCGGTGATGAAGTGATCGAACTGGCGAAAACGAACTGGCTCAGGTAAAACATCCTTATTAAATCACACACAAAATCATTCATGATGCATCAAGGCGGCTAGCCCGAAAATCCCCAGGAGCATAGGTATACTATGTGACTGGGGTTTAAGGGTGCGGCCAACGCCGAGGCAGCTTGAAGGATGAAGTGTAATAAGGAGACACCATGATTGATTTACGCAGTGATACCGTCACCCGGCCGAGTTGCGCCATGCTGGAAGAGATGATGGCAGCCCCGGTCGGGGATGACGTGTATGGGGACGATCCTACCGTTAACGCCCTCCAGCAGTACGCCGCAGAGCTTTCTGGTAAAGAAGCCGCTATTTTCTTACCTACCGGTACTCAGGCTAACCTGGTGGCGCTGCTCAGCCATTGTCAGCGTGGCGAAGAGTACATTGCCGGTCAGGGCGCGCATAACTATCTCTACGAAGCAGGTGGCGCAGCGGTGCTCGGTAGCATTCAACCGCAACCTATCGACGCCGCACCAGATGGCTCCCTGCCTCTGGACAAAGTAGCTGCGAAAATCAAAGCGGACGATATCCACTTTGCCCGCACCCGCTTGCTCAGCCTGGAAAATACCCACAACGGCAAAGTGCTGCCGCGCGAGTATCTGAAAGACGCCTGGGAATTCACCCGTGAGCGTAATCTTGCCCTGCACGTCGACGGCGCACGTATTTTTAACGCCATCGTCGCCTACGGCTGTGAACTTAAAGATGTCACGCAATACTGTGATTCGTTCACCATTTGCCTCTCCAAAGGCCTCGGTACCCCCGTTGGTTCACTGCTGGTCGGCAGCCACGAGTACATCAAACGCGCTATTCGCTGGCGCAAAATGACCGGCGGCGGAATGCGTCAGGCCGGTATTCTGGCAGCGGCCGGGCTGTATGCGCTGAAAAATAACGTGGCGCGTTTGCAGGAAGATCATGACAACGCCGCCTGGATGGCGGAGCAGCTGCGCGAAGCAGGGGCGGACGTCATGCGCCACGACACCAATATGCTGTTTGTTCGCGTTGGCGAAGAGCACGCTGCCGCGCTGGGCGAGTATATGAAAGCGCAAGGCGTGCTGATTAACGCCTCCCCGATTGTGCGTCTGGTGATGCACCTGGACGTATCACGTGAACAACTTGCTGAAGTCGTCGCCCACTGGCGCGCTTTTTTAACCCAATAAGGAGATGGGCGTGCCGCAACGGATTTTGGTTCTTGGCGCCAGTGGCTACATTGGTCAGCATTTGGTACAGGCGCTCAGTCAGCAAGGGCACCAGGTGTTGGCTGCGGCACGTCGCATTGAACGGCTGGAAAAGCAGCAACTGGCCAATGTCAGTTGCCACAAGGTCGATTTGAATTGGCCAGATAACCTCACCCCGCTGCTGACGGGTGTTGATACGGTTTATTATCTGGTTCATGGTATGGGCGAAGGCGGTGATTTTATCGCCCACGAACGTCAGGTGGCGATGAACGTGCGCGATGCGCTGCGTAATACGCCAGTTAAACAGCTTATTTTCCTGAGCTCATTGCAGGCTCCCCGGCATGAACAATCCGATCATCTGCGTGCGCGACAGATAACCGCAGACACCCTGCGCGAGTCAGGCGTGCCAATGACGGAATTGCGCGCGGGCATTATCGTGGGGGCTGGTTCCGCTGCTTTTGAAGTCATGCGCGATATGGTTTACAACCTACCGGTTCTCACCCCTCCACGCTGGGTACGCTCGCGTACCACACCTATCGCGCTGGAGAATTTAATGTACTATCTGGTGGCATTGTTGGAAAATCCCACACCACATCACCGCGTCCTCGAAGCCGCCGGGCCGCAGGTGTTGAGCTATCAGGAACAGTTCGAGCATTTTATGGTGGTCAGCGGTAAACATCGCCTGCTCATCCCCATCCCCTTTCCTACCCGCTGGATTTCGGTCTGGTTTTTGAACGTCATTACGTCAGTGCCGCCAACCACGGCCAAAGCGCTGATCCAGGGCTTAAAACACGACCTGCTGGCTGATGACACCGAATTACGTGCGCTGATCCCACAAAAACTGATTGCCTTTGATGACGCGGTGCGCAGCACGTTGAAGGAAGAAGAGAAGCTGGTCAACTCCAGCGACTGGGGTTACGACGCACAGGCGTTTGCCCGCTGGCGTCCAGAATATGGCTATTTCGCCAAACAAGCTGGCTTTAGCGTTGAAACCTCTGCCAGCACAAAAGCGCTGTGGCAGGTTGTGAATCGACTCGGCGGCAAAGAAGGCTATTTCTTTGGCAATATTCTATGGAAGACGCGCGCGGCGTTGGACCTGCTGGTCGGCCATAAGCTGGCAAAAGGTCGTCCCGAACACCCACTATTGCAAGTTGGCGACACCGTTGATAGCTGGAAAGTCATCATCGTTGAGCCGGAGAAACAGCTGACGCTGCTGTTTGGGATGAAAGCGCCGGGACTGGGTCGCCTGAGCTTCACACTGGAAGATAAAGGCGATCACCGACGCATTGATGTACGCGCGTGGTGGCATCCGCACGGTATGCCTGGCCTCTTCTACTGGCTGTTGATGATCCCCGCCCACCTGTTCATTTTCAGGGGGATGGCGAAGCGTATAGCCAAACTTGCAGAACAAATCACAGACTAATGATAAAAAGAGCCTGTATTCTTTCATGTTTCCCATTGCATACAGGCGTAATTCACGGAAGAATGCGCACGACGTTTTTTAAACACAGTGGATTGATATGAAGGTACTGGTTACCGGAGCCACCAGCGGCTTGGGCCGAAACGCGGTTGAGTTTTTATGCAGCAAAGGCGTCAGCGTCAGAGCCACCGGTCGCAACGAAGCGATGGGCAAGCTGCTGGAGAAAATGGGCGCAGAATTTGTGCATGCGGATTTGACCGAGCTGGTTTCTTCGCAGGCAAAAGTGATGCTGGCCGGCATTGACACGCTGTGGCACTGCTCCAGTTTCACCTCTCCATGGGGAACTCAGGAAGCTTTTGATCTGGCCAACGTTCGTGCTACCCGCCGTCTGGGCGAGTGGGCCGTAGCCTGGGGCGTACGTAACTTTATTCATATCTCCTCTCCGTCGCTGTATTTTGATTATCACCATCATCGCGATATCAAAGAAGACTTCCGTCCCCATCGCTTCGCCAACGAATTCGCCCGCAGCAAAGCGGCTGGTGAAGAGGTGATTGCGCTGCTCGCCCAGGCCAACCCGCAGACTCGCTTTACTGTCTTGCGCCCACAAAGCTTGTTCGGACCTCACGATAAAGTCTTTATTCCCCGCCTCGCCCATATGATGTACCACTACGGCAGCATCCTGTTGCCGCACGGCGGGAGTGCGCTGGTGGATATGACCTATTACGAGAACGCGGTTCACGCGATGTGGCTGGCGAGTCAGGAAGCCTGCGATAAGCTGCCGTCGGGTCGCGCGTACAATATAACCAACGGTGAACATCGCACCCTGCGCAGTATTGTGCAGAAACTTATCGACGAGCTGAATATTGATTGCCGTATCCGCTCCGTGCCCTACCCGATGCTGGACATGATTGCCCGCAGCATGGAGCGCTTAGGCAATAAATCGGCGAAAGAGCCAAAGCTTACGCATTACGGCGTTTCGAAGCTGAATTTTGACTTTACGTTGGATACCAGCCGCGCCCAGGAAGAGTTAGGTTATCAGCCAGTTGTGACGCTGGATGAAGGGATTGAGCGTACCGCGGCCTGGCTGCGCGACCACGGTAAGCTGCCGCGTTAGGCTGATAGCCTTTGCAGGGTGGCGGCACAAGCGCCACAAAATCCTGCCAAATTAACCGTAGGCCTGATAAGCGAAGCGCCATCAGGCATTGGTGTCTGCGTTAACCCTGCCCGTATTTCTCCAGTAACGCTTCAGCAATCGCCTGCGTTTCAGCGTCCGCCACGCCATTCCACAACGTCGGGCGGAAGTGCATCTGGAACGCCATAATCACCCGCTGCTGTTCACGCGGCGTCATCTCAGGTTTTACCTCATAACCATAGCGTGACAGCAGATCGAGCAATGACGCGGTTTCTACCGGCGTATGGGGCGCTCGTCCAGCGAGATAAAATGCCACACGCTGAGCATCCGGCCATGCGCCAATGCCCTGAGCGGCCAGTGCTTGCCACGGAAACAGCGGACCGGGATCGTCCTTACGCTGCGGCGCAATGTCTGCATGAGCCACCACGTTTTGCGGTTTTATGTCGTAGCGGGCGATGATATCTTTCGCCAATGGGATTAACGCCTGAATCTGCGCGGGCTCAAACGGCGCAAAATACTTGCTGCCCGCTGATTTTTGCCAGCCGCGGTTTTCCAGCTCAATACCAATTGAGGTATCGTTAATACGCGTAGCACCGCGCCAGAAGCTAATCCCCGCATGCCAGGCCAGATCTTTTTCCGGCACCAGTTGCCAGATACGCGGTTTACCATGGTAAAGCGGCGGCACTGCGGGGATCAAATAGTGTGAACTGACGTTTTTATCGGTCAGCGTAGCCAGGGAAGAGTCAAAATCATCGGCCGTGTAATGGATAACCAGTACTTTAATGCGCGGATAAGCAGCCTGGGCCTGACGGCGGGTATCTAACTGATACCCGTCTTTGTCGACAATCCCTTTTTCGCCAGCACATCCCACCAGCAACAGCGTAAATGCCAGCAGACACAACAGACGTTTCATCGGCGAGTTTTCACCGCGGTACCGCTGACGCTCACCATCAGCATGCTACCGTCTTTGCCTACGGTTTCGTAATCGATATCGATACCGACCACCGCATCAGCACCCAGCGCTTTCGCCTGTTCGCCCAGCTCCTGAAAAGCAATTTCACGCGCTTTACGCAGCTCTTTTTCATACGCGCCGGAGCGACCGCCGACAATATCGCGAATACCGGCAAAAAAATCGCGGAAAATATTCGCGCCTAAAATGGCTTCACCGGTAACAACACCGCAGTACTCCACGATGCTCTGTCCTTCCAGCGTAGGGGTTGTCGAAAACTGCATGGTTAATCTCCTTTTTGCACTAAGAGCACAATCTCAAAAGCATTATCAAACCAATACACTATGACACTCAAAGGAAAGCCCGCCAAATAAAACTGCTATCCTTGTTGATGTGTAGCGGTTTCAGGTGGTGCGTTTTTTATTTTTATTTGACTGGCATGCCGCCAGAAATAAAAAAGCCCCCAGATATTTGGGGGCCTGAAGTTATTATTTTCTGAAATCTAATGGCGCCTGGCCGGACTGAATGTACATTGCTACGTTATCAAATGTAATCATTTTTGATTTACAAAAAATACATTTTGCCCCGAATGGGTTTCCTTCAGTAACATCAAAGGTTGATGTTCTGTATTGGGAACCATGGCAACATGGACAGCGAAAGTGAATATGATTAGTAATAATAGTTACCTCAAAGCGCCACAACATTAATTGCGGATGGACCTTTAGGTCCCTGCTCCACACCGAATTCGACTTTCTGGTTTTCATTCAGTGTCTTAAACTCATTACTTTGAATTGCTGAGAAATGGACAAAGACATCTTTGCTGCCATCTGCAGGCGTAATGAAGCCAAAACCTTTTTCAGGATTGAACCATTTAACTAAACCAGTCATTTTAGTAGACATATATTTATTCCTTAATTTGAGCCTTTCGGCAAGCTTGGTTTTTATGACAGAAACTTCGTAGTGCTTAATGAAGAGACTCAAAGAGGGGATAAACGGATTACACCTGAAAATGAGAACTGCTTGAGTAAACTACTTTGTATATCGTCTGTTATTCAAACCGACCGGATCATTAACGCACGGGCACCGAGATTAAGCAACTCTTATTTTAGCCATCCGGAGTCCCTTATAGCCAACAGCACGGCATGAATTTTGTTTAGCCAGGCGTAAAGCACGGCAAATGGAACATGCAAATGCTCAGATGGTCTATACAGTATAAGAAGCATGAATGGCCGCCAACGCCCCGTTGCAGGTTGATATACTAAAGCTGAAGCTGGCAACGAGCGCCACCAACATACTTCAGGTGGGGTGTCCGCGAATTTGCTTTAGCAAAAACAATGTGTTAATCGATCATACAATCTTTAGTGAGACCGAATTGTTCATCGTAGAACACAATTAGTAGGAAGCTTATAAGGAAATCATTATGCGCTATTCGAAACTCTCTCTGCTGGTTCCATGTGCACTACTTCTCAGCGCCTGTACGACCGTGACGCCGGTCTATAAAGATAACGGCACGCGTAGTGGTTCATGCATAGAAGGTGGGCCAGACAGCGTGGCTCAACAATTCTATGATTACCGTATTCAGCATCGAAACAATGATATTACCGCCCTTCGTCCGTACCTGAGCGACAATCTGGCTAAACTGCTGACCGATGCCAGCCGTGATAATGCACACCGCGATCTGTTTAACAGCGATCCGTTCTCCAGTCGCGCTACGTTACCAGACAGCGCCAGTGTCGCCAGCGCATCGACTATTCCGAATAGTGATGCACGCAACATTCCACTGCGCGTAGAGCTGAAACAGGGTGACCAAAGCTGGCGTGATGAAGTGCTGATGATCCGTGAAGGTCAGTGCTGGGTCGTTGATGATGTACGCTATCTGGGCGGCAGCGTACACGCGCCAGCCGGGACGCTGCGCCAGTCTGTCGAAAACCGCTAACCGCCCCATTCACCCGCTTAAATCATAACCCCCATAAATTGTCTGGCATTCTGCATAGAATGCCGACATTTATTCTTGCCCACTGGTGGCCCCGCTATTTTGTGCTATGTTTAGAGAAGAATGCGGTTTGCATTTAACTTTTAACGCATAAATATTGCATAACTATTCTGTCAAAGGTAGTATCTGCGGCTTCAATAGCTATCAGACTGCCAGTATCGAGTGTCAATGAGTATTCAATTAAACGGCATTAACTGCTTCTACGGCGCACATCAGGCGCTGTTCGATATCACGCTGGATTGCCCTCAGGGTGAAACACTGGTGTTACTTGGCCCAAGTGGAGCCGGGAAAAGCTCGCTGCTGCGCGTACTCAACCTGCTTGAGATGCCGCGCTCGGGCACGCTCTCTATTGCAGGCAACCGTTTCGACTTCACGAAGACCCCGTCAGATAAAGCCATTCGGGATCTGCGTCAGAACGTGGGCATGGTCTTTCAGCAATATAATCTCTGGCCGCATCTCACGGTTGTGCAGAACCTGATTGAAGCACCCTGCCGCGTACTGGGTCTGACAAAAGAGCAAGCGATGGCGCGCGCCGAGAAACTGCTGGAACGTCTGCGCCTCAAGCCTTACAGCGATCGTTACCCATTACATCTTTCCGGTGGCCAGCAACAGCGTGTGGCCATTGCCCGCGCGTTGATGATGGAGCCGCAGGTACTGCTGTTTGATGAACCGACCGCCGCGCTTGACCCGGAAATTACCGCCCAAATCGTCAGCATCATTCGCGAACTGGCGGAAACCAACATTACTCAGGTGATCGTCACCCACGAAGTGGAAGTTGCACGTAAAACGGCCAGTCGTGTGGTGTATATGGAAAACGGTCATATCGTCGAGTTTGGGGATGCGAGCTGCTTTGCCAACCCGCAAACCGAAGCGTTTAAAAACTATCTTTCTCACTAAGATTCGGGACAATACAATGAAAAAAGTTCTGATTGCCGCGCTAATCGCAGGTTTTAGTCTTTCCGCTACCGCAGCCCAAACCATTCGTTTCGCCACCGAAGCGTCTTATCCTCCGTTTGAATCTATCGATGCGAATAACAAGATCGTAGGTTTTGACGTTGATCTGGCAAACGCGCTGTGTAAAGAGATTGACGCTACTTGTACCTTCACCAATCAGGCCTTCGACAGCCTGATTCCGAGCCTGAAGTTCCGTCGTTTTGACGCGGTAATGGCCGGTATGGACATCACACCTGAGCGTGAAAAACAGGTGCTGTTCACCACCCCTTACTACGACAACTCTGCGCTGTTTGTGGGCCAGCAGGGTAAATACACCAGCATCGACCAGCTGAAAGGTAAAAAAGTCGGCGTTCAAAACGGTACCACGCACCAGAAATTCATCATGGATAAACATCCGGAAGTGACCACTGTGCCGTATGACAGCTACCAGAATGCCAAACTCGATCTGCAAAATGGTCGTATTGACGGCGTCTTTGGTGATACCGCAGTAGTAACCGAGTGGCTGAAAGACAATCCTAAGCTTGCCGCGGTTGGTGACAAAGTGACGGATAAAGATTACTTCGGTACAGGTCTGGGCATCGCGGTACGCCAGGGCAATACCGAGCTGCAGCAGAAATTTAACGCTGCGCTGGAAAAAGTGAAGAAAGATGGGACTTACGAGACCATCTACAACAAATGGTTCCAGAAGTAATATTTGATGAATGAATTTTTTCCTTTAGCAAGCGCCGCCGGGATGACCGTCGGCCTTGCCGTTTGTGCGCTGATCATTGGCCTTGCGCTCGCCATGTTTTTTGCCGTCTGGGAGTCAGTAAAATGGCGCCCGGTGGCATGGGCGGGCTCGGCCCTGGTCACCATCCTGCGCGGTCTGCCAGAAATTCTGGTGGTTCTGTTTATCTATTTCGGCTCCTCACAACTACTGCTGACGCTGGCCGATGGCTTTACGATCAATCTCGGGTTTGTACAAATCCCGGTTCAGATGCAGATCGAAAACTTCGACGTCAGCCCGTTCCTGTGCGGTGTCATTGCACTGTCATTACTGTACGCCGCTTACGCATCACAAACGCTGCGTGGCGCGCTGAAGGCCGTGCCACTCGGACAATGGGAATCAGGTCAGGCGTTGGGTTTGTCTAAAGCCGCGATCTTCTTTCGTCTGGTGATGCCGCAGATGTGGCGTCATGCCTTACCGGGACTGGGTAACCAGTGGCTGGTATTGCTGAAAGATACCGCGCTGGTCAGCCTTATCAGCGTGAACGATCTGATGCTGCAAACGAAAAGTATTGCCACCCGCACCCAGGAGCCGTTTACCTGGTACATTGTGGCGGCCGCTATTTATCTGGTGATTACGCTGGTGAGTCAGTACATTCTCAAACGCATTGACCTGCGCGCGACACGTTTTGAGCGGAGACCAGGCTGATGCTTGAGTATTTACCTGAATTGTTGAAAGGGCTGCATACCAGCCTGACGCTGACGGTCGCCTCCATCGTGGTTGCTCTGGTGCTGGCGCTGATCTTCACCGTCATCCTGACGCTGAAAACGCCGGTGCTGGTGTGGCTGGTTCGCGCTTATATCACGCTGTTTACCGGTACACCGCTGCTGGTGCAAATCTTCCTGATCTACTACGGACCAGGACAGTTTCCGGCATTGCAAGAATATCCGGTACTGTGGCATCTGCTCTCTGAACCCTGGTTATGCGCCTTAATTGCGCTGTCGTTAAACAGTGCGGCCTACACTACGCAACTGTTCTACGGCGCTATCCGTGCAATCCCGGAAGGCCAGTGGCAGTCCTGCGGAGCGTTAGGGATGAGCAAAAAGGATACGCTGGCGATTCTGTTGCCGTACGCCTTTAAACGCGCCCTCTCCTCGTATTCCAACGAAGTGGTGCTGGTATTTAAAAGTACCTCACTGGCTTACACTATCACGCTGATGGAAGTCATGGGCTATAGCCAGCTGCTGTACGGTCGTACTTATGACGTTATGGTCTTCGGTGCGGCAGGTGTGATTTATCTGATCGTCAACGGTTTGCTGACGCTGATGATGCGCTTAATCGAACGTAAAGCGCTGGCGTTTGAACACCGGAATTAAGCATATGCCTGATGGCGCTACGCTTATCAGGCCTACGGTTCATGCACCTTTTGTAGGCCGGATAAGGTGCTAGCACCGCCATCCGGAAAATATGCATAAAGCAAAATAATTAAGACGGACAAGAACCTAAATTGTCCGTCTTTTTTTATACCATAAAAAATATTTAATCATTTTTATTGCATACAAATTCATAAAATGGCATTGTTACCCCACGCCGCAGACACGGTAATAATCATAAGATTGACAGACGGGAGTTCCACCATGAAAAAGTTAGTACTGGCCGCATTACTTGCTACTTTCGCCGCTGGCGCCTCAGCTGCTGATAAAATTAGTTTCGGTGTATCAGCCACGTATCCGCCATTTGAATCACTGGACGCGAGCAATAAAATTGTCGGTTTTGACATCGACCTGGCAACGGCACTGTGCAAACAAATGCAGGCAGAATGTACTTTCACCAATCACGCTTTCGACAGCCTGATCCCCGCGCTGAAATTCAAGAAATATGATGCGGTAATTTCCGGAATGGATATCACACCTGAGCGTAGCAAGCAGGTTGCATTTACTCAGCCTTACTATGCCAACTCCGCGCTGGTGATTGCGAAAAAAGACACCTATAAAACCTTTGCCGACCTGAAAGGTAAGCGCATCGGTATGGAAAACGGCACCACCCATCAGAAATACCTGCAGGACAAACATCCTGAGGTGAAAACCGTGGCCTACGATAGCTATCAGAATGCGATTATCGACCTGAAAAATGGCCGTATTGATGGCGTATTTGGCGATACCGCTGTGGTTAACGAATGGCTGAAAACCAACCCGCAGTTAGGCGTAGCCACTGACAAAGTAACCGATCCGCAATACTTCGGTACTGGCCTTGGCATCGCGGTTCGCCCGGATAACAAAGCCCTGCTGGAAAAACTGAACAGCGCGCTGGCGGCAATCAAAGCTGACGGCACGTACCAGAAAATCAGCGATCAGTGGTTCCCGCAGTAACGTCTGCCCAATCTGAAAAGCCGCGCTCTGCGGCTTTTTTTATCTCTTCGCCTGCGCTTTCAGTCAGTTCTTACGCCATAAACGCTTTCCTGGCATACACTTGTTAAAACGAAAAAAAGTGAGGCAAACGGATGATAGCGTTCCCTGCCAGTTTACTGATCCTCAATGGAAAAAGTGCTGATAATCTCCCCCTGCGTGATGCCATTGTGAAGCTTCGCGATGAAGGCGTGGAAATCCATGTTCGCGTGACCTGGGAAAAAGGCGATGCCCAACGCTACGTTGATGAAGCTCGTCAGCTAGGCGTTGCTACGGTGATAGCCGGCGGCGGTGACGGCACCATCAACGAAGTTTCGACAGCGCTGATTCAGTCGCAGGGTGGCAATATTCCAGCGCTGGGTATTTTACCGTTGGGAACGGCGAATGACTTTGCCACCAGCGTTGGTATACCCGACGACCTTGATAAGGCGTTAAAGCTGGCTATCGCTGCAAATGCGACTGCAATCGATATGGTGCAGGTCAACGATAAAACCTGTTTTATCAACATGGCGACCGGGGGATTTGGCACGCGCATCACCACCGAAACGCCGGAAAAACTCAAGGCCGCACTGGGCGGTGTATCGTATTTTATTCACGGATTAATGCGCATGGATACGCTCAAGCCCGACATCTGTGACATTCGTGGGGAGGATTTTCACTGGCAGGGTAAAGCGCTGGTGATTGGTATCGGTAACGGTCGCCAGGCCGGTGGTGGGCAACAGCTTTGCCCGACGGCGCTGATCAACGACGGCCTGCTGCAACTGCGCATTTTTACCGGCGAAGAACTACTGCCAGGACTGCTTTCGGCGTTAACGCAATCCGAAGACAACCCTAACATTATTGACGGCGCATCGTCGTGGTTTGATATCCGCGCCCCACACGAAATTACCTTTAATCTCGATGGTGAACCACTCAGCGGACAAGAGTTTCATATTGAAATCCTGCCCGCTGCGCTACGTTGCAGACTGCCGCCAGGTTGTCCGCTATTGCGCTAACCCAACGACAATCCGAGGATCAGGCAATAGTAACTTTGCTGTCCAGATAAACGTCCTGTACGGCGTTAATCAACTTAACGCCGTCGGCCATGGTTTTCTTGAACGCTTTACGCCCCAGAATCAGCCCCATACCACCCGCACGTTTGTTAATAACCGCCGTACGTACTGCATCGCTCAGGTCGGTGTCGCCGCCGGCCGCCCCGCCAGAGTTAATTAACCCGGCGCGCCCCATATAACAGTTCGCCAGTTGGTAACGCACCAGGTCAATTGGATTCTCGCTGGTCAACTTGGTATAGACGCGATCGTCGGTGTAGCCAAAATTAACCGCTTTATACCCGCCGTTATTTTCCGCCATTTTCTGCTTAACGATATCCGCTCCGATAGTGGCAGCCAGATGGTTAGCCTGCCCGGTAAGATCGGCGGAAACATGGTAATCCACACCATCTTTTTTAAACGCGGAGTTACGCAGATACGCCCACAGCACGGTAACCATACCCAACTCATGGGCGCGCTCAAACGCCGCTGAAATCTCTTCAATCTGGCGGCGAGATTCCTCAGAACCGAAATAGATGGTTGCCCCTACCGCAACCGCACCCATATTGAACGCCTGCTCTACGCTGGCATACAGCGTCTGGTCAAAGGTATTCGGATAGCTGAGCGTTTCGTTGTGGTTAATTTTAACGAGGAACGGGATACGGTGCGCGTAGCGGCGGGAGACAGAAGCCAGCACACCGTAAGTCGATGCCACGCAGTTGCACCCTGCTTCGATAGCCAACTCCACAATATTCTTCGGATCAAAGTACAGCGGGTTAGCTGCAAACGAAGCCCCAGCAGAATGCTCTACACCCTGATCCACCGGTAGGATCGACAGATACCCTGTCCCGGCAAGTCGCCCCGTGTTATACAGCGTCTGCATATTACGCAGCACGGCAGGCGGCCGGTTGTTATCCACCATCACGCGATCGACGTAATCATGTCCAGGCAGGTAAAGTTGGTCAGAAGGAATGGTCATACAACGATGCTGTAAAAGGCTGTCGGCATCTTTGCCAAGCAACTGCGCAATATCAGTCATAGCTATGCTCCCGTAAGTTCCGGTTTAAAACCGGAATATGGATTGTCCTGACCCGCCTTTTTGCGGGCAGCATTAAGCCTGGTACCGACTGCGCTTTTTTTCCATCTTTAGCGCACTTTTCAGCAACTTCTGCTGGCTCGATTCAGGAAAAAATAATGTTAAGACGGTCAAAGTTTAATCTCAAAGGTATTTTAAAGGTATTATTGAATGGTACTATCAGCGCGTACCTTACCTGTCATGAAGGATTTAAAGATGAAAACTACAGTTAAGCTGTCGTTCATGATGTTTGTAGAGTGGTTTATCTGGGGCGCCTGGTTTGTACCGCTGTGGCTTTGGCTGAGTAAAAGTGGCTTTAGTGCCGGAGAGATCGGCTGGTCCTACGCCTGCACCGCCATTGCGGCGATCCTGTCGCCCATTCTGGTCGGTTCAATCACTGACCGCTTTTTCTCCGCGCAAAAAGTGCTGGCGGTGTTGATGTTCGTCGGCGCTATTCTGATGTACTTCGCCGCCCAGCAAACCACCTTTAGCGGATTCTTCCCTCTGTTACTGGCCTATTCGTTGACCTATATGCCGACGATTGCGCTGACCAACAGTATTGCTTTTGCCAACGTACCGGATGTTGAACGTGATTTCCCGCGCATCCGCGTGATGGGCACCATTGGCTGGATTGCCTCCGGTTTGGCCTGCGGTTTCTTACCGCAAATGCTTGGCTATAACGACATCTCACCGACCAATATTCCCCTGCTTATCACTGCCGGAAGCTCCGCATTGTTAGGCGTTTTTGCCTTCTTTTTACCGGATACGCCGCCAAAAAGTACCGGCAAAATGGATTTCAAAGTTATGCTGGGTCTGGATGCGCTGATCCTGCTGCGTGATAAGAACTTCCTCGTCTTTTTCTTTTGCTCTTTCCTGTTCGCAATGCCGCTGGCGTTCTATTACATCTTCGCCAACGGCTACCTGACAGAAGTTGGAATGAAAAACGCCACCGGCTGGATGACGCTGGGCCAGTTCTCTGAAATCTTCTTTATGCTGGCGCTACCGTTTTTCACCAAACGCTTTGGCATTAAAAAGGTATTGCTGCTTGGTCTTATTACTGCGGCTATCCGCTACGGATTTTTCGTTTACGGCGGCGCGGAGGAATATTTCACTTATGCTCTGCTGTTTCTCGGCATTCTGCTGCACGGCGTTAGTTACGACTTCTACTACGTCACGGCCTACATTTATGTCGATAAAAAAGCACCGGTACATATGCGCACCGCTGCGCAAGGGCTTATCACCCTCTGCTGTCAGGGATTCGGCAGCCTGCTCGGTTACCGTCTGGGCGGCGTGATGATGGAAAAAATGTTTGCTTATCAGGAACCGGTTAATGGTCTTACCTTCAACTGGGCTGGCATGTGGGGATTTGGCGCGGTCATGATCGCCGTCATTGCCGTGATGTTTATGATTTTCTTTCGCGAATCAGATAAAGAAATCACCGCCATTAAGGTGGACGATCGCGATGTAGCGTTGAAACAAGGGGAAGTGAAATGAAAGCAGAACGTATTCTCGGTGCTCTTTACGGGCAGGCGTTAGGGGATGCGATGGGTATGCCGTCGGAACTGTGGCCACGAACCCGGGTAAAAGCTCATTTCGGTTGGATCGACCGTTTTTTGCCCGGCCCTGCGGAAAATAATGCCGCCTGCTATTTTAACCAGGCGGAGTTCACTGATGACACGTCCATGGCACTGTGTCTGGCAGATGCCCTGCTTGAGTGCGACGGCGAAATTGTGCCAGACGTTATTGGTCGCAATATTCTGGCCTGGGCCGAGCAGTTTGATGCTTTTAATAAAAACGTGCTCGGCCCGACCTCGAAAATTGCGTTGAAAGCTATTCGTGACGGTAAACCGGTCGCCGAACTGGAAAACAACGGCGTGACCAATGGCGCGGCAATGCGCGTTTCCCCGCTGGGATGCCTGCTGCCCGCCCGCGATCTTGATGCCTTTATCGATGATGTGGCACTGGCCTCCAGCCCAACGCATAAATCGGATCTGGCTATCGCGGGAGCCGTTGTCGTCGCGTGGGCGGTATCACGCGCTATCGACGGAGGCAAGTGGTCAAAGATTGTCGATGCGCTACCTGCCATTGCCCAACATGCGCAGCAAAAACGAATCACCACCTTTAGCGCATCGCTTTGTGCACGCCTTGAACTGGCGCTGAAAATCGTCCGTAACGCCGATGGCGTCGAGTCCGCCAGCGAGCAGTTGTATCAGGTTGTGGGGGCAGGAACCAGCACCATTGAGTCCGTTCCTTGCGCTATCGCCATGGTTGAGCTGGCACAGACCGATCCTAACCGCTGCGCCATTTTGTGCGCTAACCTCGGCGGCGATACCGACACCATCGGGGCGATGGCAACCGCCATTTGTGGTGCATTACACGGCGTGAGCGCGATCAACCCGGCATTGAAGCAGGAGTTGGACGCGGTGAATCAGCTGGACTTTACCCACTACGCCAACGGGTTAATGCGACTGCGCGAGCAGCGGGAGGCGCTATGAGCAACACGCATCTGCAACAACTTCTCTCGCAATTACGTACACAGCGGCCAGTAACGGTGGTGGGTGCGGCGGTGATTGATGTCATTGCCGATGCGTATGCCCTCCCCTGGCGCGGCTGTGACATCGAGCTCAAGCAGCAAGGTGTTAACGTTGGCGGCTGCGCACTCAATATCGCCGTCACGCTTAAGCGTTTAGGTATCGATGCCTGCAATGCTCTACCACTGGGTCAGGGAGTGTGGGCCGACATTATCCGCAACCGGATGACAAAAGAGGGACTGCATAGCCTGATCGACAATGCCGAAGGCGATAACGGCTGGTGCCTAGCGCTGGTGGAGCCGGATGGCGAGCGTACCTTTATGTCTTTTAGCGGCGTTGAGAATCAGTGGAATGCCGCCTGGCTGGCACAGCTGGATATCCCGCGTCATAGCCTGGTGTATCTTTCGGGTTATCAGCTAGCGTCCCCGTGCGGTGAATTGCTGGTGCAGTGGCTGGAAGGTCTGGAAGAGGTGACACCATTTATCGATTTTGGCCCGCGCATCGGCGACATTCCCGAGCCCTTACTGGCAAGAATTATGGCCTGTCGTCCGCTGGTGTCACTTAATCGTCAGGAGGCGGAAATTGCTGCCGAGCGGTTTGCATTGAGTCAGGATGTGGAAGGTTTTGGTGCAGAATGGGTGCAGCGTTTCACCGCACCGGTGGTCGTGCGTCACGATAAAGACGGCGCATGGTATTTCAGCGCACAGACATCCGGCTGCGTACCGGCATTTGCAACGGCGGTCGTTGATACTATCGGCGCAGGCGACAGCCACGCTGGCGGCATGCTGGCTGGGCTGGCGTCTGGCTGGACGCTGGCCGACTCAGTGCTGTTAGGTAACGCGGTGGCGTCCTGGGTAGTTGGGCATCGCGGCGGCGATTGCGCCCCGTCACGCGAGGAGCTACTCCTCACACACAAAAACGTATAGATCGCTACGACAGTAACTGATGCTGTATTCAATAGGCCGTTGCTGCTGGTCAAGCGCTACCTGCTTGATCACCAGTACCGGCACTTTGCTATCCATTTGAATGTGCGCCTGGAACTCTGCGTCAGGCATTCTGGCGCTAACACGTGAACGCGTGCGCTGCGGGAAAGTATGCTGGCTACGAAAATAGTCATACAGCGAAACACCGATGGCATCCACGTCATGAATTAGATGTGCGGGTACCCAGGACTCTTCAATAGAGACTGCGTCTTCGTCAACGTAACGAATGCGTTTGAGCAAGAAGACATCACTCCCTGCGACAACAGCCAACTGCTGTGCCACCTCTTCCGGGCAAGGCACAATTCTTTTGTTAACCCACAACGTATCCGGTTTTTTACCGCGCAACACCACCTGCTGAGAAAAACCGCGCGCTTCTTTAAGCGAATACTCGAAGATATTGTTAATTTGCGTTCCGTAACCGCGGGCACGTGTTACTACACCTTCTTCTTCCAGGGCCTGCATCGCCTTACGTACCGTAATCCGAGAAACGCCGGTCAACTGGCTGAGGTCGCGCTCGCCGGGCAGGATATTGCCGTGCTCCAGGATCCCACTGCGCACAGCATTCTTCACCGTCTGCGCAAATTTCATATACAGCGGCGTGTTATCCGCCGCTGAAATACGTTCATTCAGTTGTGCGATAAGCTGGGTATGCGCTTGTTCCATTTATCTTTTTCCTGGCCGCCGTTTCTGCAGCCAGTATACCCATTACCACCACGCGTGGAAATGATGCACCGGACCGATTCCTTCGCCAACTTCCAGCGTGTCGGCCTGTGCCAGCGCCGCTGAAAGCCACAGTTTGGCTTCCTGTACGGTATCGGCCCAGCTGTTATGGCGCGGACGCAGGGCTGCCAACGCCGCCGATAGCGTACAACCGGTGCCATGGGTGTTTTTAGTCATCACCCTTGGTGCGGTAAAACGCTGCTCACCATCGCGCGTAAAGAGCCAGTCGGGGCTTTGCGCATCATCCAGATGACCGCCCTTCATCAACACTGCCTCGCAGCCCAGCGCCCGTAGCGCCCTTCCCTGCTCTAACATCTCCTGCTCAGTCTGCGCATGCGATGCCCCGAGCAGTGCAGCAGCTTCGGGTAAATTAGGGGTGATAATCGAAACCTGCGGCAGCAAACGGGTACGCAACGTTTCTACCGCCGAGGGCGACAGCAACGGATCGCCGCTTTTCGCCAACATCACCGTGTCCAGCACCACATTTTGTACCCGATGGCGATGTAAACGTTCGGCGACAGCTTCGACAATGTCCGTCTCCGCCAACATACCGATTTTAGTCGTATCAATACGCACATCATTGAACACAGAATCCAACTGTGCGGCGACAAAATCAGGTTCAATGCGATACACCGACTGCACCCCACGCGTATTTTGTGCCACCAACGCCGTAATAACGGAACAGCCGTAAGCGCCCAGCGCCGAGAAGGTTTTTAAATCAGCCTGAATACCCGCGCCACCGCTTGGGTCGGTTCCGGCGATCGTTAATGCGTTAATCCGTTTCATGCTTGCTCCTGGGCGTTCAGGTTATAGAGGGCGTCGAGAAATGCCGGGACAAAGCTGCCCGGTCCGTTTGATTGTTGTGTGGCTATTTGCCCGGCCTGTTTCATCCAGCTACAGGCGGAGGCGACGTTATCAAGTCGGTCACCACGTAAAGCGCAACTGGCCGCAACAACCGCTGATAGCGCGCATCCGGTGCCCACCACGCGAGTCATCAACGGGTCACCACCGTCCACGCAAACGGTACGCTGACCATCGGTGACGTAATCCACTTCGCCGGTAACCACGACAATGGTCCCAATCTGACGAGCCAGCGCCTGCGCTGCCGGAAGCGCAGCGACAGCCGTATCGGTTGTATCCACGCCGCGTCCCCCACCGTTCATGCCGGTCAGAGCAAGTATTTCCGAAGCGTTGCCACGAATAGCCGCAGGCTGTAGTGACAATAATTCCAGGCAGAAGCGGCGGCGAAACTCAAGCGCGCCTACGGCAACGGGATCGAGCGTCCACGGGGTTTTAGCATGATGAGCCTGCTCAACTGCGGCACGCATCGCCGTGGCCCGTTCCCGAGTTAAGGTGCCGACATTAACCAGCAATGCACTGGCAATAGCGGCGAATTGGCTGGCTTCTTCAGGCTCGATCACCATCGCAGGCGATGCGCCCAGCGCCAGTAACGTATTGGCAGTAAAGCTTTGCACGACCTCATTGGTCATACAGTGTGTGAGCGGGGATAAGATTCTAAATTGGTGCAAAGTGTGAGCCGCGAGCGCGCGGCTGTGCAGGTCAGGCTGCATGGTTCAGCTCCTGCCCGCGCGAAGAAGGGACACGAGCAGTGTCAGACTTCCCTACGCTGGCATTATCCAGATCAGGTGGTACGGGTATTTCTCAGCCTTTACCAGAAGGGCACCCCGAGTCGTTGAAACACAAACGTAATACGCTGGTTTCAGTAACAGGATACTGCCTGTGCTTAACGATGTAAATTGGCGCACTCCCCACTCCCGCAGTGAAACTACTGGTCAAGGTTGCTGCAATTCTGTACTTTCATTTACACTTTTTACGAAATGACTGGAGTGATCACAAAATAGTGCTTGTCAGACATCCGGTATGCCAGGAATGATACATGACTGATTTTGATGACCCGAAGAGGTAGAGAGGATGGGTATGAAGAATAAAATGTTGCTGGGTGCACTTCTGCTTGCAAGCAGCGTCGTCTGGGCCGCACCAGCTGCAACAGCTGCCCCCACCGGTATCGATAAGTATGAACTGAGCAGCTTTATTGCTGACTTCACCCATTTCAAACCCGGTGACAAGGTTCCACCACTGTATCTCACCGAAGAATACACCATTAAACAGTGGAATCTGCGCAACCTGCCCGCGCCGACGGCAGGCACCCACTGGACCTACATGGGCGGCGCGTATGTGCTGGTCAATGATGCCGATGCTAAGATCATTAAAGCCTACGACGGCGAGATTTTTTATCACCGGTGAAAAAATACGCACCCTATATAAAGGGTGCGTCAATTAAATATCACTGGTATTCCGTAACTACTTTAACTCTACTTTGTACTTTACCTGGTCGAATATTTTGTCCATATGCAACATATCTCCCATATAGATTTAAGTCAACACGTTGTTCTTCTGGAGTGATATCTTTAAAATTCAAAAGATCATAGCTGGAACTATTCCCTGCACTAAAACTAATTGCTTGACTTCCATTTAATGAGATTTCAAACCCAACGTCCCCAGCACCTCCATACTCATTTTCATATTCATTTTTGAGGATATTACCTTGAATACTCTCCGACTCAAAATGATAATTAAAAGAATATGAGGACAATCCTTTATTACAAATAAAAGATACGTTACCTGATGTAGGTTCAAGCTTTAGGTACCTTGAAGAATTATTATTCAGATCTGATGTCGTAATTGCCGGGGCAGTAAGTACGCCATCATTAAATCTACACGTTTTTGTCATTTTCTTGATTTGTGGAATATAAGTCACGTGATAATAATGATTTCTATTATCACGTTCACCCAAACATCCTGTAAGAATACATTTCTCAGGAGTAAAATCTATCTGGATACCTTCACCTATATTTTTTGCATGTTCACTTACCCCAGTAGCTTTTGAAACAACATCAAAGGTTAATGTAATCACTGCATTATTTATTTTCCCTACATCCATTTTTGTAAAAGTGTCTGTTTTCTCATACGAGATAAGTGTAGGGTCAGCAGAAAATGTAGCTTTCAAATATATGTCACCACCATCAGCATGGTATACATAATAGGCTTGACTGGGAAAATCTATTTTAAATGTGGTCTCAGACCCCATGTTAAGTAAATTTCTACACATAGGATTACGAGTAAATTTAAAGTTGGATATATTGACAACATTACCTTTCATATTCTCAAGCTTTAATTCATCGCCAGACACATATGTTTCAGAGCCATCAGGAATATAACAATGGCTACTTGCACTAAAACTAATTAATGCAATTAAAAAAAACAAATATTTCATATCCACCTCTCACCGACAAATATAAACTTTACTTTCATCAATCGTTTTGCCGAAGGTGATTGAGCATGAAAGTCCCTGTTGTTTATCGACCGCTACTTTTATTTCCGGCGGTACTTCATTGGTGCGAATAAAAAGCTGGCTTCCCTGGCCTACCACGCCAATATTGTGTCCATGAATATCCTCTACTTCGTAACCAAACGTCAGCGGTGAACCATCAGGGCGCTGCGCCCGGATATACCAGGGTTTGCGTTGGTCGGTATCAAACCTTGTCAGCACTACCGCTCCGCGGTAAGGGGCGGCGCTGCGGCGGTTGCCTTGCAGGTCGGTTTCACTATTGGTGTTAGACACATCCAGCGTCAGGTGGTTTTCACGATAAGGCGTTAAGCCGTCGTAGACCACCACGCCATTGCGGTTGGTGGTGCGATATTTCTGCCCGTTCACATATGCTCCTTCCAGGCCCGGCGCATGCATCACGGCAAACGTTTCCGATAGCCGGTTGGCTAAATTCACTCCACCAGACCAGGCTACCAGGCCACCTGAAATACTGCCGCCAGCTTGCGTATATTTAGACGACTGGCTGTAGCTGCCGTTTAGCGTAGCAACTGGCGCATTCCACGTCAGATTGCCGCCCGCTGTTGTCTCGCTGTCCTGTTGTTGATGGCTGAGATTCACCCCGTAATTAAACTGATCGTGACTGCCTACGGTGCCGGAAATCCCGGTATTGTTAGACGTAAAACCATCATTATCAAAGGTGGTCGAGTTAGAAACATACAGATGTCGGCGCGGAGTGCTAATGTCATCTCCCCAGTCAAACGGAATGGAGATAAAGATGTTAAAACGTTTATCTTCGTGATGATCTTCATCGTAAGTCTGACTAGCTGAAAAGGTATAGCTAATCCGTTGCCAGCTATTGGAGTAACTCAGCTGATAATCTTTGCTGCTACCGCTACGCCCCCAGTAGTCTCGCCACAGCGTACTGAGCGAGAATGAACCCCAACCTTGCGGCAGAGACTGGCTGACGTTGGCCGAAAAACTGTTCTTACGACCAAAATCATTCTGATAATAATCTGCAATGTCATACACATCGTTTTCATCACGACGGTAGTTATTTTTGTTATTTGCCCAGACGTGATCGTTAAACGTGCGATAGTCCTTGGAAGAGTAGCGATACGCCGCCAGGCCAAAACGGGTGGCAGTTTGTGTCAAATACTTGTTATAAGCAATCTGGTAACTTTGCCCGTCAAACACATCGCCATTATCCTGTTTGCTGTGCGATTGTGTCGCATCGACGGAAATCGCGCCAATACGCGTATTCCAGCCGGTACCCAACGTAAACGCATTGTAGTTATCCGCCAGCATGGTACCGCCGTACAGCGTTAACAGATTATTCAGCCCGTACTGATAGCTCATCTGTGCAAAGTCGGTCTGGTTACTGGCGCCTTCGATATGGCTACGCCCAGCCGCAAAATCATATTTTGAGACACCCGGCTGCAACATATTGGGCACCGCAGCATAGGGCACCAGATAGGTTGTTACCGATCCGTCCGCCTCTTTGATACTGACGTCAAGATCCGCACCGCCACCAGCCAACTGCAAATCAGCAATTGAGAACGGGCCAGGCGGAACCTCTTTCTGGTAACCCACAAAGCCGTTCTGTTCGATAGTGACCAGCGCGTTACTCTGCGCGATCCCCTGCACTAATGGCGTGAAGTTTTGTTTGGAGTTCGGCAGCATCTGCATATCGCGATACAGCCGTACGCCGCGAAAGCGCACCGCATCAAAAATATCTGATGAGGTATACATATCCCCGGCACGCAGCGTTCCGAGAATTTGCGGGATGCCGCGCTCCAGGTACAGGGTGTTGCTTTTCCACTCCCCGCTGCTGTCATCAGTTTTGTTATAGCTGGCATCAGAATGCAGCTGCCAGCCCAGCAGGTTTAACCCACTGGTAAAACGCGCATAGGTACTTTTGCTGTTACCAGAATCCTTATAGTTGCTGTAATACTGGCTGGCATAGTACGAGGTATAGAAGGCATTGATGCCACGATCCCAGTTTTCAGGAGGAACATACCCTTGCTCAAGCTCATCGACAAACGCCTGCGGAACGCTGAGATCCAGGCGAAACGTACCGATATTCCACGCGTAGCTGCCCCCTTGTACCGCCTGCTTCAAGGTTGGGCATTCATTCTGCTTGTCCAACGCCTGTATATTTATCCCCAGACGCGTTAATGCATCGCGGGATAAACAGGTGTCATCCGGATTATCCTTAACCGTAATTTCATACTTACCACGCCACTGTTTATTGACGTAGATGTCAATATCATATTGGCCTGGCAGGGGTTGGTTATCATCGAGGCGAAAATCAGAAACTTTCTCGCCTTTCATGCCACCCATCATAAAGTGGGTGTCAAACGTCTCTTCTGCAGCGTGGGCGTCAATGCCAACCAGCAACAGTAGTATTGCCGAAGCAATTGGAGTCATCCTTAACATAACCAGCTCCTGTTATTTTAGGCTGACGTTATCGCTAATATAATTACCGTGATCGTCAATAATGGTTATTTTATACTGATTGGCATTAGCACTTTTTAATGCCACATTTGCACTGGAGAGCGGTGCAAGCATAATACTTCCGTTGTTGATCTTGACATTATTAACTTTAACTTCTGTCACCGTGATCCAATTAGCTGCATCATTCTTAATGGAGTAAATGCTACCACTACGTTTCATCGACAGTTTTTGAAATGTGTTTTTATTAACTGGCGCTATTCCTTTAGGCCGATAGAATAATTTAATTCGATTCTGCATTGCAAATTTCAATATATTTTTACCGGTGCTGTCTGGATTGTTTGGTGGAATATCCAGCACATTGAGATAAAAAAGGCTCTCTTTGTTATTGGGCAGCATATTTGGTAATTTTTTTATTTTTAACTGCTGGCCAGAATCCCTGGCAATCTTTGCCACCGGGGGGGTGAGCATAAAAGGTACGTGAATTTTTTCCGGTGGCAACGAGCTATCGCCATCATCGATCCACGATTGTACCAGAGAAGATCGTTCCCCCTGGTTCATCAATTGTACCAGAACTTCGTTTTTTTCTGCCGGGTAGATAACACGCGTACCATAAATCACAATGCCAGCATGGACGGGTTGCACAGATGCGATTAATAAAGCGCTTAGAATCCATTTCATGTTGCGTTCGTCCTTTTAAAAAACTGCCGGTGAATACACCGGCATAAAAATCTATTCTGCAGAAACGGAAATGGTTAAAACCGATGATATTTCCCCTGCAACAACTGGTGTTGCTTCATTTAACCTAGCGTACTGAGCTGAAAACTTCAGAGAATATTCCACCCCTGAAGGATCATCTTTATCTGCGGTAAGAATATCTTTGATATTAGTTTCCTGATCATTAGTAATCAATTTACTATCTAATTTCAATTTAACACCAACGCCCTTAGAAGCATCAATATCACCGTTTACTTCTTTTGTATTTTTAAGCACACCATCTGTAGTAAATTCCCCATTAGAAATTCTTATTGTATTTAATTTTGTACCTGCTGGACATATTATCTTCATTGGCATTGGATCAGCCACTTCAGTACCAACAACGTCACCTGCAGACAATCCAGAAAAACGTGAAGCATCAATTTCCGGCAATATGATAGTACTTGAGTTCTTGTTATCTTCAAAATGGCAAGAACTATTAATAATAGTACCTTCGATTGTTAACGTCCCTTCTTCCCCAGCAGCAAAAGCCCCAGCACTCATAAATACAGCAGACAGTACAGCAACAGAAATAATTGAACGTTTCATAATATCTTCCTTAATAAAATAATTTCTATTTGTTAAGAGGGTTAACTCTTGGATTTAAATTCGCACAACAAAAACGTTATCGCAATGTGAACACGTTGTTTTGTTGATTTAAAACAAGTTACCAATTGCAATATAATTGCAACAAATAAGTGAAGATAAACACTATTTATATATTTAATAAATTAGCGTTATTAATTGTCGTTTTTTATTTGTTAGAAAAATAGAAAAGCACTCATCATTCATATAAATGATGAGTGCTTAATATCAACACTGAGATTCTTAGTCTAATCGTAACTGTTTAACACTATCTGTCGCATTGAATCCCCTGGTACAGAAACGATCTCGGTCACGACGCCCTTCGCTGGAACAGGATCCACATGACTAACATTTGAAAGATGAAGAGATTGACCGCATTTCTGTTGAACGTTGTTATTCACGACGTCAGCACTACAGGTTGGTTCAACGACTCGCCCACTGATTGTTAAGGTCGCAGTATCGGAAGCGAAGGTAGGGGCGCTCATTCCATAAGTCAGAGCTATAATTCCCATCAGTAAACTTTTTTTCATTTTAATCGTTATTCCTGTGGTTAGCATCAAATAGCATACAAAGGACCTGTTCAGCAGATTATGGGCATAACACCCTATTTGAACCAATTGAAATTGTAGATTAATGAGATAGATTTGATCAATTGTAATGATGCATCGAGGTGATTTATTCGGAAAAAGGCATGAATTATAAACGTAGAATGAACAATATCGTGAGATTTTTAAATTTAATATATTCACCGCATCAATAATACATTAATGCGGTGAATATCTGTAACGCTATAAATTACACCGCGCGGAAGGCAATCTCGCCCGGAATAACCTCTCCCTGCCAGTAGAGCTGTGCAGCCACTCGTCCTGCCAGGTCGCGGTAAATAGCAGTAAATTCGCTATCAGGACGGCTAATCACCGTCGGCGTACCACGATCGAGGTCCTCACGCAGAGAAATATGCAGCGGCATCTGTCCCAGCAGTTGAGTGTGATACTGCTCGGCCAACTTCTGTGCCCCACCGGTACCGAAGATCGGTTCATGGTGACCGCAGTTGCTGCAAATATGCATACTCATATTCTCAACAATACCCAGTACCGGCACTTCGACTTTTTCGAACATCACGATGCCCTTTTTCGCATCGATCAGCGCGATGTCCTGCGGCGTAGTGACAACAACTGCGCCCGTTACCGGAATGTTCTGCGCCAGCGTCAGCTGGATGTCACCGGTGCCCGGCGGCATATCCAGTACCAGATAATCAAGATCCGGCCATAAGGTTTCCTGCAACATCTGCAGCAGCGCTTTGCTGGCCATCGGGCCGCGCCATACCATCGCGTTATCGTCAGTGACCAGATAACCAATAGAGTTCGTCGCCAGACCGTGAGACATGATCGGTGCCATGTGGGTACCATCTGGCGAGGTTGGACGCTGGTTTTCCGCGCCAAGCATTGTCGGGATAGACGGACCATAAATATCGGCGTCCAGAATCCCTACCTTCGCCCCTTCTGCAGCCAGCGCCAGCGCCAGGTTCACAGCGGTAGAGGATTTACCCACGCCACCTTTTCCTGAACTGACGGCGATGATGTTTTTCACACCATTAATACCCGGCTGGTTTTTCACGCGCTTCAGCGTCGCGATGTTATGCGACAGTTTCCAGTCGATCGCTTTCGCACCGGTAATACGCAGCAGATCGGCGCTACATTGCTCTTTTAAGTCCTCAAACGCGCTATGCCAGACAAACGGCATGACCAGCTCAACGTGCAACGTGTCATCCATCCAGGCGACGTGGTGCAACGCTTTAAGCGTCGTCAGATTATGCTTCAGGGTTGAATGCTGAAAATTCGCCAGCGTCCCGGCAACCATGGCGCGCAGGGTCTCTGGTGATTTGGCCTGGGATTGTGCGTTCATCCCGACTCCTTTTTGTTGTTCTGAATATACAATAGTCACCAGGTAGTTTACTCCAACCGCAACAATTATTCATTTACGGATAAATGCCCTTATCGCTTGGCGCAGTAATTACCATTTTGGTACTATCAAAGCCCTTTTCACTACAAAAGAAGTAATTGCCCACTATGACTCAAGTCGCGAAGAAAATTCTGGTAACGTGCGCGCTGCCGTACGCCAACGGCTCAATCCACCTCGGCCATATGCTGGAGCACATCCAGGCTGATGTCTGGGTCCGTTACCAGCGAATGCGCGGCCACCAGGTTAACTTCATCTGCGCGGACGACGCACACGGTACGCCAATCATGCTGAAAGCACAGCAGCTTGGGATCACGCCAGAGCAGATGATCGGTGAAATGAGTCAGGAGCATCAGACTGATTTTGCAGGTTTTGACATCAGCTACGACAACTACCACTCGACGCACAGCGAAGAGAACCGTGAGTTGTCTGAGCTGATTTATACTCGCCTGAAGGAGAACGGTTTTATTAAGAACCGTACAATCTCCCAGCTTTACGATCCGGAAAAAGGCATGTTCCTGCCGGACCGTTTTGTTAAAGGCACCTGCCCGAAATGTAAGTCTCCGGATCAGTACGGCGATAACTGTGAAGTCTGCGGCGCAACCTACAGCCCGACCGAACTTATCGAGCCGAAATCCGTCGTGTCTGGCGCAACACCGGTGATGCGTGACTCCGAACACTTCTTCTTTGATCTGCCGTCATTCAGCGAAATGCTGCAGGCGTGGACGCGCAGCGGCGCGTTACAGGAGCAGGTCGCCAACAAAATGCAGGAATGGTTCGAATCCGGCCTGCAACAGTGGGATATCTCTCGCGATTCCCCGTACTTCGGTTTTGAAATCCCGAATGCGCCTGGCAAGTACTTCTACGTTTGGCTGGACGCGCCAATTGGCTATATGGGTTCATTCAAAAACCTGTGCGATAAGCGCGGTGACACCACCAGTTTTGACGAGTACTGGAAGAAAGATTCCGACGCCGAGCTGTATCACTTCATCGGTAAGGATATCGTTTACTTCCACAGCCTGTTCTGGCCTGCCATGCTGGAAGGCAGCAACTTCCGTAAGCCGACCAACCTGTTCGTACACGGTTATGTGACGGTGAACGGCGCGAAGATGTCCAAATCTCGCGGCACCTTCATTAAGGCCAGCACCTGGCTGAAGCACTTTGATGCCGACAGCTTGCGCTACTACTACACCGCGAAGCTTTCTTCACGTATTGATGACATCGACCTGAACCTGGAAGACTTTGTCCAGCGCGTTAACGCCGATATCGTCAACAAAGTAGTCAACCTGGCATCCCGTAACGCCGGCTTTATTGCTAAGCGTTTTGACGGCGTTCTGGCGAATGAACTGGCCGACCCGGCGCTGTATAAAACCTTCACCGACGCCGCAGTAGTGATTGGCGAAGCATGGGAAAGCCGTGAATTTGGTAAAGCTATCCGTGAAATCATGGCGCTGGCCGACGTGGCAAACCGCTACGTTGACGAACAGGCACCGTGGGTCGTGGCTAAACAGGAAGGCCGCGATGCCGACCTGCAGGCGATCTGCTCCATGGGTATCAACCTGTTCCGCGTGCTGATGACCTACCTGAAACCGGTTCTGCCAACGCTTGCTGAACGTGTTGAAGCTTTCCTGAACAGCGAACTGAGCTGGGATGCCATTGAACAGCCACTGCTCGGCCACAAGGTCAACACCTTTAAAGCGCTGTACAATCGCATCGACATGAAACAAGTTGAAGCGCTGGTTGAGGCGTCGAAAGAAGAAGTGAAAGCAGCTGCAGCACCGGTTACCGGCCCGCTGGCTGATGACCCGATTCAGGAAACCATCACCTTTGACGATTTCGCTAAAGTTGACCTGCGTGTAGCGCTGATTGAAAACGCCGAGTTCGTGGAAGGTTCTGACAAACTGCTGCGTCTGACGCTGGATCTCGGTGGTGAGAAACGTAACGTCTTCTCTGGTATTCGTTCTGCGTATCCAGATCCGCAGGTCCTGATTGGCCGCCAGACCATTATGGTGGCCAACCTGGCACCACGTAAGATGCGCTTCGGCATTTCCGAAGGGATGGTGATGGCCGCAGGTCCTGGCGGGAAAGATATCTTCCTGTTAAGCCCGGACGAAGGTGCAAAACCAGGCCAACAGGTGAAGTAAATCAAACATCTCAAGCGCTGCAACCGCAGCGCTTTTTTTTGCTACGCAAGTGCTTCCTCTAATCTTAACCCCTGCTCCATTTTCGGACTGCTTCGTTGTTAATATTAGATTTATTCTATACTGCTCTGGTATCAAGGTAGTCTGGGCTCACCAGATTCGTGGACGTTATTATTTAACATCCGATATTCATGAAATGGAGTTTTACATGAAAGCGTTACAAAAATTATTTTCTCTCGCCGTGGCATCGATTGTGGTTTTTTCCCTGGCGGGATGTGGTGATAAAGAAGAGACAAAAACATTCAATGCCAACATTAATGGTTCTGATATCACCGTCTCTTACACCTATAAAGGTGATAAGGTCCTGAAGCAAATCTCCGAAAGTAAAATTAGCTATGCGTCAGTCGGTGCCAGCAATAAAGAGGAAGCAGCAAAAGTATTCGACGCATTAAGCGCCAAATATCAAAACATTACTGGTATAGAAGAAAAACTCACCTATTCAGATACCTACGCGCAAGAAAATGTCACTATCGATATGGAAAAAGTTGATATAAAAGCGTTGCAGGCCATTTCAGGGATGAAACTCTCTGAAAACGCCGATAAAAACATCAGCATGAAGCAAATGCAAACGGTAATGGAATCGGCGGGTTTTAAAGAAGTGAAGTAAACCATCGGCGACCCGATGTTAATCGGTGTCGCCCATTTTTTCTTTATGGTTTCGCGTTATGTACCCGTGATGTCAAACCACGCAGAAAATAACGCAGGAACTGATCGCCGCATTCGCGATAGTTCTTATGATCAGGGGCACGCATCATGGCGGTAATTTCCGGCATCGACACACGGAATTTCTGCTCGGTCATAATTGCCAGAATATCATCGGTTTTCAGCGAAAAAGCGATACGCAGCTTTTTCAGCACCGTATTGTTATTAACACGACGCTCCAGCGCCAGTTCCGGTGCAGAATCATCTTTACCACGCAGATGATAAATCAGGCCGTTTAAAAAACCGGAGAGAATGATATCCGGGCAACGAACAAACCCAGCCTCATCTTCTTTTGTCATCCAGGTATCGAAACCTGCGGAGGTGGATTCCATGTCAGCAAGCGCAAGAATACGCACCATGTCGTTATTGTTCGCTTTCAGGGTGTAGCGCAGGCTACGAAGAATATCGTTACTTAGCATAGAGCCTTCAACTGTCGGTGATGCAATGGCGCGCAGTGTATCAGTTTTACAGTCCAATCGCCTCTTTTAGACTTTTAAGATAACGACGACTCACCGGAACGGTCAGTCCGTTACGCAAAATCAGTTCCGCCTGACCGTTGTCTTCCAGACGGATCTCCTGCAATTGCGCCATATTTACCAGATATTGCCGATGACAACGCAGCAGAGGAGTACGGCTCTCCAGCGTCCTGAGCGTCAACTCAGTGAAGCCTTCTTTACCATCGCTGCTGGTCACGTACACACCACTCATGCGACTGCTGATAAACGCCACATCATCCATTTGCAGCAAATAAATCCGACTATGGCCGCTGCACGGAATAAACTTCAGTGCCTGCTGATTTTCTGGCAGCAGTGATACATCCTGCTTGGTGCGCTCCTGACGCAAACGGATCAGCGTTTTTTCCAGCCGTGCTTCTTCAATCGGCTTGAGCAGATAATCAAACGCATGTTCTTCGAAGGCTTTCACCGCATACTCATCAAAGGCGGTCAGAAAAACAATGTACGGACGATGCTCGGGATCAAGCATGCCAACCATTTCCAGGCCGCTGATACGCGGCATCTGAATATCAAGGAACAGAACATCCGGACGCAATTTATGCACCGCGCCAATGGCTTCCACCGCATTCGAACATTCACCGACAATCTCGATGTCGCTTTGCTCTTGCAACAGGATCCGCAGATTCTCCCGGGCTAACGGTTCGTCATCGACAATCAGCACTTTGATCATGCCAGTTCCTCCAGAGGAAGTCGTAAAGTGATTCGGGTAAAGCGGTCAGGTTCACACGCTACGCTGATGCCAAAATCATCGCCAAACCGCTCGCGCAGTCGTTTATCGACCAGATTCATACCCAGTCCACTGGCTTCTGAGGTTGGCTGATACAGCCCGGCATTGTCTTCGATATCCAGCATCAGATATTGCCCTTCGCGACGGGCGGTAATCGATACTTCACCGGTATCCAGTAACTGAGAAGTACCGTGTTTAATGGCATTCTCCACGATGGGTTGCAGAGTAAAGGCGGGTAATTGCTGATGCGAAAGTTCTTCTGGCACCGTCAAGGTCACCTGAAGACGTGACTGGAATCGTGCCTTTTCAATTTGCAGATAAGCATTAACGTGTTCAATTTCATCTGCCAGCGTCACAATTTCCGACGGGCGTTTTAAATTTTTACGAAAGAACGTCGACAGATACTGCACCAGTTGGCTGGCCTGCTCGCTATCGCGTCGGATCACAGCTTTGATGGTGTTGAGAGCATTAAACAGAAAATGGGGATTGACCTGGGCGTGCAGGAGTTTTATTTCCGACTGCGTGAGCATCGCTTTTTGCCGCTCATACTGCCCGGCCAGAATTTGCGCCGAAAGCAGTTGGGCGATCCCTTCCCCCAGCGTACGGTTGATCGAACTAAAGAGGCGGTTTTTGGCTTCATAAAGTTTGATGGTCCCCATTACCCGCTGGTTTTCACCTCGCAGGGGGATCACCAGCGTCGAGCCTAATTTGCATTGCGGGTGCAAAGAGCAACGGTAAGGAACTTCATTCCCATCGGCATACACCACCTCTCCGGTTTCAATCGCGCGTTGGGTATATGACGATGAAATAGGTTTTCCGGGTAGATGGTGATCGTCACCAATACCGGTAAATGCCAGCAGTTTCTCACGATCGGTAATCGCCACCGCACCGATATCCAGCTCTTCATACAGCACCTGAGCAACCTTCATGCTGTTAACCTCGTTGAATCCCTGGCGCAAAATACCTTCCGTTGAGGCGGCAACTTTGAGTGCTGTGGCGGAAAAAGCGGAGGTATATTTTTCAAACATCGCCCGTTTATCGAGCAAAATACGCATAAATAATGCGGCGCCCACGGTATTGGTCACCATCATCGGCGCGGCAATATTGCTGACCAACCGAAACGCATCATCGAACGGACGCGCAATTAATAAGATGATCAGCATCTGCACCAGTTCGGCAACAAAGGTAATCGCCCCCGCGGTCAGCGGACTAAAGACTTTATCGGTACGACCACGACGGGTAAGCACGCTGTGCACCAGCCCGCCGAGCAACCCTTCCACAATGGTCGAGATCATGCAGCTAAGCGCAGTCATCCCCCCCATCGAATAACGATGCAAACCGCCGGTAAGACCAACTAAGCCACCGACCACCGGGCCGCCAAGCAGCCCGCCCATCACCGCGCCGATAGCACGGGTGTTGGCAATAGAATCATCAATGTGCAGCCCGAAATAGGTGCCTAAAATGCAGAAAATGGAAAAGGTGACATAGCAAAGCAGTTTGTGCGGGAGTCGGATAGTCACCTGCATCAGCGGGATAAACAAACGCGTTTTGCTCATGAGCCACGCGATAACGAGGAACACACACATCTGCTGAAGCAGCAGCAACACCAGATTAAACTCGTACATACCCGCCAACCACACATCACTTAAAAGCGCGTAACATACATGGGCTGCGTGTAACTTTCTTTGAAGTGTTGCAAAAAAAGACGAATTTGTGAGAACGATCACTCGAAAGCGCGAGCATGGTTACAAATTCACCCATTCATAGATCAAAAAACAGACAAAACTACCTGGTTCGCAAAAGAGCGTCTAAAGTAAAACTGGGACCTCGCGAGCAAGAGTGAGACGACGATGGCGCTTTACACAATAGGTGAAGTGGCTTTGCTTTGTGATATCAACCCTGTCACTTTACGCGCGTGGCAGAGGCGTTACGGATTACTTAAACCGCAGCGGACAGACGGCGGGCATCGTCTGTTTAACGACGCGGATATCGACCGGATCCGCGAGATAAAACGCTGGATAAACAACGGCGTTCAGGTCAGTAAGGTAAAAATGCTGCTCAGCAATGAGAACATTGATGTCCATAACGGCTGGCGCGAACAACAAGAGACGCTGTTGAGCTATTTGCAAAGTAATAATTTGCATAGCCTCAGACTGTGGATCAAAGAGCGTGGCCAGGATTATCCCGCACAAACGCTCAATACCCATTTGTTCATTCCGTTACGCCGACGTCTGCAATGCCAACAGCCGATCCTGCAGGCGTTACTGGGGATCCTCGACGGCGTACTGATCAACTACATCGCGATTTGTCTGGCCTCAGCACGTAAGAAACAGGGGAAAGATGCTCTGGTGGTTGGCTGGAACATTCAGGATACCACCCGTTTATGGCTGGAGGGTTGGGTAGCCAGCCAGCAGGGATGGCGCGTTGACGTCCTCGCCCACTCGCTGAACCAATTGCGACCGGAGCTGTTTGAAGGTCGAACCTTACTCGTCTGGTGCGGCGAGAGCCAAACGCCCGCACAGCAGCAACAGTTGAACGAATGGCGCGCGTTGGGTCACGATATTTATCCACTCGGTATTTAGAGCCTGGCCCATTAGGGCTATTTTGCTTGCCATTTCGAACCTGGGCAGTGCTCAGACAACACTCAGAGAGTTTTGAACGCCCTTTAGGGCGGCCCGGAGGGTGAGCGTAGCGAATAATCCTCACGTACTACGTGTACGCTCCGGTTCTTCCGCGCTGGCCGTGTTCAAACTGTCTGCGCCAATAACGCCTAATGATCCAGGCTCTTAATATTCTATTAACAAACGTGTACAATCCTTGAATTCACATAAGGAGTGCATAATGAGCGCAGCTAAAATCGGTGTCATTACCCTCTTCCTGCTGATGGCCATCGGCGGTATCGGCGGTGTCATGCTGGCAGGCTATACCTTTATTTTACGTGCCGGGTAAGATGTCTCGCTAATTTCTCAAACCCGCGGTCAACAATTACCGCCGCCAGCGCGACCAACAGCGCCCCTTGAATCACATAGGCGGTATTGAACCCACTCAGCCCGATAATAATCGGCGTACCCAGCGTGTTCGCCCCAACGGTTGAGGCGATGGTTGCGGTGCCGATATTAATAATCACCGACGTGCGAATCCCGGCCAGAATCACCGGGGCAGCCAGCGGCAACTCGACTTTACGCAGCCGCTGCCCCTGACTCATGCCCATTCCACTGGCAATATCCATCACGCTGGGTGAAATTCCGCCGAGTCCCGCCAGCGTTGCCTGCAAGATCGGTAATACGCCATACAGGATCAACGCGATAATTGCCGGTTCAGGACCAAATCCCATCACCGGTACAGCTATCGCCAGCACAGCAACTGGCGGAAAGGTCTGCCCCACGGCGGCGATGGTTTCCACCATCGGCCGGAATTCCGCGCCCCAGGGCCGGGTTACCGCTATACCGGCCCCGGTGCCAATAAGTACGGCAATCAGGCTCGAAATCCCCACCAGACCAAAATGGCTCAGTGCCAGCACCGCAAAACTTTCCTGCTGATACACGGGACGCGGTAGCGCCGGAAATAGCGCACTGAATAAGGCCTGACTATGAGGCAACCCAACTAACAGGACCAGAAACAGGACAATAAGCCATAACAACGGATCAGCAAGACGTTTCACGGGTCGGCATCTCCGAAAGCAAATCACGAAAATGAAGCGTCCCGCAGGACAACCCCTGCGGGGTCACGACCGGCAAGACGTCGCAACCGCGCGCTACGAACACCGACAACGCATCACGCAGCGTCATTTCATCTACCAACGGTTCACCGGCTGTGTGTTCACCGCGACGGATAAAATCCCCTACCGTGCGAAGCGACAGTAGACGTACGCCCAGTTCACTACGGCCAAAGAATGTTTGCACGAATTCGTTCGCCGGTGCTGTCAGCATCGACAGCGGCGTGCCTTGCTGCACTACCTTTCCTGCATCCATCAGAACCAGATGCTCCGCCAGCCTTAGCGCCTCGTCGATATCATGCGTCACCAGCACAATGGTACGCCCGAGCAGACGATGAATACGCGTCATCTCCTGCTGCAGCGCACCGCGGGTGACCGGATCCAGCGCGCCAAAAGGCTCATCCATCAGCAGTACCTGCGGATCTGCCGCCAGGGCACGCGCCACTCCGACCCGCTGCTGTTGCCCGCCAGACAGCTGATGCGGGTAACGATGGCGCAAACTTTCCTCAAGACCCAGCAGCGCCATCAGTTCGTCTGTTCGGTCATCAATACGAGAACGCGACCACTTTTGTAGCTGCGGCACCGTGGCGATGTTCTGCGCGACGGTCCAGTGGGGAAACAAGCCAATAGACTGAATCGCGTATCCCATGCGCCGCCTTAACTCCAGTACCGGTAGGCTGCGGATCTCTTCCCCGGCAAAGCGAATCTGTCCGCTGTCATGTTCAACCAGCCGATTGATCATTTTCAGCGTGGTGGATTTCCCGGAACCTGACGTGCCAATTAACACCGAAAAGCTGCCCTCCCCCAACCGCAGATTAAGGTCGTCAACGGCTTTTTGCTGGCCATAGGTTTTACTGACATGGCGAAATTCAATCATTATTCGATACCTCTAGCAGCGCGAGCCCTAAATCAAACAGCGCATCAATCAATACCGCCAGTACCACAACCGGGATCACGCCCAGCAACACTAAATCGACGGCGCTACTGAGCAATCCCTGAAAGACCAGCGCGCCAAATCCCCCTGCGCCAATCAGTGCAGCAATCACCGCCATTCCCACCGTTTGCACCATCACTACCCGTAAACTGCGCAAGAAGACTGGCAATGCCAGCGGGAACTGCACCGAGACAAACCGCTGGAAAGTGTTCATCCCCATCGCTCGGGCGCTTTCCAGTACATCCTGCGGCACCTGATTCAACCCAGCCACAACGCCACGTACCAGCGGTAACAGCGCATACAGCACTAACGCAATAAGCGCAGGCGTCAGGCCGGTTCCGGCGACGCCGAGCGAACCCAACAAAGGAAAGTGCTTCACCAACCCGGCAAGGGGCGCAATTAACAGGCCAAACAGCGCGACTGAGGGAATGGTTTGGATGATATTCAGTACCGCAAAAACCGGCCCCTGACGGGAGACAGAGAAAGCACACCAGATGCCCAACGGCACACCAATAAGCAGCGCGGGCACCACGGTAGCGAACAGAATTGTCAGATGCTGCGCCAGGGCGTCGTTGAAGACATCCTGACGGTTGGCATATTCTTTAAGCAGGGAAAGATCGTTAAACGTGCCGGAGAACAAAAGCACCAGCGGAAAAATAAACATTTGCGCGTGCAACAGCCAACGCCATGATGCCAGCTCGGTTATGCGACGAATGGCGTCACTAGCGGCCAGCAACATTAGTCCTAGCCCCAACCAGAACCCGCTGCCCAGGCTGGTTCTGGCCAGTGGACTTCCCGTCTGGGCCAGATACGTTGCCGTTGTTCCTGCGGTTACCAGCGCTGCAATAACCAGCAACTGGCTAATAACAAGCGTCAATATATTGCCGGACTTTCCCGGTACAAAGCACAGAAGAAACAGCAGCGAACAGGCTACTGCCAATCCCCACGCCATGTCGGGCCGGATATCCCAGAGTTGGCGCCCCTCACCGGAGACCAGGCGATTAGGCGCATAGTTAATGAAAGGCAGCGCTGCCGCCGCGAAGGTAAGAAGTACCAGTAACAACAGCACCCGATTAACTGAAATCTTTGACAAAACACCCACCTGCTGCAAACTCCGTTACTTCACCCATCCTTTTTGCTTCAGGTAGTCTGCTGCAACTTTTTTCGCGTCCAGCCCCTCCACGGCAATACTGGCATTCAGCTGCTGCAACGTTTTTTCATCCAGGCTGGCAAAAACCGGTTGTAGCCATTCTCCCATTTGCGGGTAGTCTTTCAGCACCGATTCACGTACGACGGGTGCTGGCGCATAAATGGGCTGGACACCTTTGGGATCGCTTAAAGTTTGCAGACCGAGCGCCGCTACCGGGCCATCGGTGCCATAAGCCATCGCCGCATTGACTCCAGAAGTCTGCTGCGCCGCTGCTTTAATCGTCACCGCGGTATCTCCCCCAGCTAGCGACAACAGCTGATTTTGATTCAGTTTGAAATCATAGGCTTTTTCAAACGCAGGCAACGCGTCAGCCCGTTCGATAAATTCAGCAGAGGCAGCAAGTTTGAACGTTCCCCCGTCTTTCAGGTAGCGGCCTAAATCAGCAAGGGACTCAAGCTTGTTCTTTTGCGCGACATCCTGGCGTACCGCAATGGTCCAGGTATTATTGGCGGGTGCAGGTGTTAGCCAGACCAGCTTATTTTGCTCTGCATCCAGCTTTTTCACTTTCTCGAAACCGGCCTGCGCATTTTTCCACGCGGGATCATTTTCATCTTTAAAAAAGAATGCGCCATTACCGGTATATTCCGGATAAATATCCAGCTCACCGGAAGTGATTGCCCCACGCACTACTGGAGTGGTACCCAGCTGTACTTTATTGACGGTTTTCACGCCATGGCTTTCGAGCACCTGCAAAATAATGTTGCCGAGCAGCGCCCCTTCGGTATCTATTTTTGAACCAACCGTGACGGGTGACGCGGCCTGTAAGGGTAGGCTTATCGCGGCTAACAGCACCAGCGAACCCACCGATACTTTTGAGATTATCATGCTGTACTCCTCATCCTTTTGCGGCCCTTTTCAGAGACTTGAGGAAAAAGCATAGTCGAAAAATCAAGCCTTAACCTGGCAATTGGGTGGTAACGCTGAGAGTTATTAGCGGTAAGGCGATAATAAAATAAAAAAAAATCCGGCAAACCCAATATGAATTTGCCGGATGATACGACTTTGTCAGCCTGATAAGCGTAGGGCCATCAGGCATGCTGCATGACTTTATTCATCTATTACAGCAGTTCAAATTCGCCCTGCTTCACTCTGGCGGAATCCACGCCGATGAAAACGTTAAATTTGCCAGGTTCTGCATCGTATTTCATCTGCTGGTTCCAGAATTTGAGCGCTTCAATATCAATCGGGAAGCTGACGGTCTGGGTTTCACCTGGCTTAAGATTCACTTTTTCAAAACCTTTCAGCTGTTTTACCGGACGACTCATGGAGGCGGTCACATCCTGTAAATACATCTGAATCACCGTTGCACCTTCGCGCTTGCCAGTGTTGGTCACCTGTACGCTGGCCGTCACGGTTCCGTCACGCTTCATCGTCGGAGAAGAGAGCTTCACATCAGAAACCGTAAACGTGGTGTAGCTCAGGCCATAACCAAAGGGATACAACGGACCATTGGCTTCATCAAAGTAGCGCGACGTGTACTTGTTCGGCTTATCGGCGTTATACGGACGACCGGTATTGAGATGGCTGTAATAGACCGGGATCTGTCCAACAGAGCGCGGGAAAGACATCGGCAGCTTGCCTGACGGATTGTAATCACCAAACAGCACATCGGCGATGGCGTTACCGCCTTCCGTCCCGGCAAACCAGGTTTCGAGGATCGCATCGGCTTGTTGATCTTCCTTCACCAGCGCCAGCGGACGACCGTTCATCAACACCAGAACCAACGGTTTACCCGTGGCTTTCAGCGCGGCAATCAGGTCACGCTGACTTTGTGGAATGGTGATATCGGTGCGGCTGGAGGCTTCATGCGCCATGCCCTGCGCTTCACCGACTACCGCGACAACCACATCAGATTGCTTCGCGGCGTTAACGGCTTCATCGATCATCGCCTGCGGCGAACGCGGGTCAACCTTTACCGCTTCTTCGTACAGGTTGAGGAAATCGACAATGCCTTTGTCGTTGGTGATATTCGCCCCTTTGGCGTACAGCACTTTGCCCTGATCGCCGACGGCATTTTTAATCCCCGTCAGTACCGTTACCGACTGATCGGCAACACCGGCGGCGGACCAACTGCCCATCACATCACGCTTGCTGTCGGCCAGCGGACCGACAACCGCCACGGTGGCCGATTTTTTCAGCGGCAACGTTTCCAGACGGTTTTTCAGCAGCACCAGGCTTTCGCGCGCCACTTCACGCGCCTCTTTGCGATGCAAACGGCTTTCTGCGTTGGTGTCCTGTGGGTCAGATTCTTTGGCCCCCAGATGGCTGTACGGATCGTTAAACAGCCCCATATCATATTTCACGTTCAGCACGTGGCGCGCGGCGTCGTCCAGCTCCGCCATCGTCACTTTGCCGGATTTAATCAAGCCCGGCAGATATTTGCTGTAATACTCATCGCTCATACTCATGTTGATGCCGGACTTGATCGCCACACGCACCGCATCTTCAGGATCGGAGGCGGTACCGTGCTTAATCAGTTCCTTAATCGCGCCGTGATCGGAAACGGTAATCCCCTTAAAGCCCCACTCATCACGCAGCACGTCTTTTAACAGCCAGGCGTCTGAGGTTGCAGGCGTACCGTTTAGCGAATTAAGACCCACCATCACCGCACCGCTACCGGCATCCAGCCCGGCTTTATACGGCGGCATATAGTCGTTGAACAGACGCTGTGGGCTCATATCGACGGTGTTATATTCCTTGCCACCTTCAACCGCGCCATAGGCGGCGAAGTGCTTGACGCTGGTCATCACCGAATAGCGATCCGCCGGGCTTTTCCCCTGCATCGCTTCCACCATGGTTTTACCCATCGTAGCCGTTAAATACGTGTCTTCACCAAAACCTTCTGAAGCACGGCCCCAGCGCGGATCGCGAGAGACATCGACCATTGGCGCCCAGGTCATATTCAGACCATCATCGGCAGCTTCATACGCGGAAATACGGCCAACGGTTCTGACCGCATCGAGATTAAAAGAGGACGCCAGGCCGAGACTTATCGGGAACACGGTACGCTGGCCGTGCAATACGTCGTAGGCAAAAAAGAGAGGAATTTTCAGGCGACTAAGCTCCATCACCTGATCCTGCATTTTGCGGATATCCTGGCGCGTGACGGTGTTAAAAATTGCCCCAACCTGCCCGTCTTTGATCATCTCGCGGATGGCTTCTTTCGGGTTATCAGGCCCGACGCTTATCAAGCGTAGTTGCCCAATTTTCTCATCCACGGTCATCTGTTTAAGTAAATCGGTAACGAATGCATCCCGCGCTTCTGGCGTCAGAGGATGGTTACCAAACAGCGTGTCCGCCAGCGCTGGTTGCAACGCCAGACTCACCGCGACACCTACAGAACATAGCCATTTCATGTTGATTCTCTCTTTATTTTTTCCCGACGAGGCAGCGAAAATATAACAAAAACCGCAGTTTGCCGTAAGACTAAACGGGAGCGATAAAGAAAGCTAAGGTTATTCTCCTAATTTTCGAAACCAACGCGACTCAGTGGAAGACAACCCAGAGACAATGTGAATGAGAAAGCGTATTGTCATACAAAGCGCTATGCTTGTTCCTGATATTGAGTCCCACCACAAGGAGTGGAGAATGTCTTCCATTACAACAGATAATAAAGCTTTTCTGAATGAACTGACCCGTCTGGTAGGTCATTCACACCTGCTCACAGTCCCTGCTAAAACCGCCCGCTATCGCAAGGGATTCCGCTCCGGTCATGGCGATGCGCTCGCCGTGGTGTTCCCTGGCTCGCTTTTAGAATTGTGGCGCGTCCTGAACGCTTGTGTCGCCGCAGATAAAATTATCCTGATGCAGGCCGCCAACACCGGCCTGACCGAAGGCTCTACGCCGAGCGGTAATGATTACGACCGCGAGATTGTCATTATCAGCACCCTGCGCCTTGATAAGCTGCACGTCATCGGCAAAGGCGAACAGGTGCTGGCCTATCCCGGCACCACGCTTTATTCACTCGAAAAAGCGCTCAAACCGTTTGGCCGTGAGCCGCATTCGGTGATCGGATCTTCCTGTATCGGCGCTTCAGTGATTGGCGGTATTTGTAACAACTCCGGCGGCTCGCTGGTTCAGCGCGGCCCGGCATACACGGAGATGTCGCTGTTTGCGCGTATTGACGAGCAGGGAAAATTACAGCTGGTTAACCATCTGGGTATCGAACTGGGCCAGACCCCGGAACAGATCCTTAGCAAACTTGATGACGAGCGTATTAAAGATGACGATGTGCGCCATGACGGGCGTCATGCACACGATCACGACTACGTTACCCGCGTCAGAGATATTGAGGCGGACACGCCCGCTCGCTATAACGCCGACCCGGATCGGTTGTTTGAATCATCCGGTTGTGCAGGCAAGCTCGCGGTTTTTGCGGTGCGTCTGGACACCTTCGAAGCCGAAAAAAACCAGCAGGTCTTTTACATCGGTACCAACCAGCCAGAGGTGCTGACGGAGATCCGCCGTCATATTTTGGCAAAATTTGAGCATCTGCCGGTCGCCGGTGAATATATGCACCGCGATATTTATGACATCGCTGAGCAATACGGCAAAGATACGTTTCTGATGATCGACAAGCTCGGCACCGACAAAATGCCGTTCTTCTTCACCCTGAAAGGTCGCACCGATGCAATGCTGGAAAAAGTGAAAATTTTCCGTCCACATTTCACCGATCGGGCAATGCAGAAATTTGGCCATTTGTTCCCCAGCCACTTACCCGCGCGCATGAAAAGCTGGCGCGATAAGTACGAACATCACCTGCTGTTAAAAATGGCCGGTGGTGGCGTGGCTGAAGCGCAAAACTGGCTAAGCGAGTTTTTCAAAACCGCTGAAGGCGACTTCTTTGCCTGTACGCCGGAAGAAGGCAGCAAGGCGTTTTTGCATCGCTTTGCGGCGGCTGGCGCGGCGATTCGTTACCAGGCCGTACATGCCGATGAAGTGGAAGATATTCTGGCGCTGGATATCGCGCTGCGCCGTAACGACACCGAATGGTACGAGCATCTGCCTGCAGAGATCGACAGCCAACTGGTGCACAAACTCTATTACGGCCACTTTATGTGCTACGTCTTCCATCAGGATTACATCGTGAAAAAAGGCGTGGATGCGCATGCCCTGAAAGAGCAGATGCTGGAGCTTCTGCACGAGCGCGGAGCACAGTATCCGGCAGAGCATAACGTCGGACATCTGTATAAAGCACCGGAGACATTAACCCGTTTTTACCGCGAGAATGACCCCACCAACAGTATGAATCCGGGGATTGGTAAAACGAGTAAGCAAAAGTTCTGGAAAGAGTCGTAAACCAGAAAAAGATAAGCGCCACCGGACATGTTGCCGGGGGCGCTTCGCTTGCCCGGCCTACCGCTACATTAGCTATGTGTATGCCGGATAAGTTGTCTTATTTAATCGTTCTGTGCAGTTTGCTCGCTCGTCACTGAACCCGCCGCTGCCATCTGCGCCGCTTTTTGCTTTTTATAGCTCAGCGCCGCTGCCGGAACCGGCATCACCTTGCCCGTTTCGATCCAGGTACGTAAACGGCTGGCATCAGCAAAGTGGGTATATTTACCGAACGCATCCATCACCACCAGCGCCACCGGTTTGTTATTGATCACGGTGCGCATCACCAGACAGTGGCCTGCCGCATTGGTAAACCCGGTTTTGGTTAACTGAATATTCCAGTTATCGCGGTATACCAGATGGTTAGTGTTACGGAATGGCAGCGTATAAGCCGGGTTGGCAAAGGTCGCCATATCTTCACGCGTGGTGCTTAACTGGCCAATCAGCGGATACTGTTTGCTGGCGATCAGCAGCTTGGTTAAATCACGGGCGGTCGAGACGTTATGAATCGATAAGCCGGTTGGTTCCACAAAGCGAGTCTGAGTCATGCCGAGCGCTTTCGCTTTGGCATTCATGGCCTTAATAAACGCGTTATAACCGCCAGGGTAATGATGCGCCAGGCTCGCCGCCGCACGGTTTTCTGATGACATCAGCGCCAGCAGCAGCATGTCTTTACGGCTAATTTCACTGTTCAGTCGCACACGAGAGTAGATGCCTTTCATTTCCGGCGTCTGGCTGATATCAACTTTCAGCTTCTCATCCAACGGCAGTCGTGCATCAAGCACTACCATCGCGGTCATTAATTTGGTAATCGACGCAATCGGACGCACAAGGTCCGGGTGGTTCGAATAGATAACTTTGTTGGTATTCAGATCAACAATCATCGCGCTACCGGACGCTATCTCAGGCTGAGAAGCTGCTGCGGTAGTTGCCGTTTTAGCCACGGCTTGGGGTGCAAAAGGAACGGCCAGCACCAGGGCAAGGCTTAATAATGAAACTCGGAATTTCAGCATGATGAGATTTCTGATAATGGTTCACGCACGTCACAACGCACACCGCCAGAGACTAAGTATTATCTCAAGCTAGCTCAGGCATCATAGCGATCCGGCAGGTTTGCCGCCACAGGAGAATCGTCTCGAAATGCTGCGTTGCTGACTTTTACGTCAACAACGCAGCGCAGACAGGTTTATCCGTCAAAATAACCGATAGCCGTAACCCCACAGGATTACCGTAATCGCCAGCAGAACTTCTAGGACCAGCACACCGATCGCCAGCGTCGAACTGGAAAAACTTAACCCTTCCTCACGAGTGATATTCAGGAATGTCGGTATGCCGAGATAAAGCAAATAGCCGGTGTAAAACAGCGCGATGGTTCCCACCAATGCGCACAGCCAGACCAGCGGATAAAGTGCGACCAGCCCGCTTAAAAACAGCGGCGTCGCGACATATCCGGCAAACACCATACAATGCGCCAGCGACGGACGTTGCGGATAATTACGCGCCATCCACCAGATAACCCGGCCCATGACGGCGACGCCTGCCAGCATCACCCCGTAGAACAGAATTGCCATCGCAAATCCGGTCAACAGAGATAACTTCAGGATATTGCCATCGCCAAAATTCCAGCCGATTTGCGTGGTACCGATAAACGCGCAAACAACCGGGATTGCCGCCATCAGCAGTACATGGTGGGTATAGTGATGCGAAACACTTTCGTTTTCGCTGTTGATCACGTGCATTTCACGATCGGGATGGGAAAACAGCCCCCAGACATGGTTCATACCGCCCCCTTCTTGTCAGCTCCGGACCTCAACACTTCAAGTATAATTCAGCTTTTGATTATTTTATGTACACATGAAAAATACCGAAGCGCCGAAGCGCCATCAGGCATTAGGGAACTGAACGACGTTAAGCGCTACTACGCGGCTTTTCCGGCATCAAATAATCATAGGGTGTATGCTATTACCGTGGAGGTCATACAACGTATGGATATAACGCATTATGTTGCGCAGTACGGCTATGCTGCGTTAATCATCGGCAGCCTGGCGGAAGGTGAAACCATAACCCTGTTAGGCGGCGTCGTGGCGCATCAGGGAGTCCTGAAATTCCCGCTGGTGGTACTCTCGGTCGCACTAGGTGGGATGATTGGCGATCAGTTGCTCTATTTACTCGGACGTCGTTTTGGCGGCAAAATTCTGCGTCGTTTCTCGCGCCATCAGGCGAAAATTCATTATGCGCAGAAAATGATCCAACGACGTCCTTACCTGTTTGTGGTCGGTACGCGCTTTATGTACGGCTTTCGCGTTATTGGTCCCTTACTGATTGGCGCCAGTCACCTGCCGCCGAAGATCTTTTTACCGCTGAATATTCTTGGCGCGTTTGTCTGGGCATTGCTATTTACCACCCTTGGCTACGTCGGTGGTGAAGTGATTGCACCGTGGCTGCACAGCCTTGACCAGCATATCAAGCATGGCATCTGGCTGGTGCTGGTTATCGGGATAGTCGCGGGCGTCCGCTGGTGGATGAAACGCCGAAGCACGCGTAAAGCGCAATGAAGATGCCCGACAGCGGAACACCGTCGGGCCGAACAATCAGGATGCGTGATAACCACCGCCCAGCGCGCTGGTCAACTGGATTGAGGCATCCAGCCATTGGCCTTGCAAAAGCAGACCGTTGCACTGCTCACGTAATGCCGGGATCTTTGCCTCGCTAACCCTGGAGCCCGCAATAATACCCGCATTAAAGCGCGCCTGTGCCAGCCCCACTACGCGCTGAGCGTCATGTTCAATCTGCTGCTGATGCTGATTTTTCTGCGCCAGTGTTTCTACCTGCGATGCCGCACGTGCCACGTCATTCACCGCATCCACCACAGCTTTGTTGTAATTCGCCACCGTCAGATTACTTTGCGCTTTCGTAATATCGAGATTCGCATTCAGTCTGCCACTGTCAAAGATAGGCAGCGTCAACCCGGCGGTTACGCCCATTTGCTGCGCGGAATGGCGGAACAGGTCACTCAGATGTAACGCATCCTGTTGTAAAAATGCCATCAGATTCACATCGGGATAAAACGCCGCTTTCGCCGCATCAATGCTGCTCAGCGATGACTCAATGTACCAGTGAGCTGCCTGCAAATCTGGTCGACGGGCCAGCAGCGAGTAGCCCAACTGGGACGGGAGCTGACTTTCAACCACGGGCAGTTTGGTCGAATGGAGCTTCAGGGCAACGGACTGCGAGTTGCTCAACGCGCTTAGGCGCGCCTCAATCACCTTCATTTTACCGCTGACATCGTTCAGTTGCTGCTCCGTCTTGCTGGAATCGATATCGGTTTCAACACCTTCCACCGAAGAAGTGAGGCCGTTTTGATACAGTTGACGATCGACGGTAATCACATTTTGCTGCTCGCTTTCGATTTGCGTCAGCACGGTTTTCAGTGCGGCCTGCGTCTGCCATTCCCAGTAAAGACGGGAGACACCGCTCGCCAGTAGCTGCCGGGTTTGCTCGCGCTCAGCCTCACGCGCCTTAACGGCTCCAATGCGCGCAGTCACTTCGGCCCGATTCTTACCCCACAGATCCAGATTCCAGCCGGCGGTTAAACCAAAGGTTCCATTGGTGTACCACGGCCCCGTGGTTCCTGCTGCGGGATCAGTTATGGCGAAAGGTCCCATCAGCCCCTCAGCTGACATTCTCTGACGCTCAACGTCTGCGGAGAAGTCGATCTCCGGGCCATCTTGCGCTTCCACGGCCTTAGCCTGCGCCTCCGCCAGTTGAATGCGCTGTTCCGCGACCTGCATATCAGGAGAATTTCGCAACGTGCTTTCAATCAACGCATTAAGCTGGGGGTCGTGATATGCCTTCCACCACTGGCTGTCCGGCCAGCCATTTTTTAACGCGGCAGGCAATGTGGTATCGACATTTGCGGCAGGCGTCTGCTGTGACAGAGACTGGCGGTCATCATGCATCGGCGCGCAGCCAGACATCAGAACAAAAAGCGGCAACAATGCCGTCGTGACAAACACAGAATTACGATTCATGGAGATATACAGGTAAGAAAAGATGTGCAGAGATTACGACTTGTCGCTGTTGCTTTTTTAGTTACGCGTGGCAATACATCTTTGGCAATAAAAATATATAATCAGAAAAATATACACCTCGTGAATAATATAGATTAAATAATTTTAATAATTAATGGATGGAGATGTTATGTCACAGAATATCTATGACGATCCTGAGTTCTTTGCCGGATATGCCACGCTGGATCGTTCAGTAAAGGGACTCGACGGCGCGCCAGAATGGCCGACAATACAAGCGATGCTCCCCTCTCTTCAAGGCAAAAATATTCTTGATTTGGGCTGTGGATATGGTTGGTTTTGCCGCTACGCGCGCGATAATCAGGCAGCCAGTGTAATGGGACTGGATATTTCACAAAAGATGTTAACCCAGGCACACAGTATGACGCAGGGTAATGGCATCGTTTATCAGCGTGAAGATCTCGAAACGCTAACCCTGTCCCCAATTTCTTTTGACCTGGTTTATAGCTCGCTTGCCCTGCACTATTTGCACGATATAGAACGATTATTCGTAACCATTTACCAGTCATTAACACCAGGCGGTATGTTAGTTTTCTCTGCCGAGCATCCAATTTATACCGCACCGCTTAATCAGGGTTGGATAAAAGATAAAACTGGGCAGCTGTCCTGGCCGGTTAATCATTATCAGCAGGAAAGTGAGCGCATCAGTAACTGGTTTGCTGAAGGCGTCAAAAAACAGCACCGTAAGCTGGCGACCTGGATTAATGCGCTGATTGCCGCCGGATTCGAGATCGTTTGTGTCGATGAATGGGGACCGTCCGCGCAACAGATTGCTGAAAACCCGGCTTTAGATGAAGAAAAAGAGCGGCCGATGGTGTTTCTGCTCAGCGCACGTAAACCTGCATAACAACGCCTCCAGGCAGAATGATTGATACTTTCCTATACTCAATCTGAACTTACCAAAAAAAAGGAAAGTTAATGAAAATTCTGCTGTGGGTAATTCTGATTATTTTTCTGATTGGGCTATTGGTGGTAACAGGCGTGTTTAAGATGATTTTCTGATGTCGTCATTTCGCCCAGGCCTGATAGCAGAAATCTCAGGCTATTCTTCTCTCTGATGCCGGATGACGGCGTAAACGCCTTATCCGGCCTACTGGAACTGAGATCAGGCAGTAATCTCGATAGCCTGAATCGCACGTGCGATATCCGGCGAATTATTTAACGCACGAATTTCCTGAAACAGTTCTGTTGCCTCTGAATATTCTTTGCGCAAATACCCTAACCACTGCTTAATCCGCGCTACATGATACAGCCCGGTGTCCCCCTGCTTTTCAAGGCGGGTATATTTTTGCAACAGCGTCACGACTTCAGGCCACGGCATACGCGGCTCGTTGTATTTCACCACGCGGCTCAGGTTCGGAATATTTAATGCGCCACGTCCGATCATCACCGCATCACATCCGCTGATGGCCATACAATCCTGGGCGCTCTGCCAGTCCCAGATTTCACCATTCGCGATAACCGGAATGGTTAGTCGCTGGCGGATCTCGCCAATCGCCTGCCAGTTGATATGTTCGGCCTTGTAGCCCTGCTCTTTAGTTCGGCCATGCACCGCCAGTTCGCTGGCGCCAGCCTGCTGGGCGGCATCGGCAATTTCAAACTGCCGGTCGCTGTTGTCCCAGCCCAGACGAACTTTCACCGTCACGGGAAGATGAGCCGGGACCGCCTCGCGCATAGCTTTTGCGCCCCGGTAGATAAGCTCAGGATCTTTCAATAACGTTGCGCCACCGCCGCTACCATTCACCAGCTTCGACGGACAGCCGCAGTTCAGATCGACACCGTATGAGCCCAGTTCTACCGCGCGTGCGGCATTCTCCGCCAGCCACTGCGGATACTGTCCTAACAGCTGAATGCGAACCAACGTGCCGGATGGCGTCCGGCTGTTGTTATGCAGTTCCGGGCAGAGTCGATGAAATACTTTTGCCGGCAGGAGCTGATCCACCACGCGCACAAACTCGGTGATGCACAGATCGTAATCATTCACTTCAGTCAGCAGCTCGCGCACCAGTGAGTCGAGCACGCCTTCCATCGGCGCCAGTAAAACACGCATATCGTCATCCGCAAAAAAAGAGGCGCTATGGTAGCGCCTCCGTTCGGGAGATTAAAGAGGCTCAGCGCGGCAACAGGCAGTTATCTTCTTTCCAACCGTACAGCCATTCCATACCGCGATAAAACTCCGCCTGCGATTTGTCTTTCCACAGCAGATTACGCACCTGCCGCTCGACGCCTGCGGCGTGGTAGACACGGCCCATTTCACGCGTTGACCAGACGATGCGTGCGGTACGCGGAATACGCACCGACTCATACAGCGCAAAGGCATCAGCCGCATCGCCATCACACTGCTGTAGCGCTTTACCGAGCGTTACAGCGTCTTCCAACGCCATACAGGCACCCTGCGCCATATATTGCGCCACCGGGTGCGCGGCATCCCCCACCAGCGTGATGCGGTCGGTTCCCCATTTTTCTACCGGCTCGCGGTCGGCGGTGGACCAGCGCCGCCATGACGTCGGTTTATCAAGCATCTGGCGCGGGCGCGGATGAATACCCGCAAAATAGGAGAGCACTTCCTCTTTGCTGCCATCTTTCACGCCCCACTCTTCCTGCTGACGACTGTGGAAGGTCACCACCAGGTTATATTGCTTACCGCCGCGCAGCGGATAGTGCACCAGGTGACAGTGTGGTCCGGCCCACAGCACCGGTGCGTTAATGCGTAAATCTTCCGGCATATCATCGCAATCAATCACGGCGCGATAGACCACGTGTCCGGTAACCCGTGGCGCATCGCCAATCAGAGACTGACGAACGACCGATTTTACACCATCACAGCCCACCAAAATATCCGCCGTCCAGCTGTTGCCGTGCTCATCAAATACCGTGACGTCATTCTCTGTCTGGCGAATATCAACCACGTTAGTTGAAGTGCGATACTCAACGTTAGGATGCACCAGCGCCGCTTCCCAAACGCTGGCGTGAATATCAACCCGATGGATAACCGCATAAGGACCGCCAAAGTGATCGCGGAACGCCTGGCCGGTTTCAATGCGGACCACCTCTTTTGCGTTTACCGCATCCATCATCGTAATGTGGTCGGTGAAAACGGCGCGCTGACGGGCGACTTCCCCCACGCCAAGGCTGTCCAGAGCAGAGAATGCATTCGGCCCGAGCTGAATACCCGCGCCAATTTCACCAATCTCGTGCGCTTTCTCCAGCAACATCACTTTAATGCCCTGACGAGCCAGCGATAGCGCGGTCGCCGCGCCGCCAATCCCGCCACCCACGATAATTGCGCGTGTCACTTTAGCCATTGTCGTTCTCCTTATCAGGCTGGAATTTTATCTTGTTGATTCTCGGGCGCGGCGGCGATAAACGCCGGAAGCTGAGTACAGGCATCATATACCGCCTTACAGCGCGGATATCCGCTCAGATCGCAACCCATACGTAACGCGTTCGCCCACTGTGGGATCAGACAGCAATCCGCCAGCGTCGGCGCATCACCCACGCAGAACTTCCCCGAATGACTCTGGCGCAGCATCTGTTCCACCGCGCTTAACCCTTGCTGGATCCAATGTGCATACCAGCGTTTTTTATCTTCTTCACTGACCTTTAACTCTTCGCTCAGGTAGCGCAGTACCCGCATGTTATTCACCGGGTGGATATCACAGGCGATGGCATAGACAATTTCCAGCACCTTACTGCGCACCGGGAAGTCGGCAGGCAGCAGTGGCGTTTGCGGAAAGTGGCCATCCAGCCAGTCAATTATTGCCAGCGACTGCCCAAGTGATTCTCCCTCATCGGTCACCAGAGTCGGCACCAGTCCCACCGGGTTCATCCGTCGGTAGGCCAGTTCGTTCTGCTGACCGATGCGAATGTTGACGCCCACCGTCTGGTAATCGAGCCCCTTCAGCGCCAGCGCAATGCGCACCCGATATGACGCCGAGCTATTAAAGAAACTGTACAGCTTCATCATCCACCTCAGACAATCTTCACGGCGATGGGGGTTAAACCGTCTACGTTTCCGGTGATCACATCCCCTTTCACTACCGCCCCCACGCCTTCTGGGGTACCGGTGTAGATCAGATCGCCCGGCTGCAGTTCGAAGAAACCAGACAGATAGCTGATGGTTTCATTCACAGACCAGATGAGATGGCGAATATCGCTCCGCTGATGATCGTCGCCGTTGACCTGCAACCAGATTGGCGCATTGTTAACATCCACACTTTCGCTGGCTTTATGCAGCGGCGCGATGGGCGCGGAGAGATCAAACGCTTTGCCAATTTCCCACGGACGCCCCATCTGGCGCATCTCCATCTGCCGATCACGGCGAGTCATATCCAGACCGGTGGCATAGCCCCAGATATATTCGTGCGCTTTTTCCAGCGGAATATCACTGCCCTTTTTGCCAATCGCCACCACCAGCTCTATCTCATAGTGATAGTTATCGGTCTGCGATGGGTACGGCAGTTCGAGGATCTGACCAGCCGCCACGGGGACTACCGCATCGGCAGGTTTACAGAAAAAGAACGGCGGTTCGCGATCCGGATCAAATCCCATTTCACGGGCATGGGCGGCATAGTTACGGCCCACACAGTAAACACGGCGCACAGGAAATTGTTCATCACAGCCAACAACCGGAACGGTAACAGGCGCTTGTGGTTCAAATACGTATTGCGTCATTTTCTCTCTCCCAAATTAATAGCGTGCTTCGCGGAACAACCCCAGTGCTTCCTGAACCGGTCTGTCCGAAAAACTGAATAAGACGGTCTCTTCGTGGGTCTGGAACGACACGCCGTGCCAGGTTGGCACCACAAAGATATCTTTTGGCGAAAAGTTGAAGGTCTCATTGCCGATGGTGACCTGCCCACTTCCTTCCACCACGTGGTAGATAGTGCTGTCGGTGGTACGCGCCATTCGTGAGGAAAAGCCCTGCGGCAACAGTTGCAGGAAGGTTCCCATCGAAGGCATGGGATAACCGCCGGTTACCGGGTTGACGTAACGCATCTTGTAACCGTCCCACTCATCGGCGTCGCCCATGCGCGTCAGGTCATGCAGTGCTTCACGGCTGCGATCGTAGCGATAGTTAAAAATCGGCGATGAGTTACCTTTCTGATGACGCAGCGGCAGCATATTGGCCGCGTAGCGCGGTAAGTAATCCCCTTCCTTGCGCGTGACCGGCTGCTGATCTTCCGGGTAGTCTTCCGCAAAGCCACAGCCCAGTAGGTTCACCAACGGCAGGTCCAGACCGTCCAGCCACACCACCGGTTCACTGCCCGGGTTGCCGTGATCGTGCCAGCGCCACTGCGGCGTCAGAATAAAATCGCCTTCATGCATTTGGGTGCGCTCACCATCCACGGCGGTAAATGCGCCTTTCCCTTCGACAATAAAGCGCAGTGCAGACTGATTATGACGATGACTCGGCGCAACCTCGCCCGGCATAATTAACTGCAATCCCGCGTACAGCGTTGGGGTGATTGAAGACTGTCCACGCAGCATTGGGTTTTCCAGCACCAGCACGCGGCGAATCGCCTCTTTCGCGCCAATCAGATCGCCACTTTCCAGCAGCAGCGGGCGGATCTCCTGATAGTTCCAGTACGCAGGCGCGCAATGTGCGTTCGGTGTTGGCGGCACCAGGCGGTGCAGCGACTCCCACAGCGGGGTCAGATTCTGCCCGGAAATATGCTGGTAAAACTGCTGACGGCTGTTCTTAACGTCCTGATTCAGTTCAGACATAGGGATTCTCCTTATTCATTCACAACACCTGCGCGTGGCAGAGTATTTGAGGCAGAGGCCGACTGGCGGATAACAACCGTCAGCAGCGTAAGCATTACCGCGCTGATGGCCGCCGGGACGGCAATAATGAAAAACAGGTTATCGAATGAGAAATTCATCGCCATCATCACCCCGCCGGAAAGCGAGCCGACAATCGCGCCGCAGCGCCCCACTGCATTAGACCAGCTGACGCCCGTCGCCCGGCTTTGTGTCGGATAAAGCGTAGCGGTTAACGCATTAAGACCAACCTGAGAACCGCTGATGCCGATGCCGGTGCCAAAAATAGCCAGTGCCATCAGCCACAGACCGTTTTCGCTCAGGCCAATCATGACGATGCACACTGCGCCCAGCGCATAACTCACGGCCAGCACGCGGAAAGGGTTATATTTGTCCATCAGCACACCCAGCGCCAGTGCCCCCAGCGTTCCTCCAATCTGGAAGGCGGCAGTTACCCAGGAGGCATGCTGCAGATCAATTCCACGATGGTTAAGCAGCGTTGGCATCCAGCTGGAGAGCAGATAAATAATCAGCAGGCTCATAAAGAACACTACCCATAGCATCAGAGTAATAGGCAGCTGTCGCCCAACGAACAGCTGGCGAATGCTGCCTTTAGCTATCGCGGCACCTTCGTTGAGATAAAAATGGGTATTGTCATAACGTACCCGGGTGATGGCGCTAACGGTTCTGGCAATCACGTTTTGCGGCAACTGACGACGAACCTGCCAGCGCGGGGATTCCGGTAGCGCAAACAGCAGAGCAACAAACAGCATTAGCGGTAGAACGCCTCCCAGCACCAGAATGCCGTGCCAACCAATCACCGGCACCAGCTGTGCGCTGACGATACCGCCCATTGCCGATCCCAGAGTAAAGCCACAGAACATCATGGTGACCAGTGCGCCACGCCGACGCGCGGGCAGGTATTCCGAGGTCATAGTAATGGTATTCGGCATCGCGCCGCCCAGCCCTAAGCCGGTAAGAAAGCGCAAAATAACCAGCGTTTGCAGATCGGGTGAAAAAGCCGAGAGCAGGCTCAGTGCACCGAACAGCGCCACGCAGAGTTCTATCACCCGTTTGCGGCCAAAACGGTCGGACAGCGGGCCACAGAGCAGCGCGCCAGCGGTCAGCCCCAGCAGACCTGCACCAAACAGCGGTGCCAGATCGCCAGCAGTCAGCTGCCAGTGAGTGCGAATATCGGGTGCGATAAAACCAATCGCCGCGGTATCAAATCCGTCGAGCATGACAACCAGAAAACAGCAGATGATAACGCGCCACTGGGTCTTACCGACGGGGGCGGAATCGATCAGTGCTTGTAGATCACGTTGTTGAGTCATAGTGAATGCCTCAGTGCAGGTAGAGTAGATGTCTGTTTTGTTTTAGGTATGTTGCGACTTTGTATGTTTGGAGATGAAATGTACAATGGCTTTTCATGCAGAGGCATAACCTGGAGGTTATAGCAAATGGCAAACTGGGCGCAGAAACTGAAGTTGCAACACCTGCAAACGCTTATCGCGCTGGGCGAACAGGGAAATCTGACGCACGTCGCCCGGATGATGAATATCACCCAGCCCGCATTGTCGAAATGGTTATCACAGCTCGAAGATGAGATTGGCATCACGCTCTTTGAACGTCACAGTAAAGGCTTGCGCCCTTCCGAAGGCGGCAAGTTGCTACTGCAACATGCCCAACGCCTGATCAATGATATGGAGCGTTCGCAGTATGAAATCGCCCGTTTTAAGCAAGGCGGCCTTGTAGGGAGTCTGAAGATTGGCTGCTCGCCGGTAGCGACCGACTGTGTTTCACAGGCAATACTGGGTTTGCTCACAGAACTGCCAACCCTGCATCTAAATATTGAAGAGAAAGTGATGACCCCGCTGCTGCACGATCTGCTCGCGGGTTCGGTGGATGTCGTCGTCGGTCGGGTCGGCGGTCGGGCGCTTCAGTTGCCGCTCAATTATCAAGTGCTGTATACCGAGCCGGTCTGTTTCGTCGCCCGCCCCGATCATCCCCTGGCAAAATTACCCCTGCTCACCTGGCACGATCTGGCTAACTGGCGCTGGATTGTCTGGCCGACAGGAACCCCTATCCGGATAAGCATTGATAACGCGCTGGTTGATAACGGCGTAATGTTGCCGGAAAACATCATTGAATCGGCATCAATCAACGTCAGTACCAACCTGCTGCAAAGTAGCGACATGATCTCTATTCTTTCTCTACGGCTGGCACAACGGTATGCCGCCCAGGGACAACTAGCTATCCTGAATCTGCCGAAGATTGAACAAAAAGGCAGCGTCGGCGTATTCTGGCGCAACAACGAAACGCCTACTACCGCCCTGAATCGTTTTCTGTACTACCTGGCACAAGTTTAGCGCGGAGAGTTAGGGCCATCGCCCGATGTTCCAGATATCTATTTCCTCTATGCTTAGAATTCATGATGTGATCGGTAGCACGTTTTTAAGTTTAATTGTATGATGAATCAGTCTCGTCAAGGGTTTCAACTATGAGCAAAGCACTGAACGTTATCTGGCAATATTTGCGCGCATTCGTCCTGATTTATGCCTGCCTCTATGCAGGTATTTTTCTTGCATCGCTACTCCCCATCACCATTCCGGGCAGCATTATCGGCATGCTGATTCTGTTTGTCTTACTGGCTTTGCAGGTGTTACCGGCAAAATGGGTTAACCCCGGCTGCTACGTGCTGATTCGCTATATGGCCCTGTTGTTTGTCCCGATTGGCGTGGGGATCATGCAGTACTTTGACCTGCTGCGCGCGCAATTTGGTCCGGTGGTGGTGTCTTGTACCATCAGTACGCTGGTCGTTTTCCTGGTGGTGAGCTGGAGCTCGCACATTGTGCACGGTGAGCGCAAAATCGTTGGGCAAAAAGAGGCTAAAGCAAAAAAATGATGTCGTATATCTGGTGGTCGTTACCTCTTACGCTGGCGGTATTTTTTGGCGCACGTAAGCTGGCAGCTCGCTTTAAAATGCCTTTGCTGAATCCGCTGCTGGTTGCCATGGTGGTGATTATTCCCATTCTGCTGCTGACCGGTATTCCCTACGATCACTATTTCAAAGGCAGCGAAGTGCTGAACGATTTGCTGCAACCTGCTGTGGTTGCACTGGCCTATCCGTTATACGAACAGTTGCACCAGATTCGCGCCCGCTGGAAATCAATCATTGCTATCTGTTTTGCCGGGAGCGTTGTGGCGATGGTAACAGGTACAACAATAGCCTTGTTGATGGGCGCATCACCGCAAATTGCCGCGTCTATTATGCCAAAATCGGTCACTACACCTATCGCTATGGCGGTGGGTGGCAGTATTGGCGGCATTCCGGCGATCAGCGCCGTATGCGTCATCTTTGTCGGTATCCTGGGGGCAGTGTTTGGTCATACGTTGCTTAATGCGATGCGTATCCGCACTAAGGCCGCACGTGGGTTGGCAATGGGCACCGCGTCGCACGCCCTGGGCACCGCACGCTGTGCGGAACTGGACTATCAGGAAGGTGCGTTTAGCTCACTGGCGCTGGTCATCTGCGGCATTATTACCTCGCTGGTAGCCCCGTTCCTGTTCCCGATTATTCTGGCAGTGGTGGGTTAATCTTCATTTTTTAGCTATTTATTTGCGATGCGTTGCACATTTTTCATTTAAGTTTCATAAGTTGCATACACAATGAGATTTGGATCACATATAAAGCCATAACAGGCCCGTAAACTACGATTCCATTACATTGTTATGAGGCATCGCCATGCATCCACGTTTTCAAACTGCTTTTGCCCAACTCGCGGATAACTTGCAATCAGCCCTGGCCCCTGTTCTGGCGGATGTGCATTTCCCCGCCATGCTGACTGCTGAGCAGGTCTCTTTGCTGAAACGCGAATCGGGACTGGACGAAGACGCGCTGGCATTCGCTCTGCTGCCGCTGGCTGCGGCCTGCGCACGTACTCCGCTGTCCAACTTCAACGTTGGGGCAATTTCTCGCGGCATCAGCGGCAACTGGTACTTCGGTGGGAACATGGAGTTCCTGGGCGCGACCATGCAGCAAACTGTTCATGCCGAGCAAAGCGCTATCAGCCACGCCTGGCTGCGCGGTGAAAAAGGGCTCGCCGCCATCACCGTCAACTACACGCCGTGCGGCCACTGTCGCCAGTTTATGAACGAACTGAACAGCGGACTGGATTTACGGATTCATCTGCCGGGACGTGCGCCACACATGCTGCGTGATTACCTGCCAGATGCCTTCGGCCCGAAAGATCTGGAGATTAAAACGCTGCTGATGGACGATCAGGATCACGGCTTCGCGCTGCAGGGCGATGCGTTGACCCAAGCGGCAATCACTGCTGCCAACAGATGTCATATGCCGTACAGCAAATCCCCAAGCGGCGTGGCGCTGGAGTGTAAAGATGGCCGTATTTTTAGCGGCAGCTATGCTGAAAATGCCGCCTTTAACCCGACCCTGCCACCGCTGCAAGGCGCGTTAAACCTGTTGAATCTGAACGGTTATGATTATCCAGATATCCAACGCGCCGTGCTGGCTGAAAAAGCCGACGCGCCGTTGATTCAGTGGGATGCGACCTCCGCCACGCTGAAAGCACTGGGCTGCAATAATATTGAGCGCGTTCTCCTGGGTTAATCGACTCAATAACGCCAGTTCGTAGGCCGGATAAGGTGTTTACACCGCCATCCGGCACTATGCAGAATGCCTAAAATCCCCTCAATCAGACTGCTGTTTCTTGCGCTACGTCTTCCGGTACAGTAGCCTGATTGAAATTCCATCCAAATAACGAGTTTTCTGCATGTTAAAGCGCGTGTTTTACAGCCTGTTAGTCCTGCTAGGCTTGCTGCTTTTGACTGTGCTTGGACTCGATCGGTGGATGAGCTGGAAGACGGCTCCCTACATTTACGACGAACTGCAGGATTTGCCCTACCGCCAGGTAGGTGTGGTTCTGGGCACGGCGAAGTATTACCGCACCGGCGTCATCAATCAGTATTACCGCTACCGTATTCAGGGCGCATTGAACGCCTATAACAGCGGGAAGGTAAACTATCTGCTGTTAAGCGGCGACAATGCCCAGCAAAGCTATAACGAACCCATGACGATGCGTAAGGATCTGATTGCCGCAGGCGTCGATCCCGCTGACATCGTGCTTGATTACGCCGGGTTTCGGACTCTTGACTCCATCGTGCGTACCCGCAAGGTGTTCGATACCAACGATTTCATCATTATTACTCAACGATTCCACTGTGAGCGCGCCTTGTTTATTGCGCTGCATATGGGTATCCAGGCCCAGTGCTACGCCGTACCTTCGCCAAAAGATATGCTCACAGTGCGGGTACGTGAATTTGGCGCCCGTTTTGGCGCACTCGCCGATCTCTACATTTTCAAACGTGAGCCCCGTTTTTTAGGTCCACTGGTGCCCATCCCTACCATGCATCAGGTACCGGACGATGCGCAGGGGTATCCGGCGGTCACGCCTGAACAATTACTCGAATTACAAAAGAAACAAGGAAAATAAGCATGGAAGGAAAAACGATCTTTATCGTTATTGGCGTACTGATGATTGTTCTCTGGACGTGCAGAGAAGGCCTGAAGGGACTGCGTTCCGGTATCGTCGAGAAAACAGTGAAAGGTTCGCAGACGCCAATGATCATTTCTCGCGCTAAAGAACCCAGCACTTACTGGAGCTATATCATCGTTTATTTCGGTATGGCCATTGGTGCACTGTTCACTGGTATCTGGTTACTCTTTATCAAATAAAAAAACCGATGCAGAATGCCTCTGCACCGGTTTTATTTTTCTCTTCCCAGATTACTTCTTACGCGCGTACTTCAGTGAGTCCAGCGCGACCGCGAAGATGATAATGCCGCCTTTGATAATATACTGCCAGTACGGGTTCACGCCGATGTAGGTCAAACCGTAGTTGATGACGGTGAAGATGATCACACCGGTCACTACGCCAAACACGGTACCTACCCCGCCGCTGAACGACACGCCGCCAACCACGCACGCCGCAATCGCATCCAGCTCATACATAAAGCCGAGGTTGTTGGTCGCTGAGCCGATACGTCCGGCTTCCAGCAAACCACCGAAGGCATAGAACACGCCAGACAACGCATAGATAATCAGCAGGTTCAGCGCAACGTTTACACCGGACACTTTCGCAGCTTCCGGGTTTCCGCCGATGGCGAAAATGTTTTTACCGAAGCGGGTCTTGTTCCACAGCACCCACACAAAAGCCACCGCAATCAGCGCATAGAAAGTGATGTAGGAGAGTCGGAAACTGCCCAGTGCAATAAAGCCCTGCGCAAAGGTTGAGAATCCACTGTCAAAGCCAGAAATTGGCGATGCGCCGACGAAGTCGTAGTACAGGGAGTTGATCCCGTAAACGATAATCATCGTACCCAGTGTGGTAATAAACGGCGTTACGTTCAGATAAGCAATGATAATACCGTTCACCAGACCGATAATGGCGCCAATCACGCAGACAATCAGCACCACTACAATGATCGGCATCGTCGCCATTTCCGGGAACACCTTGTTGGCATTCTCCATCGACTGCAACAGAGTTGCCGCCACCACTGCCGCCAGGCCAACCTGACGCCCCGCCGACAGGTCGGTCCCTTGGGTAACAATCAGTCCAGCCACACCCAATGCGATAATAATACGCACCGAGGATTGCGTGAGAATATTACTCAGGTTCAGTAAGCTTAAGAAAGTGGGATCCTGGAAAATAATAATCGCCAGCAAAACCAAAAGAACAACGTAAATTCCGCCTTCTTTCAGGTAAGTAAGAAAACTTTTCTTATTTAACGCACTCATGAGGAGCCCCTAATCTTAAAGGTGCAAAGACGCAAGACGGAGGATTTCGTTTTGCGTTGTTGTTTTAGTGTCAACAATTCCAGCAACGAGACCATTGCTCATCACCAGAATACGATCGGTAATACCCAGCAGCTCCGGCATTTCAGAGGAAATAATAATAATCCCCTTATCCTTTTTCGCGAGTTCGGCAATCAACTGATAAATTTCAAATTTCGCACCAACATCGATTCCGCGCGTCGGTTCATCCAGCATCAGAATTTCTGGCTGGGTTAATAACCAACGACCAATAACCACTTTTTGCTGATTACCGCCAGAAAGTGAACCGATTTGCGTACGATGACCCGGCGTTTTTACCCTCATAGAGTCAATTACCCACTGGGTATCACTCTTCATGCGGGAATTATCCAGCAGACCGACTTTGTTTTTGTAATTTTGGATATTAGAAATTAACGAGTTAAAACCAATGTCCAGATACGCATAAATACCGGTTGAGCGGCGCTCTTCCGTGACCAGTGCAAAACCATGGTTGATGGCTTCATTTGCACTGTGGTTATTAATCTTTTTGCCGTGTAGCGTAATCGTACCCGATGACTTCTCACGAATACCAAAAAGCGTTTCAACGATATCCGTGCGTTTTGCGCCTACCAGACCGGCAATCCCAAGAATTTCCCCTTTGTGCAAATCAAACGAGATATCACGAATCGACGGCTGGCGCAGCGAGGTCAGGTTACGCACTTGCAGAATGACTTCACCAGGTTTGTTTTCTTTATCCGGAAAACGTTGGTTCAGTGAACGTCCAACCATCATGGCGATGATCTTATCCATATCCAGCCCTTCCAGCGGCTGGGTCGCAATCCACTGGCCATCGCGCAGAACGGTAATTTCATCGCACAGCTGGAAGATTTCTTCCATTTTGTGAGAGATATAAACAATACCGCATCCACGCTCTTTCAGCTTACGGATGATGGTGAACAGATGGTTAACTTCTTTTTCGGTTAACGATGAAGTTGGCTCATCCATGATGACGATTTTGGCGTCATAGGAGAATGCTTTCGCAATTTCAATCATCTGCATTTGTGAAACGGATAATGTGCCGACACGCGCACGCGGATCGATATCAATATCCAGTTCATCAAATATCGCTTTGGTATCGCGGTACATTTTTTCCTGATCGACAAACATGCCTTTGGTGGGATAGCGTCCCAGCCACATGTTGTCCATTACAGAACGTTGTAATACCAGGTTTAATTCCTGGTGTACCATCGAAATACCATTTTCAAGCGCTTCTTTCGCAGAATGAAAATCGATTTCTTTACCCTGAAATAAAATACTGCCGGAATCTTTTTGATAGATGCCGAAAAGACATTTCAATAATGTTGATTTCCCCGCTCCATTCTCTCCCATGAGGGCGTGAATAGAATGCGGGCGGACTTTTAAATTGACATTATCAAGCGCCTTAACGCCGGGGAAGGACTTGTTGATGCCGGTCATTTCCAACAAGTATTCGCCTGACGACTGAGTATGTGTGCTGACCATAATTATACCTTGTTGGCCTTGCAGAGTGCGTTATTAAGGGCGCAATGAAATTGCGCCCACATACGGAGTATTTATTTGTTGGTGAACTCTGCCAGATTATCTTTATCGACACCTACGTACGGTACGCGAACAATCTTGTTCTCAATTTTCCAGTTAGTGCCATCTGCCGCACCTTTGCCGTCAGCCAGGTTTTTCGCCAGATCGAAGGTGGCTTTCGCCTGGTTGTTGGCATCGTTCAGGACGGTACCGGCCATGGCGCCAGATTTCACCAGAGCCAGCGCTTCAGGCAGCGCATCCACACCAAATACTGGTACGCTGGTTTTGTTGTGCGCTTTCAGCGCTTCAACTGCACCCATTGCCATCGCATCGTTGTTAGCGATAACCACTTCAATTTTGTTCGCGTTTGGACCAGACATCCACGCATCCATCTTATCTTTCGCCTGAGCGGTATCCCACATTGCAGTATCTAACTGCAGCTGCTCAGTTTTAATGCCTTTGTCGTTCAGCTCTTTAATCACGTAAGTGGTACGTGCTTCAGCATCCGGGTGTCCCGGTTCGCCTTTCAGCAGAACAAACTGAATTTTGCCGTCTTTGTTCAGGTCCCAGTTCGGGTTAGCTGCCCAGTGTTTGGCAATCAAATCACCCTGAATAATGCCGGACTCTTTAGAGTCGGTACCGACGTAATACGCTTTGTCATAGCTGTCCAGCGCTTTACGAGAAGGTTCTTTGTTGAAGAATACGATCGGTACGTTCTGTCCGCGTGCTTTTTCAATGACCGTGCCAGCAGCTGCCGGGTCAACCAGGTTAATCGCCAGTGCTTTAACGCCTTTTGCCAGCAGCACGTCGATCTGATCGTTTTGTTTGGACTGGTCGTTCTGCGAGTCGTTCATCAGCAGCTGTACATCTGGTGCCGCTTTGGCATCTTTTTCAATAGCCTTACGTACTACAGACATAAAGTTATCGTCATACTTATAGATAGTCACACCAATGCGGGTATCAGCAGCGTGCGCAGCCGCGCCGAATAACATGCTTGCCATTACAGCAGACAGGGTCAACACCTTCTTATTCATGGTATCTCCGGTTTTATTATGCAGGGTAGTACTTGAGATAAATGCTCGGCAGGCAGAACGTTACTGAAGTGTTACTGAACGCCGAAGCTCACTTTTAAAAAATATTTCTTCCGTGTCTGGCAACGCTCCAAAAACAGGCTTTAATTTTTGTTTAAGGCACCTATACCTCGATGAAAGTGATTATTCACCGTTACATAGTAGTTACAGCGCAACAAACAGTGTCATCATAGCTATCGCATTGTTAATATACTGTGAATTTACTCACATATTGAAAGCGGTTACATCGCGCAACGTTATGAGTTAGTGATCGGTGCCGCATTCTGCCGCAGCGCTACTGAATGACGACGCACCAGCGTTGGCATAAAACAATGCGATGCCTGCGGATCCAACGTGCCAGCCGCACCCTGTAGCGCAAGCTCCGTCGCCATTTTTGCCATTGAGGCAATGGGATAGCGCACAGTGGTTAGCTGCGGATCGGTGTAACGCGCGATGGGAATATCATCGAAGCCAATGATAGAAAGGTGTAATGGAATAGCGATGCCGTTATCTTTTAGCGCAGTCAGCGCGCCGGCTGCCATATTGTCGTTATAAGCGAAGACCGCCGTCAGTTGTAAGTTACGCCCCAGCAATTCCACCATCGCGGACTCTCCGCCCTGCATATCGGGCGAACCGGTGCCGACCCAGCTTTCTGCCGCAACAATCCCTTGCTCTTTCAGGGCAGTTAACCATCCTTCTTTGCGCATGGCGTCATCTTCAATGCGGTGGCTTGATGCCAGATAACCGATGCGTTGATGACCATTATTTAGCAGCATTCGGGTAGCCATTTTGGCACCGCTGATGTTATCCAGGCAGACGCAACGGTGGGCGTAGCCAGGAACAAGGCGGTTGATCAGTACCATGCCGGGGATTTGATCCATAAACTCGGCCAGTTCCCGATCGCTCAGCGCTTTAGAGTGTACAATCAGCGCGTTACAGCGTTGGCGAATCAACACCTCAATGGCATGACGTTCTTTTTCCGCCTCATGGTAGCTGTTGCCAATCAGGACATACTTCTGATGCTGCTGGGCAACCATATCCACGGCTTTTACCAGCGCGCCAAAAAACGCATCTGATACATCCATGACGACAACACCAATCGTGTCGCTAACCTGCGTCGCCAGCGCTTGTGCGTTGGCATTAGGTCGATAGCCAAGCTGAGTGACTGCCTTCATTACCGCTTCACGCGTATCGGGACTCACCAGCGCACTGTTGTTCAGTACGCGGGAAACGGTCGCTACAGAAACGCCAGACTGCCGTGCCACATCACGAATGGTTACCATATTCACTGCCCTGTTTTAGATTGCGGCTGCCCGCAGACACCCCAGGCTGGGTATTTTGTCAGCACAATGAAACGGACTGCGTGAGTGATGTCACAGGAATGAAAGCGCTTACATCCATTTTGTTAATGAATGTGATCCAGATCGTTATCTGGATGTTCGTGGTAATGATGTCCCCGCAGCACGCAGGGTTAATTGACGCCACAGCCATTCCACCGGGCCCTGGCGGTAAAAACGCAGCCATATGACAGAGAAAAGTAAGTTAATCGCCCAGACCGGGATGACGAAAAACAGCAGCTCCAGCCGGTCAAATTTCATAAATAAACCGGCCTGATAAAACAACGTGGTGCAGATTAAGGTTTGTAACAGATAGTTGGTTAATGCCATGCGCCCCACACAGGCGATAGCAATGACCCATTTGAAGCGACTAAGCTGCGGCCAGAAACCAAACATCAGCGCGGCATAACCAATGGTTTGCAAAGGCGCACCCAACTCTCGCGGGGCTTGTAACAGGAAGGCACACCAGCGGTAGGACCAGTCCAGTTGCCACTGGGCGACGATAGCAGGCAGGTTAATCGCCATGCCGATAATAACCAGCAAAACGCCAGTGCGTCGATAATGCTGCAAACTGTACTGCCCTTTTAGCCAGCCACTACGCATTAATGCCGCGCCGAGTAGCATCATCCCCGCCAGTTGCCAGCCATATTGCGCGCCTAACGCCAGCAAGCTATTGGACATCATATCCACGCGATTGCTGATTGCTTCCATTCCGCCGTTCACTTTCCAGTATTTTTCATACAGCAACGCTGAAGCATCCGGTGTCCAGGCGCGGCTGGTTTCGCTCCCGGAGATCACTCCCAGCAGCAGCAGTACGCCAACGCCCACCAGATACAGCAGCACACCGGTGTTAAATAAGCTTTTTACCGACGGCGCATCCCGGATCAGCCGCCAACAAATCAGGCCGATCAAGCCATATGCCAGCAGGATATCGCCATCCCAGAAGAGTAAACCGTGAATGAATCCCAACAGCACCAGCAACGTAAGCCGCGACTGGATCCAGCGTTTACCACGCGGGAGCAGCATTTGCAGACCAGCACCAAACAGCAGAGCAAACAGCGTGAGGAATTTTACCTGCGCGAAGAGATCGAGCAGCGCCCAGGTCCAGGCGTCGGATAAGGTGATGTTGCCATACCAGGCGGGATTGAGGTATGCCGCCTTTGGCAAGCCAAAGGCGCTAATATTGAGAAGCAGGATACCAAGAATGGCGACGCCACGAATAAAATCCAGCGTGACATTACGCTCCATGGTTCCTGCCCTAATCAGTTGTGATGACGTACTGCGCGCAGAAATTCCTGACGCGTGTTCTGGCTGGACTTAAACAATCCGCCAAGAGAAGTGGTGGTGGTCGCACTGGTCGCATCGCGAATGCCGCGCGCTTTCACACAGTAATGCACCGCATCAATCGATACCGCCACATTATTCGTCCCGAGCAGCGTTTGCAGCGCGGTGAGAATTTGCTGGGTCAGACGTTCCTGTACCTGCGGACGCTGTGCAAAGAACTGCACAATGCGGTTAATCTTCGACAGACCAATGACCGAATCTTTCGGAATATACGCCACCGTCGCTTTGCCATCGATAGTGACAAAGTGGTGTTCGCAGGTGCTGGTCAGCGTGATATCACGAACCGTGACCATCTCGTCCACCTTCATTTTGTTTTCAATGACGGTGATTTTCGGGAAGTTGGCGTAATCGAGGCCGGAGAAAATCTCATCGACATACATTTTCGCAATGCGATGCGGAGTTTCCATCAGACTGTCATCGCTCAAATCGAGATTGAGCAATTGCATAATCTCGGTCATATGGCCAGAGATAAGACGTTTGCGTGTTTCGTTATCCATCTCTTGCACGGGCGGGCGCAGCGGGGTTTCGAGACCACGCGCAACCAGCGCTTCATGAACCAGTGCCGCTTCTTTACTGAGTGATGACATTTCTTCTTCTCCTGCAGGTGGGGCGCCTCTGCCCTGCATGGGGCAAAGTTTTTAGGCTGTGTCACAGCCAGAACATTGTGCGTGAGGCGGCGCACATAATCCAGTATTCACCGTGATAATTATTGAAATTGGCACAGCCTTTCAGCATTGCTGATTTCACTTGTCGTTCAGCCCGGTGACGTCGAGTGTTAATGTAAAGTTATATAGATGATGAAGTATGTTTGCTCAATGCGGAAGTGAAAGTTACTCACAGTGCTATGAATAATCTGTATTATGATGAGTTCGCAAACACATTCAGGTTCAACACAACAAGGAGCCACGCATGGAAATGCTTGAAGAGCACCGCTGTTTTGAAGGCTGGCAGCAACGCTGGCGTCACGACTCCGCCACGTTAAATTGCGCCATGACCTTCAGTATTTTTCTTCCACCACCCCGTGATAACGCCGCGCCTCCGGTGCTGTACTGGCTGTCGGGCCTGACCTGTAATGATGAAAACTTCACTACCAAAGCAGGCGCGCAGCGCATTGCAGCTGAGCTGGGTATTGTTCTCGTGATGCCGGACACCAGCCCGCGCGGCGAGCAGGTTGCCAACGATGATGGCTACGATTTAGGTCAAGGGGCCGGATTTTACCTCAATGCCACCCAGCAGCCGTGGGCAACGCATTTTCGTATGTATGACTATCTGCGTGATGAGCTTCCGGCACTGATTCAGTCGCAGTTTAACGTCAGCGATCGCTGCGCCATCAGCGGACACTCCATGGGCGGCCACGGCGCATTGATTATGGCGCTGAAAAATCCCGGGAGATACACCAGCGTTTCCGCCTTTGCGCCGATCGTAAACCCTTGTCGCGTTCCGTGGGGTGAGAAGGCTTTTAGCGCTTATCTGGGCGAAGATAAAACACAGTGGGCAGAGTGGGATAGCTGCGCGTTAATGCTGGCCAGCAAACCCGCAGACGCGATCCCGACGTTAATCGATCAGGGAGACAGCGATCAGTTTCTTGCCGATCAGTTGCAGCCCGCGGTACTGGCCGAAACTGCCCGTCAGACCGCATGGCCAATGACGCTACGCATCCAGCCTGGTTACGACCACAGCTATTACTTCATTGCGTCGTTTATTGAGGATCACCTGCGCTTCCACGCCCAGTATTTGCTGAAGTAATTCCTGAGTTGAGGGCGGAAGCCCTCTTCATTTCTCCATCATTCCTTCACTTTTTCTCCTTTTTTCTTCCCCCACTATCTTATTGATTAAAAAAGCATTTCACTCCAAACCATATCAAACACAAATGATTTCTATTATCATTTGTGTTTACAAATATTCATACTTTTGTACAATCCCCCCGCTTCTTTACTGAAAAGAGTCCTTAAAAGACAAATACATACAATTGTCATGGCCTTTCACATGACGCGCAGTTTGATTCATTTAAATGGAATGATACAAATGACTATACCTCACGTTAAGGCTGTAGCTGCCGCAGTATGCGTCGCCTGCCTCCCATCACTCGGCCATGGCGCTGAACAAGACACCGTGGTCGTTACCGCTACCGGTTTCGAGCAGAAAATTCAGGATGCCCCGGCTTCAATATCTGTTATTACCAAGCAGCAGATTGAGGACAAAGCCTATCGAGATGTCACCGATGCGCTAAAAGATGTCCCTGGCGTCGTCGTCACTGGCGGGGGGAGCAGTAGCGATATCAGTATTCGCGGTATGGCTTCGCAATACACACTCTTCCTGGTCAACGGTAAACGCATCAGCACCCGCGGTACACGTCCTAACAGCGACAACTCAGGTATTGAGCAAGGTTGGCTGCCGCCGCTGGAATCCATCGAGCGTATCGAGGTAATCCGCGGCCCGATGTCGTCCCTCTATGGCTCTGATGCGATGGGCGGCGTCATTAACGTCATCACCAAAAAAGTGTCGAATACTAAAGCCTGGACCGGCTCTTTGCACGGCGATGCCACTTTCCAGGAAGACAGAGACTCCGGCGATATTTACCAGACCAACGCCTATGCGTCTGGACCACTGATTGACGGATTACTTGGCGCGAAGGTGACCGGATTATTCTCCCACCGCGCAGAAGATGAAATCGTAAATGGCTACAATGAACAGCGTATGCGTAGCGGGGGATTAACCCTGAACTTTACGCCAGATGATAAAAACGACATCGATTTCGATTACGCACGTGAATTGCAGGATCGCGACAGTACGCCAGGCAAATCCATGGCAGAGGAAAACTGCCGTAACGGAAGCTGTAAGCCCAACAGTAAAAGCGAAAACAAGTATGTGCACACCACGTACTCAATAACCCACAGCGGTTATTACGACGACTTCAACTCCACCAGCTATGTCCAGCAGGAAGAGACCGACAACCCCGGTCGCCAGATGAAGTCCTACAACACGATTTTCAATAACCAGAACCAGGTATTCCTTGGGGCGCACACCCTGACGTTGGGCGGGCAATACCGTTATGAAAAACTACGCGATAACGGCAACCAGCTGCAAGCGGCTGATGGACTGAACAAACTGACCCGCTGGAGCTGGGCGCTGTTTGCTGAAGATGAATGGGCCATTACCGATACCTTCACGCTGACCGGCGGTCTGCGTATGGATAAGGATGAAAACTACGGTGACAACTGGACGCCGCGCGGCTATGGCGTATGGCATCTGAGCGATCAGTGGACCTTAAAAGGTGGCGTTTCCGCGGGCTATCGTGCACCGGATCTGCGCCAGTCTTCTGCCAGTTGGGGACAGGTCACCGGCGGCGGCCGTCTGAACGGAATCATTGTCGGCAACCCGGACCTGAAACCGGAGAAAAGCCTCAGCGAAGAGATCGGTTTACTGTGGGATAACGGCAACAACCTCAACGCAGGCGTTACATTGTTCAATACCGACTTTAAAAACAAAATCACCGAAGTTCGCCGTTGTAACAGCAGTTCCGATCCGGCCTGCACCATCGGCAATACGACTTATGACTTCGTCAGCGATCGCGTTAACGTCGATAAAGCCAATATGCGCGGCGTAGAATCCACCTTCGGCTGGAAAATAACCTCCGACGTCAACTGGACCGCGAACTACACCTACACGGAATCTGAGCAGAAAAGCGGTCAGTTCTCTGGCCAGCCGTTGAACAAAATGCCGAAGCATATGTTTAACACGACGCTGGACTGGCAGGCCACCCAGGATCTCGGTTTCTGGAGCCGTCTGAATCTGCGCGGGAAAACGTCTGAATACCTGAGCCGTACCTCCATGGCCCAGGGCACGCCGTCCTATACTCAGGTCGATGTTGGTTTACGTTACTATGCAACCAAGGATCTGTTGATGACCGCTGGCGTGTATAACGTGCTGGATAAACAAATCGATTACGATACCTACGACACCGTTCTTGATGGACGTCGTTACACGGTTGGCATGACTTACAGCTTCTAAGTCTGGCGCAATAAAAAACCCCGGCACTCATCATGCCGGGGTTTTGTTTTTTCTGCCGTAGCTGGTAAGAATTATTTCTTCACGCGCCCCGGGAATTTCATTTCGCTATAGCGAACAAAACGGGTTCCTTTGGTCAGCTTATAGCCAAACCAGATAATCAGGAACAGCGGGATACCGATATAGGTAGCCATCACGCCGCCCCAGTCAATGCTGTCTTTCAGGAACGCTTCGTAGTTCTGACCCAGGGTGATAATCAGGCACAGCACAAAGGCGAAGATCGGCCCCAGCGGGAAAAAGCCAGAACGGTACGGCAGGTCCTTCACATCGTGACCCTGCAGCACATAACCGCGACGGAAGCGATAGTGGCTAATAGCAATCCCCAGCCAGGCGATAAAGCCCGTCATCCCGGAAGTATTCAGCAGCCACAGATACACGGTCTGGTTGCCAAACATTGAAGTCAGGAAGCACAGCCCCGCCACCACGGTGGTCGCATACAGCGCGTTACGCGGTACGCCGCCACGAGACAGTTTGCCGAAAATACGCGGCGCTTTACCGTCACATGCCAGGGTATAAAGCATACGCGTGGAGGCGTACATCCCGGAGTTACCTGCCGACAGCACCGCCGTCAGGATAACTGCGTTCATCACCGCTGCCGCAGACAGCAGACCCGCATGCTGGAATACCAGCGTGAACGGGCTAACGCTGATGTCTTTTACATCGTTACGCAGCAGGCTTGGATCGGTGTACGGAATGATCAGGCTGATAATCAAAATCGCGAACACATAGAACAGCAGGATTCGCCAGAATACCTGACGTACCGCACGTGGAATGTTCTTTTCAGGATCTTCAGATTCGCCAGCCGCGATACCGATAAGCTCTGTCCCCTGGAAGGAGAAGCCGACTATCATCGCCACGCCAATCATCGCAGCAAAACCACCGGCAAACGGTGCATCACCGGTCGTCCAGTTGCTCCAGCCCACCGGCTGAGCGCCTTTGAAGATACCGAAAATCATCATCACACCAACCACGATGAAGATAATGACGGTGGTAACTTTGATCAGTGAGAACCAATATTCCGCTTCACCAAATCCGCGAACGGAAATGTAGTTCAGCAGGAAGATAACGCCGAGGAACAGCGCACTCCAGATCCAGCCCGGCGTGTCCGGGAACCACCAGCTCATCACCAGCTGTGCGGCCACCAGATCAACGGCAATCGTTACCGCCCAGTTGTACCAGTAGTTCCAGCCCAGCGCGAAGCCAAAGCCCTCTTCTACGTAGTTCTGACCGTAGGTGGAAAACGAGCCGGAAACCGGCATATAGGCAGCCAGTTCACCGAGGCTGGTCATCAGGAAGTACACCATCAGACCGATCAGAATATAAGAGAACAACGCGCCGCCTGGACCCGCTGCAGAAATAGTTGCACCAGATGCAACGAAAAGACCTGTACCGATGGAGCCTCCAATGGCAATCATCGTCAGGTGACGCGCCTTCAGTTCACGACGTAGCGTGGGCGCTTCTGTGGTTTTAGTTTCGGAAACCATGTGAAAATGCTATCCATCCAAAAAATGAGGCGCGATTGTAGCAGACGAAATGGCATTCTTCCGGCACAAATACGCTGTTATAAGAGACCTTCATGACTGGCCGCGGATTATAAGTAAAGCAGAAAATTTGCGGCGCACAGCGGTTAAGATATAACCGCCGTTCTATAAAGAGATGACCTTACGACTGTAAGCGCCCTATTCGCCCAGCTCGACCTGGTCGCTGTAATGCAAAAATCGCGTAATGGCATTGGAGATGTGTTTTTGCCTGTGATGCACGCGCCAGAGAGTGCGGACTAAACGCGGCAGCGGCACGGGAACTTCGCTCAGCGTTCCCGCCTGCAGCTGCTCCGCAATGACCCGACGCGACAAGCAGCTGATCCCGAGACCATGGCGTACCGCATGCTTAATGGCCTCTGAGTTACCCAACTCCATTGCCATCTGAAATCTCGGCAGATGAGATAACAGCAGGTAATCCACCAGTTCACGCGTACCGGATCCTCGCTCACGCAGGATCCACGGCGAAGCCGCCAGCTGTTCCAGCGTAACAGGCCCCTTTGTGAGCGGTGACGACGGTGCGGCAAACACCACCAGCTCGTCTTCCAGCCACGGTTCAGAGATAATTTCAGTACTGTGACACGGCCCTTCGATCAGCCCAATGTCTACCCGAAAATCAAGCACAGCATTGATCACATCCTGACTGTTACCCACGCTCAGCTCGAGCGGCAAATCAGGAAAATCCTGCCGATAGCGGGCGATCATAGCAGGCAAGATATAGTTACCAATGGTGCTACTGGCATAGACCCGAATAGCACCATTATCTTCGCGAAAAAGCTGCTCGATTTCGGTCGTTTGCTCAAGTAACGCCAACGCTCGTGGGTAGAGCAAACGCCCGTGCTCATTGACCACTAGCCGTTTGCCGACGCGGTCAAACAGTTGCACGCCGAGTTGCCCTTCCAGATCGGTAAGTGCCGCACTCACCGCCGATTGCGACAATGCCAGCATGACAGACGCCTGGGTCGTTGAACCGCTTTTTAGTACCTCAGCAAACACTTCAAGTTGTCGCAAGGTGATATGCATAGTCGTTTTCCACCGGATATCCGTTACTTATACCCTAAATAATTCGAGTTGCAGGAAGGCGGCAAGAGAGAGACAAATTCGTCAGGAACGAATTTGACCAGCCAAAGGCTGGCCTCTGGTGAGGGACATGGATGTCCCTCATTAATCCCCGGGAGCGTACTTAAGTACGTGACTGGGGTGAACGAGCGCAGCCAACGCACATGCAACTTGAAGTATGACGGGTATACCACTTATATAGATTAATTATAAATATATAATCAATTTTATTTTTAAACCACTTCGCCGTACTCTTTTACCCAGATAAAGGAGAAGGATATGACAGAACTCACCTTGCAGACTCATCGTCGTACAGCGTGGCATTTTATTCCGGGGCTTGCCCTGAGTGCAGTTATCACTGGGGTTGCCTTATGGGGTGGATCTATTCCCGCCGTCGCAGGTGCCGGGTTCAGCGCCCTCACCTTAGCAATCTTGTTGGGGATGGTCCTCGGCAACACCGTCTATCCGCACATCTGGAAAAGCTGTGACGGCGGCGTGCTGTTTGCTAAACAACATTTATTACGTTTGGGGATCATCCTCTACGGCTTCCGCCTCACCTTCGCGCAAATTGCTGACGTCGGCGTCAGCGGTATCGTGATTGATGTGTTAACGCTGAGCAGTACCTTTTTGATTGCCTGCTTCCTGGGGCAGAAAGTGTTTGGTCTGGACCGCCACACCAGTTGGCTGATTGGTGCGGGGAGCAGCATTTGTGGTGCCGCCGCCGTGCTGGCAACCGAGCCGGTAGTGAAAGCGGAAGCCAGTAAGGTAACCGTCGCTGTTGCCACCGTGGTGATCTTCGGTACCATCGCTATCTTCCTGTATCCGGCAATGTATCCGCTGCTGGCACACTGGTTTAGCCCAGAAACCTACGGCATTTACATTGGTTCCACCATGCATGAAGTAGCACAGGTAGTGGCTGCCGGGCACGCCATTAACCCGGATGCGGAAAACGCCGCGGTTATTGCCAAAATGCTGCGTGTCATGATGCTGGCACCGTTCCTCATCCTCCTGGCCGCACGCGTTAAACAGTTGTCTCCGGCTACGGGCGGTGAGAAAAGCAAAATCACTATTCCATGGTTTGCCATCCTGTTCATTGTGGTCGCGATTTTTAACTCGTTCCACCTGCTGCCGCAGTCGGTTGTGAACATGCTGGTAACGCTGGACACCATTTTGCTGGCAATGGCAATGGCTGCACTGGGGTTAACCACTCACGTTAGCGCACTGAAAAAAGCCGGTGCCAAACCGTTACTGATGGCCCTGCTGCTGTTTGTCTGGCTGATTGTCGGTGGTGGTGCGATTAACGTCGCTGTCCACGCCCTGATGGCATAAACGATCACGACTCACCTCCATTAACCCGCTATACTCTCCCTTTTTGTATTTGAGTATGGCGGGTTAAATTTATGAAATATATCGGAGCGCACGTAAGCGCCGCTGGCGGTCTGGCTAACGCCGCTATTCGAGCCGCAGAAATCGAAGCGACCGCATTCGCCCTGTTCACCAAGAATCAACGCCAGTGGCGTGCTGCGCCGCTAACCACCGAAATCATTGATGATTTCAAATCTGCCTGCGAGAAGTACCACTACACCTCCGCACAAATCCTGCCTCACGACAGTTACCTGATTAACCTCGGTCACCCGGTCAGCGATGCGCTGGAAAAATCGCGTGATGCGTTTCTTGATGAAATGCAACGCTGTGAACTGCTTGGCTTATCCCTGCTGAACTTTCACCCGGGCAGCCATTTGATGCAGATCCCGGAAGATGAATGTCTGGCGCGCATTGCCGAATCCATCAACATCGTCCTCGCTCAGACCCAGGGCGTTACGGCAGTTATCGAAAATACCGCCGGACAAGGTAGTAATCTGGGATTCAAGTTTGAGCACCTGGCCGCCATTATCGACGGCGTCGAAGATAAGTCCCGTGTTGGCGTTTGTATTGATACCTGCCACGCTTTCGCGGCGGGTTACGATTTGCGTTCCGCAGAAGAGTGCGAAAAGACGTTTGCGGAATTTGAACGCATTGTCGGTTTCAAGTATCTACGCGGTATGCACCTGAACGACGCCAAGAGCGCGTTTGGCAGTCGCGTTGACCGTCATCACAGCCTGGGTGAAGGTAATATTGGCCATGATGCCTTCCGTTGGATTATGCAGGATAATCGTTTTGACGGTATTCCGCTGGTACTGGAAACCATTAATCCGGATATATGGGCCGAAGAGATCGCCTGGCTGAAAGCCCAGCAAACAGAAAAAGCAGTGGCGTAACGATCTCCGCGCGCCAGACAAGCTGGCGCGTATCAAGTGAGCGTAACCAGATCCTCTGGCATATGGTTGTACAAAATCCGCCAGAAATGCTCAGCCGTTTTATTCAAACGGGTATCCATTCGGTAAATATAAGCCTGAATTGGCACCATCAACTCCGGCGTGTCCAGACAAACCAGGCGCTTATCCCGTAGTTCGTTCACGATCGTCCACGCTGGCAGCCAGGCGATACCATGACCATCCAATGCCATATTCTTCAATAGCTCACTCATCGAAGACATAAACAGCGTACGCGCTGAAATACTGCCCACCTCCGCCAGGTGACGGTTAACCAATCTTCCCATGTAGGAAGTGCTGGTATAGTTCAGAATCGGCACCTGCGGCTGATAGATATCAAACAACGCCTTACCCTGTGCATCCGCAGCACAGACGGGATAGAGCTCAGACTCAAAAACCTTCAAGCCGCAGAAAGGTGACTGCATTAAGTCTTCATCGCGAAAGGAGATAATAAAATCACTTTTCCCCTCGCGCAGCGTATTCACCGCCTGGACTACGTCAATCGCTTCGACGTGGTAAACAAACTCCTCGCCCCATGCCGACATTGAATGTACTAATCTGGGCAACATCGTCAGCGACAGAGAATGTGCCGCCGCTATTTTGATATTGGGAACGCCAAGCAGGTTGTGACCACTTAGCTCATCTAAATTGCATTCCAGCTGTTGTAGCAGGCTACGGGTCTGCGAATGGAATAACTTACCCTCCTCCGTCAGCTGCAGTGGACTTGTCGTACGGTCAAACAGCAGCACCCCAACAGCGGATTCGAGCGCCTTGATCCGCCGACTAAATGCCGGTTGGGATAGGTTGCGCTCCTCTGCGGCCTGAGAAAAATGACGACACGCTTCCAGCGTCAGAAAATCATATAACCATTTTGTCTCGATATTTTTCATGCCTATCACGCGGATGTTTAAATATGTCGATTAGTCTTAAGCATCATGCCTGAATATTCCCGGTGATGATATTCAACATTAGCATCTGGTGATTCGTTTTTTGCATAATGCCTTCGTTTTTGACATTAACATATTTCTTTACCCATCGACCACGACCGCTCATCCACCGCGTAATGTCGGGCCTCTGGCTGATTACCGGCCTGCTGAGGTGGTAAAAGACATCACACTCATGCGTTTTTTGCATTGAACCAAAAATTATTGCATTTCTCCTCACGACACTCTGCTGTTAAACATAAGCACCAGATAGACACCAGTTCTGAATATTAAATATCGGTAAATTAGAGGTATATATCGTGAAAGGTTTAATTGGCGTACTTGGTGGTATGGGGCCTGCTGCAACCGTCGATCTTTTTAATAAATTCGTCACCTTTACCGCAGCACAACGCGATCAGGAACATATTCCATTAATTATTTCATCCATCCCTGATATTCCAGACCGAACTGATGCGTTAATGCATCATGGTCATTCCCCACTTCCGGCAATGCGTGATTATATGCACAAACTGGAAGATGCTGGTGCGGAGTGTATTGTGATCCCCTGTAATACCGCCCACTTTTGGTTTAATGAATTAAAAGAGTGCTGTCATACAGAGTTACTCAGTATCGTTGAAACAACCATGAATGAGGTCAAAAACTGCGGAAAATCACGTATCGGTTTACTTGCTACTAACGCCACCCTTTACATGGGACTCTACCAAAAAGGCATAGAATCTCTTGGTTTAACCTGCATCAGTCCTGATTCATCCGGTCAGGAAAAGGTCATGGAAAGTATTTATTGCTTAAAAGCCGGCGACCTTAAGCGGGCACAAACGCTGATGAATGAACAGGCTGAAGTGCTCTTCTCACGCGGCGCACAAATCATTGTACTGGGATGTACTGAAGTCCCCGTCATTCTTGCCGACGCAGTCAGAAAGTATCCAGATAAATATATTGACTCAACCGGATCATTAGTTCGCGCCGGTATTAAATGGTACGAAAAACGAGTTGGCAAACATCATCTTCTGGCGCAATAACAGCCGTCACCAGATTAATAAAGCATTAAACAACCACTTATTTTAATAACAAATTATTCTCTGGCGGAGGCCATTATGGTTTGGTTAGAAATTATCGTCGTGTTGGGTGCAATATTTTTTGGTATCCGCCTCGGCGGAATAGGTATCGGTTTATGCGGTGGTCTGGGGCTGGCTATTTTAACGTTGGGATTTGATCTGCAAATTGGCTCGCCACCCGTTGACGTTATCCTCATTATTATGACAGTTGTCGTGGCAGCATCGGCGCTACAGGCCGCCGGAGGTATGGATTATCTGGTTCGCGTTGCCGGTAATTTCATGCGGCGTAACCCTAAATATATCAATATTATTGCACCGATTATCACCTGGTCGATGACCATTATGGCCGGAACAGGGTTCATTGTATTTTCTACCCTGCCAGTGATTGCCGAAGTCGCCAAAGAGTCCGGTATCCGCCCTTCTCGTACGCTCGCCGGATCCGTAGTCGCCTCCCAGGTGGCGATATCCGGTTCGCCGATCAGTGCCGCAATGGCGGCTATGCTGACCATTATGGAAGGCAACGGTATCACTTTTATTCAGGTTATGGCGGTATGTCTGCCAGCTTCGTTTGTCGCCGCGATGGTTGCCGCTTTTATCGCCTCACGTCAGGGATGCGAGCTTCAGGATGATGAAGTCTATCTGGAACGCCTGCAAAAAGGATTAGTGCGTAAATATGAAGGGCAAAACAGCACCACGCCGGGTGCCAAACTCTCAGTCGCCCTGTTTATGCTGGCAACGGTCGTCATCGTTATTCTTGCCGCCTGCCCGCAGCTACGCCCTGGATTCGATGCAGGCAACCCAATGAATACCCGGGATATCATCATTATCTGTATGCTGGCTGCCGCTTGCCTGATGGTGGTGTTATGCAAAACATCAACCGATGCTATTGTCCTGACATCCACGTTTCGATCGGGGATGAGTTCACTGGCGGTCATTCTCGGGATTGTTACACTGGGAACGACCTTCATTGATGCCCACTTAGCGGAGATTAAGGATATCGCAGGCGATATTCTACGGGCTTACCCCATGCTGTTGGCACTGGTGTTGTTTGGTACCTGCGCGCTTCTTTACTCGCAAGGCGCCACCACGCCGCTGATCATCCCTCTGGCCGTTGCGCTCGGCGTGCCTACATGGGCAATTCTGGCCTCCTATGTGGCGGTAACCGGGGTGTTTGTTCTACCAACATACCCGACTTCGCTGGCGGCAATGGAGTTCGACACCACAGGGACAACGCGCGTGGGCAAGTATGTCTTAAACCATCCGTTTATGCTGCCAGGACTGGGTGGGATCATTGCTGGCGTTGCCTTTGGTTTTATCATCGCGCCAATGATTGCCTGACCCGTTTTATTAAGGCTGGATGGATTATTGTGGCGATGCTGCAACGTATAGGTAAATGCATAAAAAAGGGGCAGAGAATTCTCTGCCCCTGCTATTGACGTTAAATCAGGCCGCCTTTGCCACAACCTCAGCTTCCGGGCGCTTCAGCACCGCGTAGGAGAGACCGGCTACCAGCGTACCAGCAATAATTGCCAGCAGGTATCCCAACACCGGCGTGATTGCGCCTGGGATTAACAGGACAAACAGCCCGCCGTGTGGCGCCATCAGCTTCGCACCCACCGCCATCGAGATAGCCCCGGTAATCGCACCACCAACGATACAGCAAGGCAGAACGCGCATTGGGTCACGGGCAGCGAACGGGATTGCCCCTTCGGTGATAAAGCACAGGCCCAGTACCAGAGCAGCTTTACCGCCTTCCTGCTGCGCTTTGTCGAACTTACGACGCGCAACCAGAGTTGCCAGACCCAGAGCCAGCGGAGGTACCATACCCGCAGCCATGATGGCTGCCATAGGCGCATAAGTTTGCGTACTCAGCAGACCCACACCGAAAGCATACGCCGCCTTGTTAACCGGACCACCCATGTCGGTACACATCATGCCGCCAAGAATCGCGCCAAGCAGCACCGCATTGGCCGTACCCATGGTTTGCAGCCAGTGAGTCAAACCTTCCAGAATACCCGCCACCGGTTTGCCGATCAGGTAAATCATGGCCAGACCAACCACCAGGCTTGAGAACAGCGGAATGATCAGGATCGGTTTCAGCGCTTCCATACTCTGTGGGAGTTTCAGCTTCGTGCTGATAAGCTTCGCCACATAACCGGCAAGGAAACCAGCAATAATCCCGCCAATAAAGCCGGAACCGGTGCTTACCGCCAGCATACCGCCGATAAGACCCGGCGTCAGACCCGGACGATCAGCGATGGAAAACGCGATATAACCTGCCAGTACCGGCACCATCAGCGCGAAGGCTGAACCACCGCCAATCTGCATCAGCGCCGCCGCCAGCGTCCCCTGCTCTTTAAACGCTTCGATACCAAAAGCGAACGAGAGTGCAATACACAGACCGCCAGCAACCACCATCGGCAGCATGTAAGAGACGCCCGTCAGCAGGTGACGATACGCCCCCGCGCTCTCTTTCTTACTTTCGGTTGCTGAAGTCTGCGCTTTACCGGTTGGCTGGTACGGTGTTGCTTCTTCCAGCGCTTTGTCCAGCTCCTGCTTGGTTTTCTTCAACGCAAGACCGGTAGAGGTGCGGTACATCGGTTTGCCGGCAAACTTCGCCAGATCAACTTCAATGTCAACTGCCACAATCACCAGATCAGCCTGAGCCACTTCTTCCGGCGTAATGGCATTACCTGCACCAACAGAACCTCGGGTTTCAACCTTCACCCACCAGCCACGTTTTTTCGCTTCTGTTTCAATCGCTTCAGCGGCCATAAACGTATGAGCAACACCGGTCGGACACGCCGTCACCGCCACCACGCGTTTTGGACCACTGCTGGCCACAGGTGCTGTTGCAACCGGGGCGCTGTAGGGTTTTGCATGGCCTTTAGCTTCGCTGAGGAAGAGTTCAGGATGCGCAACCGCACGACCAATGTCGCCCAGCCAGACTTTTTTGCCGTTCAGCGAACTGTCGGCAGGAAGCGTATCGCCCAGAACAATTGCCAGTTCGGCATCATTCGGATTATCAATAATTTCCAGATGTGCTTTCTGTGCCGCCGCTCCAAGCAGGGTTTTCGCCATGTAAGCGCGAGCCTGGCCGAGATTAGCGTCAATAATCAGCAGCGTTTTCATTATGCCTCTCCTGCTGTCAGTTAAACGGTTTTAAGTCGACACGCGCCATCATTGCGGCCAACTGAGGACGATCGGTAATGCCTACATTACTTTGGCTTACCGCCAGGGCGGCAACAGCCGTCGCCAGACGCAGGGTATGTTCGCTGGACTCACGCATCAGCAGACCGTAAATCAGACCGCCAACCATTGAATCACCCGCGCCGACGGTGCTGACCACCTCAACTGACGGCGGTTTAGCAATCCACTCACCTGAGGCGTTAACCCACAGCGCACCTTCTGCGCCGAGTGAAATCACCACATGGGCGATCCCCTGTTCACGCAGCGCATGCGCCGCTTCAATCACATCTTTCATTTCCGGCAGCTTGCGACCGGCCCAGATTTCCAGTTCGCGACGGTTTGGCTTCACCAGCCATGGTGCCGCTTTCAGACCTGCTACCAACGCTTCACGACTACTATCAAAGATAATGCAAGGACACTGACTACGCAGGCGCGTCATCCAGTCGGTAAAGGCTTCCGGGCTCACGCCGGTTGGCAAACTGCCGCTGACGCACACCATGTCGAATTGCCCCAGCCAGCTCAGCGAATCATTTACAAAGCGTTCCCAGTCAGCCGGGGTGACTTCAAAGCCGGAGAAGTTGAAGTCAGATACTTCACCATCTTTTTCGGTCAGCTTGACGTTAATACGGGTACGGCCCTGCACGACCTGAAAACGGTTGGCAATGCCCAGCTCGCTGAACAACTGCTGAAAACCATCCTGGTTGTCTTTACCCAGGAAGCCACCCACAGTGACATCGATACCTAAATCCTTCAAAACCTTAGCGACGTTGATCCCTTTCCCTGCCGCATGCAGACCGGTGGTTTTAACCAGGTTCACTTCACCGCGTTCAATTTCCGGGCAGAAGCCCACCAGGTCGTAGGCCGGGTTAAGGGTGATAGTAGCAACACGTCTGCTCATTACGCGCCCTCCCCAAGACCTGCCGCAATGGCTTCGCCAATCGCCTTCAGTGCCTGTTCAGCATCTTCACCCTGTGCAGTAAAGCGCAGGTGATGTCCTTTCTTCACGCCTAACGCCACAACTTTCATCAGACTGCGTCCATTCGCCGGCTTGCCGGTTCCATCAAGATTTGTCACGGTAATTTCACTGTTAAATTGTTTAATCGTATTCACCAGCATGGTGCCCGGGCGGGCATGTAAACCATGCTCATTGCGCACAATAAATTCGGCGCTCAGTACATCATCAGTTAAGGCGTCATCGCTGGTCAGCAGCGCCAGCACCGTTGCCGCATCAGCTTTCAACAAACGGTCAGCTTTATTATTCAGCAGCAGATCGCCAAGGCGCTTCAGCACTGCAACCGGTTGATCGTCATTCATGGCGACGGTCACCAGCAGGGCTGCCGCTTCACCTTGTACATCGAACGCTGTTGCTGCACGGCTGACCGCAACGGCGCTACGCACGTTACCTTCAGCACAGTCATTCAGCCAGATCCCCTGACCAAGATTCATCGGCTGCTCATTGATTGCTCTGGCCACAAAGATGGCGTCAACCGCACCGACTTCTTTCAGCCGTGCCGCGTTGAGTGCCTGCAGCGTCACCAGCGAGTTGGCCACGACATCCAGCGACAGCGTTTCGTTATCAAGCTTCAGCTGTTCACTTTGCTTTTCACCCATCAGCAGCGCACGCAGTTCTTCCGCCGTGGTCACAGATTTCAGCTGTTCAGCGACGGAGTCGTCGCTCAGCACGTGTGTCAGCTGACGCAGTAAACCGAGGTGTTCATCAGAGCTTGCGGCGATGCCGATTGCCACATAAGCAACCTGCCCTTCGCCCCAGGTCACGCCTTGCGGAAACTGAAATACCTGCACACCGGTTTTCAGTACCTGATCGCGCGTGTCCGTCGTACCGTGAGGAATCGCAATACCGTTGCCGAGGAACGTGGACGTCTGTTGTTCGCGCGCCAGCATGCCATCGACGTAGCCTTCCGCGACGTTACCCGCCTGCACTAAGGCAGCGGCAACCTGGCGAATAGCCTCTTCTTTATTCCCGGCCTGTTCGCCCGGGTGAATATCCTGAACAGATAACTGGAACATGATTCTCCTCTCCCGCTGAATTGAAACGATTCAGCCAACATGAGAAAAAAGGCGTCACCCGACTCCATCAGTTAAGGCAAGATGACGCTGAAACGTTTCAAGAAGTCTTGCTCTTTTTTCTTCAGCACACAAGTAAAGTTGACAAATTACTTGCTGAATTTAGAGATAACGCACATTTTCTCTGCGGAGGAGAAAAAAATGCTGACGCAAAAACGCCGTCAGCTTGTCAGATTCAGCAACGTCAGCAAACAGCATTCTTTGACTGAAATGCTATTTTGATTTTTGATGCCGATTTTGATTTGGCTCCCTGTTTATTTTCTGACAAGCGGCGTAAACTCCGCGTCTCTTCACATCATTGATATCAAAACATGCATAACACCCCCGTAGCCGCCACACCCAAGGCGTTTGATTTAACGTCTTCGGCGTTCCTGCTTGTCGCATTTCTGACGGGTATCGCCGGTGCGTTGCAGACGCCAACGCTCAGCCTTTTTCTGACGGATGAAGTCCACGCCCGTCCCGGCATGGTCGGGTTCTTTTTTACCGGTAGCGCTGTGATCGGTATTCTGGTAAGTCAGTTTCTGGCCGGACGTTCAGATAGAAAAGGCGATCGCAAGAACCTGATTGTGTTTTGCTGCGTGCTGGGGATGCTGGCCTGCGTGCTGTTCGCCTGGAACCGTAATTATTTTATCTTGCTGTTTGTCGGGGTATTCCTCAGCAGCTTTGGATCGACCGCCAACCCGCAAATGTTTGCTCTCGCCCGTGAACACGCCGACCGCACAGGTCGGGAAGCCGTCATGTTCAGCTCAATATTACGCGCACAGGTTTCGCTGGCCTGGGTAATTGGCCCGCCGCTGGCCTACGCGCTGGCCATGGGATTCAGTTTTACGGTGATGTATCTCAGCGCGGCGGTGGCGTTTGTTGTCTGCGGCGTAATGGTCTGGCTGTTTTTACCCTCAATGAGTAAAAACGTGCCTCTCGCGACAGGCGCAGTTGAGGCCCCGCGCCGCAATCGACGCGACACGTTGCTGCTGTTTGTTATCTGCACATTAATGTGGGGAACCAATAGTCTCTATATCATTAATATGCCGCTGTTTATCATCAACGAACTGCATCTGCCGGAAAAACTGGCGGGCATCATGATGGGTACCGCAGCCGGACTGGAAATCCCAACCATGTTGATTGCTGGCTATTTTGCAAAGCGTCTGGGTAAACGTCTGTTGATGAGAATTGCCGTCGTTGCCGGATTCTTCTTTTATGCCGGTATGCTGCTGGCTCACTCTCCGGCGATATTGCTTGGCTTACAGCTGCTGAACGCGATTTACATCGGTATTCTCGGCGGGATTGGTATGCTCTATTTCCAGGACCTGATGCCGGGACAGGCGGGTTCAGCCACCACCCTCTATACGAATACCATTCGCGTGGGCTGGATTATTGCCGGATCGCTGGCGGGGATTGCCGCTGAAATTTGGAACTATCACGCGGTGTTCTGGTTTGCACTAGTGATGATCGTCGCCACCGTCGCGTGCCTGGTGCGCATCAAGGACGTTTAAGGCGCGGTTAGCGCTTCAAGCTCAATGAGATAAACCATGGCCTGGTGCGTCGTCCGCCCACACATTTCCGCACTGGGCTGTAAACCGCCGCACACCTTTGGTCGTAGCGGCGACGCAAAAATTTTGCAACGCAGGGATTCATCCAACTGAACGCAGGGCGTATTAGCGGGCTTGCCATCAGGCATACCGGGGATGGGACTGGAGATTGAAGGCGCGGTGCAGCATGCACCACAATCCGGACGGCATTCCATACAGTACTCTCTTTATCGTAAACCATCGGATTGTGCGGGAAGGGCACAGTACCACCTTTTTTGCACCAGCAAAAGCATGAATTCCGCTTGCCTGAATGCCCCGGCGCGAGTAGTTTTACGCGATATTTTAGACACTCCTCACTACAGGATTTTTTCGATGCCAAGAGCGAACGAAATTAAAAAAGGTATGGTACTGAACTACAACGGCAAACTGCTGATTGTAAAAGATATCGATATTCAATCACCGTCTGCACGTGGTGCTGCCACGCTGTACAAAATGCGTTTTTCTGATGTGCGTACCGGTCTGAAAGTTGAAGAGCGCTTCAAAGGTGACGATATCGTGGATACCGTCACTCTGAGCCGTCGTGGCGTTGATTTCTCCTACGTCGATGGCAACGAATACATCTTTATGGATAAAGAAGACTATACCCCGTATACCTTCACCAAAGACCAGATTGAAGAAGAGCTGCTGTTCATGCCGGAAGGCGGTATGCCGGACATGCAGGTACTGACCTGGGACGGCCAACTGCTGGCGCTTGAACTGCCGCAGACCGTAGACCTGGAAATCGTTGAAACTTCACCGGGGATTAAAGGTGCTTCAGCGAGTGCGCGCAACAAGCCAGCAACCCTGAGCACCGGTCTGGTGATCCAGGTTCCTGAGTATCTGAGTGCGGGTGAAAAAATCCGCATTCATATCGAAGAACGTCGCTATATGGGCCGTGCAGATTAAGCTCCTGTCGTTACAGGTGAACCAAAGATAATGACATGTTGTCTCTGGCAAAATGTTCCGTTCACTTTAGTGATATCACTTCTCTGAAACGATACTGCCTGTGAACGTGTTAAGGGTACTATCGCCGTACCCTTAACAATCCCGCCGGGAGCCTGGGTTGCAAGGGAGGCGGCGGTGAGCCTCCCTTGCACGTTCACAGGTATCTGCGCTTCAGAGAAATGACTCCGCTGAGGTGAACGGAACCCTATGCCGCAATAAAATATGCTCCATAATGCTTAACTGACTGGCATTACAACGCAGGCTGTCCCTTTGTCATATTCAGCGCTGGCTGCTGAGATAAAAATCATCCATCAGCAATGACTCCAGATACTGCTCATCCTCTTGCATAAAACGCACTATCAGATTCACCGCCTGAGGATAAAACCCCTCGTTATCCCGCACCAGACAAGCGTCGCGAAATAACGGTGCCCAGCACAGAATATGATGATGCAAAAAGTAATATTGCGCCGATAGCCTCTCCTCTTTAGCAACAATCCTCGCCATTAATGCCAACTGCACAGCAATATGATCGGAGGGTTCATTCTCTCGCGCTGCCAGACCTTGCTCAATCAGCAGCACATTCATTTGCCGACGTTCTTCTGCCGCTGTCGTGTGTGGATAGTGCCCTGCATAGGGAGAAACACTAGCCGGCGGGGCCAGCAGAAACAGCGAGGCAAAATCTGCTGCCAGCTCCAGCTGTCGGGAGTCGCGCCGCAAAACCCGGACCAGGCTACGCTCAAAACGTTTAACCTCGGCAGACACTCCAGGAACCGCCGCCAGTGAGGCAATCCAAGCCTGGCTATCGCCGTTTTCCAGACTGGCGAGCTGTTTTTCATCCAGCTCACGAAATAACAGTTGCGAAAACCACTGGTACACAGCTGCCCGCTGCTGATGAATTTGCTTATGCTGCACTGGTCCCCTCCTCTTTCACAATCTGCGGACCACCGAAAGCCGTCACCTGCGGGGCTTTCTGCTGATAACGCTCGACCTCCACCAGCACGGTATGCGCTGAAGGCCCCTGGGCCAGCTGTGAAGTACCGATATCCGCGCTCAGCACGTTCGGGTCGCCATAGGTGCATAATGTCCCGGCTTTCCCCCCTTCCTGCGGGGAGTACCATGCACCTTCATGAATACGGACCACGCCAGGGGAAAAATCCGGACTGACAACTACGCCAGCCAGTACCTGACCACGAGCGTTAAAAACGCGGGCGATATCACCGGCTTTTAAGCCACGAGCGGTGGCATCCTGTTCACTGATATAAAGCGGTTCTCTTCCGGCAACCGCATAGGTGTTGCGAAACGCCTCGCTAGAGCACAGTTGGGAATGCAGACGTTTGTCCGGATGGCAGGATTGCAGATGCAGCGGGTATTTATCTTTTTTGCCGCTATGGGTACGCTCAAAGGGTTCCATCCACACCGGATGCCCCGGACAATCCTCATAGGCAAAGCCCGCGATGGTTTTGCTGTAGATTTCAATCAGACCTGACGGTGTTCCCAGCGGATTCAGGTCTGGCTGGTCGCGAAACTCACCGTGACGTACCCACGGCTGACCCGGCGGATATTCAATATATCCGTCACCCTGCCAGAACGTTGTGAAATCCGGTAATGAGACGCCGAGCGATGCCCCCATCTTCACGCCTTCGTCATAAAGCGTCTGTATCCACTGCATTTCATCACGGTTTTCACGGTACACCGCTTCCTTGTCAAAGCGCTTACACAGCCCGGCAAATACATCAAAATCATGTCGCGCTTCATATTGCGGTTTGACGATCTGATGCAACGCCATCAACCCTTTATTCGAATGCGTACCGAACTGCTCAATATCGTTACGTTCAAAGCGGGTGGTAACGGGCAGGACAATATCGGCAAAACGGCACGACGCGGTCCATTGGTGATCCAACACCACCACGGTTTCCAGCTTCTTCCACGCGTCGATCATGCGATTCCTGTCCTGCTGCGCATGAAATGGATTCGCCGCGCTGTAGATCGCCATTTTGATGTCAGGCCAGGTTAACGTCTCGCCGTTAAAGGCAACCTTTTTGCCCGGCTCAAGAAGGCAGTCAACGATACGCGAAGTAGGGATATGCTCCGATACGCCGCGAAAATCCGCGTTGTACTTTGCCTGCGGGGGATTCGTGATCCCTCCCAGCCCAGAGAGCACAGGCCCGGCGGATGTTACCGTACCACCGCCGTTGTAGTGCCAGCCAAATCCTACCCCGCCGCCGGGCAAACCAATTTGACCGACCATGCTGGCCAGCACCACCAGCATCCACGGATACTGCTCACCATGGTGCATGCGTTGTACGCACCAACCGCCCATAAACTGTGTCCGACCTTTCACCAACAGGCGGGCGAAGTCTCGGATCTGCTCTGCCGTCAGGCCGCAGATTTCGGCCGCCCATTCGGCATTTTTCGGCTGTTTATCGGTTTCGCCCAGCAGATACGGCAAAAACTGCTCAAAGCCGACGGTGTAATCGGTAATAAACGCCGTGTCGTACAGTTTTTCTTCGTACAAGGTATGCGCCAGCGCCAGCATTAACGCGACATCGGTTTGTGGCCGCAACGCCAACTGCTCGCAGCCAAGATAGTTTTGCGACTTGCTACGCACCGGATCAACACTGATAACGCGCATCTTACCCTGCGCTACCGCCTCTTTAATCTGCTGCCAGTAGCCAAACGCATCGTGATCGGGAACCAAAAACTCGATCTGCAGGTTCTTGATCGGATCGCAGCCCCACAGCACGATGGTATTGCTGTTTTGAATCACCAGCGGAAGCGACGTCTGCTGCTCATAAACTTCCAGCGAACCAATCACATGCGGTAAAATGACTTGTGCCGCTGCCGCAGAATAGTCGCCGACGGTTGTCACATAGCTACCATGCAGGCCAAGTCCCCGATCCATCGCCCCGCCCGCTTTATGGTATTTGCCCACCATTTGCCAGTCGGCAAGCCCGGTAAATACGCCTGATGAGCCATAGGTTTTTTGCACCCGCTCCAGCTCTTCGTAAAACAGATCCAGCGCCTGATCCCAACTGACCCGAACAAAACGGTTATCTCCGCGCTGACTGCGATCTGACTTCTCACGCTTACGCAGCCAGTCCAGACGCACCATCGGGTAGCGCACCCGCGACGGGTTGTAGACCACTTCACGCACCGCGTTCAGCATATCGCAGGGGTATTTGTCATGTTTGAACGGACGGGTTTCGGTCCACTCACCGTTGACCACTTTGGCTTCAAAAGCGCCATAGTGCGAACCAGATTGGATCCACTGCTCGGGATTTTCCCCCGCCGCCCACACTTTTGATATCAGCGGATTAGGCGCCAGTGCGCTGGCAGCCCCCACCGCCAGCATTCCGTTGAGAAAACGGCGGCGGGACGGATTAAAGTCATGAATATCCATACATTATCCTTACTTTTTGTTGGTTTCAGACACATCGCTGGCGTGGGTCTGGAGGTATTTCAACAACGTACGTTCCTCCACCGGATTAAGCCGGTAATAGGTCGACATGGCTTTCAGTCCGGCGATCCAGCCGTTAGCGGTATATCGGGTTGTAGGAGGAGTGCTATGACAGGCGCTACAGGTGGATTGCAGCATTTGATCTGAGTACTCCCAGATTGGCGCAAGCGTGTTGATAAAGTCCTGATCGATGGTCCAGGCGGTGACGCTCACTTGCTGCCATTCCTGATGTGAGTCAGGATCGACCTGGGTTTGTAGCACTTTTACGTTCGCCATCAGGGGCTCATCGAGAACGGCGGAGAAAACGCGTTTCCCCATATACTGGGTGATCACCCGTCCACGCCCTTTGCTTTCTCGCCAGCCCGTGATTTCGAGCTGCACGTTACTGCCTTCTTTTTTCAGCACCTTGACCTCGGTGGCGGGAAATAACAGCGCCTTCCCGACCGGACTCCCTGCCGTTGCCGCCAGTGATTTTTCGCTTAATGAGAACAGCGTGGTCGCATCCGTTGGCGTATCTCCCTGACGCTGTAGCTGCTTATAGCGATCGCGAAAACCGCTGCTCATATCGGGTTTGTGATGGGCTATTCCTTTGTGACAATCGATACAGTTACTGTCTTTTGCTGCCGCTGCGGTCATTTGCGCAGCCGCGTTTGCCGATTGCTTGCCATGATCCATTGCCTCATAGCTATGGCAGGATTTACACGCCGCTGAATTATTCGCGCTCATGCGTGCCCACTCCCGCTGGGCCAGCTCCGGGCGTTTGGCAGCAAACTTTTCAGGAGTATCAATAGAAGGAGAAATAAAGGTGTGATAGAGGTCGTTTAAGGCTTCAGTTTTACGAATAAGCGTTGGAACAACGCCCGGGGGGATATGACAATCCTTACACTCAGCCCGCACGCCAGATGCGTTACGAAAATGCACGCTGGTTTTATATTCCTCTCCAGCCGTGCGCATCGAGTGACACGATAAACAAAATTCGGTGGTACTGGTGTAATGAACGCCTTGCCACGTTCCCCAAATAGCCAAGGCCATTGCCACCGCCCCAGCCAATACGCACCACAATGCGTTCTTTCTTATCCACGACATGCTTGCCTCCATTTTTTTAATAGCGACACGCTAAGGGATAATAAAAACCAAAAATAGAGACAGCGATAGCAAGTTATAGGAACAGCCACTACTCCATGAGGTGTATCAAATAGTAAAAACGAGAAATTCGTAATATAGTGGCTATATATTAATAAGGAATTCCTCATGCTTACATTAACGCTCAATAGAGAACTCCGCACTCCGCTGCAATTGCAAATTTTTCAATTTTATTTCCAGGCTATTCAGCGGGGAGATTTGCTTTGTGGCGATAAGCTTCCCTCTATTCGCGAGCAGGCTCAGGTATTGAACGTAGCCAAAATAACGGTAGTGATGGCCTATGATAAGCTTATGGCTGCAGGGTTAATCAAGAGCCGACACGGCATTGGCTATGAAGTGATATTCACCACGCCTGTACGTATAACACCAACGCATGTGCCCGTTACCCAGGGTTCTCCGCCGACAAAACCTAAAGCTGCCGGAGTCTCAACCGATGTTTACGCCGAGCCTGGACGAGAGTGCTACTGTCGGATGGGCGTCCCCGATCCCAACGCTTTTCCCTGGTCAAGTTGGCGGAAATGGAATAATGCTCCAAGCATACTTAAAGAACAATTATTTACCCGATACCATTCACCAAGTGGATTATTTTCACTGCGTGAGCAATTGGTCAGATACCTTAATTTATCCCGCGGAATTAATACCCGAGCAGAGAACATCATCATTACCAACGGGATTCAGGAAGGATTATCACTGCTCAGCCAAATATTTATTATTCATCATGCTGTCAGTCAGCAAAAAAAGTGCCATATTGTGACCGAATCCCCTTGTTATTCTGGCGCATGGCATCTTTTTAATTATTACGGTGCAGACATTACGTCAATTGCCGTAGATAACCACGGGCTGCAAACAGATAATTTACCCGAGTATGAAACCCAGCTTTGTTATGTTACTCCAGCGCATCAGTATCCGATGGGAAGCGTGCTTTCACTGGAGCGCCGTCAGTCATTATTAACGTGGGCGCAACGCGTCGGCGCTTACATCATTGAAGATGATTACGATGCCGTTTTTACCTATGGGGAAAATCCCCTTCCCGCGCTGAAAGCCATGGATTATCACAACCGGGTTATCTACATGGGGACATTTTCTAAAACGCTTGGGCCAGGCGCACGGCTTGGCTATCTTATTTGCCCTGATGAACTGCTTCCGGCGGTACAGAATATGAAAGCGCTCAATAACAACGGCAGCCAGTGGTTGTTGCAGCAATTTTTGGCCGAACTGATGCAAAATCAGGTGTTTTATACGCATATCAGCAAGCTGGCCTGCAGCTATGCGACGCGCCTCACCCTGTTACGCGATGGCCTTTCCACTCTGTTTCCCGAAGGGAAAATCGCTGGCGCAACGGCAGGTCTGCACCTCTCGTTACGCATTGCCAGACACGCAGAACTCATCACCAGGCTGCAGCAATGCTGCCTGTTGGCCGGGATCCGTTTCGACACTCTGCCGGATATAGAAAATGGATCAGAAACCGCATGGCGCAAAGAGAACAGCGATGCTGTTATGTTTTTTGGGTTTGGTGGATTGCAGATACAGCAGATCAATAAAGTGCTGACAGTGCTGGAGCAGGCGCTCGCGCAGCCTTGATGAAAAACAGGGATCGCGCCTGTCGCGCAATCCCTGTTGTTAGACTTACAGCAGATCGCGGAACTGCGTTTGTTTCAGCGCCAGCTCAACGCCACGGACTTCTGCCAGGCCTTTCAGGCGGCCAATCGCAGAGTAGCCCGGGTTGGTTTTCTTGTGCAGATCGTCAAGCATCTGGTGTCCATGATCCGGACGCATCGGGATAGGACGCAGGTCGCCCGCTTTTTTACGCCGCTGCTCTTCGCTCAAAATGGCAGCCACCACCGATACCATATCCACATCGCCCTGCAGGTGCGCACCTTCATGGAAGGTTTTCGGGTTATCTTCACGACAGGTTGAGCGCAGGTGCGTGAAGTGGATTCGATCGCCAAAGGTTTCGATCATTTTCACCAGATCGTTATCAGCGCGCACGCCGTAAGAACCGGTGCACATGGTGAAACCGTTATTAATGCTATCGACCGTTTCTTTCAGCCACTGCATATCTTCGATAGTCGAAACGATACGCGGCAGGCCGAGGATCGGGCGCGGCGGATCGTCAGGATGCACGGCCAGACGCACGCCGACTTCTTCTGCCACTGGCACAATCGCCCGCAGGAATACCGCCATATTATCGCGCAGATCGTCCTTGCTGATGCCGTCGTATTCAGCGAGACGCGCACGGAACTGATCCAGCGTATAGCCCTCTTCTGCACCAGGCAGGCCAGCAATGATATTGCGGGTCAGTTTTTCAATTTCTGCATCACTCATGGCATTGAAGTAGTCCATCGCCTGGCGTTGTTCTTCGGCGGTATAATCCGCTTCAGCTCCCGGGCGTTGCAGAATGTGAAGTTCAAAGGCCGCAAAAGCAATCTGGTCAAAACGCAGCGCTTTGGAACCATCCGGCAGTTGATATTCGAGGTCGGTACGCGTCCAGTCGAGGATCGGCATGAAGTTATAGCACACCGTATCGATACCACAGGTCGCCAGATTACGGATACTCTGCTGATAGTTGGCAATCCACGTTTGATATTGACCTGAACGCGTTTTGATATCTTCGTGGACAGGGATACTTTCCACTACCGACCAGGTCAGCCCTTTTTCAGCCAGAATGGCCTGACGCTGCTGAATTTCTTCTACCGGCCACACTTCACCGTTTGGAATATGGTGCAAGGCGGTCACAACACCCGTTGCGCCAGCCTGACGCACATCATCAAGCGATACCGGATCGTTAGGTCCGTACCAACGCCAGGTTTGTTCCATTGTTTCACCTCACAAGTTGTTATACCAAATTAAATCATCTTAATGACGACTACCATACAGGCATCCGTCAACTGATCAACACATTGCCGATGATTGGTTGATCAAGCTCACATTCCCCGGATAAATGAGGCACACCAATTCAATTTGTTGTCATATAACTTTATACTGCCATTGTTAATTTATGGTTAATCAGGTGTATTAAATGAAAACTATTGCCTCAGCGCCACTGGCGGAAAATGTCATGATGCCGCAATACGACCGCCAGCAATTAAAAACGCGGATTGTGCATTTTGGTTTCGGTGCTTTTCACCGCGCCCATCAGGCGTTACTAACCGACAGGGTGCTGAATGCGCAGGGTGGAGACTGGGGTATTTGTGAGATCAGTCTGTTCAGCGGCGATCGACTGATGAGCCAACTGCGCGAACAGGATCATTTATTTACCGTGCTGGAAAAAGGGGCCAACGGCAACCAGCCAATTGTTATCGGTGCCGTCAACGAATGTCTCAACGCCAGGCTGGATTCGCTGGCGGCCATTATCGAAAAATTCTGCGAGCCTCAGGTGGCTATTGTCTCGCTAACCATCACAGAAAAAGGCTACTGCATCGATCCGGCGACAGGTTCGTTAGACCTCAGTAATCCACGTATTGCTCACGATCTGCAAACACCGACTGAACCGCACTCTGCCCCCGGAATTATTGTTGAAGCCCTACACCGCCGACGTGAACGCGGGCTACAGCCGTTTACCGTCCTCTCTTGCGATAACATCCCGGACAATGGTCATGTGGTAAAAAACGCCGTCCTTGGAATGGCGGAGAAACGTTCACCAGAACTGGCAACCTGGATTCAGGAACATGTCAGTTTCCCAGGCACCATGGTCGACCGCATTGTCCCTGCCGCCACTGAAGAGTCACTGGCCGAAATTGCCCGCGAGCTGGGGGTTGCCGATCCTTGCGCAATCAGCTGCGAACCGTTTATCCAGTGGGTGATTGAAGATAATTTTGTGTGTGGCCGCCCACAATGGGAAACGGCGGGCGTCCAGATGGTCGAAAATGTGTTGCCGTGGGAACAAATGAAACTGCGGATGCTGAACGGCAGTCATTCGTTTCTCGCTTATCTCGGCTATCTGGCCGGGTTCCAGCACATCAGCGACTGTATGCAGGACAGCGCATTTCGTGAAGCCGCTTACCGCCTGATGCTCAACGAACAGGCACCTACGCTGCAAATTACCGATGTTGATTTAGACCAGTATGCCCTAAGCCTGTTGGAGCGTTTTGCCAACCCAGCGTTGAAACATAAAACCTGGCAAATCGCGATGGACGGTAGCCAGAAATTACCCCAGCGCATGTTGGAAGGGATCCGCGTACATTTAGCCCGCCAAAGCGAGTGGCCACTTCTGGCGCTCGGCGTCGCGGGCTGGATGCGTTATGTGAGCGGCGTGGATGATTCAGGCACCGCTATTGATGTTCGTGACCCGTTGAGTGAAAAAATTTCCGCTCTGGTTAAACAGAGCACAGAGTCAGAACGCGTCAACGCTCTGCTTTCGCTGCGCGAGATTTTCGCCACCGACCTCGTACAGAATCCGCAGTTTGTCACGGCCATTCAGCAGGCCTGGCAACGCATTGCCCAATACGGTGCGCATCAGGCTGTCATTGAGACGTTAAAAAGTTAACGATTTCTGCCATTAAGCAGGACGAAGCGCCTCTTCGTCCTCTCCCCCCTTCTCTTTTTCCCTGTTTTTCGCCAGGATTGTTAAATGCCATTACGGTAATTTATGATTCTGGAGTAAATGTGACTAAAACCAATCTCATCACCGGTTTTCTCGGCAGTGGCAAAACCACCTCTATTCTTCATTTATTGGCAAACAAAGATCCTGCTGAGAAGTGGGCCGTGCTGGTTAATGAGTTTGGTGAAGTTGGCATTGATGGCGCGTTGCTGGCCGACAGCGGTGCGCTGCTAAAAGAGATCCCCGGCGGCTGTATGTGCTGTGTTAACGGTCTGCCAATGCAGGTTGGCCTCAATACGCTGCTGCGTCAGGGAAAACCCGACCGCCTGCTGATTGAACCCACCGGCCTCGGGCATCCCAAACAGATTCTGGATTTACTCACCGCACCGGTTTATGAGCCGTGGATCGATCTGCGCGCAACCCTCTGTATCCTTGATCCTCGCCTGTTACTGGATGAGAAAAGCGTCGCCAATGACAATTTCCGCGATCAGCTGGCCGCTGCTGATATTATTGTTGCCAACAAAACCGACCGTGCCACGACGGAAAGCGAAAACGCCCTACAAAGCTGGTGGCAACACTACGGTGGTAATCGCCAGTTAGTTCATGCCGACCATGGGCAAATTGACGGACAGCTACTGGATTTGCCCCGACTAAACCTGGCGGAGCTTCCTGCAAGCGCGGAGCACGCCCATAGCCATGCCAACAAAAAGGGGCTGGCAGCGTTGAGCTTACCCGCACAGCAGCGTTGGCGTCGTAGCCTCAACAGCGGTCAGGGCCATCAGGCCTGCGGTTGGATTTTTGACGCCGATACGGTGTTCGATACCATCGGTCTGCTGGAATGGTCGCGTCTTGCCCCGGTTGGGCGCGTGAAGGGGGTAATGCGTATTAAAGAAGGACTGGTACGCATTAACCGCCAGGGAGACGACTGGCATATAGAGACGCAAAACGTCGCGCCACCGGATAGCCGTATTGAACTCATCGCCGATACCGAGACCGACTGGAATGCGTTACAGAGCGCGTTGTTGAGACTTCGTTTAGACGCTAGCGCGTAAGGTTGCCTTCGTTTTTAGCAATGGTAAACGACGATGAAAACCCGATACCCTTTAATCCTCCTGCTTAATATTGCGGGTCTGGCACTGTTTCTGTCCTGGTATATTCCAGCCGGGCATGGGTTCTGGTCTTCACTCGATACGGGCGTCTTCCGCTTCTTTAATCATAAACTGGTGGAAAGCCCGCTGTTCTTATGGGTTGTTGCTATTACCAATAATCGGGCATTTGATGGCTGCTCATTGCTGGCTATGGGCGCATTGATGCTGCACTTTTGGCTAAAAGAGACGTCGGAAGGTCGCCGACGCATTGTGGCAATTGGTTTGGTTATGCTGCTCACTGCAGTGGTATTAAATCAGCTGGGCCAGGCGCTTATTCCCGTTAAACGCGCCAGCCCCACGCTTATGCTGGATAATATTTATCGCGTCAGCGAACTGCTGCATATTCCGACCAAAGATGCGTCGAAAGACAGTTTTCCTGGCGATCACGGCATGATGCTGCTTATTTTTTCCGCATTTATGCTGCGTTATTTCGGAAAAGTCGCAGGAATAATCGGCCTTATTATTGCTGTGGTTTTTGCCTTCCCGCGCGTAATGATTGGCGCTCATTGGCTCACTGATATCGTGGTTGGTTCCATGACGGTGGTCTTGATTGGCCTTCCCTGGTGGCTAATGACGCCATTAAGCGACCGATTAGTCACTCTGTTCGTGAATTATCTACCCGGCAAAAACAAACAATTTTTAAACAAATAACGCAGAGTAATTAACATCATCAGGGATACTTCTGATTCCCTGATGATGCCGGGCAATATTTCATCATTCTGATTGTCATTCTCCTGTCATCTTATTCATGTTTAAAATGAGTAGGTTGCGTATTTTTTACCCTGATTGTTCTTAATTTAGACAATGCCGTTTATTCACTTTCTGTATCAATTTTTCTTATAAGAAATCACGTAAAATCACTCGCATTGACCGGAACGATCGGGTAATCTCGAACTCGTTTTGCCTCGCGGGATAATTATTCCCTTTCAGAATAAATTTGTGCGTTCTGCCACAGATTTGACCTTAAGGAATTGTCTCATCGTGCGATGGTAATTAGTCTCGTCACGTTTGGCATTTTTTATAACGATATTTATCGTTAAGGACTTCAAGGGAAAACAAACAAAATGGTCAAATCTCAACCGATTTTGAGATATATCTTGCGGGGCATACCCGCGATAGCAGTTGCGGTTCTGCTTTCTGCATGTAGCACAACGAACACCGCCAAGAATATGCATTCTGAGACGCATGCTGTGGGCAATGGAGATAACTCTTCACTGCAAGCCTCTCAGGATGAATTTGAAAATATGGTACGTAATATCGATGTTAAATCACGTATTATGGACCAGTATGCTGACTGGAAAGGCGTGCGTTACCGCCTTGGCGGCAGCACCAAAAAAGGTATTGATTGCTCAAGCTTCGTGCAGCGTACATTCCGCGAGCAATTTGGTTTAGAGCTTCCGCGCTCAACCTATGAACAACAGGAAACGGGAAAATCCGTTTCGCGCACTAATCTGCGCACAGGCGATCTGGTTCTGTTCCGTGCTGGTTCTACTGGCCGTCACGTCGGTATTTATATCGGTAACAACCAGTTTGTACATGCCTCGACCAGCAGTGGCGTTATCATTTCCAGCATGAACGAGCCTTACTGGAAAAAACGTTACAACGAAGCTCGCCGGGTTCTGAGCCGCAGTTAGTTTCGTTTGGCAGCTATCCCTTGGCTATCCTGATGAGACATTCCAAAAGCACTGCTTCGGCGGTGCTTTTTTGTTTCACCCTGCGACTAAGAAAAATCTCACAACATGAGTCATTTCAGGTTATATTCATACAGAGTAAGCGGTTAAATCAGGTAAAATAAGGATCTATGTTCAGACGCTCTTCTTCATCCGGTCGGAAAATCCTGCTTTCCTGTATGTTAACGGGGCTTATCGTCGCAATACTCGTGAGTACCCTGCAGTTTTTCGTCACCTGGCATAAACGAGAAGTTAAGTACGACACGCTCCTTGCCGATATCCAGAATTACGTCAGCAGCTACTTTACCGACCTCAAAACCACCACCGATGCCCTTCAGCCGCTGGTTGCCAACAGTTGCCAACAAGTTGGCGCTAAACTGACCTCCAGTGCAGCCTTTAGCCTGAACGTTCGCGCTTTCTTACTGGTAAAAGACGGTATCGCTTTCTGCTCTTCCGCAACAGGTTCCATGTTCACTCCGATTTTAGATTTGATCCCGAACCTCGATATCAGCAGAAATATTGATGTGGAATTACTTCCCGGTACGCCCATGATGCCGGACAAACCAGCGATCATGATTTGGCACCGAAACGCGTCGTTCAACGATAGCGGCGTATTTACCTCACTGAATATCAATCTGGCACCTTATCTGCTCTATACCGCCCGGCAGGATGATTTTGACGGTATTGCGATTATCGTCGGTAATACCGCAATTTCGACATTCTCATCGCGAATCATCGATGTCTCCGCTCTTCCTCATACCTCCTGGCGGCAGGCCACTCTTGAAGGGATCCCGCTTAAAATTCGCTTATACGCACAAGAGTGGAGCTATACCGACGTCTGGTATTCTATTTTGTTGGGATGTATGGCCGGGATTATTGCCGCCCTTCTCCTCTGGTACTACATCTACAGCATCCGTTTACGCCCAGGCAAAGATATCCTCAACGCCATCAAGCATAACCAGTTTTATGTGGTGTACCAGCCCGTCGTAGAGATGCAAACGCTGGAAGTGAAAGGCGTCGAGGTCCTGTTACGTTGGAATCACCCAACAACGGGCGAGATCCCACCGGATGCCTTTATTCATTACGCTGAATCACAGAAAATGATCGTCCCGCTGACTCAGCATCTCTTTAAGTTGATCGCCCAGGATGCCCCGGCGCTACAAAAAGTGTTACCCGCTGGCGCAAAATTGGGGATCAATATCGCGCCATCGCATCTGCATGGCGAGACATTTAAAGACGACATCCGGCACCTGCACGCTTCACTTCCCGCAAACTATTTTCAGATAGTGCTGGAAATCACTGAACGAGATATGCTCAATCAGCACGAGGCCACAAAGCTATTTGAATGGCTTCATTCCGCAGGTTTTGAAATTGCGATTGATGATTTTGGCACCGGCCATAGCGCGCTTATTTATCTGGAACGCTTTACCGTTGACTACCTGAAAATCGATCGCGGATTTATTAACGCCATCGGGACGGAAACCCTGACCTCTCCGGTTCTGGACGCCGTGTTGACACTTTCTAAACGTCTTAATATGCTGACGGTTGCGGAAGGGGTAGAAACTCCTGAGCAAGCCCGTTGGCTGCGCGATCGTGGGGTGCATTTTTTCCAGGGATACTGGATTAGCCGACCATTAAAGCTTGCTGATTTTGTGCGTTGGATGGCACAGCCCAATAAGCCGACGTGGTGATCGCAGTATGCGATTCATATACTCTCACTCGCCGCTACATCCCTTATCTTTCAGGCATGATGCCCGTCGGGTTGTGGCAGGAAAAGGAAATCGCTTTTATATGATCCCTCGCGTACTGCTTCTGTTTATTACCCTCATCGGGTTTAGCGCCCAGGCGCAATCCATCAAAGAAAGCTATGCTTTTGCCGTACTGGGTGAACCGAAGTACGCATTTAACTTTAATCACTTCGATTATGTGAATCCCGCAGCCCCTAAAGGGGGTCAAATCACCCTGTCCGCCATTGGCACATTTGACAACTTTAACCGCTACGCGATGCGCGGTAACCCCGGCGCACGTACCGAAACGCTTTACGATACGTTGTTTACGACCTCTGACGATGAACCTGGTAGCTATTACCCGCTCATTGCCGACAGCGCGCGCTACGCTGACGACTATTCCTGGGTAGAAATTGCCATTAATCCACGAGCGCGTTTTCACGATGGCTCACCCATTACCGCCCGCGACGTCGCATTCACCTTCCACAAATTTATGACTGAAGGCGTGCCGCAGTTTCGTCTGGTCTACAAGGGAACAACGGTAAAAGCCATCGCGCCATTAACCGTACGCATTGAATTAGCCAAACCGGGTAAAGAGGACATGCTCAGCCTGTTTTCATTACCCGTAATGCCAGAGAAGTACTGGAAAGATCATAAGCTCAGCGATCCCTTATCATCGCCACCGCTCGCCAGCGGCCCTTATCGCATTACGAAATGGAAGATGGGCCAGTATATTGTCTATTCGCGCGTCAAAGATTATTGGGCCGCTAATCTGCCCGTCAATCGTGGACGCTGGAACTTTGATACCATCCGCTACGACTACTATCTGGATGATAACGTCGCCTTTGAAGCGTTTAAGGCCGGTGCGTTTGATCTGCGTCTTGAAAATGATGCCAAAAACTGGGCGACGCGTTATACCGGGAAAAATTTCGCGAATCATTACATCATCAAAGATGAGCAAAAAAACGAGTCCGCGCAGGATACCCGCTGGCTGGCATTTAATATTCAGCGTCCGGTATTCAGCGACCGACGGGTACGGGAAGCCATCACGCTGGCCTTTGATTTTGAATGGATGAATAAAGCGCTGTTCTATAATGCCTGGAGCCGGACCAACAGCTATTTTCAGAATACCGAATATGCCGCGACAAAATACCCCGACGCAGATGAGCTGGTGATACTCGCGCCCTTGAAAAAAGATCTCCCCCCTGAGGTCTTTAGCCAAATATATCAGCCGCCAAAATCAAAAGGCGATGGCTACGACCGCGACAACCTGTTGAAAGCCGATACCTTACTGGAGCAGGCCGGGTGGGTACTAAAGGGTCAGCAGCGGGTAAATAGCGCCAGCGGTAAACCTCTGAGCTTTGAACTGTTGCTCCCTGCGGGCAGCAACAGTCAATGGGTGCTGCCGTTCCAGCACAACCTGCAGCGCTTAGGTATTACCATGAATATCCGCCAGGTGGATAACTCACAAATCACGAACCGCCTGCGCAGTCGCGACTATGACATGATGCCGAGGTTGTATCGCGCGATGCCGTGGCCGAGTTCGGACCTGCAAATTCTGTGGGCCTCTCAATATATTGATTCCAGCTACAACGCCCCCGGCGTACAAAGCCCGGTGATTGATAAACTGATCGACCAAATCATCGCGGCACAAGGTGATAAAGCCAAATTGATCCCACTGGGCCGGGCACTGGACAGGGTACTAACCTGGAACTACTACATGTTGCCGATGTGGTTTATGGCAGAGGATCGCATCGCCTGGTGGGATAAATTTTCACATCCTGCTATTCGCCCAATTTACACCATTGGCCTCGACAACTGGTGGTATGACGTCAACAAAGCGGCGAAACTGCCCGCTGCCAGACGACAGGGAGAATAAATGGGCGCGTATCTGATTCGACGTTTACTGCTGGTGATCCCAACGCTTTGGGCCATCATCACCATCAACTTTTTTATCGTGCAAATTGCCCCAGGCGGCCCGGTTGAACAGGCCGTCGCCGCCATTGAGTTCGGGCAAAGCGGGGCATTACCCGGCGCGGGTAGCGAAGGCGTTCGTGCCAGCCACGCGCAAACAGGCGTTGGTAACATCAGCGACAGTAATTATCGAGGTGGCCGGGGTCTTGACCCGGAAGTGATCGCCGAAATCACTCGCCGCTATGGGTTCGATAAGCCCATTCACGAGCGTTACTTCAAAATGCTCTGGGATTACATTCGTTTCGATTTCGGTGACAGCCTGTTTCGTAGCGCCTCGGTGCTGACGCTTATCAAAGACAGCCTGCCTGTTTCCGTCACGCTGGGGCTGTGGAGTACGCTCATCATCTATCTGGTGTCGATACCGCTTGGGATCCGCAAAGCGGTGCATAACGGCAGCCGGTTTGATGTCTGGAGCAGCGCATTTATTATTATCGGCTATGCCATACCGGCCTTTCTGTTTGCCATTTTGCTGATCGTCTTTTTTGCCGGGGGAAGCTACTACGACCTGTTCCCGCTTCGCGGGCTGGTATCCGCCAATTTTGACTCCCTGCCCTGGTATCAGAAAGTAACCGACTACCTTTGGCATATTACCCTGCCGGTGCTGGCGACGGTGGTTGGTGGGTTTGCCGCACTGACTATGCTGACCAAGAACTCATTTCTGGATGAGGTGCGCAAACAATATGTCGTCACCGCACGCGCTAAAGGGGTCAGCGAGAAAAATATTCTGTGGAAACATGTGTTTCGCAATGCCATGTTGCTGGTGATCGCCGGCTTCCCGGCAACGTTTATCAGCATGTTTTTTACCGGCTCACTGCTGATTGAAGTGATGTTCTCACTTAACGGCCTGGGATTGCTGGGTTATGAATCCACCGTATCACGCGACTACCCGGTAATGTTTGGCACGCTTTATATCTTCACCCTGATCGGTCTGCTGCTGAATATCCTCAGCGACATCAGCTATACGCTGGTCGATCCTCGTATTGATTTTGAGGGACGCTAATGTCGCGATTAAGCCCCGTCAATCAGGCCCGCTGGGCGCGCTTTCGCCACAATCGTCGCGGCTACTGGTCGCTGTGGATTTTTCTGGTGCTGTTCGGTCTTAGCCTGTGTTCAGAACTGATTGCCAATGATAAGCCGCTACTGGTGCGCTACGACAATAGCTGGTATTTCCCCCTGTTCAAAAACTACAGTGAAAGCGACTTCGGCGGACCGCTGGCGACTCAGGCTGATTATCAGGACCCGTGGCTACAACTGCGCCTGGAAAACCAGGGCTGGATCCTGTGGGCACCAATACGCTTTGGGGCCACCAGCATTAACTTTGCCACCGATAAGCCCTTCCCTTCCCCGCCTTCCGCACAAAACTGGCTGGGAACAGACGCCAACGGCGGTGATGTACTGGCACGCATCCTCTACGGCACACGTATTTCTGTCTTGTTTGGTCTAATGCTCACTCTCTGTTCGAGCGTGATGGGCATTATGGCTGGCGCAATTCAGGGCTATTATGGCGGCAAGGTGGACCTGTGGGGGCAACGATTCATTGAAGTTTGGTCAGGAATGCCAACGCTGTTTCTCATCATTCTATTGTCGAGCGTGGTCCAGCCTAACTTCTGGTGGCTGTTGGGCATTACCGTATTGTTTGGCTGGATGAGTCTGGTTGGCGTGGTGCGCGCGGAATTTTTACGTACCCGAAACTTTGATTACATTCGAGCCGCTCAAGCGCTAGGCGTAAGCGATCGCAGTATTATTCTGCGTCATATGCTGCCTAACGCGATGGTCGCGGCCCTGACTTTTTTACCGTTTATTTTATGCGCCTCGATAACTACTCTGACCTCACTGGATTTTCTTGGGTTCGGTTTACCGCTTGGCTCGCCATCACTGGGAGAACTCCTGTTACAGGGTAAAAACAACCTGCAGGCACCGTGGCTTGGCATCACCGCGTTCATCTCCGTTGCCCTGCTACTATCACTACTGATCTTTATTGGTGAAGCGGTACGCGATGCGTTTGATCCCAACAAGGCGATTTAAAATGACACAACCTCTGTTAGCCATTGAGAATTTATCGGTAGGTTTTCGTCAACAAGAGACCGTGCGCACCGTAGTCAATGCCCTCTCACTACGGGTTGATGCCGGACAAACGCTGGCGCTGGTGGGCGAGTCTGGCTCGGGGAAAAGCGTGACCGCGCTTTCTATCCTACGGTTGTTACCGTCCCCTCCGGTAGTTTACCCTTCCGGGGACATCCGTTTTCATGGTGAATCATTACTTCACGCCAACGAGCAGACGCTTCGCGGCGTACGGGGGAATAAAATCGCCATGATTTTCCAGGAGCCGATGGTGTCACTGAACCCGCTCCACAATCTGGAAAAACAGCTTTATGAAGTGCTGTCGCTGCATAGGGGAATGCGTCGGGAAGCGGCGCGGGCAGAAATCCTGACCTGCCTGGATCGCGTTGGCATCCGTCAGGCAGCCAAACGTCTCGCAGATTACCCACACCAACTGTCCGGCGGTGAACGCCAGCGTGTGATGATCGCCATGGCACTGCTGACACGACCTGAGCTGCTTATTGCTGATGAACCGACTACCGCGCTGGACGTTTCCGTTCAGGCACAGATCCTGCAATTGCTGAGGGAACTACAGCGCGAGCTGAACATGGGATTACTGTTCATCACCCACAACCTGAGTATTGTGAAAAAACTGGCCGATACCGTGGCGGTCATGCAAAACGGCCAGTGCGTTGAGCAAAATAGAGCAGCACAGTTGCTCACTGCGCCAACGCATCCCTACACGAAGAAATTGTTAAACAGCGAACCTTCCGGCGACCCGGTACCTTTGCCTGTCGGGCAAGCTCCGTTGCTGGAAGTGGAAAAACTCCGCGTCGCCTTTCCTATCCGCAAAGGTATCCTGAAACGCGTGGTGGACCACAACGTCGTCGTTAACGACGTCAGTTTTTCCCTCCGGCCCGGTGAAACGCTGGGGCTGGTGGGAGAGTCAGGCTCCGGAAAAAGCACTACCGGACTGGCGCTTCTGCGGTTAATCACCTCGCAGGGAAGCATTGTGTTCGATGGGTTGGCACTGCATACCTTAAATCGACGCCAGCTGTTGCCGGTCCGTCACCGTATTCAGGTGGTATTTCAGGATCCCAACTCCTCGCTGAACCCACGCCTGAGCGTGCTACAGATTATCGAGGAGGGGTTGCGCGTTCATCAGCCTACCCTGTCAGCCGAACAACGCGAGGCACAGGTGAAAGCGGTAATGGCGGAAGTGGGATTGGATAGCGAAACGCGACATCGTTATCCTGCGGAGTTTTCTGGTGGGCAACGCCAACGCATTGCTATTGCGAGAGCATTGATTCTCAAACCTTCCCTGATCATTCTGGATGAACCAACATCGTCGCTCGACAGGACCGTACAGGCGCAAATCCTGACGTTGTTAAAATCCTTACAGGAAAAGCATCGGCTGGCTTATATTTTTATCAGCCATGATTTGCACGTAGTACGCGCGTTATGCCATCAGGTTATTGTGCTACGTCAGGGAGAGGTCGTGGAGCAAGGGCAATGCGAGCACGTCTTTAACGCACCACAGCAGGCCTATACACGTCAGCTGCTCGCGCTAAGCTGACGCTCAAAAAGGATTGTTGTTTGAAAACGGTTCTGCGATAGCCACGCCGAAGTTTTTCAGTCTGCAGGTCGCGGCAAATTCGTCCTGGCGATTCACAAACAGGCACGGCTCCCCTTCACATTCCAGTACGGAACAAGGAACCTCGATATCACTGAGGGCCTGGCTGAGCTTATGCATGACTGACCACGCGCTGTCACCATCAGGACTGAGCAATTTGAGTGCCACCAGGCTGTTCTCATTACTCTGACCGTTTTGCGGAATCGGTTCAACTTTCGAACCTGCGAAACCCACCGACCAACGATAGCTCTGCGGCAGACGATGAACGATTGAGAGTTGTAATGTCATCACTTTCTTTCCCTGGAAGCACAATCACTTCACAATTATTTTACATCAATATTAACACATCATTGACAATACGTCTTTAAACAGTTGGTAAACGTTTACATCCAGTACTTATGCTGCTTACAGAACCCAGTAATTAAATTTATTCAACGGTTCTGGCATATTTCCGGGCTATATGTACTCGTTTCTGCGATCTAACTCAACCTTTTTAACTACAATGATGTGACTTTTTACATAAATTGATTTTACATAAAATAAACATAAGCGGGGGAAATGATAGATTTGCGGTTGATGTACATCAACTCTGGAGACCTTATGGCCCCCAGGTTGTGTAATAGATCACCGTTTTTGAGCGCGACTGGCGTAAAGATAGAAGAGAATTGAGCAGGTAGCGCAAAATGCGATCGACCATATCATTGGCCAGGCCGAGTTAAAGGTCGCCAGAGACAACAGGGCCCCGACAATGGCGCCAATACCAAAGCGGAATGTCCCAGCCAGCGATGACGCCGTTCCCGCCATATGCGGAAATTCATCCAGAATAACCGCCATGGCGTTTGATGACACCATCGATACACAGCCAACAAACGCCGCAACGCCAACGACCAGAGCCCAGAACCCCAGCCCAAACAGTGCGCTAAAGACCATCCATCCCGCCATCACGAACTGGATCCACAGACCGGTACGGAACATATTCAATGCCCCAACCCGACGCACAAAGCGACTGTTGATGATAGTCATCACGAACAGGAATACGATGTTCAGTGCGAAGTAATAACCGAAATGCTGCGGTGAAACGTGGTTGATCTCAATGTAAACAAAGGGTCCGGCGCTCAGAAACGAGAACATCCCGGCAAAGCTGAACCCACTGGCCAGCATATAGCTCAGCACTCGTTTATGACGAAACAGCGAGGCAAAGTTGCCAATAGTGGTACGCAGGCGAAACGGCTGGCGACGCTCTACAGGCAGGGTCTCTTTGATCAGCGTAAAGATCATCACCGACGCCAGAACAGCCGCCATGGCGAGGATCCAAAAGATATAGTGCCAGCTAAGCCATACCAGCACCCAACCACCCACGATAGGTGCCAACAAGGGCGCAATTGTCGTGACCAGCATGACGAATGACATCATGCGTGAGAACTCTTCCTTCGGATAGATATCGCGCATCAGGGCGTTGATAACCACGCTCGCCGCCGCGGCAGCCAGACCGTGGAAGAAACGCATCACGATCAGTTGATCAATAGTTTGCGCCAGGGCGCAGGCCACTGCCGCCGCCGCAAACACCAGCGTTCCGCCCAGAATCACCGGCTTGCGTCCAATGCTGTCAGCCATTGGGCCATAGAGCAACTGCCCCACTGCAAACCCCAGAATATAGGTACTGAGGGTCATCTGCGCGCTACCCGCAGGCACACCAAACTGTTCTGAGATAACAGGTAGCGCCGGAAGATACATATCAATCGACAACGGCATCAGCATGGCTAACAAGCCAAGGATAAAGACTATGGCAATTGACGAGTTCTGCCGGGTGGTCACATTTAGCTCCTGAAATTAACGCGGGGTTAAGTTAACGCTGGCGATTTCTTCTTCGGTCAATGGACGGTATTCACCCGGCTCCAGATCGTCATCAAGCCTGATGTCACCAATTCGTTCACGGTGCAGTTCCACAACGTGGTTACCCACCGCGGCAAACATACGTTTTACCTGATGATAGCGCCCTTCGCTGATGGTCAATCGCACCTGAGTTGGCGTAATGACCTCCAGAACAGCCGGTTTGGTCAGGTCTTTTTCATTATGCAACTGTACGCCATGGGCAAACTGCTCGGCGGTATCGTCTGCCACTGGCGACTCCAGCGTCACCAGATAGGTTTTCTCACAATGGTGACGAGGAGAAGTGATACGATGCGACCACTGTCCGTCATCGGTCATCAGTACCAGTCCGGTGGTGTCGATATCCAGACGCCCTGCCGCATGCAGTTTGTAGGCAACCGGTTCATCAAGGAAATAGAGCACCGTCGGATGATCCGGGTCATCCGTTGAGCAAACATAACCCTGAGGCTTATTCAGCATAAAATAGCGCGGGCCATTTTGTTGAACCAGGGAATTACCGTCATATTCGACGTCGTGTTCTGGTAACAGCTTAAAGGCACTGTTTTTAACGATTTCACCGTCGACGGTAACGCGGTTAGCACGGATCTCACGCCCGGCAATAGCGCGGCTGACGCCGAGTTGCTGAGCGATAAATTTATCAAGTCGCATGAGTGTGATTTTTGCCTGTAAAAATACGAGAAGCGGGTTTACGCCCGAAAAGTGGGACTATTATCCGCCCAGTATAGCGGTGTTACACCATCCCTCAAGGGAAATGATTCATGGCATACTATACATTGTTGCTGTTTACCTTAATGAGCTCATGATTTTTACTCTTCGCCCGTACCAAAAAGAAGCCGTGGACGCCACGCTCAACCATTTTCGCCACCACCGCACCCCGGCGGTTATCGTCCTGCCAACCGGCGCGGGCAAAAGTCTGGTGATTGCTGAACTGGCCCGCGTGGCACGTGGTCGCGTACTGGTACTGGCGCACGTCAAAGAACTGGTCGCACAAAACCATGCCAAATATTGTGCGCTGGGGCTTGAAGCCGATATTTTTGCCGCAGGCCTGAAGCGTAAAGAGAGCCACGGGAAAGTAGTCTTTGGCAGCGTGCAGTCGGTAGCGCGTAATCTGGAGGCCTTTCAGGGTGAATTCTCACTGCTGATCGTCGATGAATGCCACCGTATTGGCGATGATGAAGAGAGTCAGTATCAGCAAATCCTCACTCACCTGACTAAAGTAAATCCCCACTTACGTCTGCTCGGGCTTACCGCCACGCCTTTTCGTTTGGGCAAGGGCTGGATTTATCATTTTCATTATCATGGTATGGTGCGCGGCGATGAAAAAGCGCTGTTTCGCGACTGCATTTATGAATTACCGCTGCGCTACATGATTAAACACGGCTACCTGACGCCGCCAGAACGCCTCGACATGCCGGTCGTGCAGTATGACTTTAGTCGCCTGCAGGCGCAGAGTAACGGCCTGTTTAGCGAAGCAGATCTGAATCAGGAGCTGAAAAAGCAGCAGCGAATAACGCCACATATCATCAGCCAGATTATCGAGTTTGCCCAAACCCGCAAAGGGGTGATGATTTTCGCCGCCACCGTTGAGCACGCCAAAGAAATTCAGGGCCTGCTGCCCGCTGACGACGCCGCGCTAATCACTGGAGATACGCCAGGCGCTGAGCGCGACGTGCTGATTGAAGAGTTCAAAGCCCAGCGTTTTCGCTATCTGGTGAATGTATCGGTCCTGACCACCGGCTTCGATGCACCGCACGTCGACCTTATCGCCATTCTGCGCCCAACAGAGTCAGTTAGCCTTTACCAACAAATTGTTGGTCGTGGGTTGCGCCTTGCACCGGGTAAAACCGACTGTCTGATCCTCGATTACGCCGGCAACCCGCACGATCTGTACGCACCGGAAGTGGGTGCTCCGAAAGGGAAAAGCGACAACGTTCCGGTACAGGTGTTCTGTCCTGCCTGCGGATTTGCAAACACCTTCTGGGGCAAAACCACGGCAGACGGCACGCTGATTGAACATTTTGGCCGCCGCTGCCAGGGATGGTTTGAAGATGATGACGGCCATCGCGAACAGTGCGATTTTCGTTTCCGTTTTAAAAACTGCCCACAGTGCAACGCGGAAAATGACATCGCCGCCCGCCGTTGTCGCGAGTGCGACACGGTGCTGGTTGACCCGGATGACATGCTGAAAGCCGCGCTCAGGCTCAAAGATGCGCTGGTCCTGCGCTGTAGCGGTATGGTGTTACAAAACGGGCAGGATGATAAAGGCGAATGGCTGAAAATCACCTATTACGATGAAGACGGCGCTGACGTCAGCGAACGCTTTCGCCTGCACACTCCCGCGCAGCGTACGGCCTTCGAACAACTGTTTATTCGCCCGCACACCCGAACACCCGGTATACCCTTACGCTGGATAACCGCCGCCGATATCCTCAATCAGCAGGCGTTGTTACGGCATCCTGATTTCGTGGTGGCGCGTATGAAAGGTCAGTACTGGCAGGTCCGTGAAAAGGTCTTCGATTATGAAGGTCGCTTTCGTCGGGCACATGAATTACGCGGTTAATCGTACTTTTGATTGATGTACCAGCCGTTTGAGTATAGAATCTCGCCCGCTTTTGCATACGCAAAGCAGATCACTTACCTGTTGCTGGGTCGCCTGTAGCAGGAATTATTAAAGAGAGATTTAAATGTTTACTATCAACGCTGAAGTACGTAAAGAGCAGGGTAAGGGTGCGAGCCGCCGCCTGCGTGCCGCTAACAAGTTCCCGGCAATCATCTACGGTGGCGCAGAAGCCCCGATTGCTATCGAACTGGATCACGATGCAGTTATGAACATGCAAGCTAAAGCTGAATTCTACAGCGAAGTTCTGACCATCGTTGTTGACGGTAAAGAAGTTAAAGTTAAAGCTCAGGCTGTACAGCGTCACCCGTTCAAGCCGAAGCTGTCCCACATCGACTTCGTTCGCGCGTAATCGCAAACAAGTTGAAGAAAAACCCCGCCAAGGCGGGGTTTTTTTATGGGATTTTGTCATCGATACTGATGGTTCTCGTCGACCGGATAAGGCGTTAACGCTCTCACCCGGCACACGGTTTTATTTCCCGCCAGACGTGCGGCGCTGCAGCTGGTCGCGCAGGTTCGGCGGCGTACCTTTGATGGTCAAGGTGTCCGTCGCCGGATCCCAGAAAATACGTTCACCCAGTAACATAGCGTCGAAGTTAATGGTTAACCCACCGCCGCTGCCGGCAAATTTGGTTAACTGACGCAGCGTGCTGCGATCCGCAGGGAAGCTCTCTTCCAGCTCGTAGCCTTTATCAGCGGTAAATTCGCTGAAGCTGACTTCACTGACGCCGGAAAGCTCTTTAGACAGCGACTCCAGTTCGATCTCTTCACCAGCCTGCAGCTGCTCGTTACAGTAGCTGTACACCTGCTGACGCACGTTCTGGCGTTCGGCTTTATCGAGTTGCGCCTCGGCAGTAAAGTCATCGACCGCCTGCAGCAGGCCACGGTTTTGCGCTTTGGCGTTCAGACCTTCGCTGGCACCGAGGAAATCCATAAAGAAATCGGCGACTTTACGCCCGACCCGCCCTTTCAGGAACGTCAGATAGCGCGTGGACTCCGGATTGGTTTCCCACTCGGTTAAATCAATACGCGCCACGATGTCCGCATGATTGATATCCAGATAGTGCGTCGGATTGATATCCAGATTTTCATTGACGCGCATGCTGCTTAAATTGTTCAGCACGGCGACCAGCAGATACTCTACCGCCAGATAGCGGTAATGGCAGAACAGGACAATACCGCCGTCGGCAAAAGGATATTTCGCCAGCTCGTCCCGCAAGCGTCCGGTCGCGGCACGACTAAATGCCAGAAAATCCTCTTCGCCCTGACGCTGTAAACGCAGCGTTTGCGCCAGTTCACTCTCTTCGCTAAACAGGCCATAGGCTTTATTCTTGGCGCTATACACCCGATGCAACTCAGCCATCATATCGACAACCGTCGCTGTCGGTTCCAGTAATGAATCGCGCAAGACCAGCTCAAGGTTCTGCTCGTCACGTTTGATAAGCTGGTGCAGGGCAATCTGGTTGATATCCAGACTCATGATAAACTCTCCTTTTAGACCGGGCGGTATTCAACCACCTGCCGGGCAGTGACGCAATAGAAGATAAAAAAGCAGAAAAAAAACTGTCCGTACGGTAATATGTTGCCCTTTCATGAACAGACTGATTTCGATTTATGCCACAAATTTCCCGCTATAGTGACGAACACGTTGAACAACTGCTGAATGAGATGCTCAACGTACTGGAAAAACATAAGGCGCCGACCGACCTTTCCCTGATGGTTCTGGGAAACATGGTGACTAACCTTATCAATACAAGCATCGCACCGGCCCAGCGCCAGGCGATTGCCAACTCTTTTGCCCGCGCATTGCAGTCTTCGGTAAACGACGACCAAGCGCATTAAGAGCCTGCTCCGGGGAAACGAACAACAGTTTATGGTAACTCATCGTCAGCGCTACCGTGAGAAAGTCTCCCAGATGGTTAGCTGGGGGCACTGGTTTGCCTTGTTCAACATTCTGTTGGCCATGGTTCTCGGTAGCCGTTACCTGTTTGTCGCCGACTGGCCGACAACCCTTGCAGGTCGTGTATATTCCTACCTGAGCGTTGTCGGGCATTTTAGCTTTCTGGTGTTTGCCACCTATCTGCTAATCCTGTTTCCCCTGACGTTTATCGTCATGTCCCAGAGGCTGATGAGATTCTTATCAGCTATTCTGGCGACGGCTGGCATGACGCTGTTGTTAATCGACAGCGAAGTTTTCACTCGCTTCCACCTGCACCTCAACCCGATCGTCTGGGAACTGGTCATTAACCCTGACCAGAATGAAGCGGCGCGTGACTGGCAACTGTTGTTTATCAGCGTGCCGGTTATCCTGTTAATAGAAATGTTGTTTGCGACCTGGAGCTGGCAAAAGCTGCGCAGCCTGACGCGTCGTCGCCATTTCGCCAAACCGTTAGCGGCATTCTTCTTCGTTTCTTTTATCGCCTCGCATGTGGTGTATATCTGGGCAGATGCCAATTTCTATCGCCCGATTACCATGCAGCGCGCAAACCTGCCACTCTCTTACCCGATGACGGCGCGTAAGTTTCTGGAAAAACATGGCCTGCTGGATGCGCAAGAGTATCAGCGTCGCCTGATCGAACAGGGCAATCCGGAAGCGGTTTCCGTGCAGTACCCGCTCAGCGAACTGCACTATCGCGATATGGGGACTGGCCAGAACGTTCTGCTGATCACCGTAGACGGCCTGAACTACTCACGCTTTGAAAAACAGATGCCTGCGCTGGCTGAGTTTGCCGGGCAGAATATCTCCTTTACGCGTCACATGAGCTCAGGCAACACCACGGATAACGGGATCTTTGGCCTGTTCTATGGTGTATCGCCAAGCTACATGGACGGTATTTTGTCGACCCGAACGCCTGCGGCGCTGATCTCTGCACTGAACCAGCAGGGTTATCAGTTAGGGCTATTCTCCTCGGATGGCTTTACCAGTCCGCTTTATCGTCAGGCGCTACTGTCAGATTTCTCCATGCCGAGCGTGCAAACGCAATCAGACGAACAAACCGCAAGCCAATGGATTAACTGGCTGGGACGCTACGCGCAGGAAGATAATCGCTGGTTCTCCTGGGTCTCCTTTAACGGGACAAACCTTGATGACAGTAACCAGAAGAACTTTGCCAAACGCTACGCCAGCGCCGCTCAGGATGTGGATGCCAATATTAACCGTGTTCTTAGCGCCCTGCGCGACTCGGGTAAACTGGACAACACGGTGGTGATTATTACCGCGGGTCGCGGTGTGCCGCTGACTCAGGAAGAGAACAACTTTGCCTGGTCGCGCGGTCATCTGCAGGTTCCTCTGGTGATTCACTGGCCGGGAACACCTGCCCAGCGTATCAATAGCCTGACCGATCATACAGACCTGATGACGACGCTGATGCAGCGCCTGCTGCATGTCAGCACGCCGGCTAACGAATACTCGCAGGGGCAGGATTTGTTCAATGCTACACGTCGCCATTACTGGGTGACCGCCGCCGACGGCAGCACGATGGCAGTGACTACGCCAGAGATGACGCTGGTGCTGAACAACAACGGAAATTATCAGACCTATGATTTACGTGGCGAGAAAATAAAAGATCAGAAACCGCAGCTCAGCCTGCTGCTACAGGTTCTGACGGATGAGAAACGATTTATTGCTAACTGATTAATTATAAATCAGTTAGTGAGGCATCCTCTTGCATTCGTAGCGGAAAGCAGTAGTATTAGCAGCCATAGCGTCGGCACGTAGCGCAGCCTGGTAGCGCACCGTCATGGGGTGTCGGGGGTCGGAGGTTCAAATCCTCTCGTGCCGACCAAAAATCCCCAAAAAAACCAACCCTTGTGGTTGGTTTTTTTATGTCTGCGATTCCGCATTCCTGAGTTTTACAGCAGCCTTCAGCACAGGTTTTACTACTTACCCATGCACAAATTGGGGTAAAATTCATCCTCTCATCAGCGCGATGAATCTGGACGATTGATGCGCTGAAAACAATAATGATACTAATAAAAGCTCAGGAGAATAGTATGCCTGAAGTAACGCCTTTTCGGGTGCTGATTGTCGACGACCACCCACTCATGCGGCGGGGAATTAGTCAATTATTGCAACTGGATCCCGCATTTGACGTAGTCGCTGAAGCAGGCGACGGCGCAAGTGCTATCGATCTGGCAAACCGTCTGGACCTTGATGTGATCCTGCTGGATCTCAATATGAAAGGTATGAGCGGGCTGGACACCCTGAATGCGCTGCGTCGGGACGGCGTCACCGCGCAAATTATTATTCTTACCGTATCGGATGCCGCCAGCGATGTGTACGCCTTAATTGATGCCGGCGCGGATGGTTATTTACTGAAAGATAGCGATCCCGAAGTCTTGCTGGAAGCCATTCGTAACGGCGCAAAAGGTGGTAAAGCGTTTAGCGCTCGTGTTAGCGAATATCTGCGCGAACGTGACCTGTTTGGTGCGCAGGAAGATCCATTCAGCATTCTCACCGAACGCGAGCTGGATGTGTTACACGAGCTGGCTCAGGGGCTGTCGAATAAACAGATTGCGTCGGTACTGAATATTTCCGAACAGACGGTGAAGGTGCATATTCGTAACCTGCTGCGCAAACTCAACGTGCGTTCTCGCGTTGCTGCCACCATCCTGTTTTTGCAAACACGCGGCATGCAGTAATCAATGAGATGCCGGATGGCGACGCAACAGCGTCTTATCCGGCCTACAAAGCACGCACAGGCCCGAAAGCAGCATGCCTTCGGGCAATCTGGACTCTTACTTCTCCTGCGGCGTTAGCTGCTCCATCGCCTGCTTAATGCTGCGTTCTATCACCGCCCGACGGGTATCATTGGCCGGTAATAATTTCAGCATCATCTCCCATGCCGCAACCGCCTCACCAAAGCGCTGCTGTTCAAAAGCGTTAAACGCGTACATGCTGAGAACCCGCACGTTGGCATGTTCACCGCGCACCAGCTGGCGTAACAGCTCCCCTCCCCTGCGATTATCGTCAGGATCGGATGAACGGGTCAGTGCTTCCGCATAACCCAGCGCCGCATCGCTGTTTTTAGGATCCAGTCGATAGGCATTGGCATAGGCTTCAGTGGCCGTACTGGCGTTACCGAGTACCATGCCAATACGCCCAAGCATGATCCAACCTTCAACGTTTGTAGGATCGGCTTGTAAACGCGTGCGCAGCCCCAGCGCCAGACGTGTCATATCTTCTTCATTGAGCGGGTCAGCTTTCGGATCCAACGCGCGTTCCAGCAGCGCCGGAGCCTGAGCGGTGGCCTGCTGCCAGACCTGAACCTGCTTATAGCTGCCGGTTTCATAATAGCTCACCGCGCCAACGATCAGCGCCACCACGATGCCGGGCACAAACAACCCAAATCCACCGCGCTTGCCATCCGGGATAACGTCGTCAGGAAACTCTTCAAGCTTCACCCGGACGCGTCGGCGAGTACGGGCAAAAATAATCCAGCCGCCCAAACCAATCGCTACCACCGGCATCACCCACAAAAGCACAGTAAGCGGCGTCAACGGCGGATCGTAGGTGACAAAGTTGCCGTAGCGCGCCACCATATAATCGACAATTTCTTTCTGGCTTTTCCCTTCCTGCATCAGTTCGTACACTTTCTGGCGCAGGTCGGTGGCAATCATCGAGTTAGAATCGGCGATACTGTTGTTCTGACATTTAGGACAGCGCAGCTGTTCGGTAAGCTGACGGAACTGCTGCTCCTGCGCTTCATCCTTAAACTGCATCACATCGATGGTCGCCAGCGCAGATCCCGAGATAACCAGCATCAGCAGGCCCAGTAAAAATCTCATTGCGCAGCCTCCTTACTGTACTTATCCCACAACGGTTTGATCTCGCTCTCCCACACCCTGGCATTCAAATCACCGGCATGGCGATAGCGAATAATACCTTTACCGTCGATCAGGAACGTTTCCGGCGCGCCGTACACGCCAAGATCCAGACCGAGCATACCGTCGCCGTCAAACAGGCTTAATGAGTAAGGATTGCCCAGCTCTTTCAGCCAGACAATGGCTTTCTGACGATCGTCTTTATAGTTCAGACCCACCACCCGCACGCCTTGTGCAGATAGCTGGTTCAGATACTGATGTTCGGCGCGACAGGTCGGGCACCAGGTCGCCCAGACGTTCAGCAGTACCGGTTTGCCCTGGGTCAGCACATCGGCCTGATAATGCTGACCCGGATTCTCCAGCGACTCCAGGCGAAATGTCGGAACGGGTTTGCCGATCAGCGCCGATTCCAGATTCGTGGGATCGTCTCCCTGAGCGTTACGCGCCAGCTGCCACAGCAGCGCCGCTGCAATGATCAGAAAAATAATAAACGGAATTAACAGTGCGTTGCGCTTCATACAGCCTCCGACGCATTTTTTTGCACCGCGGCGCGAGGACGCGTGCGCTGACGATAGCGTGGATCAAACAGGCAGAACAATCCGCCCAGCGCCATCAGCAATCCTCCGGCCCAAATCCAGCGAATAAACGGTTTGTAGTACAGACGCACAGCCCATGCGCCGTTATCCAGTTCTTCACCCAGCGCGGCGTACAGATCGCGCGTGAGCCCGCCGTCAATTGCCGCTTCGGTCATCATCGAACTGGTGCTGTTATAGAAGCGTTTTTCCGCATGCAGCGTGGCTTCCGGTTTACCATCTCGGGTAACGCCAATAATGGCGACACCACCGCGGTAGTTAGGTCCGGTAATATCTTTCACTTCGCGGAACGTGAACTGATAGTTATGGATACTGACGCTATCACCTGCTTTCATGCGCACATCGCGTTCAACGCTGTAGTTCTGGCTAAAGGCAATACCGACAATAGTTATCGCCAGCCCAACGTGGCCCGACACCATGCCCCAATAGCTTGGTGTTAATTTCGTTCCGCGGGAAACACGCAGGAATGCTTCGGACATCGCCAGCACGAATATCCAGCATGCCATCGCCAGCCCTACCACCGTCATAGCGGCAACTCGATCCTCAAACAACCACGGCAGCAGCAGCGACAGAACAAGCGTGGTGACAAACGCGATAATCAGTAACGTTTTCAGTTTACGCGGTCGGTCACGGCCCCAGCGCACTAATGGCCCAATTCCCAGCAACAGCGCGAACGGCGCCATCAGCCAGGTAAACATGGTGTTGAAGAACGGTTCACCAATCGAAATACTGCCCAGACCCAGCTGTTTGTGCACCAGCGGCAGCAGCGTGCCCAAGAGCACCACCAGCATGGCGGCAATCAGCAGAACGTTGTTGCCCAACAGCAGAGATTCACGCGACCACAGCGCGTTGTTCACCCGTGAGCGGACCTTGTGACCGCGCACCGCAAACAGCAGCAGGGAGCCGCCAATCACCAATACCATAAAGGCCAGAATAAACATCCCGCGCGACGGATCGGAGGCGAAGGCATGCACCGATACCAGCACGCCGGAGCGTACCAGGAAAGTACCCAATAGGCACAGCGAGAATGCGCAGATTGACAGCAGCAGCGTCCAGGCTTTAAAGCTGGCACGCTGTTCGGTTACCGACAGCGAGTGCATCAGCGCCGTTCCCACCAGCCATGGCATAAACGAGGCGTTCTCAACCGGATCCCAGAACCACCAACCGCCCCAGCCCAGCTCGTAATAGGCCCAGGCCGAACCGAGCACAATACCCAGCGTCAGGAACACCCACGCCGCCAGCGTCCACGGACGCGAAAAACGGGCGAAGGTACTGTCCAGTCGTCCGCTCATCAGCGCGGCAATCGCAAACGCAAAGGCCACGGAGAAGCCGACATACCCCATGTACAGTAACGGCGGATGGAAAATCAGTCCCGGATCCTGCAATAGCGGGTTCAGGTCGCGCCCTTCAATAGGGAAGTTGGGCAACGTACGGGCAAACGGATTGGAGGTAAACAGAATAAACAGCAGAAAGCCAACGCTTACCATCCCCATTACCGCCAGCACGCGGGCAACGATGTCCAGCGGCATACGCTGGCTGAATGCCGCAACGGCGAACGTCCAGCCGCTCATCAGCAAAACCCATAGCAGCAGAGAGCCTTCATGGGCACCCCAGGTTGCTGCCACCCGATACCAGACCGGAAGCTGGGTATTGGAGTTGCTGGCAACGTAGGTGACGGTAAAGTCATTAACCACGAAGGCGTTGACCAGAATCAGGAACGCCCCCATCACGCAGATAAACAGAACCCAGGCAAAAGGCCGCGCGGAGGCCATCATTCGCACGTCGCCGCGCGCTACGCCCCACAGCGGATAGACCGACAGTAGTAACGCCACGCCGAGCGCAAGGCACAACAGCGCATTGCCAATTTCAGGCATCATGACGTTTTATCCTTATAAACACTTTCCGGGCGACGATGGTTTTCCTGCATCGCTTTTTCGACTTCCGGCGGGGTGTAATTCTCATCATGTTTGGCAAGAACCTCTTTGGCCTGCACATGATTTCCTTCGTCCAGTTCGCCCTGAACAACGACACCCTGCCCTTCGCGGAACAGATCCGGCAGAATGCCTTCGTAGGTGACATCCACCACACCTTCGGCGTCATAGATACTGAAATTCACCTTCAACGACTGCGGATCGCGCTTTACGCTACCGGGCATCACCATTCCGCCCACGCGCAGGCGCTGACCGACTTCGGGCATCTGCTGCGTTTCGCGCTTACCGTAGAGTATCTCTCCCGGCGTATAGAACAGGTCAATATTAGAACGCAGCGCATAAAGCACCAGCGTAATGGTCAATGCCAGACCCGCCAGTACCGCACAGGCTATCCATAACCGATTTTTACGTCGAATATTCACGCCGCCTCCCGTTGCACTTGCGCCGCACGCATACGCGCTTCTCTCGCCCGCTGCTGCGCCACACCGCGTAAAATTGCGCGATGTTGTAACGCGGAATGCAGTACCAGCACCACCAGCGGGATAACGCTCATCGCTACGGCAAGCCAGACATACAAGGCGTAGCCGCCCATCGCGAAAAAATCACTCCATGATGCAAATGCAGGGGTCATTGGCGGCCTCTTTTTAAGATCAGTTCGCTCACCCACGGGCGGCGTTTTTCCATCATCAAAATCAGGTTACGCATGCGCATCAGCGCCAGCGTGACAAACAGTAACAGGTAGCCGACGATCGCCAGACGCAGCGGCGTACGCATCGCCGGATCGATGCTTTGCTGCATGCGGGTAGAACCCTGATGCAGCGTATTCCACCACTCAACCGAATAGTGGATAATCGGTAAGTTGACCACGCCAATCAGCACCAGAATACCGGCGGCACGACCTGCCAGACGGCGGTCGTCAAAGGCATGCCACAGCGCAATGGCGCCCACGTAGAGAAACAGCAGCACCAGTTCAGAGGTGAGTCGGGCATCCCAGACCCACCAGGTTCCCCACATCGGTTTGCCCCATGCGGAGCCGGTCACCAGCGCAATAAAGGTAAACACTGCACCAATCGGCGCCATCGCAGCCAGCGCCAGATTGGCCATTTTCATCTGCCAGACCAGGCCGATAAACGCGGCAACGGCCATCGAGGCATAAATGCCCATCGACCAGATTGCCGCCGGAACGTGCAGATAAATAATGCGATAGCTCTGCCCCTGCTGATAGTCCGCAGGCGCAAAACCAAAGCCCCAGACCCATCCCGTTATCAGTACCACCGCGCTGGCAATCGCCAGCCACGGGATAAACCAGCCACAGATCTGATAGAGCCGAGGGGGCATCGCCAATTGATGAAGTGTTTTCCACATAGTTCAGTCACCAGACTCCATAAATTAAAATCCGTTGTGCCAGAGCGCCTTGCCCGGCCTACACATCTAATTCTCGTTACTGCACGCTTATCCGTAACGCCGCAGCTGTGGCAAACGGGCTTAACGTGGCGCTGCCGACCAGCAACGCGCCCAGAATTGCCATGTACCCTTCAACCGGTAAGTGCATAGAAGCCGCATCCATCGCGGCGGTTGCAAAAATCAGTAAGGGTATGGTGAGCGGGAGCACCAGCACGCTTAACAACACGCCGCCGCGCTTTAAGCCCACCGTCAACCCCACACCCGGCGCACCGAGGAAGCTCAGCGTCGGCGTTCCGAGTAACAACGTCAGCGCCATAATTTTCCAGCCGTACATATCCATGCCCAGCAGCAGCGCCACTAGCGGCGAGAGAATCAACAGCGGCAGGCCGGTCACGACCCAGTGCGCCATCACTTTCGCCAGCACCACGGCCGGTAGCGGTAACGGCAGCAGCATCAGTTGCTCAAGGCTGCCGTCCTGCAGATCATCACGAAACAGGCGTTCCAGCGCCAGCAATGACGCCAGCAGCGCCGCAACCCAAATGATGCCCGGCGCAATGCGCGCCAGTAGCTGCGGCTCCGGCCCAATGCTTAGGGGGAACAGCGTAATAACAATCAGGAAGAACCATAAAGGATTGGCGATTTCCGCACTATGACGAAACGCAACTCGCAGTTCTAAACGGAAGATTCGCCACATCATTGCGTTGCCCTCTCGCTGGTCAGCGCAATACGTCGCACTTTATCGGTTTCGACATTGAGCGGTTGGTGGGTGGTGAGAATAACAATACCGCCCTGCTCCGTATGCTGCGCCATACGCTGAGTCAGTCGCTCAACGCCGTTCACATCAATGGCGGTAAAGGGTTCATCGAGGATCCATAGCCGGGCGCGGGTCAGCCACAAACGGGCCAGCGCTACGCGCCGCTGTTGTCCGGCGGAGAGCTGGTTCACCGGAATATCTTCATATCCGGCAAGTCCCGCCTGTGCCAGCGCAGCCAGACACTGTGCAATGTCGCCGTCATGATGGAAGAAACGCAGGTTCTCCAACGCCGAAAGCCGGGTTTTTATCCCCGGCTGATGTCCGATCCACAGCAGTTGCTGATGGTAGCTGTCCCGCACGTGATGCAGCGGCTGCTCTTGCCAGCAAACCTCCCCTGCATCGGGACGCGCCAGCCCGGTAAGCAACCGCAGCAGAGTAGTTTTCCCTGCGCCGTTGCTGCCGGTAATTTGTACCCATTCCCCTGCGTTGACGCGAAATGACAGATTGCTGAACAGTATTCTGTCATCTCGCTCGCAAAGTAATTCTCTGGCTTCAAGCATACCTGGTTATCTACATCCTGTTAAAAGCCCGGTTTGACTTCGCGCATATCAGGCAGTTTGTGCGCTATCCCTTTATGACAGTCAATACAGGTTTGCCCGTCTTTCACGGCCTGGTCGTGCATTTTGGCCGCAACGCCTTTCTGGGCGGTTAAATCCATAAACTCGAAGTTGTGACAGTTTCGGCACTCTTGCGAATTATTATCTTTCATACGCCGCCACTCATTTTGCGCCATCGTCAGACGATGGTCTTCAAATTTCTGCGGTGTATCTATCAGCCCCAGTGCTTTCGCGTACAGCTCTTTACTGGCCTTGATCTTACGAATCATTTTCGGGCCCCACTCATGCGGGACGTGGCAATCAGGGCAAGTCGCTCGCACACCACTGCGGTTGTTGTAGTGTACGGTTTCCATGTATTCCTGGTATACCGTATTGCGCATTTCGTGACAGCTAATGCAGAACTCTTCTGTATTGGCCTTTTCCATACCGGTATTAAAGCCGCCCCAGAAAATAATGCCGCCCACAAAGCCGATTAACAACAGCGTGCCGAGCGCCAGACGGCTGGGGCGACGCCACCATTGCCAGACGCGCTTAATCCAGCCTGGTTTACGGTTAGAATTTTCCATAATGACCTCTTATTTCCCGTAACCTTTCGAGGGGGTGAAGGTATTTTCAACAATCGGCGCGGCGTCAGCCTGCGGAACGTGACATTGCAGGCAGAAATAACGACGCGGCGCAACTTCAGCCAATACCTTGCCGTCGCTGTCCATAAAGTGCGTCGGACTGATGCGCGGCGCACCGGTAGTGCGATAGCTTTCCACACCGTGGCATTGCAGGCAGCGGTTAGTGTTAGTCGTCACCTGATACCCTTCAACGCTATGCGGAACCATCGGCGGCTGATTCACATAGTTCAGCGGCATGCGCTCTTGCTCTTTCGGCATGCGAATCGCCCCTTCCTGTGTTCCTGAGACTTCCGGTGACTGGCTCAGATCCACTCCATTTGCAGCCCAAACGGCCCCACTGACGACCAGGGCAAGCAGGGCCGTCCATTGACACAGCGTCTTAATCAGGTCATGGCTTTTCATGATTTCGCTCCCGAACTCCATCGTGTTGTTATTGTAAAAACATCCTCAGAACAGACATCCACGCAGCGACCGCAGGCCATGCAATCGCGGCTGGTTACCTGCACTGGACTTTGCTCATCCAGCACCGGCGCACGTAGCACATGCGGTTCCGGGCAAACATGAAAACAATCCATACAGCGGTTACATCTGTTACGTTCTTTTGCCGAAACGGTTAATGCCCCTTTGCTTCCCACCACGCTATACAGCGCACCCAGTGGGCAAAGATGCCCGCACCAGCCATGCTCAACGACCAGTAAATCAAATAAAAACAGCGCGAGGATCAGCAGCGCTCCGCTACCGAATCCCATTACCAGGCTCCGTCCAAGCAGAGAGACTGGATTTATCCACTCCCACAACAGCGTACCGGTCAGGGCGGAACCGACCAGGATAACCACCAGCAGGACGTACCGTATATGGCGCGGCAGGGTTGCGGACTGATTCAGGTCAAACCTTCTGCGCAACCAACTGGCTAAATCGGTAACCGGGTTCATGGGACAAACCCAACTGCAAAACAGTCGCTTACCGGCCAGGGCATACAGCACCGTGATGATAGCTGCTCCCGTTAACGCCACCGTCGCCGGCAGATGCCCGCTGGCCAGGCTTTGCAGAGTAATCAGCGGATCGGTGAACGGGATAGCGTCCAGCAACAGGCTGCTACTGTAGTTGCCATGCAGGATCCACACGCCAAGCCACGGGCCGCTGAGGAACATCGCCAGTATCAGAAACTGACTCAAACGACGCAGCAGCAGCCAGCGATGACTCTTCCACCATCCTTTTTTTGCCTGCGCTTCACGCCCGGCATCACGTTTACGATTTGCCATTGTTCCCCTCCAGCCAACCGAAGCGGTAATGGTGTCCTAACTCCCCTTTCGCCAGCGACAGCGGCAGCACTTTTATTGCTGGCTGTTCCAGTACGCAGACTTTTTCGCATTTCCCACAGCCGGTACAGGCATCGCTGTGCACGGTCGGAATAAACCGCGCATGCTTGCCGGTACGCATATTGCGGTCCAGCTCCAGGGTGATCGCCTCATCAATTTTCGGGCACTCGCGATAGCAAACGTCGCAGCGCAATCCCTGATAGTTGAGGCAGTTTTCGTGATCCAGCAGTACCGCCAGCCCCATACGCGAATCGTCAATGGATTCAATTTCCCTGTCCAACGCGCCGCTCGGGCAGACTTTGGCACACGGAATGTCCTCACACATTTCGCAGGGAATATCACGGGCGACAAAATATGGCGTACCGGCCGCCAGCCCGGAGGCCAGCGTTGCCAGCTTCAGCGTGTCATAGGGACATGCCTGAACGCACTGACCGCAACGTACGCAGGCGCTGGCGAATGCCTCCTCGCTCAGTGCACCTGGCGGGCGCAACCGCACGCCGGTTGCGCGTGCGGTTTGTTGTTGCAACCCCAGCGCCACGCCAACGACGGCCAGCCCGCCCGCTGCGCGAACCATATCGCGCAGAAAGCGGCGGCGGCCATTTTGGGGTTTTGCTGACCGGGACATAACGCGTTACACCTTCGCCAGTTTCACGGCGCACTTCTTGAAATCCGTCTCTTTGGAGAGCGGATCCGTCGCATCCAGCGTCAGGTTATTCACCAGCTGTGCGGCATCGAAGAACGGCATGTACACCAGCCCCTGCGGCGGACGGTTACGACCGCGTGTTTCAACAATCGAAATCACTTCGCCACGACGGGAAATCACTTTGACCTTATCGCCACGGCGCAGATCGCGTGCTTTTGCATCCAGCGGGTGGATAAACAGCACGGCTTCCGGGAATGCACGGTGTAGTTCAGGCACACGACGCGTCATACTGCCGGTATGCCAGTGTTCCAGCACACGTCCGGTAGACAGCCACAGGTCATATTCTTTATCCGGCGCTTCAGCAGCAGGCTCAAATGGCAGCGCGAAGATAACCGCTTTACCGTCCGGTTTACCGTAGAACTTGTAGCTTTCACCTGCTTTCACGTAAGGGTCGTTGCCTTCGCTGTAGCGCCACTGGGTCTCTTTACCCTCAACGACCGGCCAGCGTAAACCGCGCGCTTTGTGGTAATCGTCAAATGGCGCAAGATCGTGCCCGTGACCGCGGCCAAACCATGCGTACTCTTCGAACAAGCCTTTTTGCAGATAGAAGCCCAGCTCGCGGGATTCATCGTTTAGTTGATCTTCAGCCAGTTCAGTCACTGGGAATTTCGTTACTGCTGGCGTAGCAAACAGCACGTCATAAAGCGTTTTACCGCGCAGTTCCGGTTTTTGTGCCAGCAGGTCTTCCGGCCATACTTCTTCTGTTTTGAAGCGACGAGAGAACTGCACCAGTTGCCACAGATCCGATTTCGATTCGCCCGGCGCTTTAATTTGCTGACGCCAGAACTGTGTACGGCGTTCCGCGTTACCATAGGCGCCTTCTTTCTCTACCCACATCGCGGTCGGCAGGATCAGGTCAGCCGACAGGGCGCTGATCGTCGGGTACGGATCGGAGACGATGATGAAGTTGCGCGGATCGCGCCAGCCCGGCATACGCTCTTCGTTGATGTTCGGACCGGCCTGCATGTTGTTAGTACACATCGCCCAGTAGACATTGAGCTTGCCATCTTTCAGCGCGCGGTCTTGCGCCACGGCGTGCAGACCAACTTTTGCCGGAATGGTCCCTGACGGAATATTCCAGTGCTTCTCACAGATATCGCGGTGTTTTTCGTTCGTTACCACCATGTCCGCAGGCAGACGGTGGGAGAACGTACCGACTTCACGCGCGGTGCCGCAGGCTGAAGGCTGGCCGGTCAGAGAGAACGGGCCGCAGCCTGGCTGGGAGATTTTGCCAGTCAGCAAGTGCAGGTTATAGACCAGGTTGTTGGCCCACACGCCGCGGGTGTGCTGGTTAAAGCCCATCGTCCAGTAGGAGATGACTTTTTTCTTCGGATCGGCATACAGCTGCGCCAGCTGTTCCAGCTGATCTTTCGGCACACCGGTCATTTCGGCGGTTTTATCCAGCGTGTACTCAGCAACGAAGGCTTTGTAATCCTCAAAGCTCATCGGTTCAGAAGCATCGGATCCCGGGTTTTTCGCCGCTTTTTCCAGCGGATGGGTTGGACGCAGACCGTAGCCGATGTCCGTCACGCCTTTACGCAGGTTAACGTGCTTGCTAAAGAAATCCTGGTTAATCGCATTGTTTTGAATAATGTAGTTCGCGATGTAGTTGAGGATCACCAGATCGGTTTGCGGCGTGAAGACCATACCGTTATCCGCCAGCTCAAAACTGCGGTGCTGGAAGGTGGAAAGAACCGCGACGTTAACATTAGGATCGGACAGACGACGGTTGGTGATGCGCGACCACAGGATCGGGTGCATCTCTGCCATATTCGCGCCCCACAAGACGAAGGCATCCGCATGTTCGATATCGTCATAGCAGCCCATCGGTTCATCCATACCGAAGGTACGCATAAAGCCGACTACCGCTGAGGCCATGCAGTGACGTGCGTTCGGGTCGATGTTATTGGAACGGAAACCCGCTTTAAACAATTTGGCAGCGGCATAACCTTCCCAAATCGTCCACTGGCCAGAGCCGAACATACCGATAGACTCAGGGCCTTTCTCTTTCATCGACGTTTTGAATTTCTCTTCCATCACGTCAAAGGCCTGGTCCCAGCTAATCGGGGTGAACTCGCCTTCTTTGTGATACTTGCCGTCTTTCATGCGCAGCATCGGCTGCGTTAAACGGTCTTTTCCGTACATGATTTTCGGCAGGAAGTAACCTTTGATGCAGTTGAGCCCACGGTTAACCGGCGCATCCGGATCGCCCTGGCATGCCACAACACGCCCTTGCTGCGTTCCGACCAATACGCCACAGCCCGTCCCGCAAAAACGGCACGGGGCTTTGTCCCATTTAATGGCTTCTTGCTGACCGACTACCGCGCGGGCAACGCCCGGCACGCTTAACCCGGCAGCCGCCGCAGCGGCCGCAACGGCGTTAGCTTTCATAAAGCTACGACGACTGAGTTTCATGGTGTTTCCTCACCTTGCTCATCCTGCTGGTGATAAACCAGCGACACCGCCAGTACGCCCGCAACGTTGCGTACTGACTCAATTGTTTTCATTAGCGTTTCACTTTGCTCAGCTTCCACCACCACAATCAACTGACCACTTTCCACATCGCTGAGTGCAACTTCGCAACCGGGAAAGGAACGCAACTGCGTGGCGATATCGTTGATATGCTGGCTTTTGGCCTGAACGACCAGGCTGCAGACCTGCCAGTTATTGTCCATGGTTGTACTCCGCGTTAATGGCTGATACCGGGCAGATAGCGACACAGGCGCCACATCCGTCACAGTCCTGATTGTCGAGCTGCGGCTGATAAATGCCGGACAGCGTGGGACGAAAGGTTATTGCCATGGGCTCACAGCTATCCTGACAGCGGTGACATTCAACGGACTGATGTGCGAGACAGTTTTCCCCAATCGTAAAATTCAGATCCCATGCCCTGGTGTGGCGCGGAAGAAAAAGTGATTCGGGACAGGCTTCTGCGCAGGCATAGCAAAAGCTGCACTCGCCGTGTTTGAAATTTACGCTCGGGTAACCACCCTGGCCTCGCTGCAGGATGTCGGTTTCGCACGCCTGGATGCAGGCGTCACAACGGAGGCAATGGGCCAGAAAGTGAGAGTCTTCCTTGCTCCACGGCGGACGGATCCCTGCGCTGGCGTTTCGCCAACTGCCTGTCAACATACCTCGACGGGATAAATCAACCATGACATTGTCCTTCCATAATGACGCCCTCCCTCGGCGGGTTGAACGACATAAAAAACTGCACTATTTATGAGTAGTTATTTTTAGCCGTAAGATATTTCAGGATGTGTTAGAGGTGCATACCCCAATTGGGGTAAATGCTGTTGCCGGATCAAAGGAGTGTTGAGTTGGCGGGAAAAAATGCGCTTTTGCTCACATTTCAATGAGTTATATAACTATGTATATAACGAATTATTCAAAAAGACAAAGATCTCAATATTAGGATAATTCCTAGTATATATCGCTACCATGGCAACAAAACTCTACCTAATACACTTTAAATATAAGTAAATCCAGATTAATAGATTATCCAAATATGTTAACCTGCTACAGACTCGTTCATAAGACAGAAGAAAGGAAACACTGTGAACAATAAGATGAAGACAATTGTCCCTGCCGTACTTTTCGCCGCCTTTGCCAGCACCTCTGCATGGGCTGCCAGTAACGAAACCGCCGCTCAGCCGCTGGAAAAAGTCGCCCCTTATCCCAAGGCGGAAAAGGGTATGAAGCGCCAGGTTATCCAGCTTACCCCTGAGAAAGATGAATCTACTCTGAAAGTAGAACTGCTGATCGGACAAACGCTGGAAGTTGACTGTAACCAACACCGCCTGGGCGGAGAACTGGACAGCAAAACGCTGGAAGGTTGGGGATATGACTACTATGTCTTTGACAAAGTTACGTCTCCGGTTTCAACCATGATGGCCTGCCCGGACGGTAAGAAAGAGAAGAAATTCATTACTGCGCATCTGGGTGATGACGGCATGTTGCGTTACAACAGCAAGCTGCCGATTGTGGTCTACACCCCGGAAAACGTGGACGTTAAATACCGTATCTGGAAAGCGGAAGACAAAATTCAGGACGCAGTCACGCGCTAAGTGAGAATGTGCCGGATGGCGGCATACCGCCTTATCCGGCCTACAGACGCATAAACAATGCCGGATAAGCACAGCGCCATCCGGCATTTTATTTTACAGCGCGATATCCGCGACGGCTTTCTGTTCAGGCTGCGGTTGTGCCTGAGGTTTCAGCTGTGGTTTCGGCGCTTCATCAGCAACCTGCGGCTTGTCATATTTCAGACCCAGAACCTCACTGGTGTACTGCAACTCTTGTTCCGTAGCCTCAACGTTACCGTTCAGCTTAGTACCATAAGACGGAATAATGGTTTTCAGCTTCGCCTGCCACTCGGGGCTGGCTACTTTATCTTTAAACACTTTTTCCATCAGATGTAGCATGATCGGTGCCGCGGTTGATGCGCCCGGAGAAGCTCCCAGCAGCGCAGCAATCGTGCCTTCTTTATCGCTGACGACCTCAGTACCCAGACGCAACACGCCGCCCTTCTCCGCATCGCTTTTGATGATCTGCACACGCTGGCCCGCCTGCCATAAACGCCAGTCTTCTTTTTTCGCCTGTGGATAGTACTCTTGCAGCGCAGCAAAACGGTCGTCGTCGCTGAGCATCACCTGGCTCACCAGATATTTCACCAGATCGAAGTTATCCAGACCCACGTTGACCATCGGCATAAAATTCGAGGTGGTGGTCGAGCTGAGCAGATCCCACAATGAACCATTCTTCAGGAACTTGGTGGAGAATGTCGCGAATGGCCCAAACAGCACAACGCGCTTGCCATCAAGGATACGGGTATCGATATGCGGTACAGACATCGGCGGCGCGCCAACGGAGGCCTGACCGTACACTTTCGCCAGGTGGCGATTGACCACATCCGGATTTTCTGCAACCAGGAACTGCCCGCCAACCGGGAATCCGGCATAGCCTTTCGCTTCCGGAATGTCGGTTTCCTGCAACAGCTTCAGCGCAGCGCCACCGGCACCGATAAAGACAAACTTCGCCTTGATATCGTGTTCCGCTTCGTTATTTTTCAGATCGGCGACTGTGACAGTCCAGCTATTGTCGGCATTACGCTTAAAGCCACGCACTTCGGTGCTCAACTGCAGCGCAAAGTTGGGCTTTTTCTGCAATGAGGTAATCAGTTGGCGGGTGATTTCGCCGTAGTTCACGTCAGTACCAATCTCGGTACGCGTTGCTGCGACTTTCTGCTGCGGATCGCGACCTTCCATGACCAGCGGCGCCCACTCTTTAATCTGCGCGTGGTCTTCGGAATAGCGCATACCACGGAACAGCGTGCTCCGCTGCAGTGCGGTGTAACGGGCACGCAGGAAGTTCACGTTCTCGTCACCCCAGACAAAACTCATGTGCGGAACGGTGGTGATAAACGAGCGTGGTTCATGCATTACGCCATTATTGACCTGATAGGCCCAAAACTGGCGGGAAATCTGGAAGGCTTCGTTAATTTCGACTGCCTTTTCAATGCTGATGCTACCGTCGACCTTTTTAGGCGTGTAGTTCAGCTCCATCAGTGCGGAGTGGCCGGTTCCGGCGTTATTCCAGCCGTTTGAGCTTTCCTGTGCTACACCATCCAGTCGCTCAACCATGGTCATTGACCATTGCGGCTCCAGCTCCTGTAAATAGGTTCCCAGCGTGGCGCTCATGATGCCGCCGCCAATCAACAGTACATCCGTTTCCTGCTCTTCCGCCGCTTTCGCTTTTGCCGCCATCGAGACAACATTCAGCCCAACGGCCATGGTGAAGAGCATGGCAGTCACTTTTTTCATAATGTTAATGCCTTACTTTTAGTATCGCTTTTTTGCTTTTAATGCAGGTGAAAATCGAGCGGCACCAACGGTAACACTTAAGTAAAAATAATTAAATATTGTTTATAAATTATATTTTATTTTTAAAAATGTTATTAATACGTTGATAGTTTATACGGTTATTGACAATCATTTCTGGAAACCAGTCCGTCAGACGGGTACTATGCTGCGCTTTGCTATTCACTGCACGGATGCCTGTCGGTCTGCTGTATCAGGCCATTTCTGACCTGAGTGTAACTATGTCTGCAACTCAACATTCCTCTGCCGCAGTCGCTGAACACGCGACCCGTGCCGTGCTCCGCCAACCCCGTCTGCTGGTTCGCGAAACGCTGGCCGGTGTGGTAACCGCCCTGGCGCTGATCCCGGAAGTAATCTCGTTTTCCGTGATCGCAGGCGTTGATCCTAAAGTCAGTCTGATCGCCTCCGTCGTACTGTGCCTGGCGATGTCTTTTTTAGGCGGTCGTCCCGCAATGGTTACCGCCGCTGCAGGATCGGTCGCGCTGGTGATTGGTCCGATGGTGCATCAACACGGCGTGCAATACATCCTGCCTGCAGTGGTGCTGGCCGGGATGATTCAGATCCTGTTTGGTGTATTGGGAATGGCACGTCTGATGCGATTCATCCCTACGGCCGTGATGACTGGCTTTGTTAACGCGCTGGGTATATTGATTTTCTTTGCCCAGGTCCCGCATTTCTGGGGCAAAAGCCCGCTCATCTGGGGGCTGTTTGTCCTGACGCTGCTGATTGTGCTGTGGGTTCCGCGGTTTATTAAAGCAATTCCCGCACCGCTTATCGCCATCGTGCTGCTAACCGTGTTCACTGTCACCAGCGGGCAACTGTTACCGACCGTCGGTGATGAAGGTTCAATGAGCGGCGGCCTGCCGGGTTTGACCCAGTTGTTGGTTCCGCTCAACCTGCAAACGCTGGCGATTATCTGGCCCTGCGCGCTGAGTATCGCTTTTGTTGGTTTGATGGAGTCGCTGTTAACCGCCCGTCTGGTGGATGACCTGACGGTTACGCCGTCGAATAAAAATCGCGAGAGTGCCGGGCTGGGGATAGCCAATATTCTGGCCGGATTTTATGGCGGCATCGCCGGGTGCGCGATGATTGGTCAAACCATCGTTAACGTCGAGATGGGCAAAGGACGCAGCCGCGTCTCGACGGTTGCCGCCGGACTGGTATTACTCCTGTTAGTCACAGGGTTAAGCGAAGTGATGGCAGAAATACCCATGTCGGTGCTGGCAGGTATTATGGTGATTGTGGCGGTAAAAACCTTCAGTTGGCACAGCATCCAGCCCGCCACGCTGACGAAACTGCCCGTCACTGAAACGCTGGTGATGCTGGTGACCGTCGCTGCCACGGTTTCTACCGGCAACCTGGCGATTGGCGTGGTTGCCGGGGTGATGACGATGCTTATTCTACCGCGTATCGTCAGACGCAAACGGGCGACTACATCAGAAACAGCGTTGCCAGACCGAGAAAAATAAAGAAACCACCAGTATCAGTGATAGCGGTTATCATGACGCTCGAGCCGACCGCCGGGTCGCGCCCGAGCTTCACCATCGTCATCGGAATGATAACCCCCATCAACGCCGCCATCAGCAGATTGAGCATCATCGCCAGAGTCATCACACCACCGAGCGCCATATCATCGTACAGCCACCAGGTAATGCCCCCCATAATCCCGCCCCACACGAGGCCGTTGATTAGCGCCACGCCCATCTCGCGCAGGATGAGAAACGTCAGGTTCCCCGGCTGAATATTTTGCAGCGCCAGCGCGCGGACGATCATAGTGATAGTTTGATTCCCGGTATTGCCGCCGATACCCGCCACAATCGGCATCAACGAGGCCAGCGCCACCAGTTGCGAAATCGTATGTTCAAAACCGTCGATCACCCGCGAGGCGATAAAGGCGGTACAGAGGTTAACGGCCAACCACGCCCAGCGGGTTTTTACCGCTTTGGTAACAGGCGCAAACACGTCCTCTTCGGCGCTTAAGCCCCCCATTCGACGCAGATCGGTGTCGGTTTCTTCATAGACAACGTCGACAATCTCATCGATGGTTAAACGGCCCATCAGTTTACCGGAAGGGTCAACCACCGCGGCGCTGACCAGGTTGTCGCGTTCGAAGGTACGCGCAGCGTTTTCGGCGATATCTTCAGGAGAAAAGGTGAGCGGGTCATCTTCCATCACCTCTCTGACTTTTCGCTGCACATCATTGAGTAAAATGCAGGTTAGCGTCAGTTCGCCAACCAGCACTTTATTGCGATCGGTCACGAAAAGTTTATCGGTGTTCTCCGGCATTTTCCCCAGCCGCCGCAGATAGCGTTGCACCACTTCCAGCGTCACGTCCGGACGCACAGTGATGACCTCGAACTCCATGATCGCGCCGACGCTATTTTTCTCGTAGTGCAGCACCTGGCGGACGCGCGTCCTCTCCTCTGCCGGTAACGTCGCCAGCAGACGACCGGTAAGGTTACGAGGCAAATGCTGCACCAGGTAAATCTGTTCATCGATATCGAGATATTGCAGCGCATCCAGCAGCTCGCGGTCGCTCATCTCATCGATCAGGTCGTCCCAGACGTTTTCAGACGCCTCAAGCAAGACGTTACCGCGCTTTTCATTTTCGACCAGTCGCCACAGGGCGTGGCGCTCTTCAGAGGGCAAAGCTTCGAGGGTATCGGCGAGGTCAGGCGGTGGCAGGTGGGCCACCAGCGCCCCTACCTCAGCAATATCGTCGGCTAACGTACCGACGTCATATTGCTCAGCCAGGGTAAGCTTGCCCAACAGCGTTGAAATAATGGCTTTATCAGTGGTCAGCAGCCAGATGAGGCGCGCACGCTCTTCATCACGCAGTCTGGCGCTGTTTTTGTTTATTACGGACATTAATCATAAATCCATGATATGAAATATCATTAATCATGATGCCGATTTATGTAAATAACAACAAACAGTGCCGCCGGGTGGCTAAAAAACCGGCGGCACGATGGATCAGGCTGTGCGAGCCACCGCGTCGCGCGAGGCGGCGTCACGTTCATCGCCCAACAGTTCACTCAACTGTCCGTTACGCATTTCCAGTAGACGATCGGCGTGAATAAAATAGTGATCGTCGTGGCTGATGGCGAAAATGGTTTTCCCCATTTCCTGCATCAAAGGCAATAGCACCTGATAGAACTCCCGGCGGAAATGGGGATCCTGATCGGCGGCCCATTCGTCCAGCAGAATGATGTCGCGCTCCTCCGCCAGGGCCAGCAGCAGCGCCACGCGTTTCTTCTGCCCTTTCGACAGCTTCAGATTGAGGATACGACCATCGCTCAGCTCCAGCTTATGACCCATCTTCAGATGTTCCAGCCACTTCGCGACCAGCTGCGGATTAGCCTCTTTACCTTCCGGCCCCAGCAGTTTGTCGAACAGCCAGACGTCGGTAAACACGGCGGAGAAGAGCTTGCGGTAGTCTTCCGGTTTTTCAACGGCAACGGCCTTACCATCAAGCAATATTTCGCCTGACTGCGGCTGGTACAGACCGGTCAGTAACATCGCCAGCGTAGATTTCCCGCTACCGTTACCGCCAATCAGAAAGATCAGTTCACCGCGATGAATCGTCAGATTCACCGGCCCTACGGAAAACGCATTATCCTGATAGTGAAAAACCACGTTGCGCAGCTCCAGCGTTTGCCAGTTGGGAAACGCGGTTGGGCGTGGGAATTCGGCCTTAAAAGGTGCCAGTGCGAATTTATTCAGCTTGTTGAACGCCACCTGTGCCGTGAGCAGTGTCGGCAGCGCGCCAACGGCAGAGAGCAACGGTGTTCGCAGGAATAACAGCGTCAGAGAATAGGTCGCTGCCACGGCGGTATCAGCCCATCCCAGACTGTTAGCCATCCAGAACACCAGGCCAATGGCACCCAGCATCATAATGTTCGACCAGTTAACCGCGCTCAGGTGGAAGGTATCGGCACGGATAATATGGTGGCGATACTCTTTGGCATCCGGGACGTACATCTGATTAAAGATATGCTCGGCGCGCTCGCGGTTAAGCGTCAGCTCTTTGCGCCCTTCCAGCACCGTCTGATAATCGTTGTACAACTTGTCTTCAGTTTCGCGCAAGGTGGCCATGTGTTTATACACCCGCGCCACCAGCACAAATCCGCCCCAGATGGTGATTGCCATCCAGACTGCCGTTACCAGTAGCATTTTGGTCGACAGCATCGCCAGATACGCCGCCGATCCTATGGTCAGGATAATCCCCTGCACCAGCTCAGGCAGACGAACAAAGGCGATGGTGATGTTGCGGATATCACTGGTTAAACCGGCCAGCAACGAGGCGCTGCCAAGCTGTTCAATACGCTCGACGTGAGTATCCAGAATTCGTTTGATAAATTCGCTACGCAGGCGGTAGACAAAGTGGTGACCCAGCGTGGTCAACGCCAGCTGAGAACCGAGGGTGACAACCATCAACAACAGCAGCAGGCCAAGAAACTCCGGTAGCACCATCAGCGTGGTGTCGACCGTTTCGATCAAGCGCTGGTTGATAAACGCAATCAGCCCAATCCCCAACGCGGCGCTGGCGAGGCTGAGCGCCATCACGCTGATAAATGGCCAGCGATACTGCCGCCAGACAAGAAGTAAAAGTTCCATGCACACAACCCGGACAAGTAATAACAGCCCGCAGTTTAAACATCTCTTCGCTGACAGCAATAATAATTCTTATTTTTATTCTTTTTTACCAGCCTGGCGAAAAGTCAGATTGTAACGACAGTCTCCGGTCAACGGATGATAGCCCGTCTTAAGCGGCTGGATCCCATGATAAAACAGCCGCGAATTACCGCCCCACACCACGACATCGCCGTGTTCCAGCAGTAAACGCTTTAAAGGGTCATTACGGCGCAAGCCGCCAAATTGAAAGATGGCTGGTAGCCCCAGCGATACAGAGACAATCGGCGCCCGCAGGTCGGGCTCGTCTTTATCCTGATGTAAGGACAGTTTTGCCCCTGGCGTGTAGCGGTTAATCAGGCAGGCATCGGGTTGAAAATCAGCATAGCCCGCCGCCGTCGCCGCCTGTTGGCACAAATCAGCGAACGCATCCGGCAGCGGCGGCCAGTGCGTGCCGGTGAGTGGATCAAACGGAGAATAAAGATAGCCATGCTGATCCGTCGTCCAGCCCAGATGGCCGCAGTTGGTCATCGCCACCGACATTGTATAGCCGCCGGGCGTCACCATCTGGCGAAACGGCGACTGTCTGGCGACAGCCGCTATCGCCTGAAGTAAAGTGGGCGCAGAGTCAAAAGCGAAACGTCGGAGAATAACCGCACCTGACGCCAGCGGCTCCTGCCAGGGTTTCGCATCCGCAAAGAGATCGAGCATTATGTTTCCTCGCCAGTAGCTTCCCGTTGCAGTAACTGCGCCTTGCGCGCAATACCCCATCGGTAGCCCGAAAGTGCGCCATCGCCACGGATCACCCGGTGACACGGGATAACAATCGCCAGTTTGTTGGCCCCACAGGCACTGGCCACCGCGCGCACCGCCTTCGGTTTGCCGATGGCGCTGGCCAGCTGTTGGTAGCTCACTGTTTCACCGCACGGAATTGTGCGCAGCGCCTGCCACACCTGCTGCTGAAAGACTGTTCCCCGAATATCCAGGGGTAGCGATAGCGACGCGTCACGCGAGTTGATCGCTACGATCACTTCGCGCACGCGCTGCTGAAAATTGGCATCTGCAGGAACATCCTGCGCGGCGGGAAACAGCGCATGAAGATCCGCAACCAACGTAGCGTCATCATCGCCAAGCAAGATCGCGCAGATACCCCGCTCGCTTTCCGCCACCAGACAGCGACCCAGAGCGCAATCTGCGAGGGTATAGCGTACAGAAACGTTGTCGCCACCTTTACGAAATTGCTTTGCCGTCATGCCTAATGCTTGATCGGCTTTGCGATAGTAGCTGCTGCTATCGGGGAATCCGGCATTGAGAATCGCCTGTGTAACCGGAACACCTTTCGCCAGGGCATCACGCAGACGGCGAGCACGCCATGATTGTTGCCACACTTTCGGGGTCATGCCCGTCGTGGCTTTGAACAGACGATGCAAGTGATACGGGCTCATCGCCACCTGCTGTGCCAGCTCGTCCAGCGTAAGAGGTGACTCTTGCTCCAACAACTGACAGGCGCGGGCAATTTTGTCCAGCCGATGCTGTTGCGCGCTGTGTTTATCCGGCTGGCAGCGCTTACAGGGGCGAAACCCGGCATCCTGTGCCTGCTGGGCATCGGCGAAAAAACGGACATTTTTGCGCAGCGCATGTTTTGCCCGACAGGACGGACGGCAGAAAATACCGGTGGTCTGGACGGCAAAAACAAACTGACCGTCGGCGTCGGTATCGCGATCCACAACGGACTGCCAACGGTCATCGTCAGTGATGCGTAAACGATTTTTCATTTCGGACTCCTTTGTTAAGCATAGCGCTTAGCCTCAGTGTGTCCCCATCGTCGGGCATAAAAACCCGCAATCTTGCTTTTTAATTTTTTTCGTTGACCAGAAAGCTATTAAACTGCGGCGACATCCAGGTTTTAAACCCCTCGCCCTCTTTCATAATCATATAGACCGCCAGCCCTTCACGACGCACGACTTCTTTGGCCTTTTCCGGGCCGAGGACCATCAATCCTGTATCCCAGCCATCGGCTTCCAGCGCCGTTGGCGCAATCACCGTTACGGACACCAGATTATGTTCGATCGGGCGACCGGTTTGCGGATCGATAACATGGGAAAGGCGCTTACCGTCCAGCTCATAATAGTTACGATAGCTGCCGGAGGTGCTAATGCCGTGCCCGTTAATGTCGACAATCGCCTGCACCGCGTTTTCGCGATCGGTGGGTTTCTGGATCGCCACTCGCCACGGATGCCCTTCAGCATTCATTCCCCTGCTGTTCAGCGCACCACCAACGGAAACCAGATAACGGGCGATCCCCTCTTGCTCCATCAATCGAGCCAGATGATCGGCGGCGTACCCTTCGCCAACGGTTGAGAGATCAACATACAGATCCGGCAAGTCTTTTTGCAGGTAGTTCTGATGCGCTTCATTCACAACTTTCAGATGAGAAAGCCCGGTTTGCGCTTTTGCAGCGTCAATTTGCCCCTGAGTAGGAATATGCAACGGCTGCTGATCCGGGCCAAAGCCCCACAGGTTGACTAACGGCCCCACGGTGATATCCATGGCCCCATCGGTTTTTGCACCAATGCGTAGCGCCGAAGTCACGATATCCGCCATGGCGTCGTTAACCGGCCACGGCGACAGGCTTTTCGACAGGTTAAATCGCATTAACGCAGAATCGTTTTTATAGGTGGAGAGCAGTTGATCATCGGCATCAAGCTGAGTCTGGATCTTGGCCTGCAGTTCCCTGGCGCGTTTGTCATCTACGCCTACCACACTGACCCGCCAGAAAGTACCCATCGTTTTACCTTCCAGAACCGTGGCAGGAATTGTGGTCTGAGCAGGTTTCGGGGCCTCATCGCACCCGACAAAAAAGATCGTCACAGCCAGCAGTGCTGCGCGATAAAAATTCATTTCCATACGTAATTATCCTCATGCGAACGGGCGCAAGAGTACACCAAAAATCGTTGTTTGTACGGCGAAAAAACGACATTAAAAAAGGCCCCGCAGGGCCTTTTATAGACATAATGTAGATTAGAACTGGTAAACCAGACCCAGTGCTACGATGTCATCGGTGCTGATGCCAGCATCACGAGTGAACTGGTTGTCATCCAGCAGGTTGATTTTGTAATCAACATAGGTGGACATGTTTTTGTTGAAGTAGTAGGTCGCGCCAACATCAACATATTTCAGGATATCTTCGTCGCCATAGCCGCGGCCCAGGTCTTTACCTTTGGACTGCAGGTAAGCCACGGACGGACGCAGACCGAAGTCGAACTGGTACTGTGCAACAGCTTCAAAGTTCTGTGCTTTGTTAGCCCAGCCCAGAGAGCCTGCACGCGTTGCGTTGTAGGTCTGGGTGTACTGTGCTGCCAGGTACACGTTGTTCGCGTCGTATTTCAGACCACCAGTGTAGGTTTCAGCACGGTCGCCGGTACCGAAGTTCAGCTTGTTCTGCTCGTCAGTACGTTTAGAACTGGTGACTGCAGTACCCAGCGCGAAGCCTTCACCGATATCATAAGTGATTGATCCACCAACGCCGTCGCCATTCTGACGCAGTGCATCACGACCGTTGCCGGTCACACCAGTCATACCTTCGCCTTCCGGGCTACCGTTTTTACCCTGGTACTGCAGGGCAAAGTTCAGGCCATCAACCAGACCGAAGAAGTCGGTGTTACGGTAGGTCGCGAAGCCGTTACCACGCTGCTGCATGAAGTTGTCAGAACCGTAGGTGTCGCCGCCGAATTCTGGCAGAACGTCGGTCCAGGACGTTACGTCGTAAACTACGCCGTAGTTACGACCGTAGTCGAAAGAGCCTACGTCAGCGAATTTCAGACCCGCAAACGCCACACGAGTCCAGGAGTTGTTCTCAGACTCAGGCGCGTTACCCTGAATCTGGTATTCCCACTGGCCGTAACCGGTCAGTTGGTCGTTAACCTGAGTTTCGCCTTTGAAGCCGATACGCATATAGGTCTGATCACCATCTTTAGAAGAGTCATCAGAGAAATAGTGCAGACCGTCGACTTTACCGTACAGATCTAATTTGTTGCCGTCTTTGTTATAAATTTCAGCCGCATTCGCTGCGCCTGCTACCAGCAGTGCTGGTACCAGGAGGGACAGTACTTTAACTTTCATGTTATTAACCCTCTGTTATATGCCTTTATTGCTTTTTTATGCCACTGCATACTGATTAAGGTCATTAACCAGTCGGCAACTTCATTCTCCGCAAAAACACAGAATAATCCAACACGAATATGATACTAAAACTTTTAAGGTGTTTCATTTGTCGGTATAGATGTTTCAAAATATTAATATAAGGGAACTTTTTTAAAATCAAAAACAGGCAAAATAAGCACAAATAATCAAGAATCATTTTAATAACCTTTAAAATCAACGCATTACACAAAAGCACCTTATAGCACTGAATGACAAAACATAATCTTCACTCGCAACTAAAATAGACCCGCTATCATCATTAACTTTATTTATTACCGTCATTCATTTATGAATGTCTGTTTACCCCTATTTCAGCCGAATGCTCTGCGTTCGGTTTTTTTTTACCCTTCTTTACACAAAACTTACCTTTCCGTGCTACCGATGCAAAACTATAACGACTATTAACTATCTCGGGCGGCACGATCAGATATAAGTTTGATAAATAATTTCTTGTTATTTAATGCTAAATGTATACATTCCGTACGAATATTTGTACCCGCCTTTATCTTCTGTACACCTTTGCATCGTAATGGCTGCAACAAAATCAGGCGCAAAGAATGGAGGCCAGGCGGCGTGGTGTAAGTGTGGTAATTCATACATTACCCTTTATACTGCCCTTTCATCTTTCGCGTCGTTTAACAGGTCATAAACACGAATGAGTCAGTTTGACACAACGGTTTCCACCCGATTCTCCCTGTTGCCAGGAAGTATTACCCGTTTCTTCTTATTACTGATCGTTGTGCTGTTGGTGATGATGGGTGTTATGGTCCAGAGCGCCGTCAACACCTGGTTAAAAGATAAGAGCTATCAGATTGTTGATATTACCCATGCCATTCATAAAAGGGTCGATACCTGGCGATACGTGACCTGGCAAATCTATGACAATATTGCCGCTACAACCAGTTCACCAGGCGCAGATGGGCTACAGGAAACGCGTCTGAAACAAGATATCTATTATCTTGAGAAACCCCGCAGAAAGACCGAGGCGCTGATTTTTGGCTCGCATGACAGTTCTACACTGGAAATGACCCAGCGCATTTCAACGTATCTGGACACGTTGTGGGGCGCAGAGAATGTCCCATGGTCAATGTATTACCTGAATGGTCAGGATAACAGCCTGATCCTAATCTCAACGTTACCACTGAAAGATCTGACCTCCGGTTTTAAAGAATCGACGATTGGGAATATTGTCGATTCCCGGCGAGCTGAGATGCTGCAACAGGCTAATGCGCTGGATGAGCGTGAAAGCTTCTCTTCTTTGCGCCGCCAGGTCTGGCAGAACGGACATTACTTCACGCTACGCACGACCTTTAATCAGCCAGGGCATTTGGCCACCGTTGTCGCCTTTGACCTCCCCATTAATGACCTGATCCCTCCCGGGATGCCGTTGGACGGTTTCCATCTGGAACCTGATGCCACCTCAACAACCGAGCATGTTACTGAAAAAGAGTCACCAGACAGCGTCAGTATCAGCTTCAACAATGGCAAGATTGAAATCTCTTCAGCGCTGAATTCAACGGATATGCGACTGGTATGGCAAGTTCCATTTGGCTCCTTGCTGCTGGATACGCTGCAAAACATTCTGCTACCGCTTTTGCTGAACATTGCGTTACTGGCTCTGGCGCTGTTTGGCTATACCACCTTTCGCCACCTCCCTGCCCGTTCCACCCAGGTGGCGCCAAACCTTGCGGCAAATAATGAGCTGCGCGTTCTGCGCGCAATCAATGAAGAGATTGTTTCCCTTCTGCCGCTGGGATTACTGGTACACGATCAGGAAGCAAACCGCACGGTTATCAGCAATAAAATTGCCGACCACCTGCTGCCACATTTAAATCTGCAAAACATTACCAATATGGCAGAGCAGCATCAGGGAGTGATTCAGGCCACCATCAATAATGAACTGTATGAGATCAGACTGTTTCGCAGCCAGATCTCCCCGAGAACGCAGATCTTTATCATTCGTGACCAGGACCGCGAGGTGCTGGTCAATAAGAAGCTGAAACAAGCACAGCGGCTGTATGAGAAAAACCAGCAGGCCCGCGCGGCCTTTATGCAGAATATTGGCAGCGCGCTGAAAGACCCCGCGAAAACGCTGGCTGCTAATGCCGCCGCGCTCAATACACCAGACAGCCAGAAACTGGCCAATCAGGCCGACGTTCTGGTGCGAATGGTGGACGAAATCCAGCTAGCCAACCTGCTGGAGAACGATGCCTGGAAAGGTGAATCCACACTGTTTTCCGTGCAGGCATTAATTGACGACGTGGTTCCGGAGGTTCTGCCGGCTATTAAGCGTAAAGGGCTGCAGCTACTGATTAAAAATCATCTAAGCGCGCATGACGAACGCCGTGGCGATCGCGATGCCTTGCGCCGTATTTTGCTGCTGTTGATCCAATATGCGGTAACCACCACGCAGATAGGTAAAATCACGCTGGAAGTCGACCAGGATGAGTCGGAGGCCGAACGCCTGACCTTTCGCATTCTGGATACCGGGGAAGGCGTCACATTGAATGAAGTTGATAATCTCCATTTCCCATTCATTAATGACACGCAGGGCGATCGATACGGCAAAGCCAACCCGCTGACGTTCTGGTTGTGCGATCAGTTAGCCCGTAAGCTTGGCGGACACCTGAATATCAAAGCGCGGGAAGAACTTGGAACACGTTACATCGTCCATGTTAAAATGCCGCTGCACGATCAACATGCTGACAGTGAAGAGCGCCTGTTGGATGACGTCTGCGTAATGGTTGATGTCACCTCAAATGACGTACGGAGCATTGTATTACGTCAGCTGGAAAACTGGGGGGCAACCTGCATCACGCCTGATGAACGGTTGAATAGTCAAGAATATGATCTCTTTTTAACGGATAATCCGTCTAATCTTACTGCCTCGGGCTTGCTTTTAAGCGATGATGAGTCTGGCGTACGGAAAATTGGCCCCGGTCAGCTGCGCGTCAACTTTAATATGAGCAATGCTATGCAGGAAGCTGTCCTTGAGCTGATTGAAGAGCAGCTGGCACAAGAAGAGTTCCAGGAACTCCCCCTCGGCGGAGATGAAAACGCCGAACTTCATGCCAGTGGTTACTACGCTCTCTTTGTAGACACAGTACCGGATGATGTTAAGAGGTTGTATACTGAGGCGGCTATCAGCGATTTCGCTGCATTAGCCCAAACGGCCCATCGCCTGAAAGGCGTGTTTGCCATGCTTAATCTGGTACCCGGCAAGCAGTTATGTGAAGCGCTGGAACATCTTATTCAAGAGAAAGATGCTCCAGGTATAGAAAAATACATCAGCGACATTGACGCATACGTCAAGAGCTTGCTGTAGCAAGGTAGCCCAATACATGAACACTATGAACGTAATTATTGCCGATGACCACCCGATTGTACTGTTCGGTATTCGTAAATCACTTGAACAGATCGAGTGGGTAAATGTTGTCGGCGAATTTGAAGACTCCACAGCACTGATCAACAATTTGCCTAAGTTAGATGCTCATGTGTTGATTACCGACCTCTCCATGCCGGGAGATAAATACGGTGATGGGATCACGTTAATTAAATACATCAAGCGCCATTTCCCGAGCCTGTCGATTATCGTTCTGACCATGAACAACAATCCGGCTATCCTGAGCGCGGTACTGGATCTCGATATTGAAGGGATCGTACTGAAGCAAGGTGCGCCTACCGACCTGCCAAAAGCGCTGGCCGCGCTGCAGAAAGGTAAGAAATTTACCCCAGAAAGCGTGTCTCGTCTGCTGGAGAAAATCAGCGCCAGCGGCTATGGCGACAAACGTCTGTCACCGAAAGAGAGTGAAGTTCTGCGCTTGTTTGCCGAAGGTTTCCTGGTTACTGAGATCGCCAAAAAGCTCAACCGCAGCATTAAAACCATCAGTAGCCAGAAAAAATCGGCAATGATGAAGCTCGGTGTGGAAAACGATATCGCACTGCTGAATTACCTCTCCTCCGTGACGCTGAGTCCGTCAGACAAAGAGTAATTCTTTATCACGTCAAAATGCCTGATGGCGCTGCGTTTATCAGGCCTACGAACAAACAGCATCGTGCACGTTTCGTAGGCCGGATAAGACTAACGCCGCAATCCGGCTCTTTTATTCCCTATCCCCGCGTTTTTCTCACTCTTTCCGCATAGACCGCCAGCGTTTGCTTCAATACGTCTAAGGTCACCGGCTTGGACAGACAGCTATCCATACCTGATTCCAGACAACGCTGCTTCTCTTCGGCAAGCGCGTTTGCCGTTACCCCCACAACAGGCAGCGTTAACCCTAGCTGGCGGATACGCTGCGTCAGGCGATAACCATCCATGTTTGGCATGTTGACGTCACTCAGCACGATATCGATATGGTTTTTGCTGAGTACATTGAGCGCATCCACACCGTCATTCGCCGTTTTACACTGATATCCCAACGATCCCAGCTGATCGGCCAGTAAGCGCCGGTTGATAGGGTGATCGTCAACAACCAGGATCATCATGTCATCGTTCGTCGCACCGGCTTTATCCGGGGCTGGCAGCGCCGTGGAGAGATCTTCACTCCCCAGCTCTACGCTATAGATATGCGCCAACAGCGCAGGCAGTTCGTGCGGTGACGCAACGCTGTGTACCCATTCTCCAGGCTCTCGTTCCAGCGGAATGCCAATATGGCGGCGGCAGAAAATTACCGCTGCCCGTCCCTGCCAGGCCTGTTCCAGCACATCGTCGGCCACCAACAGGTCATCCACATCGGGCTGTTCTCCCTCATATCGCAGTACCGTCATCCCGTTACGCGTCAGGCTGGATTCGAGAAATTGGTACAGTGACGCATTACGTACTGCCAGCCAGCAACGCGTGCCTGCCAATCCTTCTACCCCTTTTTTCAGCGGATACTGTGCGCCATAAAGCGGAATACGCAGCGTAAACTGACTCCCCATTCCCGGCTCGGAATCGACGGAAATATCTCCATCCATCATGCTGATCAATTTTTCACAAATCGCCAAACCGAGTCCCGTTCCCTGGAAATTACGCTGTACGCCAGTCCCCACCTGGAAGAAAGGATCGAACAACCGAACCACCTCTTTGGCAGGGATCCCTACACCGGTATCACGCACTCGAATGCTCAGGTAGTCGCCGCTGCACTGCACGTGCAGCACAATACAACCGGTATCGGTAAACTTGATTGCGTTACTCAGCAGATTAGAAATCACCTGTTGTAAACGCATCGGATCGCCATTCAGCGCCACGGGCACATCCGGGTCGATAAAGCAGTACAACCCCAACTGCTTGCGGACCACCAGCGGCAAATAGTTAGCCGTAATATGGTTCATGACTTCACGCGGTGAAAACTCTCGCGGCTCAATCTTCAGCTGTTCAGATTCAATTTTTGAGAAGTCGAGAATATCGCTGATAATTTTCAGCAGCAGGCTGGAAGAGTTATTCATCGCCGTTACCAGACGATCCACCCCACTCGGTAACTCTTTGGTTTGCAACAAATCAAGGTTACCGATAATGCCATATAACGGTGTACGTAGCTCATGGCTCACCGTCGCAAGGAACATCGATTTGGACTGGCTGGCCTGTTCCGCCGCCTGTGCCATCTCCTGCAACGACTCTTCCATTTTAACGCGCGCACTGACATCAACCAGGACACAAATTGCCACGTTTTCATTGCGATAGCGCGAGTGCACAAAGCTGATTTGCAGATTGGTATTGTTGCTGGTCAGTACATCAACAAAATTGACCTGTTGGCCGCAAATAATTTGCGTTAACCGCTGACGGTCTTCATGCGTCAGCATGTTCAGATAGGTGTGCGCCAGTTCGTTACTCAGGATGTTAATCCCATCCATCGTGCGCAGAATACAAATACCCACCGGCGCAGAAGCTACGATTTTACGGTTAAACTGCTCATGTTCTTCCAGCCGCTGAGCATCGCTTTCCGCTGGAATAAAAATGCGCCGTTCATACATGCGCGTGAGCATAAACAATGCCGCGCCAACCAGCACGTTCAACAAGATAGCGTTCAGGATCATCATACGGATCCGCTCCAGCACCAGATCGACCGGTACGGAGTACACGATGCTCAGGGAGGACGGAGGCAGATTCTTCTTCAACACCAGCTCGCGGAAACCCGGCGTGTAGCCAAACCAGGAGCGTTCCTGCATCCAGTGGGGCTCAGCCTTAATATTCCCTTCAGGGCCAGTGAGAGAAATTAGCGCATGCCCATTTTCGTCGAGGATGGTCACACCCATCGGTAAGCTGCCCGGCGTGAAGAAATTCTCCATGCGAATAGGCTGCTCTACGCCCAACAGCGCCTGGAGGCGATTGGCGAGGTAAACCGGCGTCAGCGCATAGAAATACCCTACTCCCGGACGTGGCCCCTGGCTGATCCAGAACAAGTTGTTACCGTTTTCGTCTTGCGTAGCATTGCGATACTTAATAATGCGCTCATGCAGCGCCTTCAGGGCCTCATCACGTTCGACGGGCATATCACGCAAGCCGAAATTAGCCATACAGAGGTTGTCGCTGCCAATCAGGAACACTCGATTTAAATCATAGGCGGCGGAAAAGTTGTCGCGCCAGTAGCGCATAAACCATGCCAGTGATTCCAGAGAACCTCGCCAGGCGTTGCCCATGACAGAACAGTCGGAGTCGGCAAACAGCGGCTCAAAATTTGGCACGACGGTTTTATCATCTCGCGCCCGCAGCGACATCACGCCGTTTTCCGCCGTTAAGCGATTTTCGGCAATATATTTCAGCTCTTTAATGACATCAGATGTGCGCTGAATGTAGCGCTGGGCCTGATCGGAGCTGAGATTAAGCTCCTGATGGATCTCAGACTCTCGCTGATGCAGCGCATTCACAATGTAGAACACGGAGGCGAACGCAATCAGACACCAGATAACGAGCGCCAACGCTCTGAACAGGTAGCGTGAAACTTTTAGGGTTGAATGAACGGAAGCAAGGTATTTCAAAGGGGCGAAGCTCCGCCTCAGGGCATTAATAGAGTGTGGTTAAGGTAGCGGTAAATGTCTTTTGTCGCAATGCCATTAAAAAAAGGGCCGGATTTCTCCGGCCCTTTTTATAGCGTCTTAATTACTCGTCAGCGTCATCCGCTGCTGCATCGTCATCGCTTTCCGCTTCAGGTGCGATATCCTCGTCACCTTCAGCTGCACTTCCGTCGATGGAATCGAGCTCTTCATCATCAACCGGTTCAGCAACGCGTTGCAGACCCACGACGTTTTCGTCTTCCGCAGTACGGATAAGGATAACGCCCTGGGTATTACGCCCTACCACGCTGATTTCCGACACGCGAGTACGTACCAGCGTACCAGCGTCGGTGATCATCATGATCTGGTCGGTATCTTCAACCTGCACTGCGCCAACAACGGAACCGTTGCGCTCGGTAACCTTGATGGAGATAACGCCCTGGGTCGCACGAGACTTGGTCGGATACTCTTCCGCCGCCGTACGTTTACCGTAACCGTTCTGAGTAACGGTCAGGATCGCACCTTCACCGCGCGGAACGATCAGCGATACCACGCTATCTTTTTCCGCCAGCTTGATACCGCGTACACCGGTCGCGGTACGACCCATTGCACGGACAGCATCTTCTTTAAAGCGTACCACTTTACCTGCCGCAGAGAACAACATGACTTCGTCACTGCCGGATGTCAGATCTACACCAATCAGTTCGTCGCCTTCGTTCAGGTTAACCGCAATAATACCGGCAGAACGCGGACGGCTGAACTCAGTCAGCGCCGTTTTCTTCACGGTACCGCTGGCGGTTGCCATGAAGACGTTCACGCCCTCTTCGTACTCACGTACTGGCAGAATTGCGGTAATACGTTCGTTAGCTTCCAGCGGCAGCAGGTTGACGATTGGACGTCCACGTGCGCCACGGCTTGCTTCCGGCAACTGATAGACCTTCATCCAGTACAAACGACCACGGCTGGAGAAGCAGAGGATCGTGTCATGGGTGTTGGCCACCAGCAGGCGGTCAATAAAGTCTTCTTCTTTAATGCGTGCTGCTGATTTACCTTTACCGCCACGACGCTGCGCTTCGTAATCAGTTAACGGCTGATATTTCACGTAACCCTGATGAGACAAGGTTACGACAACATCTTCCTGGCTAATCAGATCTTCGATGTTGATGTCAGCGCTGTTCGCGGTGATTTCAGTACGACGAGCGTCACCGAACTGTTCACGAATCAGCTCCATCTCTTCACGGATAACTTCCATCAGACGATCGGCGCTGCCCAGAATGTGCAGCAGTTCAGCGATCTGTTCCAGCAGCTCTTTGTATTCGTCGAGCAGTTTTTCGTGCTCAAGGCCGGTCAGTTTCTGCAAACGCAGATCCAGAATAGCCTGGGCCTGCTGTTCAGTCAGATAGTACTGACCGTCACGCACGCCAAATTCCGGCTCCAGCCATTCAGGACGCGCGGCGTCATCACCGGCACGTTCCAGCATAGCGGAAACGTTGCCCAGTTCCCACGAACGCGCAACCAGCGCAGCTTTCGCTTCAGCCGGGGTCGGCGCACGGCGGATCAGTTCGATGATCGGATCGATGTTCGCCAACGCAATCGCCAGCGCTTCAAGGATGTGCGCACGGTCGCGGGCTTTACGCAGTTCAAAGATAGTACGACGGGTAACGACTTCACGGCGGTGACGTACGAACGCGGCAATAATATCTTTCAGGTTCATGATCTTCGGCTGGCCATGGTGCAATGCAACCATGTTGATACCGAAGGAAACCTGCAGTTGGGTCTGGGAATAGAGGTTGTTCAGAACCACTTCCCCGACCGCATCACGTTTCACTTCAATCACGATGCGCATACCGTCTTTGTCAGACTCGTCACGCAGCGCGCTGATGCCTTCAACGCGTTTGTCTTTTACCAGCTCGGCGATTTTCTCAATCAGGCGCGCTTTGTTTACCTGATACGGAATTTCGTGAACGATGATGGTTTCGCGACCCGTTTTGGCATCCGCTTCGACTTCCGCGCGTGCGCGAATGTACACTTTGCCACGACCGGTACGGTAGGCTTCTTCGATACCACGACGACCGTTGATGATCGCGGCAGTCGGGAAGTCCGGACCCGGAATATGTTCCATCAGCCCTTCAATGCTGATGTCTTCATCGTCAATATATGCCAGACAGCCGTTGATCACTTCGGTCAGGTTGTGCGGCGGAATGTTGGTCGCCATACCTACCGCGATACCGGACGAACCGTTCACCAGCAGGTTAGGAATTTTGGTCGGCATGACGTCAGGAATTTGTTCGGTGCCGTCATAGTTGTCGACGAAATCAACCGTTTCTTTTTCCAGGTCAGCCATCAGCTCATGGGCGATTTTCGACATACGGATTTCCGTATAACGCATCGCCGCTGCGGAGTCCCCATCGACAGAACCAAAGTTACCCTGACCATCTACCAGCATGTAGCGCAAGGAGAATGGCTGCGCCATACGAACAATGGTGTCGTAAACGGCGGTATCACCATGAGGGTGGTATTTACCGATTACGTCACCAACGACACGGGCAGATTTTTTATAGGCTTTATTCCAGTCGTTGCCCAATACGTTCATGGCGTAAAGTACGCGACGGTGAACCGGTTTCAGGCCATCTCGGACGTCCGGCAGCGCACGGCCAACAATGACCGACATCGCATAATCCAGATAGGAGCTCTTCAGCTCTTCCTCAATGTTGACCGGTGTAATTTCTCTCGCAAGGTCGCTCATCTAACCGCTATCCCTCTACTGTATCCCGGATTCAAAGGTCGCAAATTATAACACATCCGTGCAGATTCAGGTAAATGGATTCCCCCTGACAGAGGCTTTATTCATCCCGTCAGGCTGATATACTCATTTGCATCGCAAATTTAGGAGTAGAAGCCCCAATGAATGCCGAAAAACCTCCGGTAGCTCACAACGTTGACCATGAAGAAATTGCCAAGTTTGAAGCAGTCGCGTCACGCTGGTGGGATCTTGAGGGTGAATTTAAGCCGCTGCACCGCATTAACCCACTGCGTCTGGGCTATATTACTGAGCGCTCAGGCGGCCTGTTTGGTAAAAAGGTACTCGACGTCGGATGCGGCGGCGGTATTCTGGCGGAGAGTATGGCGCGCGAAGGTGCCACCGTCACCGGACTGGACATGGGTTTTGAACCGCTGCAGGTAGCAAAACTGCATGCACTGGAAAGCGGTATCCAGGTAGAGTACGTACAAGAAACCGTCGAAGAGCATGCGGAAAAGCATGCACATCAGTATGACGTTGTCACCTGCATGGAAATGCTGGAGCACGTGCCAGACCCACAGTCAGTGGTCAGAGCTTGCGCCAGGCTGGTCAAACCGGGTGGCGAAGTATTTTTCTCCACGCTTAACCGCAACGGCAAATCCTGGCTGATGGCGGTGGTCGGAGCGGAATATATTCTGCGCATGGTGCCGAAAGGCACGCACGATGTGAAAAAGTTTATTAAGCCTGCTGAATTATTAGAGTGGGTAGACCAGACCGTGCTGAAAGAGCGTCATATGACCGGCCTGCATTACAACCCCATCACCAACACCTTCAAACTTGGCCCGGGCGTTGATGTGAACTATATGGTACATACTACCGCCAAGGTTGATTAACCGCTCCTGTAGGCCGGATAAAGCGTGCAACGCCGCTATCCGGCATGCTTACTGGAACCATGCCTGATGACGTTTCGCTTATCAGGCCTACAAATCCTGTGCCAGATCATAAGAACTTTCCTTGCCTTAGATGAAGAAATCAGCACTCGATCAAATTTTCTATTTTTTTTCTCAATTATTGACATCCCCGCCAGGCCTTATAAGACGCGCACTTAGCGATTATCACCCTTTTGCAACCTCAATTTAACCTCAAAATCAACTCTTGTGCTGAAAAGAATCCCTACTAGAATACTCACCATATAGCGTCTATTTTATCAAACAACCCCTACATATAGTATTTATCCACAGACTTAGTCACAACATGACTCTGTGGATAATATGGGGGATATTTTTTCTTTCACGGACAGGTAAAAAACCACATGAATCAGAGTCTGCTGGTGACAAAGCGTGATGGTAGTACAGAGCGCATCAATCTCGACAAAATCCACCGAGTTCTGGATTGGGCGGCAGAAGGACTGAATAACGTATCGATTTCTCAGGTCGAGCTGCGCTCCCACATTCAGTTTTATGACGGAATCAAGACCTCCGACATCCATGAAACAATCATCAAAGCAGCCGCCGACCTGATCTCCCGCGAAGCGCCGGATTATCAATATCTGGCTGCCCGTCTGGCGATTTTCCATCTGCGTAAAAAAGCGTACGGTGAGTTTGAACCGCCAAAGCTGTTCGACCATGTCGTGAAAATGGTTGAAATGGGCAAATACGACAATCATCTGCTGGAAGACTACACGGAAGAAGAGTTCAAGCAGATGGACTCGTTCATCGTACACGACCGTGATATGACCTTCTCCTACGCTGCGGTGAAGCAGTTGGAAGGTAAATATCTGGTGCAAAACCGTGTTACCGGTGAGATCTATGAAAGCGCACAGTTCCTCTACATTCTGGTAGCGGCTTGCCTGTTCTCTAACTATCCGCGTGAAACACGTCTGCAATATGTAAAACGTTTCTACGACGCCGTTTCTACGTTCAAAATCTCGCTGCCGACGCCAATTATGTCCGGCGTGCGTACCCCAACGCGTCAGTTCAGCTCCTGCGTACTAATCGAGTGCGGCGACAGCCTGGACTCCATCAACGCAACCTCCAGCGCAATTGTGAAATACGTTTCTCAGCGTGCCGGTATCGGCATTAACGCTGGTCGCATCCGTGCGCTGGGTAGCCCGATTCGCGGCGGTGAAGCGTTCCACACCGGCTGTATTCCGTTCTACAAGCATTTCCAGACTGCGGTGAAATCCTGCTCTCAGGGTGGCGTACGCGGTGGTGCAGCCACGCTGTTCTACCCAATGTGGCACCTGGAAGTTGAAAGCCTGCTGGTCCTGAAAAACAACCGTGGCGTCGAAGGCAACCGCGTTCGTCACATGGACTATGGCGTACAGATCAACAAGCTGATGTACACCCGTCTGCTGAAAAGCGGCGACATCACCCTGTTTAGCCCGTCCGACGTCCCGGGTCTGTATGACGCGTTCTTCGCCGATCAGGATGAGTTCGAGCGTCTGTACACCCAATATGAAAACGACGACAGCATCCGCAAACAGCGCGTGAAAGCGGTTGAGCTGTTCTCACTGATGATGCAGGAACGTGCCTCGACCGGTCGTATCTACATTCAGAACGTTGACCACTGCAATACCCATAGCCCGTTTGATCCGGTTGTCGCGCCGGTACGCCAGTCCAACCTGTGCCTGGAAATTGCCCTGCCGACCAAACCGCTGACCGACGTTAACGATGAAAACGGCGAAATTGCGCTGTGTACGCTGTCCGCATTTAACCTGGGCGCTATCGAAAGTCTGGACGAACTGGAAGAGCTGGCCGTACTGGCGGTACGTGCGTTGGATGCGCTGCTCGATTACCAGGATTATCCGATTCCGGCCGCCAAACGCGGTGCGATGGGTCGTCGTACGCTGGGCATTGGCGTGATCAACTACGCTTACTGGCTGGCGAAAAACGGTAAACGCTACTCTGACGGCAGCGCCAATAACCTGACTCACAAAACCTTTGAAGCGATTCAATATTACCTGCTGAAGGCTTCTAACGAGCTGGCAAAAGAGCAAGGCGCATGCCCGTGGTTTAACGAAACTACCTATGCGAAAGGCATTCTGCCGATTGATACCTATAAAAAAGACCTGGATGCTATCGTCAGCGAGTCCCTGCATTACGACTGGGAAAACCTGCGCGAATCAATTAAAACTCACGGTCTGCGTAACTCCACGCTGTCAGCCCTGATGCCGTCCGAGACCTCTTCGCAGATCTCCAACGCCACCAACGGCATTGAACCGCCACGCGGTTACGTGAGCATCAAAGCATCGAAAGATGGAATTCTGCGTCAGGTCGTGCCGGACTACGAACACCTGCACGACGCATACGAACTTCTGTGGGAAATGCCAAACAACGACGGCTATCTGCAGCTGGTAGGCATCATGCAGAAATTTATCGATCAGTCGATATCCGCCAACACCAACTACGATCCGTCGCGCTTCCCGTCCGGAAAAGTACCGATGCAGCAGTTGCTGAAAGACCTGCTCACCGCCTACAAATTTGGTGTCAAAACGCTGTATTATCAGAACACCCGTGACGGTGCGGAAGACTCTCAGGACGATCTGGTACCGTCCATTCAGGACGATGGCTGCGAAAGCGGCGCATGTAAGATTTAATCTTTTGCCGGGTGGCGTAACGCTTACCCGGCCTACAAATTAATTCGCGGTATTGTAGGCCGGATAAGCAAAGCGCATCCGGCAGTACATTCCAGACAGGATTCACATCAATGGCATACACCACTTTTTCACAGACGAAAAATGATCAGCTTCTGGAACCGATGTTCTTCGGCCAGCCGGTGAACGTCGCCCGCTACGATCAGCAAAAATATGACATCTTTGAAAAACTGATCGAAAAGCAGCTCTCTTTCTTCTGGCGTCCGGAAGAAGTCGATGTTTCTCGCGATCGTATCGACTTCCAGGCATTGCCGGAACATGAAAAACATATCTTCATCAGCAACCTGAAGTATCAGACGCTGCTGGACTCCATTCAGGGACGTAGTCCTAACGTCGCGCTGCTGCCGTTAATCTCGATCCCTGAACTGGAAACCTGGGTGGAAACGTGGGCGTTTTCTGAAACGATCCACTCCCGCTCTTACACCCACATCATCCGTAATATTGTTAACGATCCGGCGGTGGTGTTTGACGATATCGTCACCAACGAGCAAATCCAGAAACGCGCAGAAGGCATCTCCAGCTACTACGACGAATTGATCGAGATGACCAGCTACTGGCATTTGCTGGGCGAAGGTACGCATACCGTTAATGGTAAAACGGTTGTCGTAAACCTGCGTGAGCTGAAGAAGAAGCTGTATCTGTGCCTGATGAGCGTGAACGCGCTGGAAGCGATCCGCTTTTATGTCAGCTTCGCCTGCTCTTTCGCCTTCGCCGAACGTGAACTGATGGAAGGCAACGCGAAAATTATTCGTCTGATCGCCCGCGACGAAGCCCTGCACCTGACCGGCACTCAGCATATGCTGAACCTGCTGCGCAGCGGCGTGGACGATCCGGAGATGGCGGAAATTGCCGAAGAGTGCAAACAAGAGTGCTACGACCTGTTCGTACAGGCCGCGCTGCAGGAAAAAGAGTGGGCGGACTATCTGTTCCGTGATGGCTCAATGATTGGCCTGAACAAAGACATTCTGTGCCAGTACGTTGAGTACATCACCAACATCCGTATGCAGGCTGTTGGACTCGATCTGCCATTCCAGACACGTTCTAACCCGATCCCTTGGATCAATACCTGGCTGGTGTCTGACAACGTCCAGGTTGCGCCGCAGGAAGTGGAAGTCAGCTCTTATCTGGTCGGCCAGATCGATGCCGAAGTCGATACTGACGATCTGAGTAACTTCCAGCTCTGATGGGCCGCGTGACTCTGCGCATCTCTGGCACGCAGTTGCTGTGCCAGGATGAACACCCTTCCCTGCTTGCCGCGCTCGAGTCGCACGATGTTGAAGTCGAATATCAGTGTCGTGAAGGCTACTGCGGCTCCTGCCGTACCCGCCTGGTGGCGGGACAGGTTGACTGGATTGCAGAACCGCTGGCCTTCATTCAGCCCGGTGAAATATTGCCGTGCTGTTGCCGGGCAAAAGGCGATATTGAAATAGAGCTGTAGTGTTTAGTGAACTTCATGCGCGGAGACCAGTACCACGTCTCCGCGTTTTTTCATCTGCATGATATACAGCGCCCCGGCCAGTACCACCAGCAGCGCCCCCACCAGATAAATCGCCCGATATCCCACGCCCTCGACCATCATCCCCATGATAAACGCGCCGATTGCCATTCCCGCATCCATCGCATTGAAAAACAGCGAATTGGCGATACCAATTTTATGGGGTTCCACCGAACTAATAATTTGTGTCTGAAATACGGGCGTGACCGAACCATAACCGATGCCAATCAATCCACCGGAAATAATCATCATAATGCTGCCGTTAGTATAGCCAAGCGCCACCAGCCCGACAGTGAAGGCCAGCAAACACGGATAGACCACGTATTTCGGCCCTTTTTTATCACAAATATTTCCGGTAAAGGTTCGACAGATCATCAGGCAAATGGCGTAGCACAGCAGGAAATTACTGGCGGCGGCCATTAGATCGAGCTCGCGCGCATACAGTGCGAGAAAAGCGGAAACGCCCGCGTACGAAAAGGTCATGAAAAACGTCACCATCGCGAAAGGCAGTGCGGCGCGATCAAACATAGCAGCAAATCCCAGCTTCGGTTTTGAGCCGTCAGCATGACGGATAACCGGCGGTACGGCGACAATCAATGACAGGATAATACCCAGTACGGCAACCGCGCTACACAGCCAGAATGCAGTGGTAAAAGCTTCCCAGCGTGCCATGTTCAGCCCTACCCACGGCCCCACAACCATTGCCAGTCCCATGGCTAACGAGAAAAAACTGATGCCCTCCCCACGTCGGGAGGCCGGTATCAACCGCGCGGAAATCGTTCCTTTTACCGTGGTAATAACGCCAAACGTTACACCATGAAGCACCCGAATCAACAGCAGTGATTCAATTGAGTGGCAAACAGGATACAGCGCAGTGACCACCAAAAAGGCCAGAGAAGAGAGCACCAGAATTGTTTTATTCGAATATTTTCCTACCCATTGTCCCGCGAACGGGCGCACAACAATTGCGGCCCCCAAAAAGAAGGTGACTAATAATCCGGCCTTATCTGGAGTGGCATGCAGGCGATCCGAAATATAGATCGGTAACAGCGTGAGCAGGACATAAAAAACAAAAAATATAATAAAGCTGATTATCGTTATTGCCCAAAAATCTTTCGTCCACAGTTTTTCTTTCATATTCGACAACCTGTCCAGACGGCGCACGCAGGCAACGCTCAGCTCAACTGAACTACGGACAGGTGCGTCGAAGTGTGATTTTACGGTAGACCGCAAGTATAAACAGGTCCATTATATTAGAGAAATTAATCGTTTTAATATTGTTGATTAGAGGGAGCTAATGACATTAACCCAGATCCACGCCCTGCTTGCCGTACTTGAGTACGGTGGTTTTACCGAAGCCAGCAAGCGGCTGTACATGACCCAATCCGCCGTTAGCCAGGCAATTTCAGCGCTAGAGGAAGAGCTAGGGGTTGATATTATTATCCGCGAACGCCGCAAAGACATTCAACTTAGTCCGGCCGGGAGTCGGATCGTTTCACACCTGCGGACGATCGTGTCTGAAACCAACGCGGTGAAAGAGATTGCCGAGCAAGAGCGACAAAACCCGGCCAGAGCCCTGCGAATCGGCTGCTTTCCCAGCGCCTGTGCCTGTATTTTACCCGGTATCATCCACCACTTCGAGCAGCACCACCCGCATATCAAAATTATCCCTTATGAGGAAAACAGCACGGCAATCGTTGATTCCCTGCGCAGTGGGGATATCGATGCGGGATTTGTACATTTCCCGGTAAATGGCATGTACTGCGTACCGGTGTATCGCGACAAATTTACCGTTGTAGTTCCTGAAAGCCATCCGCTGGCGGCCAATAGAACGATTTCAGTGGAACAACTGGTTGGAGAACCGCTCATTATCAGCAAAGGTCGCTATGAATTAAGCATCATGGCGCTATTTAAAGAGAAGGGAATTGAACCGGTCATTAAATACGAGTTTAACCATCCGGATACCGCGATGAGCTTTATTCGTCAGGGGCTGGGTATAGCGTTATTACCGGAATTAACGCTGAAGGCGGTTGGTGGGAAAGTACGCTCAGTCGCGCTGGAACCGACGTTCTATCGACAGATATCCTTACTGGCAAAAGAGCCGCCGGTGGACGGCAGCCCTTTATTTCTCCTGCAGGCATGTATGGAAACGTTGACAGCAGACGGCCTTATCTAGCAGTTAAAACGTTTCATCCATTAAGGCCTGTGACCGGAGGTGCATCACAGGCCTTACGCCATCACTCTTTATTCAAGAATTTCACTGCTTTGTCGGGGAAGTCGGTGAACAGCCCGTCCACGCCCGCCTTGTTATAAAGAATGTCATACAGCTGGTTTACGTCAGTGGTGTAATCCGGCAGTTGATCGGCGCGAACGGTATAAGGATGCACAACCATCTTATTCTGATGTGCGTCCTGCACCATGCCAGTTAACGAGATATTGCCCTTCTTCGACTTCTCATCAATCAGCATGTGATAGTCCGGCCCAATGCCGTCCGCATACTGCGCAACCTGCTTCATGGCACCCGGTTTAAACATCCAGTCGTAGTTGTAATTAACCCAACTACCGTCCGGCTTTTTCTCCTGGGTTTCATTCCAGTCAGTGTACGCAATCAACTGTACCAGATTGAGATCCATCCCCATCTTCGGTTCCAGTTCATTTTTAATGCGCTTCAACTCTGCAACATCAAAACACTGTAGATAGACCTTGTCGTTCTTGTCGGTATACCCGTACTTTTTCAGTACTTCCAGCGTTTTAGCCGCAATGTCCTTCCCTTCCTGGTGATGGAACCACGGCGCTTTCATTTCCGGGTAAATACCGATGTTTTTACCGGTGGAATGATTTAATCCCTGAACAAACTCAATCTCTTCTTCGAACGTGTGCACGCGGAAATCAGATTTACCCATCGGGAAGCGCCCTGGGTAGGTCTGGACCTTTTTGCCATTTTCGATATCGAAGCCTTCGGTAAATTTCAGCGATTTAATTTCATCCAGCGTAAAGTCGATGGCGTAGTAACGCCCATCTTTACGCGCACGATCCGGAAAACGCTCGGCAACATCGGTGACGCGGTCAAGATAGTGGTCATGCAGGACGACCAGATGGTCATCCTTGGTCATAACCAAATCCTGCTCCAGATAATCCGCCCCCTGGGCATAGGCCATCGCCTTTGCTGGCAGCGTATGCTCCGGCAGATAACCGCTGGCGCCACGATGCGCAATCACGATTTTATCTGCGGCAACCGCCGCGCTGCTGACCACCATACCTGTGAGCATCAGCGCCACGCTGAGACTTTTCAATGTAGTTTTCATCTATTAGCCCCCGTTACGTTTCAGTTGCATCTCTTCGTGATGGCGTTTTTCGCCAATCATGACGACCACCAGCAGGATAACCGCCAGCACGCTACCGCCAATCATCACCATAAAGCCGCCGTCCCAACCGAAGAAGTCAACGGTGTAGCCAACAATGGCGCTCGCAGCCACAGAACCGCCGAGATAACCGAACAGACCGGTAAAGCCAGCTGCCGTTCCCGCCGCTTTTTTCGGTGCCAGTTCCAGCGCGTGCAGACCAATCAACATTACCGGGCCGTAGATCAAGAAGCCGATGATGATCATACAAGCCATATCCACGTTCGGGTTGCCTGCCGGGTTCATCCAGTAAACGATGGTCGCAATAGTTACCAGCGTCATAAAGAACACGCCGGTCGCACCACGGTTACCACGGAAGACTTTATCCGACATCCAGCCGCACAGCAGCGTGCCCGGAATACCCGCATACTCATACAGGAAGTAGGCCCAGGATGATTTATCGAGTGCGAAATGCTTCACTTCTTTCAGGTAGGTCGGTGACCAGTCCAGGATGCCGTAGCGCAGCAGATAAACAAACACGTTGGCGATAGCGATGTACCACAACAGTTTGTTTGGCAGTACATACTGCATGAAGATCTGCTTCGCAGTCAGCTCTTCTTCCGCTTTCTCGTTGTAATCGTCCGGATAGTCGTTCTTATACTCTTCGATAGGCGGCAGGCCGCAGGACTGCGGCGTATCACGCATCATCGCAAAGGCGAACAGCGCAACCACAATCGCACCGAAAGCAGGCATATACAGCGCCGCTTTCCAGTCATTGAACCAGGCCATACCGAGCAGGAACAGCAGAGGAGGCAGACCGCCGCCCACGTTGTGCGCACAGTTCCAGACGGAAACAATACCGCCACGTTCTTTCTGCGACCACCAGTGCACCATGGTACGACCACACGGCGGCCACCCCATCCCCTGGAACCATCCGCAGAGGAACAGCAGCACAAACATTATCGCAATGCTCGATGTCGCCCACGGCACAAAGCCCATAAACAACATCACTGCGGCAGCCAGAATCAAACCTGCTGGCAGGAAAACGCGCGGATTCGAGCGATCCGAAACGGACCCCATGATGAATTTCGAAAATCCGTAAGCGATGGAGATACCGGACAACGCAAAACCCAGATCGCCGCGAGAGAAACCCTGCTCAACCAGATATGGCATCGCCAGGGCGAAGTTCTTACGTACCAGATAGTACGCGGCATAACCAAAGAAAATCCCCAGGAAAATCTGCCAACGCAATCGACGATATGTCGGGTCGATCTCCGCTGCAAGTAAACGCGCCGTGTGTGACGCTGGTTTAAAAATGCTCAACATAGTGTAGCCTCCGTGGCCGTCTTTCATTCGAAGTAAACACTGCAGTTCGTCATTACTACCCTACCGCTCCCAGTGTGGCCGCGATGTTAAGGAAAGATACATAACAAAAATGTGAAACGCAGCACATATTGTTACAGATTTATGACAAATGTTCATAAAGGCGCACGGAATCACGTTTCATTTTCGAATAATGAGCGATTATGCGCGAAATCAAACAATCCATGTTTTTTATGTGGCTAAATGATAAAAAACGAACTGTGAGGAAAAACAATGAAAACTCGCGACTCGCAAACAAGTGACGTGATTATCATTGGTGGAGGAGCAACAGGTGCTGGGATCGCACGTGACTGTGCGCTGCGCGGGTTGCGCGTCATCTTAGTGGAACGCCACGATATCGCCACAGGTGCGACCGGGCGCAACCACGGTCTGCTGCACAGCGGTGCACGCTACGCCGTCACCGACGCTGAATCTGCCCGTGAGTGCATCAGCGAAAACCAAATTCTGAAACGTATCGCCCGTCATTGCGTTGAGCCAACGGACGGTCTGTTTATTACTCTGCCGGAGGATGAGCTGTCCTTCCAGGCCACCTTTATTCGCGCCTGTGAAGAGGCAGGGATTCGCGCAGAAGCGATTGACCCTCAGCAGGCACGTATTATCGAACCTTCTGTGAATCCACAGCTGATTGGTGCAGTAAAAGTACCAGACGGCACGGTCGATCCTTTCCGCTTAACAGCAGCTAACATGCTGGATGCGCGTGAGCATGGCGCGGTTATCTTAACGGCGCATGAAGTGACGGGACTGATCCGCGAAGGCGCAACGGTTTGCGGCGTTAACGTGCGCAATCATCTGACAGGCGAAATGCAGTCCCTGCATGCACCGGTTGTCGTCAACGCCGCTGGGATCTGGGGTCAACGCATTGCGGAATATGCCGATCTGAGCATCCGTATGTTCCCGGCCAAAGGTTCGTTGCTGATTATGGATCATCGCATTAACCAGCATGTCATTAACCGCTGCCGTAAGCCCTCTGACGCCGATATTCTGGTGCCTGGCGATACCATTTCACTGATCGGTACCACCTCACAGCACATTGATTACGACGATATCGACAGCAACCGCGTCACCGCAGAAGAGGTCGATATTCTGCTGCGTGAAGGCGAGAAGCTGGCGCCGATTATGGCGAAAACGCGCATCTTACGCGCCTACTCTGGCGTACGCCCGCTGGTGGCCAGCGACGACGACCCAAGCGGTCGTAACGTCAGCCGTGGGATTGTACTGTTCGATCACGCTGAACGTGACGGACTGGAAGGGTTTATTACCATTACCGGCGGAAAACTGATGACCTACCGCCTGATGGCGGAATGGGCCACCGATGCCGTTTGCCGTAAGCTGGGCAATACCCAGCCTTGCACAACGGCAGACACCGCGCTGCCTGGCTCACAGGAATCTACCGAGCATACGCTTAAACGCGTGATCTCATTGCCCGCGCCACTGCGCGGCTCGGCGGTCTACCGTCACGGCGATCGCACCCCTGCGTGGCTTAGCGAAGGCCGTCAGCACCGCAGCCTGGTCTGCGAATGCGAAGCAGTCACCGCAGGCGAAGTGCAATACGCCGTCGAGAATTTAACCGTCAACAGCCTGCTCGATTTGCGTCGCCGTACCCGTGTTGGAATGGGGACCTGCCAGGGCGAATTGTGTGCCTGTCGCGCCGCAGGTTTGCTGCAACGTTTCAATGTCACTACCGCAGCGCAGTCCATTACCCAGCTTTCCGACTTCCTCAACGAACGCTGGAAAGGCGTGCAGCCTATCGCCTGGGGAGATGCGCTGCGCGAAAGCGAATTCACGCGCTGGGTTTATCAAGGGTTGTGTGGTCTGGAAAAGGAGCACCAGGATGAAATTTGATACCGTCATTATCGGCGGCGGCCTCGCCGGACTGCTATGTGGCCTGCAACTGCAAAAAAGCGGACTGCGCTGCACGATTGTTACCCGCGGCCAAAGCGCCCTGCATTTTTCCTCCGGCTCACTGGATTTGCTCAGCAGCTTACCCGATGGTCAGCCGGTGACGGATATAGAAGCGGGTTTGAATGCGCTGCGCACTCAGGCACCCGCACATCCGTATAGCACCATCGGAACGCAGAACGTTCTGGAACTGGCCCAACAGGCGCAAAATTTACTGGAAGAATGCGGAACGCATTTGCAGGGCAAAGTGCATCAGGCACATCAACGTGTTACCCCGCTGGGCACCCTGCGCTCAACCTGGTTAAGTTCCCCGGAAGTGCCGGTCTGGCCGCTGTCCGCACAGCGTATCTGCGTTGTAGGGATTAGCGGGTTACTGGATTTTCAGGCGCATCTCGCCGCAGCGTCATTACGCCAACGCAATCTCAGCGTCGAGACGGCAGAAATCGAGCTACCGGAGCTGGATGTCCTGCGTGATAACCCAACCGAGTTTCGCGCCGTTAATATTGCGCGCCTGCTGGATAACGAAGATAAATGGTCGCTGCTTTATGACGCATTGCTGCCAATGGCAAAAACCTGTGACATGATAATCATGCCGGCATGCTTTGGTCTGGCCGATGAGCGGCTCTGGCAGTGGCTTAACGAGCGCCTCCCCTGCTCGCTGACACTGTTACCGACCCTACCACCTTCGGTGCTGGGCATGCGTTTGCACAACAAATTGCAGCGCCAGTTTGTGCGCCAGGGCGGTGTGTGGATGCCGGGTGATGAAGTGAAAAAAATCACCTGTCAGGATGGCGTGGTCAGCGAAATCTGGACCCGAAATCATGCCGATATCCCCTTGCGGCCACGTTTCGCCGTGCTCGCCAGCGGCAGCTTCTTCAGCAGCGGGCTGGTCGCCACGCGTGAGGCAATCCATGAACCAATCCTGGGACTGGATGTACAGCAAACAGCTACTCGCGCCGAGTGGTATCAGCGTGATGTTTTCGATCCACAACCGTGGCAACAGTTTGGCGTGACTACCGATTCCGCATTACGCCCATCACTGGCGGGAAAAACGATAGAGAACATGTATGCCATTGGTTCCGTTCTCGGCGGATTCGATCCTATCGCCCAGGGTTGCGGAGGCGGCGTGTGTGCAGTTAGCGCCTTACATGCCGCACATCATATTGCGAAACGTGCAGGAGGACAGCAATGAGCGACACACGTTTTGAAAGTTGTATCAAATGTACGGTGTGCACCACCGCCTGCCCGGTAAGCCGCGTCAATCCGAGCTACCCGGGTCCTAAGCAGGCCGGCCCGGACGGTGAACGTCTGCGCCTGAAAGATGGCGCGCTATATGACGACGCGCTGAAATACTGCATCAACTGTAAACGCTGCGAAGTGGCCTGTCCGTCAGACGTGAAAATCGGCGATATTATCCAGCGCGCGCGCGCCAAATACGACACGACGCGCCCATCGTTGCGTAACTTTGTCTTAAGTCATACCGATTTAATGGGCAGCGTATCCACCCCCTTCGCCCCAATAGTGAATACCGCCACCTCATTAAAACCGGTGCGTCAGTTGCTGGATTACGCGTTAAAAATCGATCATCGCCGTACGCTGCCGAAGTACTCCTTTGGCACCTTCCGCCGCTGGTATCGCAGCGTTGCCGCACAGCAGGCGCAGTATCAGGATCAGGTCGCCTTTTTCCACGGCTGTTTTGTGAATTACAACCATCCCCAGCTCGGCAAAGACCTGATCAAGGTGTTGAATGCGATGGGTACTGGCGTGCAACTGCTGAGTAAAGAGAAATGCTGCGGCGTACCGCTGATTGCCAACGGTTTTACCGATAAAGCGCGTAAGCAGGCTGTCAGCAACGTGGCCTCGCTCAGGGAGGCAATTGATGGCAAAGGCATTCCGGTGATCGCCACCTCATCAACCTGTACCTTTGCGCTACGTGATGAATATCCGGAAGTGCTGGATGTCGACAACTCAGGCCTGCGTGAACACATTGAACTGGCAACCCGCTGGCTATGGCGCAAGCTGGATGAAGGTAAAACGCTGCCGCTGAAGACGCTGCCGCTGAAGGTGGTCTATCACACGCCATGTCACATGGAGAAAATGGGCTGGACGCTCTATACGCTGGAGCTACTGCGACAAATTCCAGGGCTGGAGCTGACGGTGCTGGATTCTCAGTGTTGCGGGATTGCCGGGACTTACGGCTTTAAAAAGGAAAACTATCCGACTTCACAGTCTATTGGCGCACCGTTATTCCGCCAAATTGAAGAAAGCGGCGCTGATATCGTCGTCACCGACTGCGAAACCTGTAAATGGCAGATTGAGATGTCTACAAGCAAACGCTGCGAACATCCTATCACCCTGCTTGCCAAAGCGTTGGGTTAACTCTGTTGCCCGGTGGTGTTTGCTACCGGGCATTTTTGCGTAGCCCGTTCCGCTTAATTGAATACGTTGCAGTCGGATATATTTATCTCTGATTCATCCACACAAAGAACCCATTTCCCGCATGCAGCGCATATTAAAAGTGGATACCGTCACGCCATCTTCTCTTTCTGGTGACGGACTACCATGGCTAAATCCACTACATCTACACCGCATGATGCCGTTTTTAAAAAGATAATGTCTTACCCTGAGATGGCTCGGGATTTTCTGGAGATACACCTTCCTATCGCATTACGTGAGATATGTGATTTACAAACGCTGAAGCTGGAGTCCACCAGTTTTATCGAACAAGATCTCCGCGCATACTACTCCGACGTAGTGTGGTCACTAAAAACCCGCGAAGGTCAGGGCTATATTTATTGTGTTATTGAACATCAGAGTACCGCGGTACCGCATATGGCATTTCGCCTGATGCGTTATGCCACCGCGGCGATGCAGCATCATCTTGATGCCGGGAATAAAACGCTGCCGCTGGTGATCCCCATGCTATTTTATCACGGTCAACAAAGTCCCTATCCCTGGTCGCTCAACTGGCTGGATGAATTTGATAATCCGCAACTGGCGCGACAACTGTATTCTGAGGCTTTTCCGCTGGTCGACATTACCGTAATACCTGACGATGAAATTGCGCAGCATCGCAGGGTTGCGCTGCTTGAATTGATGCAAAAACATATCCGCGATCGTGACTTAATGGGGTTAGTGGATCGACTGGTCTCGCTATTAGTTACAAGCACTGCTAATGACAGCCAGCTACAAACGCTATTTAATTACCTGATACGGTACGGCGACGTTTCTCGCGTCAGCGAGTTTATCCGCGAAGTTGCCGAACGATCCCCCCATCACAAGGAGAAGCTGATGACAATTGCAGAGAGACTCAGGCAGGAAGGCCACCAAAATGGACTGCAAGAAGGGATACAGCAAGGGTTAGAACAAGGAATGCAAAAAGGGTTAGAACAAGGGGTGCAAAAAGGTACGCAAGAAGAAGCCTTACGTATCGCTCACATAATGCTGGAACAAGGTATTGATCGTGATTTAGTTCAGATAATTACCGGGCTATTGCCTGGCGATACCACCGCATGAGCCAGATTGGGAAGGCATTTAGCCTTCCCAATCAATAATTAAATCGTCAACGACTCAACCACTTCGATCCAGCCGTGTTCGCTAGCGATATCCTGATTGTTAAGCCAGCGGCGCAGCATATTTAGCGCCATCATCGCGCACACTTCCTGACGAATCGCCAGGCTGTAGCGATTTGCATTCAGCCGTACGCGCAAGGCGTGTGTCCCATCAGGCGTGGCCAGCGCAAAGTTAATATGTTCGTTTTCGAAAGCCGATATCGCGAGTGCCAATCCAGCATAATGTTTGCTGCGTCGTTCGGTTATCCAATGCGCCGTTTGCGCCAGCGTTTCTTCCTGAGGCGGAACCACTTCACTCGCCAACAGTGGCGCATTCGCACGAGAAAGCTGCAATGCCACCAGACCACCGGTGAATTGTTCGCTCAGCGTCAGGCTGAATTGCCGTTCTTGCAACGTGCGGGCGATTTGCGCGGGTAAGCCTTCCGTACCTTCAAAAATCATATTCTGCCCGGCAACCCGCTTAACTTCTGGCCACAGCGCCAGCATCGCTTCCCGTTGGGAGTCCGGCCCGGTCAGCTTCAGCTCAATAATTGGCATTGAGGAGCGATAACCCATTGTTACTCCCGGAGGCAACGGCAGCGGATCCAGGCTCTGCGCCAGGTCGCTTTCAGAACGGCCAAAGGTGGTTAATCGCAGGCATAACGGGGGCTGAGCCAAAGAGAAACGCTCACGCAAACGAGGCAGGATCTCATGCTCCACCATGACTTTGAATTCTGACGGTACACCCGGTGTAAAGAACATCAGGCAGCGGTTAAGCTTCAGGGCGAACCCGCACGCGGTACCCACCGGATTATTGATAAACTCAGCGCTGGCCGGAAGTTCAGCCTGTTTGCGGTTGCTTGGCGCCATCACGCGGCCACGATCGCGGAAATATCGCTCCATCTCGGCCAGCCATGCTTCATGCAGCACCAACCCTTCGCCTTTTGCCGTTGCCGCTGCCAGCGCGCTCAAATCATCGCTGGTTGGTCCCAGACCGCCATTAACGATCAGTACATCGGCGTGCTCGCTACGCTCACGCAAAACGGCGACCAAATCGTTAAGATTGTCACCTACCGTGTTGCGGCGTGTTAGCGGTAAACCCTGATTAAAGAAAAAATCGGCCAGCCAGGCGGCATTGGTGTCGACGATTTGTCCGTGCAACACTTCATCCCCTGTGGATAGCATCTCCACGTTTAACATCGTGTTCTCCTGCTTTTATGATGAAAACACTATAACGCATGGAGGGGGGAAGGCGCGACTGAACGCCGCGCCAGAAATGTTAGAAGCTGGCGTTAACCCCAACGTACGGGCCATCAGCAATCGCGTTATCACGGTTGCCGTCTTTGCCTGCCAGGTTCAGGTAACGATAACCGGCTTCAATGCTCAGCGGACGCAAAATGGTCAGACGCGCACCGGCATTCGCTTCTTCATAGCTGTCGATACCGCTGGAAAGTGAATCAGGAGAGTAATAATACTCACCAAACAGACGGAAGCTATCGCCAATCGGCCATTGTAAACCACCACCGACAGCGGCAGCATAGCCTTCATCGCCATCGTTTGGATTGGTATAAACACCTTTACCACCAACGGTCGCCATCAGCGGCCCCAGTGGGATATTCAAACCTAAACCCAGCCCGGCAACATCACCGTCGTCATCGTTATGCATCCAGTTACCGCTGACGGCCAGACCAGTACTCTCAGTGCCCATACCGAATCCCAGGTTAGTGTAGTCTTCGCCAGCCTGGCCGCTGATGCTAATCGCGCTCGCCGACGCGGAAACAAACAGCATTCCGGCAAAACCCAACATTAAACTTTTTTTCATTTTCTATCCTTTCCAGCAAGAATCAAAACATAGCCCCAAAACCGATGAATTGTACTGTCAGATGGCGAGGAATCAATGAGCTAAAAAAGCGATGCAATGACATATTGTAACTAAATACTACTCAGAAGATGTGGATAAGGTTAAATTCTTGTGTCATTTGTACATGTGAGCGTAGCAGAGGGTCGTTTTCAACAAACATCCTGTTTTCCCAACCAAAGTGGCGTTATTCATTGATGAAGCATTTTTTCTAGCGTCAGCAAAAGGTAAGATGCGTGCATGATGGAATTTTCTCTACCTCCCCTAAAGGACTGAACTTATGCGCCAAAGAACGATTGTTTGCCCATTAATTGAAAACGATGGCTGTTATTTGCTGTGCAAAATGGCTGACGACCGCGGTGTGTTTCCCGGTCAGTGGGCGCTTTCTGGCGGCGGTGTTGAACCAGGCGAACGTATTGAAGAAGCTCTGCGCCGTGAAGTGAGGGAAGAGCTGGGCGAACAGCTGGTGTTATCAGAAATTACCCCCTGGACCTTCAGTGATGATATCCGCACTAAAACCTATGCTGATGGCAGCCAGGAAGAGATTTACATGATTTATCTTATTTTCGATTGTGTCGCGGCGAATCGTGAAGTGAAGATTAACGAAGAGTTCCAGGCGTTCGCCTGGGTTAAACCGGAAGATCTCAGTGCCTACGATTTAAATATCGCCACGCGTAAAACGTTAACCTTGAAAGGGTTACTGTAGGTTATCATTTTAATAACGGCATAAAATTAATATTCTGAATAGCGGCATTGCACTCATCAACTTATAGCAAACAGCAATATCGCAAAAAAAACCAAAAAAAAAACTTTAATTTCATTAATATAAATAAAAAATAACTCTATTTAGCTGTCGTTCCAAAACCTTAAACTCTTAAGGATAAATTAACCTTCAGTCATTAACCTTTGTAGCCTGATGAAATAATTAACGACGCCCCTGTTTATCACTAAAAATAAAACTTCGGTGGCGTTAAATGGCTTGAAGGAATAATGATGTCTGACTTTTTGCCTTTCTCTCGCCCGGCCATGGGCGCTGAAGAACTTGCCGCAGTGAAGGCGGTTCTGGACTCTGGATGGATAACCACCGGCCCGAAAAATCAACAGTTGGAAGAGGCTTTTTGCCAGCTCACGGGGAATAAGCATGCCGTCGCCGTTTGCTCCGCCACTGCAGGAATGCACATTACGCTGATGGCGCTGGGCATTGGTGCGGGCGACGAGGTCATTACGCCGTCGATGACGTGGGTTTCTACCCTCAACATGATTGTTTTGCTGGGGGCGACGCCCGTCATGATCGATGTCGACCACGATACGCTTATGGTGACACCTGAGCAAATTGAAGCCGCTATTACCCCACGAACCAAAGCCATTGTTCCAGTACATTATGCTGGCGCCCCCGCCGACCTCGACGCAATTTATGCCATTGGCGAGCGTTATGGAATCCCGGTAATAGAAGACGCAGCCCATGCCGTAGGGACATTGTATAAGGGCCGTCATGTCGGTGCTCGCGGCACGGCAATCTTCTCGTTTCACGCTATTAAAAATATCACCTGTGCGGAAGGTGGACTGATCGTTACCGACGACAGCCAGCTCGCTCAGCGGCTTCGCAGCCTGAAGTTTCACGGTCTGGGCGTTGATGCTTTTGATCGACAAACCTACGGCCGGGCACCACAAGCCGAAGTGCTTGCACCTGGATACAAATACAACCTGACGGATATTAACGCCGCTATTGCGCTGGTACAGCTCAATAAGCTGGAGCAACTGAACTCACGCCGGGCGCAAATTGCCCAGCACTATCAAAAAGCGCTGGCCGATACGCCATTCCAGCCGCTGAGCCTACCGCAGTGGTCGCACGTTCATGCCTGGCACTTATTCATCATTCGTGTTGATGAAACGCGCTGCGGGTTGAGCAGAGATGCCCTGATGGAAGCGCTGAAGGCCAAAGATATCGGCACCGGCCTGCATTTTCGTGCAGCCCATACGCAAAAATATTATCGCGAACGCTTCACTACCCTTTCGCTCCCAAATACAGAATGGAATAGCGCACGCATCTGTTCGCTGCCGTTATTCCCCGACATGACCGACGCTGACACTCAGCGGGTCATTACGGCGCTTCGCGAGATAGCAGGACAATGAGCATGTTTGAAGCCACACCGATTAAAAAAGTCTCGGTTGTTATTCCCGTTTTTAATGAACAGGAAAGCCTGCCAGAATTAATCAGACGCACCAGCGACGCCTGCGAGAAATTGGGCAAAGACTATGAAATTCTGCTAATCGACGACGGCAGCAGCGACCGTTCCGCTCAGTTGATGATGGACGCCTCTCAGGCACCGAACAGCCATATTGTCTCTATTTTACTGAATCGTAATTACGGACAGCACTCGGCGATTATGGCCGGTTTCAGCCATGTCACCGGAGACTTGATCATCACGCTGGATGCTGATTTGCAAAACCCGCCGGAGGAGATCCCACGGTTGGTCGCCACTGCAGATGAGGGTTTCGATGTGGTAGGCACGGTACGCCAGAACCGTCAGGATAGCGTATTTCGTAAGACCGCCTCACGAATGATCAACCATCTGATCCAACGAACCACCGGTAAAGCAATGGGCGACTACGGCTGCATGCTACGCGCCTATCGCCGTCACATCGTCGATGCCATGCTGCATTGCCAGGAGCGCAGCACCTTTATCCCTATTCTGGCCAACATTTTTGCCCGTCGCGCCACGGAGATCCCGGTACATCATGCAGAGCGTGAATTTGGTGACTCCAAATACAGCTTCATGCGTCTGATCAACCTGATGTATGACCTGGTGACTTGCCTTACCACAACACCGCTTCGCATGTTGAGCCTGCTGGGCAGCGTGATCGCTGCCACGGGCTTTACCTTATCAGTCCTGCTTGTTGTTCTGCGCCTGACGCTCGGCCCACAGTGGGCAGCAGAAGGGGTATTCATGCTGTTTGCCGTCCTGTTTACCTTTATCGGCGCACAGTTTATTGGCATGGGTTTACTCGGCGAATATATCGGTCGCATCTATAACGATGTCCGCGCCCGCCCCCGCTATTTTGTTCAACACGTTATCCGCCCACAAACTACGCAGTCAACCGAGGAAAACCGCGCATGAAAGCCGTCGTATTTGCCTATCACGATATGGGATGTCAGGGTGTCCAGGCCTTGATGGATGCAGGTTATGAAATCGCTGCCATTTTTACGCACACCGACAACCCGGGTGAAAAAGCGTTTTTTGGATCTGTTTCCCGCCTCGCGGCCAGCGCCGGTATTCCGGTTTACGCCCCAGACGAGGTTAATCATCCCCTGTGGATTGAGCGCATTAGCCAACTGGCACCCGATGTTATCTTCTCGTTCTACTATCGCCATTTACTGAGTGATGAGATCCTCAGTCTTGCCCCTAAGGGTGCATTTAATCTGCACGGCTCGCTGCTGCCGAAATACCGTGGCCGCGCACCGCTGAACTGGGTATTGGTCAATGGTGAAACCGAAACCGGCGTCACGCTTCACCGCATGGTTAAACGCGCGGATGCTGGTGCCATAGTTGCCCAGCAGCGTGTCGCTATTTCACCGGATGATGTGGCGTTAACGCTGCACCATAAGCTGTGCCAGGCTGCGCGTCACCTGCTGGAAGAGGCGCTGCCCGCGATTAAAACGGGAGATTATGCAGAACTCCCCCAACAGGAAGCAGAGGCGACCTGTTTTGGTCGCCGCACACCGGAAGATAGCTTCCTCGACTGGAACAAGCCTACTGCGGAATTACATAACCAGGTCCGTGCCGTCAGCGATCCATGGCCGGGTGCATTTAGCTATGTCGGCACGCAAAAGTTCACCGTCTGGTCATCGCGCGTTTGCACAAACGACATTGCGGCCCAGCCGGGCACCGTCATCTCCGTGTCTCCTTTACTGATCGCCTGTGTCGATGGCGCACTGGAGATTATTACCGGACAAGCTGGCGATGGTATTGCAATGCAGGGTTCACAACTGGCGCAAGTTCTGGGTCTGGTGCCAGGTTCTCGCCTGAACAGCCAGTCAGTGACCACCAGCAAACGCCGTACTCGCGTACTGATCCTCGGCGTTAACGGCTTCATTGGTAACCATCTGACCGAGCGCCTGCTGCAAGAAGATAATTACGAAGTGTATGGACTCGATATTGGCAGCGACGCCATTGGGCGTTTCCTGCAACATCCGCGATTCCATTTCGTCGAAGGTGATATCAGCATTCACTCCGAATGGATTGAATATCATGTGAAAAAATGCGACGTTGTGCTGCCGCTGGTGGCGATCGCAACGCCTATCGAATATACCCGCAACCCGCTGCGCGTATTTGAGCTCGATTTTGAAGAGAACCTGAAAATCATTCGTTACTGCGTGAAATACCGCAAGCGCATCATTTTCCCGTCAACCTCCGAAGTCTACGGCATGTGTACCGACAAAGTCTTTGATGAAGACAGTTCGAATCTGATCGTCGGTCCGGTCAATAAACCACGCTGGATCTACTCCGTATCCAAGCAGCTGCTGGACCGTGTTATCTGGGCGTACGGCGAAAAAGAGGGATTGCGCTTCACCCTGTTCCGCCCGTTTAACTGGATGGGACCGCGTCTGGACAGCCTTAACGCCGCGCGTATCGGCAGCTCACGCGCCATTACACAGCTGATCCTCAACCTCGTGGAAGGTTCACCGATTAAGCTGATTGAAGGCGGTAAGCAAAAACGCTGCTTTACCGACATTCGCGATGGTATCGAAGCTCTGTACCGCATCATTGAAAACGAAGGCGGCCGCTGTGACGGTGAGATTATCAACATCGGTAATCCACAGAACGAAGCAAGTATTCAGGAACTGGCAGAAATGCTGCTTTCCTGCTTTGAAAAACATCCGTTGCGTAACCACTTCCCGCCGTTTGCCGGTTTCCGTGACGTCGAAAGCAGCACCTACTACGGTAAAGGTTATCAAGACGTTGAGCATCGTAAGCCTAACATTCGCAATGCAAAACGCTGCCTGAACTGGGAACCGACCATTGAGATGCAGGAAACGGTAGAAGAGACGCTGGACTTCTTCTTACGCAGTGTGGATATCACGGAACACACATCATGACCAAAGTAGGCTTGCGCATTGATGTCGATACATTCAGGGGGACGCGCGAAGGCGTGCCCCGCCTGCTGGAGACATTAAACCGACATAACGTTCGGGCAAGTTTTTTCTTTAGCGTTGGGCCTGACAACATGGGACGCCATCTCTGGCGTCTGGTGAAGCCACAATTTCTGTGGAAGATGCTGCGTTCAAACGCAGCATCACTCTACGGATGGGATATTTTATTGGCGGGAACCGCATGGCCGGGAAAAGAGATTGGCCAGGCCAACGCGGCAATCATTGCACAAACCGCCCAGATTCATGAAACCGGTTTGCATGCCTGGGATCATCACGCCTGGCAGGCGCGAAGCGGAAACTGGAATGACAAACAGCTGATTGATGATATTTCGCAAGGTATCACCACACTTGAAGCCATCATCGGTCAGCCAGTCACCTGCTCTGCCGTTGCCGGATGGCGTGCCGACAACCGTGTCGTCCATGCCAAAGAAGCATTCCATCTGCGCTATAACAGTGACTGTCGAGGAACGTCGTTATTTCGTCCGGTGCTGGAATCCGGGAAAACGGGGACGCCGCAAATTCCCGTCACCCTACCAACATGGGATGAAGTGGTTGGTCAGGAGGTCCAGGCGGTGGACTTCAACTCCTATATTCTCTCCCACATCCAGATGAGCAGAGGAACACCGGTGTACACCATTCATGCGGAAGTTGAAGGCATCGCCTTTCATCAGAACTTTGACGAGCTGCTTACTCGCGCCGCGGACATGGGGATGACATTCTGCCCGCTTGGCGAGCAGTTACCTGACGACATCAGTACGCTGCCGTTAGGACAGATCGTACGTGGAAAAATACCCGGCAGAGAGGGATGGCTCGGCTGCCAACAACCGGTGAGTGTGACACCATGAAACCTGCTGCCCGCTACACTCTGGCATTTATCGCTTTAATCGCACTGTATTTTATTTTACCTATCAACAGCCGTATGCTCTGGCAGCCTGATGAAACGCGCTATGCTGAAATCAGCCGGGAAATGCTCAACTCTGGTGACTGGATCGTTCCACACTTTTTAGGGCTGCGTTATTTTGAAAAACCAATTGCCGGATACTGGTTGAACAGCATCGGACAATGGTTGTTTGGCGCCAATAATTTTGGTGTCAGAGCGGGTGCTATTTTTGCCACTTTGTTGACCGCATTACTGGTAGCCTGGCTTGCCATGCGACTGTGGCATGATAAGCGTACCGCCGTACTCTCCTCCGCTATCTTTTTAACGTTTTTTTCGGTTTACAGCATCGGCACCTACGCGGTACTTGATCCCATCATAGCGCTTTGGCTGATGGCGGGCATGTGCTGTTTTTGGGAAGGCATGCAGGCCACCACCAGAACACGCAAAATCATCGCTTTTTTGTTGCTTGGGCTGACCTGCGGTATGGGTGTAATGACCAAAGGTTTTCTGGCACTCGCCGTCCCTGTGCTTAGCGTATTACCATGGGTTTTTGCCCAAAAGCGTTGGAAAGACCTCATTCTCTACGGTCTGCTGGCGGTGATCGGCTGCATCGCGATCGTACTACCGTGGGGTATAGCGATTGCACAACGCGAGCCGGATTTCTGGCATTACTTCTTCTGGGTTGAACATATTCAGCGCTTTGCGCAGGATGATGCCCAGCATAAGGCTCCTATCTGGTACTACATCCCGATATTTGTGGCAGGCACATTACCGTGGCTCGGTCTGCTTCCCGGCGCGCTGCGTACGGGCTGGCGTGAGCGGGATGTTCCACGCAGTGCTCTGTACCTGTTAAGCTGGATTATTATGCCAATTCTGTTTTTCAGCATCGCGAAAGGAAAACTGCCGACCTATATTCTTTCCTGCTTCGCGCCGCTGGCGATATTAACGGCGCGCTTCGGCCTGCAGGCTGCGGAAAAAGACTCAGCATCCCTGCGCATCAATGGCTGGATCAACGTGCTATTTGGTGTCGTCGGCATCGTCGCTACGTTTAATGTTTCCACGCTGGGAGCATTGAAGACGCCGGTCTGGTCGCATATCGAAACGTATAAGGTTTTTTGTGCCTGGGGCATCTTTATCATCTGGACGATTTTTGGCTGGTATACGCTAAATAACCGCGAGAAGAACTGGAAATTCGCAGCACTATGCCCATTAGGGCTGGCGCTGTTATTTGGCTTCTCCATTCCTGACCGGGTGATGGAATCTAAACAGCCGCAGTTTTTTGTCGAGATGACCAAAGAATCGCTGGAGCCGAGCCGTTATATTCTCACCGACAGCGTTGGCGTCGCTGCGGGACTGGCCTGGAGCCTGAAGCGCGACGACATCATGATGTACGGACAAACGGGCGAGTTAAAATACGGCCTCAACTACCCGGATGCTCAAGGCCGCTTTGTCAGTCGGGAGAATTTTGCCGACTGGTTAGCGCAACATCGACAGCAAGGAAACATTACGCTCGTGCTCTCGATTGATAAGAATGAAGATATTAATCAGCTTGCCATCCCTCCCGCTGACTACATTGATAATCAGGGGCGTCTGGTCCTGATTCAGTATCGGCCCAAATGATCTGGATAGCCTTAGTCCTCGCCAGCCTGCTCAGCGTCTGCGGCCAGCTATGCCAGAAGCAGGCGACCCGACCGGTGTCTGTTCGTGCGCGAAAACGCTACATTACGCAATGGATTGGGCTTGCTCTGGCAAGCCTCGGTCTGGCCATGCTGCTATGGCTGGCGGTTTTACAAAACATTCCTGTCGGTATTGCCTATCCCATGCTGAGTCTTAACTTTGTATGGGTAACTCTCGCGGCATGGAAAATCTGGCGCGAACCCGTCACAACCCGCCACTGGCTGGGCGTTGGGCTGATCATTACCGGCATATTTATTCTTGGGAGCGCAGTGTAATGGGCGTATTTTGGGGATTATGTAGCGTGATGATCACCTCCATCGCCCAGTTGAGCCTCGGCTTTGCGATGGATAATCTGCCGCCAATGCTGCAGCCGCTGGCGTTCATCTCTGCCGTATTCTCTGTCAGTATCGGAGCGTTTGCTTTATATGCCGGATTGACAGGGTATTTACTGTCAGTGATTTGCTGGCATAAAGCCCTACACCAACTCGCGCTGAGCAAAGCCTATGCCCTACTCAGCCTGAGCTATGTGCTGGTGTGGGTTGCCTCAATGATCCTGCCCGGCTGGCAGGGAACATTTTCAGTGAAAGCGCTGGCAGGGGTACTGTGCATCATGGCAGGGTTAATGACGATTTTTCTTCCTTCACGCAAACACCAGCCCTGAGATTACTTATCTTCAGACAGTCGTAACAGACGTTCCCATTCATCACAGATATACTGTCTGGCATCAATGATCTTAATCACCCGAGATGTATCGCGGTTAATACAATACTGAGCATCCTTCAGCGGCGAAAGAAGATCGCCGGGCTTAATCCGCTCAGATGATTGCGCCTGGGCAAGCATCTTGAGCGAACCACCGCTATCGCAAAGTACGATATAGAGCCTCCCTGCTTTTTTGTGACAGCAGGTCTTCTTCACATGCCATTCCATAGCGCACCTATTGTTAATAAATTTCACAATAGGTTACACATTAGCTCATAAACAAAAGGACAATAGCTGCGGAATGACAGAAATGAGAAATGTAATTAATGTTTTCTTAATGTTAACGATGAAGCGCTTACCCAATCCGACAACGCACGACGCGAGATTTTAATCCCTCCGGCTTTGAGTTCGGGCGGCAATGTCAGCCAACATACCGGTTGTTGAAAGCGGGCCAGCTTATCGTTTACCCACTCAGCCAGATTAGTTTCTCCAGCATTAGCGTCATACTCAATGACCGCCACCGGGCGATGGCCAAACTCTTTGTCTTCAATTGGTATAATAAAGGCCTGCAGAACATGCGGATGCGCTGCAATCACGCGTTCCACTTCTTCCGGCTGTATACCTTCCCCGCCGCTAAAAAACAGATTGTCCATACGACCGATAATGGTTAACTTGCCGTCCTTTAACACCCCACGATCGCGGGTTGCAAACCAGCCTTCCGCGTTCACTAAAGGAATAAGCTGTCCGTTACGCCAGTAACCTTGCGCCATGCTGGCAGCCCGTAACCAGACTTCATCATCAACGATTCTGACTTCTCTGCCTACCAGAGGGGAACCCACATCTGCCAGACCATCCGCCTCTTTCGCACAGACCGTAGAAGCGAATTCCGTCAGTCCATAACCGCACCAGCAGCGAATCCCCTGCTCGTGCGCCTGCTCCGTCAACTCAACAGGAATAGCCGCGCCGCCCAGCAGCACCGCTTTGAGCGTGACCGGCGTTTTATTGACCAACAAGCGCCACAACTGTGTAGGGACCAACGAGGCATGGGTGCAGCCGACCAGCATTTTCTCCAGCGGCTGCTTGTCGCGCACGGTCATTCGCGCTCCGGCGAACAACCAGCGCCACAAAATACCCTGGCCAGAAACATGAAACAGCGGCAGCGAGAGCAGCCAGTCATCCTCAGCGCCAAACGGCATTAATGACAGAACACCCTGCGCGCTTGCCAGATGCGCCTGACAGGTATGAACAGCCGCTTTTGGCAATCCGGTAGAACCTGAAGTTAACGTCATCGTGCTCAAACGTTCAGGCAACCACGCCTCAGCGTGATCGCCTGGCAACGACTGCATCTGTAACGGACTGAGTTCCGGAAGTGCGATAGCGGCCTCCAGATCCAGCGCAAAACGTAGCGTTAAGTCCGGGATAAGCGCATCAAGCAGCGGCTGAGGCAACTGTGGGTTCACAGGTAAAACCCGCGCCCCACATTGCAGCAGCGCGAGCCAGGCCAGCAAAGCGCGCGGATGATTCCAGGCGCGAAGCAGAACACCATCGCCCTCTTCCACGCCCTGAGCGGCAAAACCGCAGGCCAGATGATCTACACGTGTGCAGAGATCGCTCCAGCTTAATACCTCATCGTTGAGGCGTAAGGCTGGCGCCTTCGCACGAACCTGTTGCCAGTGACGCCAAGGCCAGTCACTGAACTGCACCAGGCCCGATAAGCTCACGCTATCGGGCATTTCCTGCTGGGTCATAGCAGACGTTCCAGCGCATCAACGTCGATACACGGCAACGTGCTACCCGGCCAAGTGCGTACCTGCTGGCACTGCATCAGACTCAGGGTATCCAGACCCGGAATGGTCTGCGGCGTTAACCAGGCGGCAATTCTCGCCAGCTGGGTTAAGCCCAGACTCGACTCGATTGACGAACTGATAACGGCAGTAAGACCAAGCGCATGCGCCGCAGCCACCTGTTCACGGACTTTATCGAGACTGCCGGTCAGCGTAGGTTTGATAACCACGGCCCTGACGCCTTCTTCGGCTTCGAAGGTGAAATCCGCTTCCCGCAAACTTTCATCCCAGGCGATGGCAATGCCGGTTTCACGCGCGAAGGCACGAGAATCATCGCGGGTTTTGCACGGCTCTTCGAGGAAGGCAATGCGTCCACGATATTCTGGATTAACGTATTTCGCGAACTGCTGTGCTTTCAACGGCGTCCAGGCCCGGTTGGCGTCAAGTCGCAAATGCAGCTCCGGGATCGCCTCAAGCAGCAGATTGGCTACCATGCCGTCGCGGACCGCTTCATACAGACCGACCTTGATCTTCGCCACTTTTTCGCCCGGCATATCCGCCAGTTGTAGCACCAGATCGTCAGGATCGCCCGTGCACAGCGGCGCAGCACGATAGTCCGCGTCCTGTGGCAATACGCCAGCCAGTTCGGCCAGCGCACAGCTTACGCCAAAGGCGACCGAAGGCAGTTGCGGTAAGGAGTCATCCCCTTGCAACCAGCCTTTTACCCAGGCCAGCAGCTCGGTTTGTGCCTCTTCCCAGCTTTCCTGACTGAAGCCCGGCAGTGGGGAAATTTCTCCCCACCCTTCACGCTCGCCGTCACAAAGACAAACGTACAGCCCGTCACGCGTTTTTAACCGCCTGTCGCGCAGAATCACCCCCGCGTCCATGGGGATCTGCCAGCGGTATACCTGCGCGCTACGCATTACGGATTCCGTTTGAATTTGCTGAAATCAGGCTGACGTTTCTGGTTAAAGGCGTTACGGCCTTCCTGACCTTCTTCCGTCATGTAGAACAACATAGTAGCGTTACCTGCCAGCTCCTGCAGACCAGCCTGACCATCACAGTCGGCGTTCAGTGCGGCTTTCAGGCAGCGCAGCGCCATTGGGCTGTTTTGCAGCATTTCACGGCACCAGCGTACGGTCTCTTTTTCCAGATCCGCCAGCGGAACCACGGTGTTGACCAGACCCATATCCAGCGCCTGTTTCGCATCGTACTGACGGCACAGGAACCAGATTTCACGCGCTTTTTTCTGACCGACGATGCGCGCCATGTAGGAAGCGCCCCAACCGCCGTCGAAAGAACCGACTTTCGGGCCGGTCTGACCAAAGATGGCGTTTTCAGCCGCAATGGTCAGGTCACACATCATGTGCAGCACATGGCCACCGCCAATGGAGAAACCTGCAACCATCGCTACTACCGGTTTCGGACAGGTACGAATCTGGCGCTGGAAGTCCAGTACGTTCAGGTGATGCACACCGGAGTCATCCTGGTATCCGCCGTAGTCCCCACGCACTTTCTGATCGCCGCCTGCGCAGAACGCTTTGTCGCCAGCACCAGTCAGAATAATTACGCCGATGTTGTCATCATAGCGGGCATCTGCCAGCGCCTGGATCATCTCTTTCACGGTGACCGGACGGAAGGCATTGCGTACCTGTGGACGATTAATGGTGATTTTTGCGATACCGTCGGTGGATTTCTCGTAAAGAATGTCGGTATAGCCTTCAGAGCAATCGTGCCATTCTACCGGTGCGTAAAGCATTGTTTCATCAGGATAGATCATAAAATGTCCTATAGTCAGCGACGCAGAATCTGAGCCAGACAGTCCACTACGCCCGCGGGGTTGTCCCGATGCGCGTTGTGTCCGGCATTACGAATCACATGGTTTGGTACTAATATTTCCGCCGCCAGAGCGCGGAATTTATCGTCACGTTCACCACATAAATAATAAAACGGAAATGTGCGCGTCGTGAGTTGCGCACGTAAATCAGGCTGTACGGCAAGCGAGGTGGCCTCCAGCATTGCCGCCAGCGTTTGCCCATTATTCTGGCTACGCAGAGCGACCAGCGCCTCTCTTTGTGTCGCGTTCAGCGAGGAAAAAACGGGCTGTTGATACCAGTCATTAAACACCTCACGTAGCGGCTCTGCGCGAAAACGCGCAGCCCAGCGGCCATCCGAGAGACGACGCTGAACGCGCGCCTCCTCGCTTTGCAAGCCGGGATGTCCGCCTTCAACCACCAGACCACAAAGCCCTGGCATCTCCTGACTGGCCGCCATCATCGCGACTCTGCCGCCAAGAGAGTATCCCACCAACCAAAAGTTAAGTATGTTGTAACTAAGCAGGGTATTACGCAGCAAAACGCCGACATCATCGAACCCGCTCACGCCGATGTCAGCGGAGCCACCGTGTCCCGGCAGGTCGATGTATAGCCGCGAATAATCCTGAAATGCTTCGCCGACCGTCTGCCATTCCTGGCAATCGCCAGAGAAACCGTGCAGGAAAACCAGCCAGGGAAATCCCGTTTGGCCCTCTTTCGCCTGCGCATGCAGGATCATAGGTGACTTACCTGCGCCAGCAGTTGCTGCAAGGTTTGCGCCCCGTCAGTTTCGTTCACCACCAGCTCAATCACCGTGGCCGCAGGTGTACGCCACGCGTTAGTCAAAGCGCTCTCCAGCTGCTCCCAGTTTTCCGGGCGCTGGTATTTAAGGTTAAACATGGCGGCAGCATGCTCGAAATGTACGTTCTGCGGCATCAGATAGAACCGTTCGCGTTCGCTGGCTGGTGTCGGCAGCAGGGAAAAAATCTGCCCGCCGTTATTATTGACCACTATCAGGACAAACGGTGCAGAAACCTGGCGCAATAACGCCAGCGCATTCAGGTCATACAATGCAGATAAATCGCCAACAATCGCCAGCGTCGATTTCGCGCTGGCACGCTGTACACCAGCTGCCGTTGACAGCAGGCCGTCAATACCGCTCGCGCCACGGTTGCTATAGACCGGGTAACCAGCCGGAAGCTGCGACAGCGCATCAATCAGGCGTACCACCAGACTGTTACCCACGAACAGCTGCCCCTGCTCCGGCAAGTAGTCACGGATACGGTGGGCTAATTGCGCTTCACCAAACGCCTCACGACGGGCTTCTACCGCCTGCCAGGCCTGTTGCGCCAGACGAGGGATCTCCATACACCAGGGATGACGTTTCTCCGCCGGATGTAGCTCCAGCCAGTCGCCAACTTTCGCCACCAACCTGCGGCCGCGATGATGGGCCGGATCGAGGCGGCCTTCGATATTATCGACAATCCAGTATTCCTGCGGATCGCAGCTGGCCTGCCATTGCAGCAGACGTTTTCCAGTCAGGCTGCTACCAAGCTGCACCACAATCTGCGCCTGCTGCAATTCAGCTACAGCTTTCGCATTTCCCAGCCACAGGTCGGCGCACGGCAGCGGTTGTCCGGTTTGCGACAGAACATCGCCAATCAGCGGCCAGCCTAACGTCTGCGCCCACTGCGCAACCTTCTTACCTTCTTCCGCGCTCATGCGGCCCGCAATGACTACGCCGCGTTTTTGTCGCCAGAAAAACCAGTCGCGTTGTTTGTCGCTTTCCAGCCGACGCGCTTCTCGCAGCCAGGGTTTATCATCCTGCCACCAGTCGCCGAGGCGCTGCTGCCAGGCAATCCCCGTTTCGTCCATATCGCCATACAGCGGTTCCGCAAACGGGCAATTGATATGAACCGCCCCGCTATGCAGGGCAGCTAACGCATTATCAATCGTGGACACCAGCCAGCTTGCCGGAATGTCCTGAGTAGGACGCGGTAAAGAGAGCGTTTGCGATGGATGCGAGGCAAACATTCCGGCCTGACGAATCGCCTGGTTCGCGCCACAGTCGATAAGCTCTGGCGGTCTGTCAGCGGTAAGTAAAATCAGTTTTTCACCGGTCAGGCCCGCTTCAATCAACGCGGGATATAAATTCGCCACCGCGGTACCGGACGTCACAATCACGGCGACAGGCTGCCGGCTGACTTTTGCCAGACCTAAAGCCAGATGCCCAAGACCGCGCTCGTCAAAATGGGTGTGGTGGATGAATGCGGGGTTTTCCGCTGCCGCCAGCGTCAATGGTGTAGAACGAGAGCCAGGGGCAATGCAGACATGCCTGACGCCGTGGCGAGTGAGTGCTTCCAGAATGACCGCCGCCCAGCGTCGGTTAAATGCGCTTACTGACATGAGATTGTCCGGTATCAATATTGCGACACAGTATAGAGAATCGAATAAATGGATTTTTGATATGAATCGGAAATATACACGAAATCACTATCCTTCCATCTGTAATAAAGTACGTAACCCTGCCGCTTTATTGTCTATTTCTTGCCATTCCTGCTCAGGATCTGAGCCACGTACAATCCCTGCCCCGGCATACAGGCGTACCACGTTTGCGCTAATTTTCGCCGAACGCAATGACACACAAAACTCGCTTTGGCGCAAAGAAAGATAACCCGCTGAACCGGCATACCACTCGCGTTCAAAGGGTTCATTTTGTTGGATGAATTCACGCGCCAGCTCACGCGGAATACCGGCAACTGCCGCCGTGGGCTGAAGCTGCATCAGGCAAAGCATATCGTCGGCCTGATTCAGTTCCGTCCAGATGCAACGGCGCAGGTGCTGCACTTTACGCAGCCTGAGCACCTGCGGTGGCAGCACATCGAGAGTTTGCGTACAGCCTTGCAGACGCTGGCAAATATCTTCGACCACCAGCATATTCTCGCGCTGGTTTTTATCATCTTTCATTAGCCAGTCGCCCAATTGCCAGGCCCGATGATCCTCAGGGTGATTGGCCACGGTTCCGGCCAGCGCCTCGGTGCGCAGCGCCGTATCACGTCGTCGATACAGACGTTCAGGAGAAGAGCCAAGAAAAGCGGTGTCGGCGGAGAATGCCATAAAGAAATGGTAGCAGTTCAGATTTAAGCGACGGCTGGAAGCCATCACGGCAGCGGCATTAACCGACTGAGAAAACTGTAAGTCGGTCGCCCGCGCCAGCACGACCTTATCGAGGTCTTCTCCTGCGATCGTTTGAGTGGCGAGTTTTATCAGGTCTATCCAGCCAGCTTTCTCCGGCCAGTGCTGTTCTCCCGTCAAATTCAAACGCAATGCAGGGAGCGGTTTTACGGGAGCAAGCGATGAGATGAAGGCGATCGCTTGTGCAGCGTCTTCACGTAGCGACACGTCGCTATAGAGATGTAAGCGTAAGCTCGCCACTCCGGCGCAACGTCGCCACTCCAGCCGCGGCAGCAGTAAATTGCCACGCTGAGGCTCAAAGGCATTCAGGCCCCAGATGCGCAGGTCGGGATGATTATCATGCTGATGTAAAAATTGCTGGGCTGATTCCAGCGAGGAAAATGCGGCGACGGCCCCTAATACGGCGGCTTCTTCATCGCCGTTACGCTGCTGCCAGTAAAACTGGGGCCAGACGGGTTGGCTGGCCAGCCATCCTAAAGCGTCAAACGCATCATTCAGTGGGAAAGGTATATCGTAAATACGAATTCCAGGTGCTGCTGGCATCTCTTGCGATAAATGACGCATCAGACTTTCCAGCGCAGTAGTGATTGAATGCACGCGGACCTCTCCCTGTTAAAAACCTCTCATTATACGGGGTACTGAGCAGAAAAAGCAGTACCCCCAGTTAGGGAGTACGTACAAATGCGATGACAGAACGGAATTTATCGCCGCGCTAACAATAATCCCATCACTAAACCGACCGTGGCGCCAACGCCGATTCCGCGCCAGGGTTTTTCGTGCACATAGTCATCCGCCCGACAAACGGCTTTTTTCGCACGGTAATAGTAGCTGTCAGAAGCATGGCTGACGCGATTTCTCACCTCTTCTAACGCCCGCTCTGCCCGCGCTTTTAACTCAAGGTATTTTTGATCTGCTGGGTCGCCAGAAGAACGCAGCACCTCTTCCAGCGTTTCACTTAATAATTCCAGATCATCATCGATACGTGATTCATAAGAATGAAAAGACATTATATTCTCCCTTTCTATTGACGTACCCGCTAACTATAGACAACCTGGACTGATTGCGCCTGTTTACGCCTGATGTGCTTCCCGCGCCATTCCGACGTGTGGAATACCATCTTCGTCATAGATATCCGTCACCGGAACAAAGCCAAAGCGTGCATAGAATGATTGCAGATGCGCCTGCGCGCCCAGATACAACGCCTTGTGTGGCCAGTGTTGCGCGCAGGATGCCAGCGTCTGGGCCATTAGCTGTTGCCCCAGTTTTTCACCACGCAGCGCTTCGCTTACAATCACCCGACCAATCACTACCGGCTCCAGCTCGTCATCGCTTTTCAGAATCCTCGCATACGCCACCAGCTCATCGTTATGCCAGCCCAGAATATGCCGATTCTCTCCAGCCAGGTCATCGCCATCCACATCCTGGTACGGACACTGTTGCTCAACTACAAACACCGCGCATCGTAGCTGAAGTAGTGCGTACAGTTGTTGGGTACTCAGCTTTGCATGGTGGAGATCTTGCCAGTGAATCATTGTCTGCCCCTATGTTGTGATAACCTGAACACCCTGCCTTATTGATGGCGAAAAGTGTAACGCAAAGATGGAATTACTATTTTTAGGCACGTCTGCGGGAGTCCCCACGCGCTCACGCAATGTAACGGCAATTTTACTGAATCTGCAACACCCGACTCAGGCGGGGCTGTGGCTTTTTGATTGCGGCGAAGGGACGCAGCATCAGATGCTCACCACGCCTTTCAATCCAGGAAAACTCGATCGTATTTTTATCAGCCATCTGCACGGCGATCACCTGTTTGGTTTACCGGGGCTACTGTGCAGTCGCTCAATGGCCGGCAATGTCCAGCCTCTGACGCTCTACGGGCCAAAAGGGTTGCGAGAGTTTACCGAAACCGCATTGCGTCTGAGCGGCTCCTGGACCGATTATCCGCTGGATATTGTAGAAATTACCGCGGGTGAGATTGTGGATGACGGCCTGCGAAAAGTAACGGCGTACCCGCTGGTGCATCCGCTGGAATGCTACGGTTTTCGCATTCAAGAGCACGACAAACCGGGTGCGCTTGACGCTAGCGCCCTGAAGGCGGCAGGCGTTAAAGCGGGCCCGTGGTTTCAGGATTTGAAAGCCGGAAAAACCATCGTGCTGGAGGATGGTCGAGCGATTAACGGTGCCGATTTTCTTTCCCCGCCCACCAGGGGAAAATCAGTCGCTATTTTCGGTGACACAGGACCCTGCGCATCCGCCATTGAACTGGCACGAGGTGTGGATGTGATGGTACATGAAACCACACTGGACGCCTCAATGGAGGAAAAAGCCAACAGCCGCGGACACAGCTCGACCCGACAAGCCGCAAAGCTGGCGCTGGAGGCCGGAGTGGGACGCCTGATCATGACCCACGTTAGCTCACGTTACGATGAAAAAGGCTGTCAGCGATTACTCGAAGAGTGCAAAGCAATATTTCCAGACACGGAACTGGCTCACGATTTCGCCATTTTCACCGTTTAACGCTCTATTTTTCCGCCTCAGTGCCGATAACAGTGGAAAGGCTGGCTTTCACACTGAGGACAGGATGAACAATTTCCAGAAAGATATTGATGACAGGACAAACCTAACCCTGTCTAACCGTTTTGAACTGCTGCTGTTTCGCCTCGGCAAATCTGTTGAGGAGCAGAAATCAGAGCTGTTTGGCATCAACGTATTCAAACTGCGTGAAATCGTGCCGATGCCGACCTTTACGCGTCCGGCGGGTATGAAGGCCCCGTTACTGGGTATGGTTAATATTCGCGATCAGGTGATCCCGGTGATTGACCTGCCCGCCGTCGCGGGCTGTAAGCCAGAGACCGGACTCAACATCCTGTTGATCACAGAATATGCCCGCAGCGTCCAGGCGTTTGCTGTGGAGTCAGTGGAAAACATTATGCGCCTGGACTGGCAACAGGTGCATACCGCCGAGAAAGCCGTTAATGGTCGCTATATCACCAGTATCGCTTGCCTGGACGACAACAAAGAGACCAACAACCTGGCGTTGGTGCTCGACGTTGAGCAGATCCTGTACGACATCGTACCAGCGAACCACGACCTGCGCGCAACCGATCTGAAAACTAATAAATTCAACATCACGCCGGGTGCGGTGGCGATTGTGGCTGATGATTCCAAAGTGGCCCGCGCCATGTTGGAAAAAGGTCTAAACGCCATGGAGATCCCGCATCTGATGCATGTAACAGGTCAGGATGCGTGGGAAAAAATACAGCAGCTTTCCGCAGAAGCGCTGGCGGAGGGCAAGCCTGTCAGTGAGAAGATCGCTCTGGTTCTCACCGATCTCGAAATGCCGGAGATGGACGGTTTTACGCTTACCCGTAAGATAAAAACCGACGAACGTCTGAAGAAAATCCCGGTCGTTATCCACTCTTCGCTTTCCGGTAGCGCGAACGAAGATCACGTTCGCCGTGTAAAAGCGGATGGCTACGTGGCCAAATTCGAAGTCAATGAGCTTTCTTCAGTGATCCAGGAAGTGATGGATCGCACAGCGAAAGGCATCAGCGGTCCGCTGGTGAGCCGTCAGCTATTAAACTGACCGTATTTCACGCATAAAAAAACCCGCCAAGGCGGGTTTTTTCGTTTCTGCATTTCGTTTACATCAGCGGAGTCGCTAACTGCACAATGCTGATCAGCGGTTGCGGGTAAATACCCAGCACCAGTACCAGCAGAGCAGAAATCAGCACCACGATACCGCCCGCGCTGTACTGCCAGTTAGACGGCGCATCACGGTTCAGCTGCTGCGGTGCGCTCAGGTACAAGCTTACGGCAACGCGCAGGTAGTAGTACAAACCAATCGCAGAACCGACCACCACGGCGGCAACCAGCCACCACAGGTTAGCCTGCACACCGACGGCCAGTACATAGAACTTACCGATAAAGCCCAGCGTCATCGGGATACCTGCAAGAGACAGCATCATCACCGTCATCACTGCCGCGAGGATCGGACGATGCCAGAACAGACCACGGTAGGAGAACAGAGAGTCCGCATCCGGGCCGCGGTACGGGCTGGACATCAGGCTGACCACACCGAACGCGCCGAGGCTGCTGAACAGGTAACCGGCCAGGTAAACGCCAACTGCTTCCATCGACATCTCGCCGCTCTGCAGAGCAATAAGCGCCACCAGCAGGTAGCCGAGGTGAGAGATAGAAGAGTAACCGAGCAGACGTTTAATATTGGTCTGGCTCAGCGCCATCAGGTTACCGAAGATGATGGAAGCAAAGGCAATCACGCCCAGTACGATACGTACCGCTTCGCTATCTCCTACCGGTGCGTACAGGAACAGACGCATCACCACGCCGAAGATAGCGATTTTGCTCGCCGTCGCCAGGAAGGTGGAAACCGGAGCCGGAGCGCCCTGGTATACGTCTGGCGTCCACAGGTGGAACGGAACCAGCGAGAGTTTAAAGCCGAGGCCAACAATCATCAGACCGAAGCCCGCCAGCAGCAGCGGTTCGTGCAGCATGCCGTCGCCGAGGCTCTTACCGAGTGCAACAAACGACAGATTACCAGACTGCGCGTACACCAGCGCCATACCGAACAGCAGGAAGGAAGACGCTGCGGCAGACAGAATGGTGTATTTGATACTGGCTTCCAGCGAACGTTTCTGACGGAAGGCATAGCCAACCAGGCCAAACAGCGGCAGAGAGATCAGCTCAATACCAAGGAACAGCGCCGCCAGATGGTTAGCGTTAGCCAGCAGAATACCGCCAAGTGCGGCAATCAGCACCAACAGGTAGAACTCTTCCCGGTTGTCATCGTAGCCTTCCAGCCACGGGTAAGCGAAGGTACAGGTGGCAAGACTCGCCAGCAGCACCAGCCCGGTGTAGAGCATGGCGAAACCGTCAACCCGCATCAGCGGGGTGACGTCCATGGCGCCCGCCTGGCCAACAAACCAGAGCGAAACCAGCGCGGCGTTAAGCCCAATGACCGACAGCGTGGCATTGAGGAAGTGATTGCGTCGCCACGCAATGGAGAGCATCACAACCACCACCGTCAAGCCGACGATCAGCAGCGGTAGCAGCGCAATCAGGTGTTGTGGAGTTATTGTCATGGCGATTTACGGCCTTGTAGTAGTAACGGAATTAACAAACCACTGCTGGATGTTGCTCATCGCAGAATGCGAGGTATCCAGAATCGGCTGCGGATAGAAGCCAAGCAGTACCAGAAGCACGACCAGCAACAGGATGATAAACAGCTCACGCAGCGACATCCCTGGCAGTTCAACACTGGCAATCTGGCTCTTCGCTTTACCGAAGTAAGCGCGATGCAGCATCGCCAGCGAGTAAACAGAGGCAAACACCAGACCAAAGGTCGAGATCACGGTAATGACCGGAACCACCTGGTAGCTGCCGAACAGAATCATAAATTCGCCAACGAAGTTACCTGTACCCGGCATACCCAGCGTACACACTGCGAAGAACATCGACAGCGCAGGCAACCATTTCATTTTGCCCCACAGGCCGCCCATCATACGCATATCACGCGTGTGCAGACGTTCGTACAGCTGACCACACAGAATGAACAGACCGGCTGCGGACAGACCGTGCGCAATCATCTGGATAACAGCACCCTGGTACGCCAGCTGGCTGCCGGTGTAGATAGCAATCAGTACGAAGCCCATGTGCGATACGGAGGTGTAAGCGATCAGACGTTTGATATCGTACTGATTAAAGGCCATCCACGCGCCGTAGAAGATACCGATAACGCCCAGCCACATTGCGATAGGTGCAAACTCCGCCGACGCGTTCGGGAACAGCGGCAGAGAGAAGCGCAGCAGACCGTAAGCCGCGGTTTTCAGCAAAATCCCCGCCAGGTCAACGGAACCTGCGGTCGGCGCCTGGGAGTGCGCATCCGGCAACCACCCGTGCAGCGGAACCACCGGCATTTTCACCGCGAAGGCGATGAAGAAGCCCAGCATCAGCAGATATTCCACACCGTGGGACATCGGGGTATTCAGCAGCTCTTCATAGTTGAAGGTCCACACACCGGTCGCTTTATAGTGCACAAACACCAGCGCCAGGATGGCAATCAACATCACCAGACCACTCGCCTGGGTATAAATGAAGAACTTGGTCGCCGCCGTGATACGCGTTTTACCGTCAGAGGCTTTATGCCCCCACAACGCGATCAGGAAGTACATCGGCACCAGCATCATTTCCCAGAAGAAGAAGAACAGGAACATGTCGATGGCAAGGAACACGCCGATCACGCCGCCTAAGATCCACATCAGGTTCAGATGGAAGAAGCCCTGGTATTTTTCGATTTCATTCCAGGAGCAAAGTACCGCCAGAACACCGAGCAGACCGGTCAGCACTACCATCAGCAGCGACAGACCGTCGATAGCCAGATGAATAGAGATGCCAAAACGTGGGATCCACGGCAGGACAAATTCAGACTGCCACTGCGGAATGCCAGCGGATTGCGTCAGTGAATAGCCGCCCTGCAACCACAGTTGCAGGCCAAGCACCAGCGTCAATCCCATGGTAATCAGCGCAATCCAGCGCGGCACCTTCACGCCAAAGCGTTCGGTCTGCCAGCACAGGAAGCCACCGATAAAGGGAATTAATATCAACCAGGGTAATAACATAGCTAAGTATGTCCCTTATATTTACTCCTGCTCAGGCTATCTCACTCGTCAGCCCAAATCCCGGCAGTGCTCGCAATCCTCACGTACTTCAGTACGCTCCGGTTGCTCTGCGCTGGCGGTCTCCGGTCTGACTTCGCCGATGACGCCTGTACATCAGGAACAGATTTTCAACGAATTCTAAAAATTATTTTTGGGTTTGTAGGCCGGATAAGCGCAGCGCCATCCGGCAATCGTTCATCCAGCCAACAAACTCAACGCAGTACCATCAACAGTGCCAGCACAACGACGGCGCCGATGCTCATTGATGCAACATACCAGCGCAGATAACCGTTCTCGCTCAACAGCAGGCCTTTACCTGCAAAGCGGGAAAGGATCGCCGGAATGTTCATCATTGAGTTGAGCGGATCGCGTTTCAGCAACCAGGCAACACCCAGGAACGGCTTAACGAACACTTTGTCGTACAGCCAGTCGAAGCCCCAGGCGTTATACCACCAGGTACCCAGCAGGCGGCCCGGCGCACTGTTCGCAATCGACGTCACCAGCGTGCGTTTGCCCAGCCACAGCCATGCTGCGATCAGGATGCCCGCAATCGCTACGATACCGGAGGTAATTTCCAGCGTCATGACGCGACCATGCTCAAGCTCGGTCGTCGCAGGCAGTACACCCTGCAGCGGCGGCACAATCAGCGCGCCAACGAAGGTGGACAGGATCATCAGCACAATCAACGGCAGATGATGGGTAATCCCCTTCCCTGCGTGGGCGTGAATTTGTTCTTTACCGTGGAACACGATGAAAATCATACGGAAGGTGTACAGAGAGGTCATGAATGCACCGACCAGACCTGCAACCATCAGATTAATATGACCATTCGCCATTGCACCGGCCAGAATCTCATCCTTACTGAAGAAGCCAGCGGTAATCAGCGGCAGAGCCGACAGCGCCGCGCCACCGATCAGGAAGCAGAGATACACCAGCGGAATTGACTTACGCAGCCCGCCCATCTTGAAGATGTTCTGTTCGTGGTGGCAAGCCAGGATAACCGAGCCGGATGCCAGGAACAGCAGCGCTTTAAAGAAGGCGTGCGTCATCAGGTGGAAAATCGCCGCATCCCACGCCTGTACGCCAAGAGCCAGGAACATATAACCAATCTGGCTCATGGTGGAGTACGCAAGAACGCGTTTGATGTCGGTCTGTACCAGCGCAGCAAAACCCGCCAGCACCAGAGTGATAGCACCGATAATCCCCACCAGGTGCAGGATTTCAGGCGTCATCAGGAACAGGCCGTGCGTACGTGCTATCAGGTAGACACCAGCGGTAACCATCGTCGCGGCGTGGATCAACGCGGAGACAGGCGTCGGACCGGCCATCGCATCAGCAAGCCAGGTCTGCAACGGCAGCTGTGCAGATTTACCGACCGCACCGCCCAGCAGCATCAGGGTTGCCCACATCAGCATGTTGTTACCGTCTGCAAAGTGCGCAGGCGCCAGTTCCACCATTTCGCGGAAGTTCAGCGTGCCCAGCTCGTTGTAGAGGATGAACAGCGCGAACGCCAGGAATACGTCACCAACGCGGGTTACCACGAAGGCTTTCATTGCCGCAGCGCCATTCTTCGGATCGGTGTAGTAGAAACCAATCAGCAGATAGGAGCACAGACCCACGCCTTCCCAGCCGAGGTACATCAGCAGCAGGTTATCCGCCAGCACCAGAACCACCATGCTGGCGATAAACAGGTTGGTGTAGGCGAAGAAACGAGAATAGCCCTCTTCTCCGCGCATATACCAGGAGGCGAACATGTGGATCAGGAAACCAACGCCGGTCACCACAGAGAGCATGGTCAGCGACAGGCCGTCCAGCACCAGGTTAAAACCGATGTTGAAGTCGCCGACTGACATCCACGTCCACAGCGGCTGGCTGTAAGCCTGCTGGCCATTGGCAAAGAAATCAACGCCAACAAACGCAGTAACCAGCGCAGCCAGACCGATCGACCCGACACCCACGGTAGCGGACAGATTTTCTGACCAACGACCACGAGAAAACGCCAGTAATACAAAGCCAATAAATGGCAGAATAATGGTTAAGGCAAGCATGTTCATCCACGCATCTCACTTACTGAATCGATGTTCAGGTTCTGGCGACGGCGATGAAGTTGCAGCAACAGCGCAAGCCCAATGCTCGCTTCGGCAGCCGCAAGGCTGATGGCGAGAATATACATCACCTGACCATCGGTCTGGCCCCAGTAGCTTCCGGCGACCACAAAGGCCAGCGCGGAGGCGTTAATCATGATTTCCAGTCCGATCAGCATAAACAGCAGATTGCGGCGGATAACCAGACCGGTTAAGCCCAGCACGAATAAGATCGCAGCGAGGATCAGTCCATGTTGTAAGGGGATCATGCGTGCTCCTCCGTTTTTCTTTTCGCGCGGTCATCGGTGCGATTGCTCAGCACTTCACCAGAACGCTCTTCGCGCCCCACGTGGAAGGCCACAACCAGACCCGCCAGCAGCAGCATCGAAGCCAGTTCAACCGCCAGTACATACGGTCCGAACAGGGAAATACCGACTGCTTTCGCGCTAATTGGCGTGCCGTCGATGCCCTGATCGTTAACGCCCAGAATGGCGTAAACAATAACCACCAGCATAATGGCCGACAGAATCGCCGGACCAATCCACACCTGCGGTTTCAGCCACTGACGTTCCTGTTCAATTTCAGAACCACCAAGGTTGAGCATCATCACCACGAACACGAACAGCACCATGATGGCGCCCGCGTAGACGATAATTTCCAGCGCACCGGCGAAGTAAGCGCCTAACGAGAAGAACACCCCAGAAATCGCCAGCAGCGAAATAATCAGGTACAGCAACGCGTGTACCGGATTGGTGTGGGTGATCACCCGCAAGGTTGCGAGAATGGCTATCAGGCCACAGATATAAAAAGCGAACTCCATTGCCCCTCTCCTTACGGTAACAGGCTCTTGACGTCGATAGGCTTAGCTTCGTTCTCTGCTTCGCCCTTATCTTTGCCGTCGATTGCCATACCTGCCATCCGGTAGAAGTTATATTCCGGGTATTTGCCCGGACCGGAGATCAGCAGATCCTCTTTCTCGTAAACCAGGTCCTGGCGCTTGTACTCACCCAGCTCGAAATCTGGAGTCAGCTGAATAGCCGTAGTCGGACAGGCTTCTTCGCACAGGCCGCAGAAAATGCAGCGTGAGAAGTTAATGCGGAAAAACTCCGGATACCAGCGGCCATCTTTGGTCTCTGCTTTTTGCAGAGAAATACAGCCTACCGGACACGCTACCGCACACAGGTTACAGGCAACGCAGCGCTCTTCACCGTCTGGATCACGAGTCAGAACGATACGACCACGAAAACGGGGCGGTAGATAGACCGGCTCTTCCGGATACATCTGCGTTTCGCGTTTCGCGAACGCATGCAGGCCGATCATCCAGATACTGCGTACCTGGGTGCCGAAACCTACGAACAATTCTTTTAAGGTCATGGTCTTTGTGTCCCTTATTGCGCCTGCCAGAGAATGACAGCCGCCGTTACCAGCAAGTTGACGAGCGTCAGCGGCAGACAGACTTTCCAGCCGAAGGACATTACCTGGTCATAACGAGGACGCGGTAACGACGCACGAATCAAAATGAACATCATCATGAAGAACGCGGTTTTCAGCGCGAACCAGACGAATGGCGGTAAGAACGGGCCATGCCAGCCACCGAAGAACAGGGTAACCATCAGTGCAGAAATGGTGACGATGCCGATGTATTCACCCACGAAGAACAGACCGAATTTCATACCGGAATATTCAATGTGGTAACCGTCGGCCAGTTCCTGCTCGGCTTCTGGCTGGTCAAACGGGTGACGGTGGCACACCGCCACGCCCGCGATGGCAAAGGTGACAAAACCAAAGAACTGCGGAATAACGTTCCAGATATCAGCCTGGTTGTTGACGATGTCGGTCATGTTAAATGAACCGGCCTGCGCCACCACGCCCATCAGGGAAAGCCCGAGGAACACTTCGTAGCTCAGCGTCTGCGCAGACGCACGCATCGCACCGAGCAGGGAGTATTTGTTGTTACTGGACCAGCCGGCGAACAGCACCGCGTATACCGCGAGGCCCGCCATCATCAGGAAGAACAGGATCCCGATGTTCAGGTCAGCAACCACCCAGTTCGGACTCACCGGCACGATGGCGAAAGCCAACAGCAGCGAGGTAAAGGCGATCATCGGTGCCAGGGTAAAGATGACGCGATCCGAGAATTTCGGGATCCAGTCTTCTTTAAAGAACATCTTGATCATGTCCGCAACCAGCTGGAGCGAACCGCCCCAGCCAACACGGTTCGGTCCGTAACGGTTCTGGAACAGACCCAGCAGACGACGTTCGCCAAAGCTCATGAATGCCCCGCAGGTGACCACCACCAGCAGGATCACGACCGCTTTGAGAATGCTCAGCAGGATCTCAATCAGATCGGGTGTAATCCAACTCATTGTTGTGCCTCCTGCAGATCCTCAAGACGCGCACCTGCCAGAACCGGCGCGATGCCAGGCATACCCATCGGCAAACCGACCTGCCCTGCCGTTAATCCTTCAGCGATTTCAACCGGCAGCGTAACCGTGTTGCCATCGTAGCTGAAAGAAACGCGCGTACCGGCATTAACACCCAACTTCGCGGCATCAGCCGGGTTGAGTTTGATGTACGGCTGCGGCATACGGGTCTGGAAGACCGGCGCACGCTGGGACATTTCGTCGCTGCCGAACAGATGGTAGTACGGCGCGATACGCCACTGACCATCCCGAGCCTGGAAGCTCGCCGGAACGGTAGTGAAGTAATCCATACCATCTGCAGAAGCTTCGATCAGACGCACGCCCGGATCGCCATGACGCAGTTTACCGCCCACTTCATCCTGGAACTTGTTCCACGCCTGTGGGGAGTTCCAGCCCGGAGCCCAGGCAAACGGAATTTGTGAACGCGGCGCAGACGGTTGGTTGTTCCCTTCCATAGAGAAGGCGAACATTGTGTCTTTGTCCTGCGGCTGGCGCGGTTCGTGTACGCTGATGTTGGCGCGCATTGCGGTACGACCGCTGTAGCGGTGCGGTTCACGAGCCAATTTCTGTCCACGGATACGGAAGCTTGCGTCCGGCGCGGCATCTTTGATACCCGCCAGTTGCGGCAGCTTCTCAACGACCGCGTCGATAACGTGGTCGAGCTGCGTCCAGTCCACTTCGCGGCTCTGCACGGTGCTGTGCAGCGAGTGCAGCCAGCGCCAGCTTTCCAGCATCACGGTGTTACTGTCGTAGTAGGACGGGTCGTAGACCTGGAAGAAACGCTGAGCGCGGCCTTCGTTGTTAATCACCGTACCATCGCTTTCGGCGAAACTTGCGGCGGAAAGCACCAGATGAGCGTTTTCCATAATTGCCGTACGCTGATGGTCAATGACCAGTACCAGCGGCGCTTTCGCCAGCGCTGCGTTCACACGCGTTGCTGAAGCATGGCGATGCAGGTCATTCTCCAGCACCACAACGGCGTCAGCACGACCTGTTTCCAGCTCGGTCAGCGCATCGTCAAGGGAACCACCGCCAATCATACCCAGGCCCATGCTGTTAACAGAGCGAGCAATCATGGTGATGCCGACGTCTGCGCCACGGCCTTTCAGCGCCTTCGCCACGTTGGCAGCCGCCTGAATCACTTCGGCGCTACCGGCGTTGGTGCCGGAAATAATCAGTGGTTTCTTCGCCCCGGCCAGTGCCTGAACGATAACGTCAATTTTGTTTTGCAGGTCACGGTCGATACCGTCAACCGCCGGAGCGTTGTTATCCAGCGCATGAGCGATAGCGAAACCTAAACGCGCCTGATCTTCAACCGGTGCACGATAGGTCCATGCGGCGATGTCATCCAGACGGGTGTTATCGACGTTGGTAACGAACAGCGGGTGCTTAGCACGCTGGCCGATGTTAAGGATTGCTGCGATCTGCCAGTCAGCCACTTTCTGTGCCGCCGCCATTTCACGCGCTTTACCTTTCACCGCCTGACGCACTGCCAGCGCAACGCGTGCGCCGGTCTGGGTGACATCTTCGCCCAGCACCAGAACCGCATCATAAGATTCGATTTCGCGCAGTGCCGGAGTATGAATCCCGCCGTCACGCAGCACGCTCAGTGCCAGTTGCAGACGTTCCTGCTCGCCCTGGGCGATACCGGTATAGAAGTTATCCGCACCCACCAGTTCACGCAGCGCGAAGTTACTTTCAACGCTGGCGCGTGGGGAGCCGATACCAATTACTTTCTTCGACTGACGCAGAATATCTGCCGCGCCCTGCATCGCCTGCTCGGCGTTCAGCGTGATCAGGTCATCGCCACGACGCTGTACCGGCTGACGCGGGCGGTCTTTCAGGTTCACGTAACCATAGCCAAAACGACCACGGTCGCAGAGGAAGTAGTGGTTAACGGTACCGTTATAACGGTTTTCGATACGACGCAGTTCACCGTAGCGTTCGCCCGGGCTGGTGTTACAGCCGATGGAACACTGCTGGCAGATGCTCGGCGCAAACTGCATGTCCCACTTACGGTTATAACGCTCGGAGTGCGTTTTATCAGTGAAGACGCCGGTCGGGCAAATTTCTACCAGGTTACCTGAGAACTCGCTTTCGAGCGTACCGTCTTCCGGGCGGCCAAAGTAGACGTTGTCATGTGCGCCATAGACGCCCAGATCCGCGCCATCGGCGTAATCTTTGTAGTAACGTACGCAGCGATAGCAGGCGATGCAGCGGTTCATTTCGTGAGAGATGAACGGCCCCAGGTCCTGGTTACGGTGAGTACGCTTCGTGAAGCGGTAGCGACGGAAGCTGTGACCGGTCATGACGGTCATATCCTGCAGGTGGCAGTTGCCGCCCTCTTCACAGACCGGACAGTCGTGCGGGTGGTTAGTCATCAACCACTCCACGACGCTTTCGCGGAACTGTTTCGCTTCTTCGTCATCAATAGAAATAAAGGTGCCTTCGGTGGCCGGTGTCATACAAGACATCACCAGGCGACCACGCGTGTCTTCCGCGTTTTGATATTGCTTCACCGCACACTGGCGGCAAGCACCGACGCTTCCCAGCGCCGGGTGCCAGCAAAAGTACGGAATATCAAGGCCGAGAGACAGACAAGCTTCCAGCAGGTTGTCCGCTCCGTTGACCTCATATTCTTTGCCGTCTACATGAATCGTAGCCATAGTCAGCATGCTTCCAGTTGGCTCGGTCGTAACCGAGCGTTAATCGAATTTCTTATCGCGACACAGGGCTAACCCTGTAATCACCAGCGCTCTTTCAGCAGGTTCGGCTGAATACCACCAATCTGATGGGTATTGCTGAAGGACTGCTTGATGCCAGCTTCGAATTCTTCGCGGAAATATTTAATGGCGCTCTGCAGCGGTTCCACTGCACCCGGTGCGTGTGCACAGAAGGTTTTACCCGGGCCGAGGAAACGACACAGTTGCTCAAGTGTCTCGATATCCCCTGGCTGGCCTTCGCCACGCTCCAGCGCGCGCAGAATTTTCACACTCCACGGCAGACCGTCACGGCACGGCGTACACCAGCCGCAGGACTCGCGGGCAAAGAACTCTTCGAGGTTACGCACCAAAGGAACCATGCCAATCTCGTGATCGACAGCCATGGCCAGCGCAGTGCCCAGACGGCTACCTGCTTTACCAATGCTTTCGAATTCCATCGGCAGATCGAGGTGTGCTTCGGTCAGGAAGTCAGTCCCTGCGCCGCCTGGCTGCCAGGCTTTGAACTTCAGTCCATCGCGCATGCCACCCGCGTAATCTTCGAGGATCTCACGCGCGGTAGTACCGAAAGGCAGTTCCCACAGGCCAGGATTCTTCACGCGACCAGAGAAGCCCATCAGCTTGGTGCCCGCATCTTTGCTCTTCGAAATGTTCTGGTACCACTCCACGCCGTTCGCGAGGATAGCCGGTACGTTACACAGGGTTTCGACGTTGTTTACGCAGGTCGGTTTGCCCCATGCGCCAGAGCTTGCCGGGAACGGCGGCTTGGAACGTGGGTTAGCACGGCGACCTTCGAGGGAGTTGATCAGCGCGGTTTCTTCACCGCAGATGTAACGCCCTGCCCCGGTGTGGACAAACAGTTCGAAGTCGAAACCGGTGCCCATGATGTTTTTGCCAAGCAGACCGGCTTCGGTCGCTTCGGCGATCGCGCGACGCAGATGCACGGCTGCTTCGATATATTCACCGCGCAGGAAGATGTAACCACGGTACGCTTTCAGCGCAAACGCGGAAATCAGCATGCCTTCCACCAGCAGGTGCGGCAGCTGTTCCATCAGCAGACGGTCTTTATAGGTGCCCGGCTCCATTTCATCGGCGTTACACAGCAGGTAACGGATGTTCATGGATTCGTCTTTCGGCATCAGGCTCCACTTCAGACCGGTGGAAAAGCCCGCGCCGCCGCGCCCTTTCAGGCCAGCGTCTTTTACCTGATTAACGATTTCGTCCGGTGACAACCCGATCAGGGCCTTACGCGCACCTTCGTAGCCGTTCTTGCTACGGTATTCGTCCAGCCAGACCGGCTGTTTGTCATCACGCAGACGCCAGGTCAGCGGATGGGTTTCGGGAGTACGGATAATGTCTTTCATTTATACCGCTCCAGTAGTTCGGGAATGCCTTCCGGGGTCAGGTGAGCATGAGTATCCTCATCGATCATCATGTTTGGCCCTTTATCGCAGTTCCCCAGGCAACAGGTCGGCAGCAGCGTAAAGCGACCATCAAAGGTCGTCTGCCCCGGCTTGATGTTGAGTTTTTTCTCAAGCGCGGCCTGGATCCCCTGGTAGCCGTTGATATGGCACACCACGCTGTCGCAATAGCGGATCACGTGGCGACCTACCGGCTGGCGGAAGATCTGGCTATAAAACGTAGCAACACCTTCTACGTCGCTTGCGGGAATACCCAGCACATCAGCGATCGCATAGATCGCCCCATCCGGCACCCAGCCACGCTGTTTCTGAACGATTTTCAGCGCTTCAATGGACGCCGCACGCGGGTCTTCGTAGTGGTGCTTCTCGTGCTCAATCGCTTCACGCTCAGCCGCACTCAGCTCAAAAGCCTCGGTTTGTGGTTGTTGATTCTCGTGCATAATTAGCGGTCCACATCTGACATAACAAAATCGATACTACCCAGATGGACGATTAAGTCGGACACCAGGCTGCCACGTACCGCTACCGGGATCTGCTGCAGGTGCGCATAGCTCGGGGTACGGATACGGGTACGGTAACTCATGGTGCTGCCATCGCTGGTCAGGTAGTAACTGTTGATACCCTTGGTCGCTTCCACCATCTGGAAGGACTCGTTTGCCGGCATAACCGGACCCCACGAAACCTGCAGGAAGTGGGTGATAAGGGTTTCGATATGTTGCAGCGTGCGCTCTTTCGGCGGCGGCGTCGTCAGCGGGTGATCCGCTTTGAACGGGCCTTCCGGCATGTTATTGAGGCACTGCTCAAGGATGCGCAGACTCTGGCGCAGCTCTTCAACTTTCAGCATCACGCGGGTATAGCAGTCAGAAACGCCGCCGCCAACCGGGACTTCAAAGTCAAAGTTTTCGTAGCCAGAGTACGGACGCGCTTTACGCACGTCGAAATCAATACCGGTCGCGCGCAGCGCAGCACCGGTACAACCCCAGTCCAGCGCTTCTTTCTTACCGTAAGCGGCAACGCCCTGCGAACGGCCTTTCAGGATGGTGTTACGCAGTGCGGCTTTCTCGTAAGAATCCAGACGTTTTGGCATCCAGTCGAGGAAGTCACGCAGCAGCTTGTCCCAACCGCGCGGCAGATCGTGTGCCACACCGCCGATACGGAACCAGGCCGGGTGCATACGGAAACCGGTGATCGCTTCCACCACGTCATAGATTTTCTGACGGTCGGTAAAGGCGAAGAAGACCGGGGTCATCGCGCCGACGTCCTGAATGAACGTGGAGATGTACAGCAGGTGGCTGTTGATACGGAACAGTTCGGACAACATCACGCGAATCACGTTGACGCGATCCGGCGTGGTGATACCAGCCAGCTTCTCAACGGCCAGTACGTAAGGCATTTCGTTTACGCAGCCGCCGAGGTACTCAATACGGTCGGTGTACGGAATGTAGCTGTGCCAGGACTGACGTTCACCCATCTTTTCAGCGCCACGGTGGTGGTAGCCGATGTCAGGTACGCAGTCGACGATTTCTTCGCCATCAAGCTGCAGCACAATACGGAAAGCACCGTGAGAAGACGGGTGGTTAGGACCGAGGTTGAGGAACATGAAGTCCTCGTTTTCGGTACTACGCTTCATACCCCAATCTTCAGGTTTGAAGGTCAGCGCTTCCATTTCCAGATCCTGTTTGGCTTTAGTCAGCTCAAACGGATCAAATTCGGTCGCACGCGCCGGGTAGTCTTTACGCAGCGGATGACCTTCCCAGGTATGCGGCATCAGCAGACGCGTCAGGTGCGGGTGACCTTCGATATCGATGCCAAACATTTCCCAGGTTTCACGCTCGTACCAGTTGGCGTTCGGGAACAGTTTGGTGAAAGTCGGTACGCGCAGATCGTTTTCAGACAAAGCCACCTTGAGCATGATATCGCGATTGCGTTCAATGGAAATCAGGTGATAGAAAACGGAAAAATCCGCGGCAGGTAACCCTTCGCGGTGCGTACGCAGACGTTCGTCCATGCCGTGTAAGTCAAACAGCATGACGTAAGGTTTCGGCAGTCTCTTTAAGAAATCGCCAACTTCCAGTAATTGTTCACGCTTGACCCAAACAACGGGTACCCCGGTGCGAGTCGCCTGAACGGTAAAGGCATCCGGCCCAAAACGGTTGCGCAGTTCGCCAATGACCGGGTCATCAAGGTGATCCCGTGTTTGCCATACGGCGTCTTGCGCGGTTAAGTCGGTCATATTGTTCACCATTGCAAATGGTCCGTGGTGGTCGGCAGTGCTTCGCGCTATTTATGTAGTGATAAGCGAAGGAAGTGCTGCTGCCGACAGGCGCAAATTAAATCTCGTCTGGTGTACGAAGATTCGTTACAGCAATACGTTCGCCGCGTTTACGCTCGCGTTCTGACTGCATATTGGCGCGATAAACGCCCTGATCGCCAACCACCCAAGAGAGCGGACGGCGTTCTTTGCCAATGGAATCTTGCAGCAGCATCAGAGCCTGCATATACGCTTCTGGGCGCGGCGGACATCCCGGGATGTACACATCGACCGGAATAAATTTATCAACGCCCTGCACCACAGAATAGATGTCGTACATACCGCCGGAGTTGGCGCATGCGCCCATGGAAATAACCCATTTCGGTTCCAGCATCTGATCGTAGAGGCGCTGAATAACTGGTGCCATTTTGGTAAAGCAGGTTCCGGCTACGACCATCAGGTCAGCCTGACGCGGCGATGCACGCAGTACTTCCGCACCAAAACGGGCCACATCGTGCACGGCGGTAAACGAGGTCACCATCTCAACGTAGCAGCAGGAAAGGCCAAAGTTATATGGCCAAATTGAGTTTTTACGGCCCCAGTTAACCATGTCATGCAGTTTGCCCATGAACACGTTTTTGTTAACTTCTTGTTCCAGGGGGTCGGTTACGATCTCCTGTTTTTGCAGGGGGTAACGGTCGTTCTCACCGTTAGGATCTATGCGGGTGAGCGTATAATCCATCTTAATGCCTCGCGGTTAGCGTTGACGATTAGCGATACTGTTCGTTTCCGGGTTCATACGCTCGCGGCGTGAACGCGCGGGCGTCCAGTCCAGCGCGCCAATACGCACCAGATAAACCAGACCTGCCAGTAACACAAAAATAAAAATTGCAGCTTCCACAAAGCCAATCCAACCGCTTTCACGGATAGAAGTTGACCATGCGAACAGATACAGCGCTTCAACGTCGAAGATAACGAAGAACATGGCTACCAGATAAAACTTGGCAGACAGGCGCAGGCGGGCGGTGCCGACCGAGTCGATACCTGATTCAAACGGCACGTTTTTAGATCTCGCGCGTGCGCGACCCCCTAAAAACCAGCCGCCGACGAGCATCAGGCAGCACAGGCCAATGGCAACGATAAGAAAGATAGCGAATGCCCAGTGATGAGCGATGATTTCAGTGGATGTTGACATACTCATTGCTTACTCATCAAAAGTAGCGCCAAATTCTCTGCTCTTTTCGGCAGATGAACGCCACATCGATTCATGGGGAGGAATAAAAAAAACCTTACAATCACTGTGAAAAATCATTTTATACAGCTAATTGATGGGGTTTTTTACTCCTTTCTATAACCTTTTGTCAACTTTAACAAAAGTTTCCTCACATTATTTTACACTGTTCCAACTTCATTAACATAAAGTGCTCTTTAGACCCATTTCGATTGCATCATCGGTCATTTTTAATGTTGTTGAATCGTGTCCGTAGTGAAGTAAAAAAGATAATACACGTCTATTTTGACAGGAATTCACCCAGATGCCTCCCCCTAAATGGGAGTATTTTCTTGATCTGTGACACGCTTTTGTTAATTCACCATAAAAAACAGCAACAATTTCTCTAGTTTTTTAACATGGAAACATTTAGCAACTCAGCTGATTATTTTTCATCCTATTGTCAGTCTGTTTTTTTACCTGCTGATTTTGTTAAGTTTTAGTATATGAATGAACAGAAAGCAGTAATATTTGCATAAAAAAAGAGCCGCTGGATGTTTTTTCATCATCAGTGGCTCTTTTTTACACTTACATTTTAAAACGTTTTTTTGTGACGCTTTACTCAAAGTCGCCTTCAACAATCAGCGAGTCATCTCCCCCTTCAGGAGTAAACTGATTGTATTGCCAAGGATTTTGATATGTTTGCATCGACTTAAAGATAACCTGAGCTAATTCATTTTGCGTGGCCGGATCGCTGCACAGCAGATACTCGGTATCAGGCAGAGGTGGCAATCCGTCTGCCGCACCCAGTACGCGTAAATCCGGGCTCATCATTTCGACAGGACGGGCAGTAACGCCCAGCCCTGCTTTTACCGCCGCGCGGACCGCAGGCAATGTTGAAGCGACATAAGCCAAACGCCACGGGATCTGTGCTGCATTCAACGTCGCCAGCACGATATCGCGAAACGGGCTGGGATCGTCCAGCAGAACTAACGGCACCGGTTCCCCTTTTTGCAGGATATATTCGGCTGCGCAATACCAGTGCGTCGGTGAAGTCCGCAAATTCAGGCACTCAAAATCGCCAGGTCGGTTAGTGGTGACCACTAAATCCACTTCTTGCGACTTAAGCATCTCCACCATGTAGGCGTTGCGTTTCACTCTGACATCCAGTGCAAGTTTCGGATAAACCGAACTTATACGGTTAAGCAGAAAAGGGAGTATGGTATCGGCGGATTCATCAGAAGCACCGATAGTTAACACCCCCTGAAGATTGTTAAACATCAATGATGAGCATGCCTCATCATTAAATCGCAGTATTTTCCTGGCGTAACCCAACAGCTGGATACCATGTTCGGTCAGCAGTTTGTTGCGTCCATGGCGCGCGAACAACTCTTTCCCCACAAGTTGTTCAAGACGCTGCATTTGCTGACTTACCGCAGACTGAGTTCGACATACCGCAGCTGCCGCAGCCGCAAAGGTATTCAGGTCGGCAACAGCAACAAAGGTTCTCAGCAGATCGAGGTCGAGGTTAATTATCGGACGATTTGCATTTATCATAGTTTTTCACTTACTCGCGGGTCATACCGGGTTAATGCTGTGCATTCAGAATCAAACAACTCCATTTGTAATGTGCCTCCCTTCAGTTTCGCTTAGTGTAACCAAGTGAAAATAAGGATGTATTTGGTTTAACAAACGAAACAATTCTCTTTCTGAGCTATTTTAATACCCGTGATATTCATCGGAATATAGCAACGAGAAAGAGCCGTATTTTTAGCTGCTGGATGATTCTGACTAATGGGAAACATGTAAATTTTGTAAATTTAAAAAATAGTTAACGAACAATAATTTACACATTAAAAACTAACTTTTCAGGATGTTAGGAACAACCAACAAACATTTGAATTATCGTAAAATTCGTACTACACACCATTTCATAGGAGTTATCTTAACCTAAAACCACTATATTTATAAGTGTTATCGCGAATAATTCCGGGCAAATTGGTGTTATGTCAGTGCAACGGTTTTCGTATTATTGGCCAACTCAATTTGATGTCGTTTAAATAATAAATAATAATTAATTAAGAATTCCTCAATTCATTAATTATGCTTAACAATGGATTCACACCGCATCACGCAGGGATCAGACCGATAACAGATTTCGCAGGCCAAACCTCAGTATTTTCGAATTACGCCATTCAGCTGAGATCTCAGCTACTTTGTCTTTACAGTCCTAACTTTTTTTGACCAGACAAATCACCACACCCACACTAACAAAGCAAAATATAAACCACAAAAAACACAATAATCCAGATTATTGCTCTACAAATATCACATTATTTAGTTATTAACAGTGAATTATAATCCTCCTGCTTTCCAAAATCTTCTACTAAAGACCCTTCAAAACTCACCGTCGTGGGAGTACATTGTGCTGGGCTGACTTCCACGGCAGGGAGTGGCATTCACAGCTAAAAAGGTCAACGTTCATGTCCCCCATTGAAAAATCCAGCAAATTAGAAAACGTCTGTTATGACATTCGCGGCCCGGTTCTGAAGGAAGCAAAGCGCCTGGAAGAAGAAGGCAACAAAGTTCTGAAACTGAACATCGGCAACCCTGCGCCTTTCGGGTTTGAAGCGCCAGATGAAATTTTGGTGGATGTGATCCGCAATTTGCCAACTGCGCAAGGATATTGCGATTCCAAAGGCCTTTATTCAGCCCGCAAAGCAATCATGCAGCATTACCAGGCCCGTGGGATGCGCGACGTAACCGTGGAAGATATCTATATCGGTAACGGCGTATCTGAATTGATTGTGCAGGCCATGCAGGCATTGCTAAACAGTGGGGACGAAATGCTGGTTCCTGCACCTGATTATCCACTGTGGACGGCGGCGGTTTCGCTCTCTGGTGGTAATGCCGTGCACTACCTGTGTGACGAATCGTCAGACTGGTTCCCGGACCTGGATGATATCCGCGCCAAAATTACGCCGCGTACCCGTGGGATCGTCATCATCAACCCAAACAACCCAACCGGCGCGGTGTATTCTAAAGAGCTGCTGATGGAGATTGTTGAGATTGCCCGCCAAAACAATCTCATCATCTTTGCGGACGAGATTTACGACAAAATTCTTTACGATGACGCCGAGCACCACTCGATTGCGGCAATGGCCCCTGACCTGCTGACTATCACCTTTAACGGCCTGTCAAAAACCTATCGTGTTGCCGGTTTCCGCCAGGGCTGGATGGTACTGAACGGACCGAAGAAACATGCCAAAGGGTATATCGAAGGCCTTGAGATGCTGGCTTCTATGCGCCTGTGTGCCAACGTTCCGGCACAACATGCCATTCAGACCGCACTGGGTGGATATCAGAGCATCAGCGAATTCATCATGCCAGGCGGGCGTCTGTATGAGCAACGTAACCGCGCCTGGGAACTGCTTAATGACATCCCCGGCGTCTCTTGCGTAAAACCGCGCGGTGCGCTGTATATGTTCCCGAAAATTGATGCTAAACGCTTCAATATTCATGACGACCAGAAGATGGTACTCGACTTCCTGTTGCAGGAAAAAGTACTGCTGGTCCAGGGGACGGCATTCAACTGGCCGTGGCCGGATCATTTCCGCATCGTCACGCTACCGCGTATTGACGATATCGAAATGTCGCTGAGTAAATTTGAGCGTTTCCTGTCAGGGTATCGCCAGCTGTAACCACGCAAAGTGCTGCCGGGTTTGCATCCGGTAGCACTCTCTGCGCAAAATACCGTTACTGAAGTCACTGAGTAAGGGTCGTTATGAAGCAGAGCCACTTTTTTGCCCACCTCTCCCGTCTGAAACTCATTAACCGCTGGCCGCTGATGCGCAACGTGCGCACCGAAAACGTGTCCGAACACAGTCTGCAGGTTGCCATGGTTGCCCATGCGCTGGCCGCAATTAAAAACCGTAAATTTGGTGGTCAGGTTAATGCTGAGCGTATTGCCCTGCTGGCGATGTATCACGATGCGTCAGAGGTGTTAACCGGCGATCTCCCTACCCCAGTGAAATATTTCAACTCGCAGATTGCCCAAGAATATAAAGCGATAGAGAAAATTGCCCAACAAAAACTGGTCGATATGGTTCCCGATGAGCTGCGCGATATTTTTGCGCCGCTCATTGATGAACATGCCTTAAGTGAAGAAGAGAGGTCGATTGTTAAACAGGCCGATGCCCTGTGCGCGTATCTGAAGTGCCTGGAAGAACTCTCCGCCGGTAACAACGAATTTCTGCTGGCGAAAACACGTCTGGAAAAAACGCTGGAGTCACGACGCAGCGAAGAGATGGACTACTTTATGGACGTGTTCGTCCCAAGTTTTCACCTTTCATTAGATGAAATCAGTCAGGATTCTCCATTGTAAGTTTGCGACGACGTTACCTTTGTAGGCCGGATAAGGCGTTAGCCGCCATCCGGCACATAAAAATCAAAACGGAAACAGCATCGGGATCATCACCACGCACACCACCATTACAATGATGGTAAACGGCACGCCAATTTTAACGAAATCGCTAAAGCTGTAGTTACCCGGCCCGAGTACCAGTGTGTTTACCGGTGAAGAAACTGGCGTCATAAAGGCTGCGGAAGCCGCCATCGCAATCACCATCGCAAAAGGATACGGCGAAACGCCCATCGACTTTGCTGCCGCCAGCGCAATCGGCGCCATCAGTACCGCCGTCGCAGTGTTAGAGATAAATAACCCAATGGTCGCGCACAGCACGAACAGGCAGCCCAGCATCATATACGGGCCGTACCCTCCACCAACGTCCATTAGCCCTTTAACCACCAGATCAACACCGCCCGTTTTCTGTAATGCCAGCGCAAAGGGCATCATTCCGACAATCAAAATAATACTTGGCCAGTGAATGGCTTTATAGGCGCTTTCGGCATCGATGCAGCGGAATTTTCCCATCAGCAAACAGGCGATAATCGCGGCAACCGTATTAGGGATTTCATCGGTAAGCATTAACGCGACCATCAGCACCAGACAGAAAATCGCATGCGGCGCCTGGCTGTGCGCCGGAGAAGCTTCACTGACTTCCACGGGCATATTCAGCACCACGAAATCGCGCCCTTTTTGCCCCAACAAAGTGATGAGTTTCCAGTTGCCCACCACCAGAATGATATCGCCCATCAGCAGTGGTTCATCCACCACCGCTCCGGCCAGTGCCGTACCATCACGCTTCAGTCCGACGACATTCAGGCCATAACGCGTACGAAAAGCGATTTCCCGTACCGTTTTGCCGATCAATTCCGATTCAGGGATTAATGAAATCTCGGCCATACCCACGTCAAGCGCCTGCTCGGAGAAGTATTCACCGCGCAGCACCATCGGCTCCAACAGTTGCTCGCTGCAAAATTCACGCAGGTCGACGTCGGCCGCTGACATATCAATCAGCAACACGTCACGGGCACGGAACTCAGAAACACCGTTAACATCGACAATCACGCGGCGAAAACGCCGCCAGCGTTCAACACCAATCACGTTTGCCCCGTAGCGCTCACGCAATTTCAGGTCATCCAGACGTTGGCCAATCATGGGAGAACCGGGGCGAATCGCCAGGCGACGGGCACGCCCTGTCAGGCGATATTCTTTGATCAAATCGCGAAAGGTCCGGCGCTTCCAGCCGTCTCCCGGCTGCCCGGAGTCTTCACCTTTCAGCATAAAACGCATCACCAGCATATAAATTATGCCGAGTACCAACACCACCAGTCCCAGTGGGGTTACGCTAAAAAAGCTAAAACCGTTAAGTCCTTCACGTAACAATTCACTGTTGACGACCAGGTTCGGCGGCGTTGCCACCAGCGTCATCATGCCGCTTATCAATCCGGCAAAGCTCAACGGCATCATCAGCCGTGAGGGGGAGATTTGCATGCGCATGGAAACGCTTAAGACAACCGGAATAAAGATGGCGACCACACCGGTCGAACTCATGAAGGCACCGAGTCCGGCTACGGTTATCATCAGCAACACCAGCATTTTGACTTCACTGCTGCCGGCGACCTTCACCAGCCAGGCACCCATTACCGTCGCCACGCCGGTACGCACCAGGCCGTCGCCGATAATGAATAAAGCCGCTATCAAAATAACGTTAGGATCGCTGAACCCGGAAAAAGCCTCTGTGATGCTCAATGTTCCGCTCAGAACAAAGGCAATAATGACCAGCAAAGCGACCGCGTCCATACGCACTCTGCCAGTTGCAAACAAGACGACGGCAATCGCCAGCAATGAGAGAACCCATATCAATTCACCGTTCACAACATATCCTTGTTAAATGAGAGGGATGGACTGATTCTGCCATAAAAAAGCCCCAACAATCTGGGGCTAAATCATGATCAGGTATTTCTTATAACGACCACATTTCCGTTGGGTTGTTTGGTCACAGAAATATGTTCCAGACTGGTCAGCGAAAAATCAACTTCGTCCAGACGCGGCGTATCCGCTGGCGCGTTAACCGCGATGACATGACACCCAGCAGCCAGTCCTGAGAGCACCCCGGCGGGGGCATCTTCCACGACTGCACATTCCTGCGGTGCCAGGCCCAGAAGCTGAGCGCCTAACAGATACGCGTCTGGCTCTGGTTTCCCTCTTTTTACCCGCTCGGCGGTGACAAACACTTCAGGAGCAGGAAGCCCGGCAACACGATGGCGCGCCCGTGCGACCGGCATAGAGCCGGAGGTCACAATCGCCCATGGAATACCCGCTTTATTGAGATGGTTGAGTAAATCAACCGCCCCCGGCAGCGCGGTGATCCCGGCGGTTTCCGTCGCTTCGATCTGTTCCAGACGGGTAAATTCCGCGGCGATCTCTGCCTCAGACTTGCCCACCATAAAGTGTCGCAGGGAGGTAATGGCCTGCTTACCATGAATAAAGCCGAGTACCTCGGCGTGATCGAGGCCGAAGCGATCGGCCCAGTTGCACCACGCACGCTCTACTGCGGGTAAGGAATCGACCAGCGTTCCATCCAGATCAAACAGAAAACCTTTGCACTGCACGCTCGCCCCCTCAGGCATTAATGATTTGGTTAATTTCATTCGCGCTCAGGTGATACTGACGCGGGCAAGAGTGCCAAACATTCAGCATACGCTGATATTTTTCCCACATTGGGGTCTGGGCGTTGAAGCCATGCGTACCCGCATCAAAGTGAGTGTAACGACCTTCCACATTGACCATAAAACGAACGTACCCGAGGAAACGGGCTTCCGTTGCGGCGTCAAAACCGAGGAAGGTCACGCGACGCTCATCAATAGCCTGCGCATCCTTAAGATTAGTCCAGGACACATGTAATGCGTGATACATCTCCATAATATCGATAATCGTACGACAGGTTTCTTCCGTCAGTTCACCAAACTCACGATCCAGCTCACGCATCTGCAAGCCGTAACCGCGTTCAATAATCGTCTGCAAACGACGATAACGCTCGGCGTTAGTTGGATCGAGCATAGTCATCATTTTGTACTGATTCGACAAAATCAGACGTTGAGCGTTGGTCATTTCCATTTGGGACTCCTGTATCACTACTACTGCGATGAAAAAAAAGAAGGCATCTTGTGCCTTCTTTTATATGCGTAATCAGGGGTCAATTACAAATCATCAAGGAAAGTTTTATCCAGTTGTTTGAAGGCGCGCTTAAGCGTGTCAGCCAGCGCCTGGTAATCCGGCTTTCCTTCTACCGGAGAGAGCGCCTGCCCAGCTTCTTGCAATTTACCCCGGACTTCATAGAACCAATTGAGAATTGAAGGCGGCAGCGGCGTTACAGAACGTTTTCCCAGCCACCACATCCCCTGCATCGGCAGGCTAAGCGCAAACAGCGCAGTCGCCACGGCCGGGCCCAACTGCCCCCCTAACGCAATTTGCCAACATAAGGTGAAGACGGCGATAGGCGGCATAAAACGAATCGCGTAACGCGTCATGCGGATCACGCGGTTCTCAACAAACACGGGCGCAAGGCGCTTTTCCATTGGCCACGTCTTTGCATAGTGCTGCCCCCGGCGAAACAAGCTAAAAAAATTGACGGAGCGATTATCCGGTGTCGACATGGCGGTTACCTCAACTTCACATATAAAAATTAAAAAATTTGTGCAAAACAACAACTACAAGGGACATCGTTCAAAACATTTTGTCTTTGATACCCACATTCAGGTATCCTGTGCCGGCCTGTAAGGCCTGTAGTCCAAAATCATTGAGTCGTCAAATTGGCATACATTATGCCATTGCCTGAAAAATACGCAAAATGACATAGACTCAAAGGTATTTATTCCATCGTGCCCAAAAAGACTATGGCGCATGATGTTAATCATAAACGTCGGTGTCATCATGCGCTACGCTCTATGACTCCCTGACGTTTTTTTAGCCACGTATCATAAATAGGTACTTCCATGTCGAGTAAGTTAGTACTGGTTCTGAACTGCGGTAGCTCCTCACTGAAATTTGCCATCATCGATGCAGTAAACGGTGAAGAATACCTCTCTGGTTTAGCCGAATGTTTCCATCTCCCAGAAGCACGTATCAAGTGGAAAATGGACGGCGGTAAACAAGAAGCGGCTTTAGGTGCAGGCGCCGCTCACAGTGAAGCGCTGAACTTTATCGTTAACACTATTCTGGCACAAAAACCAGAATTGTCTGCGCAATTGACCGCTATTGGTCACCGTATCGTACACGGCGGCGAGAAGTACACCAGCTCCGTGGTTATCGATGATTCCGTTATTCAGGGCATCAAAGATTCTGCCTCTTTCGCACCACTGCATAACCCGGCTCACCTGATCGGTATCGCAGAAGCGCTGAAATCCTTCCCTAATCTGAAAGACAAAAACGTGGCTGTATTCGACACCGCGTTCCATCAGACTATGCCGGAAGAGTCTTACCTCTATGCTCTGCCGTACAGCCTGTACAAAGAACACGGCGTTCGTCGTTACGGCGCGCACGGTACCAGCCACTTCTTCGTCACTCAGGAAGCGGCAAAAGTGCTGAACAAACCGGTTGAAGAGCTGAACATCATCACTTGCCACCTGGGCAATGGCGGTTCTGTATCTGCTATCCGTAACGGTAAATGTGTTGATACCTCCATGGGTCTGACCCCGCTGGAAGGTCTGGTGATGGGTACGCGTTCCGGTGACATCGACCCGGCGATCATCTTCCACCTGCACGATACCCTGGGCATGAGCGTTGACCAGATCAACAAAATGCTGACCAAAGAGTCCGGCCTGCTGGGTCTGACCGAAGTCACCAGCGACTGCCGTTATGTTGAAGATAACTACGCTACTAAAGAAGACGCTAAACGTGCAATGGACGTTTACTGCCACCGTCTGGCGAAATACATCGGTTCTTACACTGCGCTGATGGATGGTCGTCTGGATGCAGTTGTCTTCACCGGTGGTATCGGTGAAAACGCAGCGATGGTTCGTGAACTGTCTCTGGGCAAACTGGGCGTTCTGGGCTTTGAAGTTGACCACGAACGTAACCTGGCCGCACGTTTCGGCAAATCTGGTTTCATCAACAAAGAAGGTACCCGTCCTGCGCTGGTTATCCCAACCAACGAAGAACTGGTTATCGCGCAAGACGCGAGCCGCCTGACTGCCTGATTTCACACCGCCAGCCTAGCTGGCGGTGCTGTTTTGTAACCCGTCTAAATTGGCGGTAACGAAAGAGGATAAACCGTGTCCCGTATTATTATGCTGATCCCTACCGGAACCAGCGTCGGCCTGACCAGCGTCAGCCTTGGCGTGATCCGCGCAATGGAACGCAAAGGCGTTCGTCTGAGCGTCTTTAAGCCGATCGCTCAACCGCGTGCCGGTGGCGATGCGCCAGACCAGACTACCAGCATCGTCCGTGCTAACTCTTCTCTGCCAGCCGCTGAGCCGCTGAAGATGAGCCACGTTGAGTCTCTGCTGTCCAGCAATCAGAAAGATGTGCTGATGGAAGAGATCATCGCGAACTACCACGCGAACACCAAAGACGCTGAAGTTGTACTGGTTGAAGGCCTGGTCCCAACCCGTAAACATCAGTTCGCGCAGTCTCTGAACTACGAAATCGCGAAAACGCTAAACGCGGAAATCGTCTTCGTTATGTCTCAGGGTACCGACACCCCGGAACAGCTGAACGAGCGTATTGAACTGACTCGCAGCAGCTTCGGCGGCGCGAAAAACACCAACATCACCGGCGTAATCGTTAACAAACTGAACGCACCGGTTGATGAGCAGGGCCGTACTCGCCCGGATCTGTCCGAGATTTTCGACGACTCTTCCAAAGCGAAAGTGATCAAAGTTGATCCGGCTAAACTGCAAGAATCCAGTCCGCTGCCGGTTCTGGGCGCGGTGCCATGGAGCTTCGATCTGATCGCTACTCGTGCAATCGATATGGCGCGTCACCTGAACGCCACCATCGTTAACGAAGGCGATATCAACACCCGTCGCGTGAAGTCTGTGACGTTCTGCGCACGCAGCATTCCACATATGCTGGAACACTTCCGCGCAGGCTCCCTGCTGGTAACTTCCGCAGATCGTCCTGACGTGCTGGTTGCAGCATGCCTGGCGGCCATGAACGGCGTGGAAATCGGTGCCCTGCTGCTGACTGGCGGCTACGAAATGGACGCGCGCATCACTAAACTGTGCGAACGTGCATTTGAAACCGGCCTGCCGGTATTCATGGTAAACACCAACACCTGGCAGACCTCTCTGAGCCTGCAGAGCTTCAACCTGGAAGTTCCGGTTGACGATCACGAGCGCATTGAGAAAGTTCAGGAATACGTTGCTAACTACATCAACGCTGACTGGATTGAATCCCTGACTGCAACCTCTGAGCGTAGCCGTCGTCTGTCTCCGCCAGCGTTCCGTTATCAGTTGACCGAGCTGGCGCGCAAAGCGGGCAAACGCGTTGTTCTGCCGGAAGGCGACGAACCGCGTACCGTTAAAGCGGCAGCCATCTGTGCTGAACGTGGTATCGCAACCTGCGTACTGCTGGGTAACCCGGATGAGATCACCCGCGTTGCAGCCTCTCAGGGCGTTGAACTGGGCGCTGGCGTAGAAATCGTTGATCCAGATGTGGTTCGCGAAAGCTACGTTGCTCGCCTGGTCGAACTGCGTAAAAACAAAGGTATGACCGAAACCGTTGCCCGCGAACAGCTGGAAGACAACGTGGTTCTCGGTACCCTGATGCTGGAACAGGACGATGTTGACGGTCTGGTTTCTGGTGCAGTACACACCACCGCAAACACCATCCGTCCGCCGCTGCAGCTGATCAAAACTGCACCGGGTAGCTCTCTGGTGTCTTCCGTGTTCTTCATGCTGCTGCCGGATCAGGTTTACGTTTACGGCGACTGCGCGATCAACCCGGATCCGACTGCAGAGCAGCTGGCAGAAATCGCGATTCAGTCCGCTGATTCCGCAATTGCCTTCGGTATCGAACCGCGCGTAGCGATGCTCTCCTACTCCACCGGTACTTCTGGTGCAGGTAGTGACGTAGAGAAAGTTCGCGAAGCAACCCGTCTGGCACAGGAAAAACGTCCTGACCTGATGATCGACGGTCCGCTGCAGTACGACGCCGCCGTTATGGCTGACGTAGCGAAATCCAAAGCGCCGAACTCTCCGGTTGCAGGTCGCGCTACCGTGTTCATCTTCCCGGATCTGAACACCGGTAACACCACTTACAAAGCGGTACAGCGTTCTGCCGACCTGATCTCCATCGGGCCAATGCTGCAGGGTATGCGCAAGCCGGTGAACGACCTGTCTCGTGGCGCGCTGGTAGACGATATCGTCTACACCATCGCACTGACCGCGATCCAGTCTTCCCAGCAGCAGTAATCTGCCGAGTGTGCCGGATCTTTTATCCGGCAACACATCTGCTTTTCAAACCGGAAATAGCTGATATTTCCGGTTTTTTTATGTCTTTTTCCCCTTTGGCATAATCTGAAACATTTGCCTGGATGCGCTGCATCAATGAATAACTATTCTTCTGTTCGCATACTTACTCTCTTTTGCGTTGCAACAGGGATAGTCTTTCATGTCAGCAGTAACAGAATCACAGCCAGCTAAAAAATGGGCGATGCCCGACACGCTGGTGATTATTTTTTTCGTCGCCGTTTTAACCAGTCTGGCGACATGGGTTGTTCCCGTCGGGATGTTCGACAGCCAGGAAGTGCAGTATCAGGTTGATGGACAAACCAAAACCCGTAAGGTGGTTGACCCCCATTCCTTTCGTATTCTGACCAACGACGCAGGTGAAGAGCAGTATCACCGGGTGCAGTTATTCACCACCGGAGATGAACGCCCAGGCCTGATGAATTTCCCGTTTGAAGGATTAACCTCCGGCTCGAAATTCGGCACTGCTGTCGGCATCATTATGTTTATGCTGGTCATTGGCGGCGCATTCGGCATCGTTATGCGTACCGGCACCATTGATAACGGCATCCTGGCGCTCATTCGCCATACGCGGGGCAACGAGGTCCTGTTTATCCCAGTGCTGTTTATTCTCTTCTCCTTAGGCGGCGCGGTGTTTGGCATGGGGGAAGAGGCTGTTGCCTTTGCCATTATCATCGCGCCTTTGATGGTACGCCTAGGTTACGACAGTATCACCACCGTGCTGGTTACCTATATCGCGACTCAGATTGGTTTCGCCAGCTCATGGATGAACCCATTTTGCGTGGTGGTCGCGCAAGGTATTGCGGGGGTACCGGTGCTCTCTGGTTCCGGGCTACGCATTGTGGTCTGGGTGATCGCTACACTAATCGGGCTGACCTTCACGCTGGCCTATGCGGCGCGTATCAAAAAGAATCCGCTTTTGTCCCGGGTACATGAATCCGACCGCTTCTTTCGCGAGCAGCAGGACGAAGTCGTGGAACGACGCTTCACGCTGGGCGACTGGTTAGTGCTAGTGGTGCTGACCGCGGTGATGATTTGGGTTGTCTGGGGCGTTATCGCCAACGCGTGGTTTATTCCTGAGATCGCCAGTCAGTTCTTCACGATGGGTCTGGTGATTGGCATTATCGGCGTCGTGTTTCGGCTCAACGGCATGACGGTCAACATCATGGCCTCCTCATTCACTGAGGGTGCACGAATGATGATTGCCCCTGCCCTGCTGGTTGGTTTTGCCAAAGGCATTTTACTGCTGGTCGGTAATGGAGAGGCGGGTGAAGCCAGCGTGTTAAACACGCTGCTGCACAGCATTGCCAATGGCATCAGCGGGCTGGATAACGCCATCGCGGCGTGGTTTATGCTGTTGTTCCAGGCAGTTTTTAATTTCTTCGTCACTTCCGGCTCTGGTCAGGCTGCGTTAACCATGCCGCTACTGGCACCGCTGGGCGATCTGGTTGGCGTAAACCGTCAGGTCACAGTCCTGGCCTTCCAGTTTGGCGACGGATTCAGTCATATTATCTATCCGACGTCAGCATCTCTGATGGCTACGTTAGGCGTTTGTCGGGTGGATTTTCGTAACTGGCTGAAGGTAGGTGCTACGCTGTTGGGACTGCTGTTTATTATGTCCAGCGTGGTGGTGATTGGCGCGCAGATGATGGGTTACCATTAAAAAGTGTGCGTCCGGCCTACTCGATTTCTCGACGCAGTAGGCCGGATGAACAGAGTTTACTCAGCTTCTTCCTGCTTTTCGGCTTTCGCCCCTTCATTCTTGGCGTTGCGGGTCATCCACAGCGCCAGGGCTTTCAGGGAGTCCGGTGTAAATTCGTCGCAGCGCGCGGTAATTTCTTCCGGCGTCAACCAGCAAACTTCACTGACCTCATCTTCCTGAAGCGCAAACGGTCCGTGGGAAACGCAGCTAAACAACCCACCCCATACGCGACAGTTCTGGTCTTCAAAGTAAAACTGACCATGCTCGGCAAACGGCACGCCCGCAATCCCCAGTTCCTCTTCTGCTTCACGACGCGCTGATTCCAGCATCTGCTCGTCAGCCTGAACCACACCGCCTGCGGTGGCATCCAGCATGCCGGGCAAAAAATCTTTTGTCTCAGTGCGACGTTGAACCAGAATTTTGCCCATACCATCATGCACAACGATATACGTTGCACGATGGCGTAAGCGTTGCGCCCGCATTTGTTCCCGGCTGGACTGTGCAATGACTTCGTTGTCTTCATTCACAATATCCACCCATTCAGTACTTGCCAAACGACGCTGTTCCACCATCAGGAAACCTTCTTTTTTCTGGCGCTCTTACGGCGCGTTTATGTTTGTGGGGTAAATTACGGATTAATCTCGACCTGTGCAATAACACTTTGATCATTGAGTGCCATTACGCTGAGAACATTATCATCCAGAATCCCGTAACTTGCCGCAAAGCCCCCTTTCGGGATGCTTACCGAGCCGGGATTGAAATGATAGATACCCTCGCGCCGCTCAGCAACCGGCAGATGAGTATGCCCATAAACCAGAACATCGCCCGCATTGAGCATCGGCATATTTTGCGGGCCAAAAAGGTGTCCGTGCGTCAAAAAGAGTCGCTGGTTTTCTGTCAGAATTTGCTGCCACGGCGCAGTCATCGGAAAATGCAGGAGCATCTGATCCACTTCGCTGTCGCAATTACCACGCACCGCAATAATTCGCGATGCCAGCTCATTCAGCCGTTCAGCAACCTGCGCAGGTGCATAGCCTTCTGGAAGCGCATTACGCGGCCCGTGGTTTAAAACATCACCCAATATCACCAGCCATTGCGCGCCGCTTGCAGCAAACCGTTCGAGTACGCGTTCCGTGGCTGGCAACGAACCATGAATGTCCGATGCGAACATCAGTTTCATCACTCACTCCTCGCTGAAAATCACCTTGTAATGATACTGGATTGCGGCCCGTTTTTCAGCAGGAACGCTTCGCTGAAAGCGCGATAAAACGCTGTACTGAAGCGCGCTGCCACTGGAAGGTGGCGTATTCCGCAAGCGCTTCTGGAACCTCATCACCATTCAGGACCAGGCGATTAAGCATTAGCGCTAAATCACAGTCAGCGATACACCATTCGCCAAATAAATTCTGCTTACCGTGGCTCAGTAAACTGCTCGCAGTAGCGAACAGTTTTTCCGCACTGGCTTTTCCCGCTTCGCTTAACGGTCCTTTCTTTACGCCAGCAAAAACAACATCTGTTGATCGTTCTTCACGGATAGGCATTAAATCGCTGCGGATCCACGCCTGAACCTGGCGCGCCCGCGCGCGTTTTTGCACATCGTGCGGATAGATACGCTCCCACTGTGGCGGTGCAAAGCTCTCTTCCAGGAATTCCGTAATCGCTGATGATTCGCTCAGTTCAAAACCATCGATCTCAAGAACCGGTACGCGGCGCGTCAAGGCGTAACCTTGCCATGAAGGATGCAAGTGTTCACCACTATTGAGATCAACGGTTTTCAGCGTGAAAGGTAGCCCCTTCTCTTGCAGAGCGACATAAACAGACAGCACGTAGGGGGAGAAAAAATTGGCATCTGACCACAGCGTAATTGCAGATTTGCTCATAATGTCCTCTGAAGTGTATTGGCTTGCCTTCAAAATATAGAGTCTTTCTCTCGCTGTCACTTGATGAAAACTCACGCACGCCAACAGGCTCTATACTTGTAATGACCCGGTTCATGACAAAACGGATGCTGAAAATGATCGATCTCTATTACACGCCATCGCCAAACGGTCACAAAATCACGCTGTTTCTTGAAGAGGCACAGCTGCAATACCGTCTGATTCATGTCGATATCAGCAAAGGCAGCCAGTTTCGCCCCGATTTTCTGCTGATCTCGCCGAACAATAAAATCCCGGCCATTATCGATCATGCACCGGAAGATGGCGGAAGGCCCATCAGCTTGTTTGAGTCCGGAGAAATTTTACTCTATCTGGCGGAGAAGAGCGGTAAGCTGCTCAGCGGTGAATTACGCGAACGCCACACCACGCTGCAGTGGCTTTTCTGGCAGGTCAGCGGTTTGGGCCCCATGCTGGGACAGAATCATCATTTCAGTCATTACGCTCCGCAAACGATCCCTTACGCTATTGAAAGATATCAGGTTGAAACCCAGCGCCTGTACAACGTGATGAATAAACGTCTGGAAACGTCACCCTGGCTGGGAGGCGATCACTACAGCATTGCTGACATTGCCTGCTGGCCGTGGATCCACGCCCATCAGCGTCAGCGCATCGACCTCGACAATTACCCGGCGGTCAATAACTGGCACGAACGCATCCGTACGCGTCCTGCCACGGAACGCGCCATGCAGCAAGCACTGAGTGAGAAGCGGTGACGCAATTCGGTTCTCGTGTATCATGCAGAGGTTCATACATGGAGGAAACCTGCAATGTCACAACCTGACGCTATTATTCGTATAAAAAACCTTCGTCTGCGCACCTTTATCGGCATTAAAGAAGAGGAGATCCTTAACCGCCAGGATATCGTCATCAACATTGCCATTCACTATCCGGCAGACAAAGCGCGTACCAGCGAAGATATCAACGACGCGCTGAATTACCGCACTATAACCAAAAGCATCATTGCCCACGTGGAGGGTAACCGCTTCTCATTGTTAGAAAAATTAACTCAAGATGTGCTCGATATCGCACGCGAACATCACTGGGTCACTTATGCTGAAGTGGAGATAGATAAACTTCACGCATTGCGTTACGCCGACTCAGTATCAATGACGCTGAGCTGGCAGCGATAAAACGTAACCCGGGAGGCGACATGCAGATTCTGATTACCGGCGGTACTGGCCTGATTGGACGTCATCTGATCCCCTGCCTGCTGGAACTGGGGCATCAGATAATCGTAGTGACACGTACCCCTGATAAGGCTCGTCAGATTCTCGACTCTCGGGTCACGTTATGGAAAGGACTGGAAGAGCGGCAACATCTCAATAATATTGATGCCGTGATTAACCTTGCCGGAGAGCCTATTGCAGATAAGCGCTGGAGCGCACAGCAAAAGGAACGCTTGTGCCAGAGCCGTTGGGGCATTACGCAGAAACTGGTCGATTTAATCAATGCGAGCGAGACGCCGCCCTCAGTGTTAATCTCCGGTTCCGCTACCGGTTACTACGGCGATTTAGGCGAAGTTGTAGTCACTGAAGAAGAGCCGCCGCATAACGAATTTACCCACAAGCTGTGTGCCCGCTGGGAGCAAATTGCCAGCACTGCGCAAAGCGACAAAACCCGAGTGTGTATGCTGCGTACCGGCGTGGTACTGGCCTCAGCAGGCGGCATTCTGGCAAAAATGGTCCCGCCGTTTCGTCTTGGCTTAGGCGGCCCGATCGGTAACGGACGCCAGTATATGGCCTGGATCCATGTTGATGATATGGTCAACGGAATTATCTGGCTGCTGAATAACGATCTACGCGGTCCCTTCAATATGGTTTCGCCATACCCGGTGCACAATGAGCAGTTTGCCCACGCGCTGGGTCACGCTCTTAACCGCCCTGCCATTCTGCGCGTTCCCGCCACCGCTATGCGACTGCTGATGGGGGAATCGTCAGTACTGGTCCTTGGTGGACAACGCGCATTGCCCAAACGCCTGGAAGCTTCCGGTTTCACTTTTCGCTGGTACGATTTAGAAGAAGCGCTGGCGGATGTCATCCGATAACCCCTAAGCGCTATTCACAGTCGCCGTTGTGGTGGTAAGGTTATAGACCAGATTTCCGCAATGGCGACGTTATGGCGATAATATCGACTCCCCGACTTACCCTCTCTTTGTTTCAATTTTCTGACTGGTCATTTTTCCAGAAACTCCGTGAATGTCCTGAAGTCATGCGCTATATGGGCAACATCGCCCCGGCGAAAGATACGCGGCTGTTATTCGCCAGACGTCTGGCCGCACAGCACACTTTCGTCATCCGTGAGCATAACAGCCCGACGCCACTTGGCGATATTGGTCTGCAAATCAGCCATCTTTACCCGCAGGAAGCCGACCTCGGCTACGCCATCATGCCACAGGCTCAGGGGAAAGGTATTGCCAGCGAAGCCGTCCGCGCAGTGTGCCAGTATGCCTTCGAGCATGCAGGTGTGACGGCGATAAACGCATACGCGCTGGCGGATAACAAGGGTTCAATCCGTATTCTGGAAAAGACAGGCTTTGTACGTACGCAGGTACTGGAAAAGGCGTATGAGACTGACGGCATCGCCTACGACGACTGGGTGTTTCGGCTGGAGCGCGACGCGCTAAAATTGTAAGCCCGGAAAGCGTAGCGCCTCCGGGCTGTTGACTTACTTCAGCGATCCTTTAAGGAACTGCTGCAAACGCGAGCTTTGCGGATTACCGAATACCTGCTCCGGGTCGCCCTCTTCCTCAATTTTCCCCTGATGCAGGAAAATCACGTGCGTGGAAACATGACGGGCAAACCCCATTTCGTGGGTCACCACCACCATGGTTTTCCCCTCTTCAGCCAGCTGTTGCATAATGCGCAGCACTTCACCCACCAGCTCAGGATCAAGCGCCGACGTAGGTTCATCAAACAGCAACACTTCCGGTTCCATCGCCAGCGCACGGGCAATGGAAACACGCTGCTGCTGACCACCGGACAGGTGCACCGGATATTTGCCCTGTGCGCGCTCATCAATGCCCACTTTAGCCAGATACTTCACCGCACGGTCGCGAGCTTCCTGCTTGCTCAGCCCCAACACCTGAATCGGCGCTTCCATGACGTTTTCCAGCACTGTCATGTGGCTCCACAGATTAAAGTGCTGAAAGACCATCGTCAGACGCGTACGCAGCAGGCGTAGCTGATTTTTGTCCGCAACTTTCAACTGGCCGTCTTTGTCGCGCACCAGACCAATGCTCTGACCGCTGACGACAATCGACCCGGCACTCGGTTTCTCAAGAAAGTTAATGCAGCGCAGGAAGGTACTTTTACCGGAACCTGACGAGCCAATAATACTGATAACATCACCCGCGTTGGCCTGCAGCGATACCCCTTTCAGCACTTCATGTTCGCCGTAGTGCTTATGTAAATCGATAACGTTTAATTTATTTTCAGACATCGTGTTACTCGAATCATTTAGAGGATACATGCTGCAACCAGCGTTTTTCCGCTTTACGGAACAGACTGATCAGGACATACGAAATAATCAAATACAGCACAGCGGCAATACCGAAGGCGGTAAACGGCTGATATGTTGCCGAGTTGATATCGCGAGCGATTTTCAACAAATCAGGTACCGTTGCAGTAAATGCCAGCGCCGTGGAGTGCAGCATTAAAATGACTTCATTGCTGTATGCCGGCAGCGCAATACGCAGCGCGGAAGGTAAAATAATGCAGCGATACAGTTTGAATGACGAGAAACCGTATGCGCGCGCAGCCTCAATCTCACCGTGAGGCACGGAACGAATAGCCCCGGCGAAAATCTCCGTGGTATAGGCGCAGGTATTCAGCGTCAGCGCCAGCACGGTGCAATTCAGCCCGCTGCGGAAAAACGCGTTGAGGAAGTCCGTGCCTTTAACTATCTCCAGCGTATACATCCCGGAATAAAACACCAGTAGCTGAACGTACAGCGGCGTCCCACGAAAAATATAGGTGAACAGCCAGATGGGAAACTGGATAAATTTATTACTGGAAACGCGACCAATCGCCAAAAAAAGTGCCAGTATTCCGCCCATCACTACTGACGAAATCAAAAGCCACAGGGTGATAGCGACGCCAGTGTAGCGATATCCGTCGGTCCACAGCAGGGACTTCCAGTATTCCTGAATAATCTCGATCACAGGTCAGCCCTCTTCACACCCACGGAATAGCGGCGCTCAAGGTACAGCAGCACACCATTAGAAACAGTGGTAAACACCAGATAGATGACCCCGCACACGACGGCAAAATAGAACGGCTCCCAGGTACTCTTCCCGGCAAGCTGAGTCGCTTTCACCACGTCTTCAAGTCCAAGCAACGATACCAGCGCCGTAGCCTTAAGAATAACCTGCCAGTTATTACCGATTCCCGGTAAGGCATAACGCATCATCGCCGGGAACATAATGCGACGAAATATTTGTGGGCTGGTAAAGCCAAACGCCGTCGCGGCTTCAATATGGCCTTTTGGTACAGCCATAAACGCACCGCGAAAAGTTTCGGTAAAGTAGGCGCCGTAGATAAATCCAAGGGTGATAATGCCCGCAACCATCGGATCAATATCAATCTGGCCGATACCGATGGCATCGGTAATGGTATTCAGCGCGATTTGTAATCCGTAGAAGATGAGCAGCATTAAGACCAGATCGGGCACGCCGCGGATTAGCGTTGTGTACCCTTCGAAAATAAGCCCCATTGCCCGGCTTTGCGACAGCTTTGCTGCTGCGCCGACAAGACCTATCAGAACCGCCAGTACCACCGAGCTGAGTGCCAGCTCCAGCGTAACAATTGCGCCCTGTAAAATAACACCTGAAAAGCCATACAACATGCTGCCTGTCCTGTCGTGTGTGGTGGAGTAGTAAGCCTCTTTTGATTTCAGACTAACCGTTAAATGCCGGATGGCGACTTTGCCTTATCCGGCCTACAAAATCACCGTAGGCCTGATAAGTGCGGCGCCATCGGGCATAAATTCAACGCGTCAAAAATCTACGGGCTTTATCAGCACCTGCGGTAATTAACCGCCGTAAACATCAAAATCGAAGTACTTTTTCGCCAGCTTCTCGTAAGTACCGTCAGCTCGCATTTCGGCAAAGGCTTTATTCAGCGCTTCGCGCAGTTCGTTATCGTCTTTGCGCAGCCCCATACCGGTACCCACGCCGAACAACTTCTCGTCTTTCACAGACGGGCCGCCGAATTTGTAATCTTTACCGACTGGCTGTTTCAGGAAGCCTTCGCTAGCCGCGACTTCATCCTGGAACGCGGCGTCAATACGCCCGGCAGTCAGGTCAGAATAGATATTGTCCTGCCCCTGATAAGAGACAATCTCAATACCTTTTGGCGCCCAGTGTTCGTTGCCGAACGTTTCCTGGGTAGTGCCCTGCAGCACACCAACACGTTTGCCTTTCAGCGACTCAATGGTCGGCTGAATAGCAGAATCTTTAGCGACAACCAGACGCGAATCGGCTGCATAAAGCTTGTCGGTAAATGCGATTTCCTGCTGACGTTTTTCAGTAATGGATAGCGAGGACATGATGGCATCGATTTTCTTCGCTTTTAGCGAAGGGATCAGCGCGTCCAGCGGGTTTTCCACGAAGGTACATTGCGTATTGATACGTTTGCACAGCTCTTTAGCCAGATCGATATCAAAACCGACTAATTCACCCTGCGCATTCTTCGATTCGAACGGCGCATAAGTAGGATCGGTACCGATACGAATTTTTTGCGGAATGGCTGCAAATGCTGCGGTAGCACTGGAGAAAGCCAGAACCAGAGAAAGAGACAACACCAGTTTTTTCATAACTATCCTCAACAGACTGTCTTTTATAGGGGATCTTTACAGGACCAGGTGCAGTTATCGTGCCATTAATCAGGCCGACAAGGCAAAGCATTCTACCCTGTCGGCGGTATTTATTTGCATGAAAAGCGCTTAAGTATGCACTCATGCTTATTAAGTCAGCAATAAAAGCACCAAAACAGTGCACTGAATTTATTATGCACCGAAATGGTTACCCGCAATGGTGCAGTCAATTCCCCACGCCGCTGTATTAATCGCCGTAGACATTAAAATTAAAATATTTGCTCGCCATTTTGTCGTAGGTGCCGTCTTTACGCAGTTCGCCCAGCGCTTTGTCGAAAGCGGCTTTCAGCTCTGCATCATCTTTGCGCAAGCCAATCCCGGTTCCGTCACCAAAGTATTTTTTATCTTTCACCGACGGACCGGCAAAAGCGTAATCCTTACCAGCAGGCTGCTTCAGGAAGCCTTCGCTGGCCGCGACTTCATCTTGCAATGCCGCGTCCAGACGGCCTGCCGTCAGGTCAGAATAGATGAGGTCCTGGTTCGCATAGGCCACCACGTCCACGCCTTTGCTGCGCCAGTTGTCATTGGCATAGGCTTCCTGAGTAGAGCCTTGCAGGACGCCAACGTGTTTACCTTTGAGGGAATCCAGAGTCGGCTGAATTGGGGAGCCTTTCGCGGCGATCAGACGTGAGTCTGCAGCGTAAAGTTTGTCTGAGAACGCAATCTCTTGCTGACGCTTTTCGGTGATAGAAAGCGAGGAGATGATGGCATCAATTTTTTTCGCTTTCAGCGATGGGATCAGCGCATCAAAGTCACTGGCAACCCAGGTGCATTTGATCTGCATGCGCTTACACATCTCATTTCCCAGATCGATATCGAAGCCGACAAAGTCGCCTTTGGCATCTTTAGAGGAAAAAGGAGCGTACGTTGTATCTGTACCAATACGAACCGTCTGCGGAAGTGCTGCGTAGCTGGCCGCGGTGGCGGAGAGTCCTACCAGCAAAGACAAAGCAAGAACCGTCTTCTTCATACATAACCCTCAAGTGGCGTAATTTTATTATGTTTTACGTTGTGTTGTGTGTTTGCAGACTTTTTCATGCAGGTCTTATGCCATTTTCGCGTCGATGAGGATATTCGACGTTAAATATGTTAATAAAACGTTGCAATAATGTCCTGATTTTGAAGATAGCAGGTCTGGCGGTTGAACCGCAGCGTTTCGTTGAGTTTTAACGAATTAAATGTTGAGGATATGATCGCGGTTACAAAATTGCCCTGAAACAGGGCAACGGATGATTCTTTGCACGCTGATGGAACGGCTTACGCCCCTTGCCAGCGGGTGAACAGGTCCTGCGGAAGGGTAATATCAAACTGGTCAAGCACGCGATTAACCGTTTGATTAATCACATCATCGAGCGTTTGCGGACGATGATAAAACGCCGGGACAGGTGGCATAATTACCGCCCCAATTTCTGCCGCCTGCGTCATCAATCGCATATGCCCCAGATGCAGCGGCGTTTCGCGTACACACAGCACCAGCGGACGACGTTCTTTCAACACCACATCCGCCGCACGGGTAAGCAACCCATCGGTGTAACTGTGGACGATGCCAGAAAGCGTTTTGATTGAACAAGGCAGAATAACCATTCCGGCAGTCTGAAAAGAGCCGGAGGAGATACTGGCGGCGATATCACGGGTATCATGATTCACATTTGCCAGCGCCTGCACGTCGCGCACAGAGAGGTCCGTTTCCAGCGCCAGCGTCTGTCGGGCAGCGGCACTCATCACCAGGTGGGTTTCCACATCAGTGACGTCACGCAATACCTGCAACAGGCGCACGCCGTAAATTGCCCCGCTTGCACCAGAAATACCAATGATGAGTCGTTTCATGTGTAATCGCCCTTACTTGCTCAGGGCCGACTTTGCAGGAAATTACGGTGAGTTGCAAGCAAGGGTGCAGATTGCGCCCTTGCTTGCGAGCAAACATTAACCTTCGTTGTGCATCTCAAGGTTTTCCGCTTCGTTCTGACGCAATACCGCTTTGGCATCGTCATTACGCAGGGAGTCGAGGAAATCGAGATATTGCTGGTCGACGTCTTTGGTAACGTACACGCCGTTAAACACTGAACATTCAAACTGCTGAATATCCGGGTTCTCAGCACGGACAGCTTCAATCAGATCGTTCAGATCCTGGAAGATCAGACCATCTGCACCGATTATCTGGCGAATCTCGTCCACTTCACGACCATGCGCAATCAGCTCCGTCGCCGTAGGCATATCGATGCCATAAACGTTCGGGAAGCGAATTTCCGGGGCGGCAGAGGCCAGATACACCTTCTTCGCTCCGGCTTCACGCGCCATCTCGATAATCTGTTCTGAGGTGGTGCCACGCACGATGGAGTCATCCACCAACAGCACGTTTTTATCACGGAATTCCGCACGGTTAGCGTTCAGCTTACGGCGCACAGATTTACGACGCAACTGCTGGCCCGGCATGATAAAGGTACGGCCCACATAGCGGTTTTTCACAAACCCCTGGCGGTACGGCTTACCGAGAATACGGGCAATTTCCAGCGCGATATCACAGGAGGTTTCCGGGATTGGGATTACTACGTCGATGTCCAGATCTTCCCATTCACGGGCAATTTTTTCGCCAAGCTTAGTCCCCATATTCACACGGGCGCTGTAGACGGAAATCTTGTCGATAAAGGAGTCAGGACGTGCGAAGTAAACGTATTCAAACAGACATGGATTGCTCACCGGGTTATCGGCACACTGACGGGTAAACAGCTGGCCTTTTTCGGTGATGTACACCGCTTCGCCAGGTGCTACGTCGCGCAGGAATTCAAAGCCCAGCGTATCCAGCGCTACGCTCTCAGACGCCACCATGTACTCGGTACGGCCATCGCCAATATCGCGTTTGCCCATCACCAGCGGACGGATACCGTTAGGGTCGCGGAAGGCAACCATACCGTGACCGATAATCATCGCCACACAGGCATAGGCGCCGCGAATCTGGCGATTGGTTGCCGCAATGGCAGCAAAAATATTGTCGGCTTCCAGCGGGTAATGGCGGAAGTTATCCAGCTCGCTGGCGAAAATATTCAGCAGAATTTCAGAATCTGAAGTGGTATTGATGTGGCGGCGCTTTTCTTCAAACAGCTTTTTACGCAACTCATGCGCGTTGGTCAGGTTGCCATTGTGGGCAAGCGTAATGCCATACGGTGAGTTGACGTAAAAAGGTTGAGCTTCGGAGGCGCTGGAGCTGCCAGCCGTTGGGTAACGCACATGACCGATGCCCATATTGCCCTGCAAACGCTGCATATGGCGCGCTTCAAAAATATCGCTCACCATTCCGTTTGCTTTACGCAAGCGGAAGCAGTTGTTGGCATCAATGGTGATGATGCCCGCAGCATCCTGACCACGATGCTGGAGCACCGTTAACGCGTCATAAATCGACTGGTTTACCGGCATAACACCGGCGATACCGACAATACCGCACATACGTCTTTTCCTCGTTCAGCAACGACCCAAAGTTTATACTTTGGGCAAGAAACTTGACGAGCTTTGCAGATAGTCAAAGAACCATCTGATGATGAAACTGAACTGCGGGATCAGCTGTGACTTACCCCAGTCTTCACTTTTCGACAGACCGGTAAAGGTATCGAGAAAGAACAGTATGGCGGCGACGATCAACGCTCCACGCAAAGCACCGAAGCAGATCCCCAACACCCTGTCGGTACCCGACAGTCCTGTTTTCTCTACCAATTGGCCTATCACAAAGTTAACGATAGCGCCGACGATAAGTGTCGCGATGAACAGTATCGCGATAGCAATCCCATTTCGAACCAGTTCGTCTTCAAAGCCCGTAAACCAGACAGACAGGTAAGTGTAGTAATGGCTGGCGACAAAGAAAGCACAACCCCAAGTCACCAACGATAATGCTTCACGAACAAAGCCACGGATCAGGCTAACCAGACAGGAAAAACCAATCACCGCGATAATGGCGTAATCAATCCAGACCATATGTGTCCCACGATTTTACGCCCTGTCGTCCTGTTCGGGGCGCATTCTAACAGAAAAAGAAAACGTTTGCGTAGGGATTTCCTTTCCACGCGTAAATAAAAATGGCGCTGAAAAAATCTTCAACGCCATACGATTTTATGCCTCTTCGGGCACTGCCGGATGGCGGTGTAAACACCTTGTCCGGCCTACATCAGAGCAACGTAACGCAATCCCTTAGTTAGGGGTATACCCCATCACCACCCCGCTCAAACCAGAGATCTTCTGCAGCTCGCCCAGCGAGTTCTTCAGCTTATCTTTGGAGGCGTCAGGCCCTACGAGAATGCGGGTTATTTTACCCTGCACCGGCGTTGACGGGGAAGTATATACCCGGAAGCCCGCGCCACGAAGTTTACCCACGATCTCATTGACCTTATCCGCGTTTTTCAGCGCACCGAGTTGTACAACGTACGCTTTGCCGGTTGGGGCTGGCGCTTCCTCAGCGGCCGGTTTCGGCGCTGGAGTCGGTGCCGGTGTTGGCGTCGGGGCGACGGCAACAGGCTGCGGTTTCGGTTTAGGTTTCGGTGGTTCCACAGGCGCAGGGACAGGATCTAACTCCGCACTGTTTGCCGTCGTCAAACGTGATGGATCCAACGATGGCGCGGCAGCATCACCCGCACGCACCTCTTCTGCCGCCCCTTCCGGCGGCTGAGTCGGCAGTGCCTGCGTTGCTGCAGGCATCATGTCTGGTTCATCGCGATCGCCGGGTTTAGGCACCAGTGGGATCGCTGCAAATTCATCCTGATAATGCTTTTTCTGCCCGTCAAGCAGCCCGGGAAGCACAATTACCCCGAGCGCGACCAGCACAATTGTGCCGACTAATCGATTCTGAAACTTACTCGCCACCGCTTCTCCCCACGTCTATTACTTCCATGACATGTGCGACAGTGTGAAACGATCCACACACCAACACGGTATCTTCTGGCTTCGCCTCAGCAAGTGCCGCAGTCCATGCCTGCGCCACGCTGTCATAAGCGTTGCCTTTGCCCAGGTGCTCCAGCAGCTGTTCTGCCGTTGCACCACGCGGCCCTTCCAGGGGCGCACAGTACCAGTCGTCAACCACGCTTTTCAGCCAGGCCAACGTACCGGCAATATCTTTATCATGTAGCATACCGATAACCGCAAGTACACGCCCGCTTTTCACTAACTTTTTCAGACGTCCGGTCAGATACTCCGCCGCATGCGGGTTATGGGCAACATCAAAAATCACACGCGGCGACTCGCTCACAATCTGGAAGCGTCCCGGTAAAATCGCTTGTTCGATACCGTCACGAATGGCCTGCTCGCTGACGTTAAGACCGCTTGCGCGCAGTGCAGCCAGTGCGGTTGCAGCATTAGGTTGTGGCACCTGCGGCAACGGCAGGTGCGCCAGCGTTCCATGAGCATCAGTAAACGACCAGTCGTTCTCCGTGACCGCATAGCGCCAGTCCACACCACAACGTTGCAAAATCGCCCCGCTCTCCTGAGCGACATCCGCGATGGTGTAAGGCATTTCCGGTTCGCCGACGATGGCCGGTTTATCTGCGCGGAAAATCCCTGCCTTCTCACGACCAATACTTTCGCGATCCGGGCCCAGCCAGTCAGTATGGTCAAGCGCAATACTGGTGACTACTGCGACATCGGCATCGACGATATTGGTGGCGTCAAGGCGGCCGCCTAACCCCACTTCCAGAATAACAACATCCAGTTGGGCCTGTTTAAACAGCCAGAGTGCCGATAACGTACCGTATTCAAAGTAAGTCAGGGAAATGTCACCACGTGCGTCTTCAATCTCAGCAAACGAGGCGGTATGAGCTGATTCCGGCAGTTCACGCCCCTGCACGCGTACGCGTTCCGTGTAGCGCACCAGATGAGGCGAACTGTACACCCCAACTTTATAGCCTGCCGCAGTCAGCACAGATTCCAGCGTACGACAGGTTGTGCCTTTCCCATTGGTTCCTGCCACCGTAAAAACAAATGGCGCAGGTTTCAACACACTCAGTTTACGCGCCACCTGGCTGACGCGTTCAAGGCCCAGATCGATGGTTTTACTGTGCAGGTTTTCAAGATAAGAAAGCCACGACGCCAGGGGCGACGCGGCTTGAGGGATACGTTTATTGTCCATGATGCCTGTAGATTCTTTACGTTGAGAAAAGCAAAAGGGCAGCGCCAACCGGCCTGCCCTTTTTTACACGTCGTTTTCCACGTTGCAGATGTGTTGGCTGTACTCGCTCTCCCGAATCACTTAACGGTGTAAGTTCATCGGGATTAACACTCTTGTCGCCTGCCTGCAACCCGAAACCCATAGCGTAAACTATCAGGCCTCTGGTTCCTGATCGGGAACCGGAGGTACCACTTCGCCTTCACGCGGCTCATCCGGATTCGGCGCAGGAAGATTCATCAGCTTCGCCAGGATGCTTGCCAGTTTCAGGCGCATTTCCGGACGGCGAACGATCATATCGATAGCGCCTTTTTCAATCAGGAACTCGCTGCGCTGGAATCCCGGCGGCAGTTTCTCACGTACGGTTTGCTCGATAACACGCGGACCAGCGAAGCCGATCAATGCTTTCGGTTCTGCAATGTTGAGATCGCCCAGCATCGCGAAGCTTGCGGAAACACCACCCATTGTTGGGTCGGTCAGTACAGAAATATACGGTAAACCGCGTTCCTGCATTTTCGCCAGCGCAGCAGAGGTTTTCGCCATCTGCATCAAAGACATCAGCGCTTCCTGCATACGCGCCCCGCCAGAAGCGGAGAAGCAGATCAGCGGACAGTTGTCTTCCAGCGCCTGCTCAACGGCACGGACAAAACGCGCGCCGACCACAGAGCCCATGGAGCCGCCCATAAACGCGAACTCGAATGCCGCAGCAACGACCGGCATACCGTGAAGTGTGCCTTTCATCACCACCAGCGCATCTTTCTCGCCAGTTTCTTTCTGCGCAGAAGCCAGTCTGTCTTTGTATTTTTTGGAGTCACGAAACTTCAGCACGTCTTTCGGCTCAAGCTCGCTACCCAGTTCCACAAGAGAACCTTCATCTAACAGGCTATGCAGGCGATTGCGCGCCGACATGCGCATATGATGGTCACACTTCGGACAGACCTCAAGATTACGTTCCAGCTCAGCACGGTATAAAACCTGACCGCAGCTATCACACTTGGTCCACACCCCTTCAGGAATGCTTGCCTTGCGGGTGGGAGTAATGTTGCTTTTAATTCGTTCAATCCAGCTCATTGGTGACCTTTCTGCCTGAACCCTAGTCAGCTTTGTTATAAGGGGCGCATAATGCCATTTTTGCCCCTAACAGACCATGAATGTTGCACATTAAAACATAACAGCCCGAAACTTTGGATAAAAAAGTGGTCGAACCGCTGAGTTACTTTCTATTTTGCAGCCCGTGACGCAGCACGCTTATGGCGAATTACTTCAATCACCCCCGGCAATACGGAAAGGACGATAATCGCCACAATCAATAATTTCAGGTTTTCCTGGACGATCGGCAAATCGCCGAACAGGTAGCCTGCGTAGGTGAACAACAATACCCACAGCAATGCACCTACGACGTTATACATCGCAAAGTGACGGTAGGACATATGTCCCATACCGGCAACAAACGGCGCAAATGTACGCACGATAGGCACGAAACGCGCCAGGATAATCGTCTTACCGCCATGACGCTCGTAGAACGCATGGGTTTTATCCAGGTAGCTGCGGCGGAAAATTTTGGAGTTCGGGTTACTGAAAAGTTTTTCCCCGAACAATCGGCCAATCGTGTAGTTCACCGCATCGCCCACAATCGCCGCCACAATCATCAGTGCCACCATCAGATGAACATTAAGATCGTTGGTTGGAAGCGCAGAAAGCGCACCCGCAACAAACAGCAGCGAGTCCCCTGGCAGGAATGGTGTCACCACCAGCCCGGTTTCACAGAACAGGATCAGAAACAGAATGGCATATACCCAGATACCGTATTCCGCAACCAGCTCCGCCAGGTGCACATCAATGTGCAGGATAAAATCGATAAGAAAGTAAATCAGGTCCATAGTTTTGCCTTTATACGACTCAAATTAGTCCGCCAGAAATAGCGGGCCCATAGGCGGTTTTGGCAGGTCGAACCGGTCCGGGTAATCTACCGCAACCAGATACAGTCCTTCCGCTTTCGCCGTTGCCGCTGCCAGCGTTCTGTCCTTTGCCGCTAACAGTTCTGCTATCCAGCTCTCCGGCTGGTTGTTGGCGCCAACTTCCATCAGGCTGCCGACAATATTCCTGACCATATGATGTACAAAGGCATTCGCTTTAATATCCACCACCACATATGCACCGAAACGTTCGACGTTAATGTGCATCACGTTTCGCCACGGCGTGCGCGACTGACACTGCACCGCTCGAAACGAGGTAAAATCATTTTCGCCAATCAGACACTGGGCCGCACGATGCATACGCTCAGCGTCCAGCGGTTCATAGTAATGGGTTACCCCTTTACCCAAAACAGCAGGGCGCAACCGATGATTGTAGATGATGTAGCGATAACGGCGAGCCGTGGCGCTAAATCGGGCATGAAAATCATCGGGTACAGCTTTAACCCAGCGCACGGCGATGTCACCAGGTAAATTCGCATTTACCCCCAGTGTCCAGGCCGCATCTTTACGCTGGGCAGTGGTTTCAAAATGCACGACCTGCCCAGTGCCATGAACGCCCGCATCCGTGCGTCCTGCACAAAAAACATTGATGCGTTCATTCGCCACCTGAGAGAGCGCTTTTTCCAGTTTTTCCTGAACGCTACGCACTTCGTTCTGGCGCTGCCAGCCATAATATTTGCTGCCGTCATACTCAATGCCCAGCGCAATTTTATGGGTTGACGGCTGTTGCTGGTCAGACATTAGTACAGGTACTCCTGCACCAGTTTTTCCGCAATTTTCACCGCCATTAACGCGCCGCCAAAGCGTACGTTGTCCGCCACAGACCAGAACTGAACCTGCTCTGGCATACCGTAATCATTATGCACGCAGCCAATAGAAAGGTGCGGCGTGCCCGATGCATCGCCAACCTGAGTCGGGAAATCGGTCTCTTCCGACAACACCACGTCTTCACCGCGTGAAAACGCATCGCGCGCTTCTTCCGCCGCCAACGGGCGCAGGGCCTCAAAATTCACCATCTGCGCGTGGCCATAAAATACCGGGGACTGCACGATGCTGGCAGAGATGAGCAGACTGTCATCCTGCATAATTTTGCGCACTTCATCGACGATACGGCGCTCTTCACGCACGCTACCTTCACGATCGGGCAGCAGCGGCAGCATGTTGAATGCCAACTGACGGCCAAAGAAATCATCTTCGTCAATCGGGATACCGTTAAGCAGTTTCGCACTCTGTCCGGCCAGCGCATCCACCGCTTTTTTGCCATGAGCGGAAGCTGAGATAATATTGGTCACCGTAATACGCGAAAGCCCACCGTCATCAATCAACGGTTTCAGTGCAGACAGCAGTTGGCTGGTCAGACTGTTAGGCACCGCAATCACATTGCGGTTACGGTAATCCGCCAGCACGAACGGGTTAACGTCCGGAACCACCAGCGGAACGTCTGGCTCAAGCGCGAACAGACCGCTGCTGTCAATCACCAGGCAACCCGCATTAGTGGCTTCTTCTACCCATGCGGCGGTGGCTTCAGCGCCCGCAACAAAAAATGCCAACTGTGCCTGCGTCCAGTCAAAGTCTGCAACGTCCTGTACTATGACCGATTTACCGTTAAAACGCAGATGTTCACCGGCGCTTTCATTACGCGCCAGCGCATAAATTTCACCGACCGGGAACTGGCGTTCAGCCAGCGTATCGAGCAGGGCTTCGCCTACGGCGCCCGTTGCGCCCAGAATGGCAATATTCCAGCCTTCAGACATGGTGATTTACTCCAAGAAATACGTAAGCGTCCCTGTCGCATTATTCGACAGGGAGCATTAAGAAGACATTAATGTGCCGGATGATGAACAGCGTTAAAACCCAGCTTACACAATAAGGCAGCAGCCGTTGCGTCGTCACACATCACATATAAAGACGACCATTCACGACGCTCAAGGTAATTTTTACGCAGTTTATCAAACTCACCCGGAATTCCAGCGACTTTGCGCAGCGGCGCATCATCGCGGCGCACATCATACACTAAATGCACCAGCCTTTTCAGCGTTGGCTGATCTAACGGGCCATGCAGAGTGATACGACCAAATTCCGGCGCGGGTAACAGGGTACTGAGCGCAACGTGCTGCTCGTGACCAATAAACTTACTATAGGCCTCAAAGACCTGCGTGGTGCCACGCGCTTTTCCTTCGAGGGTATACCCGGCAATGTGCGCCGTGCCGATATCGGCTTTCTCCAGCAACGCCACATTGAGATCCGGCTCTCCTTCCCAGACATCCAGCACAACGCTCAGCGACTGACCGGCATTCAATCGGTTCAGCAATGCCGTATTGTCGATGACCGCCCCACGGCAGGCGTTGATCAAAATAGTGCCCGGCTTCAACCGGCTAATCAGCGCGTCATCCGCCATGTGCAGCGTTTTGTACGGCCCGTCTTTAAACAGCGGGGTATGGAAAGTCAGCACATCGGCTTGCTCAACCAGTTCATCCAGCGAGCAGAAATTGCCTTCGTCACCGCGATCGGCTCGCGGTGGATCGCACAGCAGCGTGCGGATCCCCAGCGCTTCCAGACGCGCCTGCAAACGCCCGCCAACGTTACCCACACCCACAATGCCTACGGTGCGATCGCGTAACGCAAACCCGTCGCGCTCCGCCAGCATCAGTAACGCTGAAAAAACATATTCTACGACCGCTATTGCGTTACAACCGGGCGCGGCGGAAAAACCGATCCCCGCCTGCGCAAGCCAGGCGTCATCCACATGGTCTGTGCCAGCGGTTGCCGTACCGACAAATTTAACCGGTTTTCCGCCAAGCAGTGATTCATTTACTTTCGTCACCGAGCGCACCATTAAAGCATCCGCATCATCCAGTTCAGCAACGGGAATCGGACGACCGGGAACCGCTTTGACCTCCCCCAAACGACTGAACAGTTCGCGGGCATAGGGCATATTTTCATCAACGAGGATTTTCACGTCTTTCGCACCTGTTTGAGAACGAGAGTTAACCGGGCAAGTGTGCCATAATCTCGCCGCCAGGCATACTGCGAGACCTGGTCAGCACAGATTTAAGGAACAGAGATGATGCAGCCCATTTCAGGTACGCCCGCACGCCCTCCCGGCGAAGGCCAAAATGCCCCTTCCGCTGCGGGTGAACAACCGTTATCCACGCAACAACGTACTGTGCTGGAACGGCTAATTACTCGTTTGATTTCACTCACCCAGCAGCAAAGCGCTGAGGTGTGGGCCGGAATGAAGCACGATCTGGGCGTCAAAAGTGATACGCCACTGCAGTCACGTCACTTTCCTGCCGCTGAGCAAAACCTTAACCAACGACTGGGGGTTGCTCAGCAAAATCATGTTAATCGTCAGGTGCTTTCGCAGCTCACTGAATTACTGAGCCAGGGAAATAATCGCCAGGCGGTGAGTGATTTTATCCGTCAGCAGTATGGGCAAACAGCGCTTAGCCAGCTCACGCCTGAGCAGTTAAAGAACGTGCTCACGCTGCTGCAACAAGGACAGCTGTCGATACCGCAGCCGCAGCAGCGCCCGGCTACTGATCGCCCGTTGCTCCCCGCAGAGCACAATACGCTGAACCAGTTGGTTACCAAACTGGCGGCGGCCACGGGAGAATCCGGGAAGATGATCTGGCAGTCGATGCTGGAGTTGTCTGGCGTAAAAAGCGGTGAGCTGATCCCTGCCAAACAGTTTACGCACCTGGTCACCTGGCTGCAGGCGCGCCAGACGCTCAGCCTGCAAAGCGCACCGACGCTTCAAACGCTCCAGGCGGCGCTGAAGCTGCCATTAGAGCCGAATGAGCTGACAGCGATAAAAGAATACGCGCAGCAGACGTATCAGATCCAACCACAATCGATTCTGACCACGGTGCAGGTGCAGGACTTGCTCAATCAAATTTTCCTGCGTCGCGTGGAACGAGAACGTGAGCTTAGCGAGCCGCGTCATCTGCAGCCCATTTACAGCCCGTTCGCGCCGATGATTGAAACGGTTAAATCTCTGTCGGCACGACCGGGACTGCTGTTTGTTGCGTTGATAATTGCGTTAGCCATTTTCTGGCTGGTCGCTTAACCTTTACGCAGCGTAAGCAACGTTACAATAATCCCCACCACGGCGGATATCGCCCCGGCAAGGAACACTGAAGGATAACCGTACGCGGTGGCCAGCACCCCGGCTACCGGACCGCTTATGCCGTAGGAGATATCCTGAAACGCGGCGTAACCGCCCAGCGCCGTACCGCGAACCTGCGCGGGCACTCTCTTCACCACTTCGACGCCCAATGCCGGGAAGATAAGCGAACACCCGGCCCCGGTTAATGCCGCCCCGAGCAGCGCAATCCAGGCCGATGGGGCCTGCCACAGCAAAATCAGCCCCGCAGTTTCCATCAGCAAAGAGACAACGGCAACCTTCACGCCGCCGAAACGGTCCGGCATCCAGCCAAACAGAATGCGCATCAGCACAAACGCCCCACCAAACGCAGTCAGGGTGAACCCCGCCATCGTCCAGCCGTTGCTGACAAAATAGAGTGAAATAAAGGTACCGATCACCGCAAAGCCAACGCCCTGCAGCGCCAGGCCCAGGCCCGGTTTCCATATAAGCCCGACTACGCTCCATAAAGAAGGACGTTCTCCTGCATGCGCAGGCACTTTACGCACGGTGCCGTTGAATGCCCATGCCAGCAGCGGTAATACCATCGTCGTTCCCGCCAGCGCCGCGAAGCCAAAGTGGCTGTGGATCAACAGGCCCAGCGGTGCACCAGCGGCCAGCGCACCGTAAATCGCCATTCCGTTCCACGACATCACCTTACCGGAGCGTGTTGGGCCGACCAGCCCCAACCCCCAGGTCAGCGTACCGGTGAGCAGTTGGCTTTCGCCAAAACCGAGGATCAAACGCCCGACGATTAACAACGCAAATTTTACAGGGACAGAAACAGGCAATAGCGCGGCTAAAAGCCACGCCGCGCCCGCCAGCCCACAGGCAAACATCCCCTGTAGTGCCGAGCGTTTAGCACCATATTGATCGGCTAAGCGCCCGGCGTAGCCGCGCGTTAATACCGTTGCCAGAAACTGTACACCTACGGCGATACCGACCATAGTATTGCCATAGCCCAGTTCCTGATGCACAAACAGAGGAATCACGGGCAAAGGGAGACCGACCGTCATATAGGTCAGGAAAACTGCAAAAGCGATACGAAACAGCGAAAAGTTCGCCGAAGGTGTTTTTTCTTGTTGGGTTACAGCTGTCATGCGTTACTCCAAAATGCAGAGTAAGGCGAGGAATGTCCACGCCCCCTCTACCTGACTATCAGGATTAAGGTGCGTTGGATAACGTTAAACGCTTACGCATTATCAAGAGGATAATGTTGAAGCTGGAGTCTGCCTGTAAACCCGATCGATTGTCAACGATATAAAAAAGGGAGCCTGACGGCTCCCTTTACTGTACAGCATGAGCCGGATATAAGATCCGGCACACTGTCTTATGCTTTCAGCTTACGCATAACCAGCGTTGCGTTAGTGCCGCCAAAGCCGAAGCTGTTGGACATCACGGTAGTCAGCGCCTGCTCGGTCGGTTTGGTCACGATGTTCAGACCTGCCGCTTGCTCATCCAGCTCTTCAATGTTGATGCTCGGCGCAATAAAGCCGTGTTCCAGCATCAGCAGAGAGTAGATAGCTTCCTGTACGCCAGCTGCGCCCAGGGAGTGGCCGGTCATGGCTTTAGTCGCAGAGATTGCCGGGCTGTTGTCGCCAAACACTTCACGAATTGCACCCAGCTCTTTCACGTCGCCTACCGGGGTAGAGGTACCGTGAGAGTTCAGGTAGTCGATCGGGGTGTCTACACCGTGCATCGCCATTTGCATGCAACGTACTGCGCCTTCACCAGACGGAGCAACCATGTCTGCGCCATCGGACGTTGCGCCGTAACCGACGATTTCCGCGTAGATATGCGCGCCACGTGCCAGCGCGTGCTCCAGCTCTTCGACCACGACCATACCGCCACCACCAGCGATAACGAAACCGTCACGGTGTGCGTCATAGGTACGGGAAGCTTTTTCCGGTGCATCGTTGTATTTGGTAGACAGCGCGCCCATGGCGTCGAATTCACACGCCATTTCCCAGCACAGCTCTTCGCCGCCGCCAGCAAAAACGATGTCCTGTTTGCCCAGCTGAATTTGTTCTACCGCGTTACCGATACAGTGCGCGGATGTCGCACAGGCAGAGCTGATAGAGTAGTTTACGCCGTGAATTTTGAACGGCGTTGCGAGGCAGGCAGAAACGCCGGACGCCATCGCTTTGGTGACCACATACGGGCCAACCGCTTTCAGACCACGCGGGCTACGCATTGCGTCAGCACCGAACACCTGAAAACGCGGGGAGCCGCCGCCGGAACCTGCAATCAGGCCAACGCGCGGGTTGTTCTGGTAATCTTCTGCTGCAAGGCCGGCATCAGCCACTGCCTGTTCCATAGAAAGGAATGCATAGATGGATGCGTCGCTCATAAAGCGCACTACTTTGCGGTCAATGAGGCCAGTGGTATCCAGTTTTACGTTGCCCCAAACGTGGCTACGCATGCCGGAGTCCTTCAGCTCCTGAGAGAAAGTGATCCCTGAACGTCCTTCACGCAGAGATGCCAGGACTTCCTGCTGGTTATTACCGATGCTGGAAACGATGCCCAAGCCAGTAATCACTGCACGTTTCATTCAATACCTCTGTAAGTCGCACTATTTTAAAGTTTCGAGTGGCACAATAGCGTACACTTGTACGCCGAACAAGTCCGATCAGCCATTTAATGTGGAAATTTGCGCAGCCAGGCACTCATCGCTAAGATCGGGGCACAGCCTGCCAGACGAGTAACTTACGTGAAACAATACGCTATACAACCTGCAAACCTTGAATTCAACGCTGAGGGTACACCTGTTTCCCGAGATTTTGACGATGTCTATTTTTCTAATGATAACGGGCTGGAAGAGACACGTTACGTCTTTCTCGGCGGGAATCATCTCGCCCAGCGATTCCCTGCGCATTCACGTCCCCTCTTCGTGGTGGCAGAAAGCGGATTTGGCACCGGACTTAACTTCCTGACGCTCTGGCAGGCATTTACCGGTTTTCGCGATACCCATCCTGAAGCTACCCTGGAAAGATTACATTTCATCAGTTTTGAAAAATATCCGCTAACGCGCGAAGATCTCACCTTAGCCCATCAGCACTGGCCAGAACTTGCCCCGTGGGCCACGGCGCTGCAAGAGCAATGGCCGCTGCCACTGGCGGGATGCCATCGCCTGCTCCTTGATGAAGGACGCGTCACGCTGGATCTGTGGTTTGGCGATATTAACGAACTGACCAGTAAGCTCGATGACTCCCTGAATCAAAAAGTGGACGCCTGGTTTCTGGACGGTTTCGCACCGGCAAAAAATCCGGATATGTGGATGCCAACGCTGTTTAACGCAATGGCCCGTCTGGCTCGTCCCGGCGGTACGCTGGCGACCTTCACCTCAGCGGGCTTTGTGCGTCGGGGGTTGCAGGAAGCCGGGTTTACGATGCAAAAATGCAAAGGCTTTGGTCGCAAACGTGAAATGCTCTGTGGCGTAATGGAACAGACGCTGACGCTCCCTTCATCGGCTCCCTGGTTTGCACGTTCCGGAACAGATAAACGCGAAGCCGCCATTATTGGCGGGGGGATTGCCAGCGCATTGCTGTCGTTGGCGTTACTGCGTCGCGGTTGGCAGGTCACACTCTATTGCGCCGACGATAATCCAGCCGGGGGTGCCTCCGGCAATCGCCAGGGCGCGCTTTATCCGCTACTCAGCAAGCATGACGCGGCCATTAATCTCTTTTTCCCCACCGCGTTTACCTTCGCTCGTCGACTGTATGACGCCCTCCCCGTTGAGTTCGCGCATGACTGGTGCGGTGTGACGCAACTGGCGTGGGATGAAAAAAGCCAGCAAAAAATCGACCAAATGCTGTCCCTTGAATTGCCTGATGCGCTCGCCGTCAGCGTTAACGCAGAGCAGGTTTTACAAACGACCGGCGTCGAAACCGGATGCGGCGGGATTCAGTACCCTGCCGGAGGATGGCTGTGTCCGGCACAGTTAACCGCCGCCGTATTCGACTACGCCGCAACGCTGGGATTACGCACGCGGTATCAACATACGCTGGCCTCGCTGTCTCGCCAGACAGAACACTGGCAATTGACGTTTGCCAGTGGCGAAACCGCCACTCACGCTGCTGTAGTTCTGGCTAACGGGCATCGCATTAACGGCGTTGAGCAAACGCAGTCGCTACCAGCGTACTCCGTAGGCGGTCAGGTGAGTCACATTCCTACTACGCCTTCGCTTTCAGCGCTGCGCCAGGTGCTGTGCTATGACGGCTACCTCACGCCGCACAACCCGCAAAACCAGCAGCACTGCATTGGCGCCAGCTATCATCGCGGAAGTGAAGAAACGGTGTATCGCGCGGACGATCAGCAGCAAAACCGTCAGCGCTTAATAGATTGTTTCCCGAATGCCTCGTGGGCAAAAGAAGTAGACGTTAGTGGCAATGCCGCCCGTTGTGGAGTGCGCTGCGCCACGCGCGATCACATGCCGATGGTCGGCAACGTCGCGGATTATGACGCCACGCTCAGCAAGTATGCCACTCTTGCCGAAGACAAAGTGCACGCCGTAAACGCCCCGGTGTATTCCGATTTATTTATGTTGGGTGCGCTGGGCTCGCGCGGGCTGTGTACTGCCCCGCTGTGTGCAGAAATTCTGGCATCGCAAATGAGCAATGAACCCATACCAATGGATGCCAACACGCTGGCAGCGCTGAATCCGAATCGTCTGTGGGTAAGGAAGTTATTGAAGGGTAAAGCGGTGAAATAAGATACCATCTCGCCATTGCCTGATGGCGCTACGCTTATCCGGCCTACACCCCCCGTCCGCGTAGGCCGGATAAGACGCCTTCGCGTCGCCATCCGGCACAATCCACTGCAATTATTATTGCGTTGCCTTCTGGAACAGTGTGTCCCACATCTCTTTCACTAACGCCTGGTCACGCGGCGAGAGTTCGCCTGCGCTGATGGCTTTTTCCAGGCTGCTGGTCACATTGGCGTACAATGCCTCAGCGGAATGGTCCTCGCCAGCATCCAGCTCAGCCACAGCCAGCGTCAGGTGCCCACGCAAATAGCCACTGGCAAACAACTCATCATCGCTGGCGTGCTCTACCATATCGTCGATTAATGCCAGAATGCGTGATTCAAACTCCGCGATCATCTTATTTCCTCATTGTAAACGTGGCAGCGGCTTCAGTTGAGCGCTTCGGGCCACGGGAATTGTTCCGCCGTAAGTTCAGGCGTGTGATAATAATTCTGTAACGCGTTAATGAAACGCGCCGGACGTTCAGGGATCCCCTTTTCCAGGTACTCCATCACCTGAGTATGAACACGGCGCTGGAATGCCACGCGATCCGGTTCAAAGTCCCCTTCCAGATTGTCGCAACTGACGTTAAACGGGTAGCCCGCCGCCATGCAAAACAACCAGTCAAACGCCTGCGGCTTCACTTCCACATCTTCAAACTGGCATTGTGTCTTCGCGTCGCGTCCGTCCGGGCAGTACCAGTAACCGAAATCGACCAGTTCACGACGGGCTTTACCGGCGATGCACCAGTGTGAAATTTCGTGTAACGCACTGGCGTAATAACCATGCGCAAAAACGATACGGTGATACGGTAATTCCGCATCCGCTGGAAGATAGATCGGTTCGTCGTCGCCTTTAATCAGACGGGTATTAAATTCATCGGCAAAGCAGCCGTTAAAAATCTCAATTAACTGTTCGTAGTGATGCGTATTATTCATTAGTTCATCCCCAGCCAGTGGAGAATCTCCTGTCCATGATTATCATAAAGTAGCTTGGCGCTCATCACGGCGGAGACAATAACGATCATTGGCCGAATGAGTTTTTGTCCTTTGCTGAGTACCAGTCGAGAGCCCATCCGTGCGCCAATAAACTGGCCAATGAGCATCACAAAACCTGTCGCCCAAATCACTTTGCCGCCGAGGGCAAACAGCAACAACCCACCGATATTCGATGTGGCATTTAATACTTTGGCGTGGGCCGTCGATTTCGCCAGGTTGTATCCGCACAGCATGACAAAGGCCAGCGCGTAGAATGACCCTGCCGCCGGACCAAAAAAGCCATCGTAAAAGCCGACGCAGCCCCCGGCCACCAGCGCGAAAGGCAAACCGTGCAGTCGGCGCTGTCGGTCCTCTTCCCCGATTTTCGGCATCAACAGAAAGTAAAGGCCAATACAGATAACCAATACTGGCAGGATCTGGCGCAGAACATCTGACTGCACGTGCTGAACCAACAGCGCGCCACTCATTGAGCCGATAAAGGTCATGAAGATATTGAGCTTCTGATCCGCCAGATTAACCACACCCCGACGAATAAAATAGAGGGAGGAAGAGATAGATCCCCCGCAGGCTTGCAGCTTATTGGTTGCCAGCGCTTGCGCAGGTGGCATCCCGGCCGCCATCAATGCCGGGATGGTGAGTAGACCACCACCTCCGGCCAGAGAATCAATAAAACCTGCCAGCATCGCCACAAAAAAAAGCACACCTAACAGCAGTGGCGACACCATAAACAGAGAGGCAAAATGATCCATTAGAGTACATGCTCGTCCAGTAGCGCCTGGCAGGAAGGCGGCAACGGCGGCGGTGTCTTCTTCTCAGGCTTGGTGGTTCCAGGTTTTGGAGGTTCGAACCAGCTTTGCAGCTCTGCGCCACAGCCGTCACCCGGTGGCGGTAACGGTTGATCTTCGCACTCAAGGCTGTCGGCAGGGCAACGTAACCGCACGTGCATATGCGCACGATGCTGGAACCACGGCCGCACTTTACGCAACCAGTCCCTGTCGGTCCCTGCATCCAGACAAAGTTGTTGCTTAATCGCCGGATTCACGAAAATACGCGTTACTTCATTATCTTTTGCAGCCAGCCTGATCAGGCTGAAAATCTCCGGTTTCCACAGTGACGGCACAACACGTTTGCCATCCTGTGAGACCAGATCTAACGCCTGCGGCCGCAGCAGTTGCGACTGGGTCCAGCGCGTTTTCGGCAGTTGCAGGAAAATATCCACATCCAGTCCCGTCTGGTGGCTGGCGTGACCGCCATTGAATCGCCCACCGGCCGGCATACCCATATCGCCGATTAACACCGTGCCCAGTCCTTGACTATTGGCCTGATAACTCAGACGCTGGATAAACCTCACCAGATCCGGATGGCCAAAGTAACGACGCTGATCGGTGCGCATCACCTGATAATGTTCTGACTGTACAGGCAGCGTATCTGCACCAACAATACAGCCATTGGAAAACGCGCCGATAGACTGCGCGCTGCCCGCAACCGGATGGGTAATTTTCTGCCAGGGCGTCGCCGCCAGACAGGCGGTACTGGCAAACAGAGCCAGCGCCGCAAGTGCCGTTTTTTTCATCTCTTACCAGCGTGGAATATCGGTCTTCACGTCCGCATTTTGCGCCCGCTGACGCAGCAGGTGATCCATCAATACGATCGCCAGCATCGCCTCGGCGATCGGTACGGCGCGGATCCCAACGCACGGATCGTGGCGACCTTTAGTGATCATTTCGACTTCTTCACCAAAGCGGTTAATAGTGCGCCCAGGAACGGTAATGCTGGACGTCGGTTTCAGCGCCATATGAGCAATGATTTGTTGCCCGCTGCTGATCCCGCCCAGAATGCCGCCCGCATGGTTACTCTGGAAACCTTCTTTGGTGATTTCGTCACGGTTCTGGCTGCCGCGCAGCGCAACAACGTCAAATCCATCGCCAATCTCAACGCCCTTAACGGCGTTAATGCTCATCAGCGCATGGGCGATGTCGGCATCCAGGCGGTCGAATACAGGTTCGCCGAGACCCGCAGGTACACCGCGTGCAACAACGGTCACCTTCGCTCCGATGGAGTCACCTTCTTTCTTCAGCCCGCGCATCAGTTCGTCCAGCGCTTCGAGTTTATCCGGGTCCGGACAAAAGAACGGGTTAAGTTCCACCTGGGACCAGTCCTTGATCTCCAGCGGAATATCGCCCATCTGCGTCAGGCAGCCGCGGATCTCAACGCCGAATTTTTCCGCCAGATATTTTTTGGCAATCGCTCCGGCCGCCACGCGCATCGCCGTTTCACGTGCGGATGAACGTCCGCCGCCACGGTAGTCGCGCAGGCCATATTTTTGCTCATAGGTATAGTCGGCGTGTCCCGGACGAAAAACGTCCTTAATCGCGCCATAATCCTGTGAACGCTGATCGGTATTTTCGATCAGCAGGCCAATGCTGGTGCCTGTGGTAACGCCCTCGAACACCCCGGAGAGGATTTTCACCTGATCCGGCTCACGACGCTGCGTAGTGTAGCGCGATGTGCCCGGACGGCGTCTGTCGAGATCGTGCTGCAGGTCAGCTTCTGTCAGAGAAATGCCCGGCGGAACACCATCGACAATACAACCGAGCGCCAGCCCGTGTGATTCGCCGAAAGTGGTTACGCGAAAGAGTTGCCCAATTGTGTTTCCTGCCATCACGGCTCCGTTATGCGTGTTGTGTATGTGCGCGTGTAATTAGTCTTTATAAATGCTGAAGTGCTCGCGAGCAGCAACTAACTGCTCTTTGGTCAGCATGAATACGCCGTCACCGCCGTTGTCGAACTCCAGCCAGGTGAACGGTACATCCGGATATTGCTCTATCAGATGTACCATGCTGTTTCCGACTTCACAAATCAGAATACCGTTATCTGACAGGTAGTCCGGGGCGTTCCCCAGAATGCGGCGGGTAAGTTTCAGCCCATCGCTGCCGGACGCCAGACCCAGCTCAGGTTCGTGACGATATTCGTTTGGCAGATCGGACATATCTTCTGCATCGACATACGGCGGGTTGGTCACAATCAGGTCATACTGGACTTTCAGCAGATCGCGGAACAGATCGGAACGGATCGGCGTGACGTGATGGATCAGGCCGTGTTCTTCAATATTGTGTTCGGTCACCGCCAGCGCGTCAGTGGAAATATCCACCGCATCGACTTCGGCTTCCGGGAAGGCATACGCGCAGGCAATGGCAATACAGCCGCTGCCAGTACACATATCGAGGATATGCTGCGGTTGCTCATTAATAAGGCCCGCAAAGCGGTTATTGATAAGCTCGCCAATCGGTGAACGTGGAACCAGCACGCGTTCATCAACATAAAATTCATGCCCGCAGAACCAGGCTTTGTTGGTCAGATAAGCAACCGGAATGCGCTCGTTGACGCGGCGAATCACGCGTTCAACAATACGATGACGCTCGCTGGAGGTCAGACGCGCGGTACGCATATCTTCTGGAATATCCAACGGCAAATAAAGTGACGGCAGCACCAGTTGTACGGCCTCGTCCCATGGGTTATCCGTGCCATGGCCATACCAGATGTTCGCCGCGCTAAAACGGCTGACCGCCCAACGCAACATGTCCTGAATGGTATGCAGTTCACTCACTGCTTCATCGACGAAAATTTTATCCACGTATTCCTCCAGGGCATGCTCGTATTAATTTCGGCGGCTAGTTTGCCACGAAGACGGCGATAAATCAGCATTCACACGGGGCCTGAACGCGAAAATTGCGTTTTAAGCGATCGGATGCCCGCCGAGTCGGGTTAAACTAACGGAAAATAAAAGTTGAGACTCTCGAATGAAAAAGAAAACATCGCTCAGCGAGGAGGATCAGACGCTGTTTCGCCAGCTGATGACCGGCACGCGTAAAATTAAACAGGACACCATCGTTCACCGACCTCCACGTAAAAAAATTGCCGAGGTTCCGGTTAAAAGACTGCTACAGGAGCAGGCTGATGCCAGCCACTATTTCTCGGATGAGTTTCAGCCGCTGCTGAATACGGACGGTCCGGTAAGATACCTGCGCGCCGACGTCAGCCATTTCGAACTGAAGAAAATGCGCCGTGGCGATTACTCTCCGGAGCTGTTTCTCGATCTGCATGGGCTGACCCAGCAACAGGCCAAACAAGAGTTAGGCGCGCTGATTGCCGCCTGTCGTCGCGAACATGTGTTTTGTGCCTGCGTGATGCATGGCCACGGAAAGCATATTCTTAAGCAGCAAACGCCGCTCTGGCTGGCGCAGCATCCGCACGTGATGGCGTTTCATCAGGCGCCGAAAGAGTACGGTGGTGACGCCGCGCTGCTGGTGCTGATCGAAGTGGAAGAGTGGCTACCGCCTGAACTTCCGTGATGCAGAAAAACAGAAAGAGCCGCATTTGCGGCTCTTTGATTTTTCGGATGACGGCTGCACCTTATCCGATTCCAGACTTTTTAAATCGCTTTTGCCATTTTCAGGTTACACGGGCTCATCTGCCAGTTAAAAGTCCCCTTCCCGCTCTCATCAAGCGTAACGCTGGCAATCGCTGATGTGGTAAACATCGGCGGTGTTTCGCCCGGGCAAAGCTCAGACACCAGATATCCCACTAAAGGCAAGTGAGAGATAACCAGTGCCGTGGCGATACCTTCATTGGCCAGAGCCTGTAAATAGGCGCTGACCAGACCGACATCGCCGCAGGGAGTCAGCTCCGGCAAAACATCCACACCGGTTGGCAGGTTCATACATTCCCCCACCACATCCAGCGTTTGTTCGGCTCGTAGGAACGGGCTCACCAGAACACGTTCGATATCCACTTTTTGACCTTTCAGCCAGTTCGCCATCAGGCGAGATTCGTCACAACCACAGGAGGTTAAGGGACGAACCGAATCACTGGCGGCATCGAGGGCTGCGTCGCCGTGACGCATGATAAAAACTTGCATATTGCACCGCTTTTGTTAACCAGAATCACCACTACCTTTATTCACAGCCCCTATTGGCTGTGGTAACGATATGGTGGCCGGCATTGTGCCTTATCCATTCACCGAATGAAACGCTGTTTTTTACCTCAACGGCGTAAGTATAGTCAATCTCTGTTTACATTTTGAGCGCGACCCATACATTCAGTGCGGATTCATCCTACCTTTGACCTCATGAATTCAGGTCAGTTTCCCCAATATTCCAGAATCTTTCACTGCGTTCCGCCATCTGCAATAACTGCTCACACGGTGTAAACCGCGAGCCGTACTGCGTGGTCAGCCGTTGCAGAGTCGCAACCACTTCACCCGCGCCGAGAGAATCCATATACCGGAACGGGCCGCCGAGGAATGGCGGAAAACCAATACCAAATACAGCGCCGATGTCGCCATCACGTGCGCTGCGGACTATCTTCTCGTCGAAACAACGGGCTGCTTCATTGAGCATTAACATAACGCACCGCTCTGCTATCTGCGCAGCGGTAAGTCGGCCCTGACCCTGGACGCCAATAAGCGTATAAATTGCAGGGTCGACCTGTTTTTTGCTTTTACGCCCTTTCGCACCATAAAGATAGAAACCCCGACCATTTTTTCTACCTTTGCGATCGTCATTCAAAATTGAAGCAACAACATTTGCAGGCGCGCTAAAACGTTCTCCATATGCAGCCTCAAGCACTGGTATAATTTTAGTGCCCGTATCAATTCCGACCTCATCCAAAAGTTGGATTGGCCCAACTGGAAAACCAAACTTAACCAGCGCGGCGTCTATGGTTTCGACCCGCTCGCCTTCGGTCAACATGCGAATCGCTTCGTTAATATAAGGCGCTAAAATGCGGTTAACGTAAAAGCCGGCCTTATCTCTGACCACTATCGGCGTTTTACCCTGTTTTTTCGCTAACTTAACGGTAGTTGCAATCGTCTGCTCAGAGGTCGTGGCATGCGGGATCACTTCGACCAACGGCATTTTTTCCACCGGACTAAAAAAGTGTAAACCAATCACTTGTTCGGGCCTTGCAGCGTTCGCAGCAATATCGCCAATGGGCAAAGATGAGGTGTTAGAAGCAAAAATGGTATGAGGTGCGCAATTTTGCTCAACTTCTGCCACCATCCGTTGTTTTAGCGACAGATCTTCAAACACGGCTTCAATAATTAGATCGCGATGCGCAAAGCCACGGTAGTCGATTGATCCCGAAATCAGCGCCAGTTGTTTATCGCGTTCGCTGGCTTTGATATGACGGCGGCGAACCTTCGTTTCAAGCTGATCCCAGCTGTACTTCAGCGCGTGGTTGATTCCCTTAGCGTTTATATCTTTGATGCGCACAGGCAAGCCGCCTTTACAGGCCGTTACGTAGGCAATACCACCGCCCATCAGACCGCCGCCCAAAATACCTACGCTGTTTAGCGGGCCAGGTTTCGCATCACTTCCGGGATCTTTTTTCACATCGGTGTTGGCAAAAAAGATGTGCCGTAGCGCCTGAGACTGGGATGTCATCGCCAGTTCACCAAACGCACGTGCCTCAGCGTCGTAACCGCTACTGCTGCCTTGCGCTAGCCCGGTTTCTATAACCTCAAGGATACGTTCTGTTGCAGGGTAGTTACCTTGCGTTTTTTGCGCCGTCTTTTTACTGGCCATGCGGAACAACAGCGCCCGCCCCAGCGGCCCCGCCAGCACTCGCTCTCTCACGGGCAGTGTTCGATGCGCAGAACTGTCCTTTTTAGCCAGTTCAACGGCTGCTTCCAGCAAAATGGAATGCGGTACAACTTCATCCACTAAACCAACTTTCAGCGCCTGTTTTGCGCGTAATTGTTTTCCGGTGAGGATCATATCCAGTGCGGTACTTACGCCAATCAAGCGCGGCAGCCGCTGCGTACCACCGGAGCCGGGCAACAAGCCAAGTTGTACTTCCGGTAAACCCAGAACGGTTTTAACATCATCGGTACAAATACGGTTGTGGCACGCCAGCGCCATCTCCAGGCCACCGCCGAGGCATGCGCCATGAATCGCGGCGATAACCGGGATCGGCAAGGCATTGATTTCAGCCATCATCTGCTGCCCCTGACGGGCCAACGTTTCGGCTTCCTGCGCGCTGCGACAGCTACCAATCATGTTGATATCCGCCCCGGCAATGAAGTTATCGGGTTTAGCCGAAATAAACACCACGCCGCGCAATGCTCTGTTATCGCGAATTTGTTTCAGAATGGCCCGTACCTGAGAAGCAAACTCCGCTTTCAGGGTGTTCATTTTCTCTCCGGGCACATCAATGGTGACAACAGCAACGTTATCCAGGCGTACGTTTAGTGTAAAAGCCGATGCCATTTCCATTATTCCGCCTCCAGAACCATGGCTGCACCCAAACCACCAGCTGCACAGGCGGTCACTAAACCAAAACCACCGCCACGACGTCGTAACTCATGGAGGGTTTGGGTAATCATGCGCGCACCGGTAGCGGCGAAGGGGTGTCCATAGGCAATCGATCCACCCAGCACGTTAAATTTACTGTCATCAACTTCGCCAGTGGCATGTGCTCTGCCCAGCACGTCGCGGGCAAAACGTTCGCTACCCAGCAACTGAATATTCGCCAGCGTTTGAGCGGCAAAGGCTTCATGCATATCGATTAGGGTTAAATCTGCCATGGTCAGGCCCGCTCTCTCCAGGGCAAGCGGCGTTGACCACGCAGGTCCCAGCAGCATGTCCTGCCAGACATCGATGGCGGTAAAAGCAAAACTACGCAGGTATCCCAGCGGCACCAGCCCCAGCTCTTTCGCACGCGACTCCGTCATCATAATCACGGCGGCTGCACCGTCCGTTAGCGGGGTACTGTTTGCTGCGGTGACAGTGCCGTGCTTGCGGTCAAACGCCGGACGTAGTTTGGCGTAATCGGCCAGTGTAGAGTTACCGCGAATATTGTTATCTTCTGAAAAAGGATCTTTAAACGGTGGCGCGTAGGTGGTCATTACCTCATCTGCCAGCTTTCTTTCAGCCCACGCCTGAGCGGCACGCTGATGAGAGCGGTGCGCCAGAGCATCCTGCTGTTCTCGGGTAATACCATAGGTTTTGGCCATTTGCTCAGCCGTATCCCCCATACGCAAACCGGTGGAATACTCGGCGACGGCTGGCGGCACAGGCATCAGGTCACGTAAACGCAGTCGGGAAAAGAGTTTAAGGCGCTGACCGGTAGTCCGGGCCTTATTGACATCCACCAGCACCCGCGCCAGCTTTTTACTAACGCCAATAGGCAAGACTGACGAGGAGTCCGCACCACCCGCAATTCCCGCACGAATAGACCCCGCCATCAGGCTTTCCGCGACATTCGCCACTGCCTGAAAACTGGTCGCGCAGGCTCGGCTTACGCTATAGGCATCCGTATGCACATTCATGCCGGTTCCCAGCACGATTTCACGAGCAATATTTGGCGCTTCAGGCATTTGCACTACCTGACCAAAAACCAGTTGCTCAATCACATCAGCAGGTATTTCACTGCGCGCCAGCAGCTCACCGACGACCATTTTTCCTAAATCAACGGCGGGAATGCCATGAAACGCGGTAGCCTGACGAGCAAATGGCGTACGCAACCCACTTACAATGGCAATACGGTCGCCCTGGCGGGTAACCAGCGGTAAAGCCTGACTCATAACACTCCCCTGTAAAAAAATAAAATAAGTGGTCTGACCTGATCATAGTCTTAACCAATTTTTTACATTTAGCCAAGCGGAGAGAAAAGAAAGTGGGAGCTAAGACACAGTGAATAATCACTGACAGTTACGAAAAAGCCCTTGCTATCTGATAGCAAGGGCTTTTGCAGAGGGGGATTAACGCAGGCCCAGCTGGAAGATCAGCGTTTCAGCTTCACAGGCAAAAACAAAGTCGATATCCAGACGCACACCTTCTGACTCTTCAGTAAAGGTCGAGGTGATTTGGCAAGGCTCAGATTCCACGCCACGCGCCTTTTCGGTCAGAGCGGCCAGCGTTTCTTCTGCCTCTGCGCGGTTCGCGAACACACGGCTGTAGGACGCGGTGCAATCGGAGTTGTCCATGATGGTGCCAACATCCATACAGCAGCAAACCGGGGTTTCATCAGCACTGCATTTACTCATTGTAGATTTCCTCTGTATTCGCACCTGAGGTGCCAGATAAACGATAGGGATATTTTACGCTCCCATTATTCGCCTCTCCAGTCGTTAATTGTATGAAATGCGATAAGTGACCGAAATCACACTTAAAAATGATCTAAAACAAAAATCGCCCAAACAGGTGAGTGCGCACCCCCGCAATTTTGCCAGCTGGATCGCGTTTCTCTGATCAAATTTGAAAATATTTATAAACATACTTGCAACATTCCAGCTGGTCCGACCTATACTCACGCCACTGGTCTGATTTCTAAGTCGTACCTCAGACCCTACACTTCGCGCTCCTGTTACGGCATGTAACATTGTTTGTATAAAAATAAATCTATGAGGTTATGGTCATGAGCCAGAAAACCCTGTTTACAAAGTCTGCTCTCGCAGTCGCAGTGGCAATTATCTCCACACAGGCCTGGTCTGCAGGCTTTCAGTTAAACGAATTTTCTTCCTCTGGCCTTGGCCGGGCATATTCGGGTGAAGGCGCAATTGCAGATGATGCAGGTAACGCCAGTCGTAACCCGGCATTGATTATGATGTTCGATCGCCCTACTTTTTCAGCAGGTGCGGTGTATATCGATCCAGACGTTAATATTTCCGGTAAATCACCATACACCGGACGCAGCACTGATGCGGACAACATCGCGCCTACGGCGTGGGTTCCCAATGCTCACTTCGTGATGCCTATCAACGAACAGTTTGGTTGGGGTGCTTCCGTTACCTCAAACTATGGCCTGGCTACCGAATTTAACGACAGCTACATCGTCGGTGAATACGGCGGTAAGACCGACCTTAAAACGGTCAACCTTAACCTGAGCGGCGCCTACCGTCTGAATGATAGCTGGAGCTTCGGTCTCGGTTTTAACGCCGTTTATGCTGATGCAAAAATTGAACGTTATTCTGGCGAGCAGACGGCTGCATTACCGAAGGTCAGCAACAAAATTGCCAGTCTGAAAGGGGACGAATGGGGCTACGGTTGGAACGCCGGGATTCTGTACGAACTGGATAAAAATAACCGTTATGGTTTAACGTACCGTTCTGAAGTTAAAATTGATTTTGATGGCGATTATAAGAGTGGCATCCGTACCCAGGCGAACGCTATACCTGGCGCTGGCACTGCATTCCCATGGGGAACAACCAATGCCACCGTCCCGGGTTCTCTGACACTTAACCTTCCTGAAATGTGGGAATTGTCAGGTTATAACCGTATTGCACCACAGTGGGCTATCCACTACAGCATGGCCTATACCAGCTGGAGTCAGTTCCAGGAGCTGAAAGCCACAGGTTCCAATGGACAGACACTGTTCTATAAAGAAGAAGGCTTCAAAGATTCTTACCGCATTGCATTGGGTACGACTTACTATATGGATAAAAGCTGGACGTTCCGTACCGGTATTGCTTATGACGATAGCCCGGTTCCAGCAAGTAAGCGTTCCATCTCGATTCCGGATCAGGATCGCCTGTGGTTGAGTGCAGGTACAACTTATGCGTTCAATGACGATGCTTCTATCGACGTCGGTGTGTCTTACATGCACGGACAAAAAGTAACAGTGCAAGAAGGCAACTATACTTTCGACTCTGAAGGTAAAGCCTGGCTGTTTGGTACAAACTTCAACTACGCATTCTGATTATCTTCAGACGTAAAAAAGGTGAGCTTTTTAGCTCACCTTTTTATTTTCATCAGTCCTTACTCGGAATCGATCTCTTTTAAATCATCCTGAATATCTTTCGCGTTCGGGTTTTCTTCTGGTTTGAGTTTCCCGCCGTTCGCAATAAAGTCATGACGCTGGAAGTAAGCTTCACGCACCATGATGTAAGGATCGGAAGACTGACGCAGCAGACCGTCAGAGTCGAGCAATTGCGCGCGAGTTTCAATCCCTTCAACCGTCCATTTGCCTATCGACAACGGCCAGGTCAGCCAGGACAGTACCGGATACAGCGTATCGACCATATCACCACCGTCATCACGCAGCGTGAAACTACCGTAGAACGGAAGCTGCATATACGGCCCATAACCAACATCATAGTGGCCTAACGTGCTGCCAAAGCGGTGTGGTTCAACGCGCTGCAACTTCGGATTAGCCATACCTGCCACATCGATAAAACCGCCCATACCTAACAGGGTATTCAGGAAGAAACGGGTAAAGTGCACCATCCCCTGATAAGGATCGCCTTGCAGGAAATAGTTGACCATGACGGCCGGCTCTTCAAGGTTGCCGGTAAAGTTACTTAAACCATTACGTGCCGGCTGCGGGACATAATCACGCCAGGCAACAGCTACGGGTCTTACAACGTATGGATCTAAAACATTAAAGTTGAAGTTGTACATGGTGCGGTTGAACCCTTCAAATGGATCCGAACGCCCCTGCTGTTCAGTACCGGAGCTCGCACACCCCACCAAAAGTGTGGTTCCCAGCGCAAGCGCCGACAGGCGAAGCTTCATAAGTGTCTCCCTGTGTTTTATGGCTATCGCTGATTGCCATCCATGACGGAACGATGACGTATCCGCCTGTTTAGATGTGAGCGATTGTAACAGCACGTCAAATGATGTCTATATACCCTGTCTTACTGTTTTGATCATAGCCTGGTAATGCGCACTCCGCGGCGGTTCTATTCTAACTAACCCGATAAAAACAAACGTTACTATTTTTGCTATCTCAGACTTTCTCCCGCTGATTTTCGGACAAAAGCCGCTACGCTTTAGCAATACGTGCTTATTCAGGATTCGGCTATGAATGACATCAAGAAAGATAAGATTGATCGACACAGCGACGAACTCGAGGTGGAAAGCGATGAAAAGCTAACAGGGAAAAAGATAGAGCTTGATGAGGACAGACTCCCCTCCCGCGCCATGGCAATCCATGAACATATTCGCCAGGATGGGGAGAAAGAGATGGAGCGTGACGCGATGGCGCTACTGTGGTCAGCCATCGCAGCAGGACTGTCGATGGGAGCCTCGCTACTGGCAAAAGGGATTTTTCACGTACAGCTGGAAGGCGTGCCAGGGGGATTTTTACTCGAGAACCTCGGTTATACCTTCGGCTTTATTATTGTCATTATGGCCCGCCAGCAACTTTTTACCGAAAATACCGTCACCGCTGTACTGCCGGTGATGCAAAACCCTACCCTCGGCAATTTTGGCCTGTTGATGCGCCTGTGGAGCGTGGTGCTGCTGGGTAATATTATTGGCACCGGGGTTGCCGCATGGGCGTTTGAACATATGCCGATTTTTGATGAAGAGACCCGCGATGCTTTTGTCAAAATCGGCATGGATGTGATGAAAAATACGCCAACAGAGATGTTTTCCAATGCCATCATTTCTGGCTGGTTAATTGCCACGATGGTGTGGATGTTCCCCGCCGCCGGAGCGGCAAAAATTGTGGTCATTATTCTGATGACCTGGCTGATTGCCCTCGGTGATACCACACATATCGTCGTCGGCTCGGTGGAAATTCTCTATTTGGTCTTTAATGGCACGCTGCACTGGAGTGATTTTTTCTGGCCCTTTGCGCTACCAACGCTCGCCGGGAATATCTGTGGCGGAACGTTTATTTTCGCGCTGATGAGCCATGCGCAGATCCGCAATGATATGAGCAACAAACGCATGGAAGAAGCCCGGTTACAAGCAAAGCGTGATGAGCAAACGCAGAAAAACCAGAAAAAACAGGCCTGAATGGTGACTGTTTGAGCAGTCGGGCGGCCTGAGACTTACCGTTGTGAGTAAAAAACGCTATACTCGTGCCGCTTCGTCCCCTTAGTTAAATGGATATAACGAGCCCCTCCTAAGGGCTAGTTGCAGGTTCGATTCCTGCAGGGGACACCATGAATTCTTAGGCATCCAGTCAAAATTCTTTCATTTACCAGTCAGTTCATCCCTGGGCCAGGCGGTAAAACGGCACATTCCTCACTGTTGCAGTAAGATTGTCGGACACCATTGTCTGCTTTGTCGCTATCCGCATCCCTGCTTTTCTCAGCCTCAACACATCAGCGGCAATACGCTGGCTGCCAAACCAGAAAAGCCCGTCCAGCGCAGTGACATCAAGGCCCGATTCCAGTGCCAGCTTCAGACGTTCACGCGGCGCTTTTACTGTTTTAGCAATCTGCTGATATGGCGCTTCGCTTGAACCTGCAGGACTAATGCGCCGGATACGATGTGACAGGCGGTACTGAAATTCATCCGGTATCCCACCGAGACTCGCTTTCAGGCTGTAAACACAACCAAAGCGTTTGCCGTTAAAGATGACGTTTTTCTGACTAAGCTGCAGCTCTTCACGCACGCTGGCAATCAGTTGTGGAGTACGGAGTAATAACAAGCGGAAAGGCAGCTCAAAGCTGGTCACATAGTCCACATTCAATAAAGCAATACGCAGACGTTCTTGGGGCCCCGCCTTCATTTCCCGGCATTCAGCAATAACATCAGCCCACTGGCCGGTAAGACGGGAACACTCTCTCGCCTCAGTAAAACTGTATTTTTCAGCCTGATAATCAATACGCTCGGTCACACTGAATTCCCTTCTGGCCAGATTTCGGTATTGGTTGCTCACTTTACCACCGACAGGCTGCAGGCATTGTCAGTGGAATGAGAGAAACTTCTGCGGAAACGCTTCATTATTTGGTAAATCAATCATTAAAAATATTTTATGACTAAAATCAATTCACATGAATTATGACTATTGAAATATAGCTATGATTAATTTTTAGCCTACTCATCAGGGAAGCTACTCCCAAGCAGGCTGGTTAATACCGGTAACAATAAAAATTACCGGTGACATTGTCCGAAATGATTCATCGCCTAGAAAAAAGGAATTTATTCATATGATCAGAATCAAAACCTGTATCGCTACCTTGACCCTATGTACCTTACTAACTACTCCCGCATGGGGAGACACGCAATCGCCGATACGGCTGGTGATCCATGGTGGTGCCGGTACTATTACAAAAGATACCATCACACCAGAACAAGAAAAGCAGTATACAGAAAAACTCACTGAAGCTCTGAATGCTGGCTATACCGTTTTGAATAAAGGCGGTAGCAGCCTGGAAGCCGTTCAGAAAGCGATTAATGTTATGGAGGATTCCCCTCTCTTCAACGCAGGTAAAGGCGCCGTGTTTACCCACGATGGCCGCAATGAACTGGATGCGTCCATTATGGACGGGAAAAGCCGAAAAGCCGGTGCCGTTGCCGGTGTAACCACTGTTAAAAACCCAATTAATGCGGCGTATGCCGTTATGACGCAAAGTCCACATGTTCTCATGGTCTCGACAGGCGCGGATACCTTTGCAAAAGAACAGGGACTCGCAATCGTTGATCCGGCTTATTTCAAAACTGATTTTCGCTGGCAGCAATTACAGAATGCAATTAAAAAAGAAAAAGTGCTCCTGGATCACGACGGAAAGAGCGCAGCTCTGTTTGCTGATCCGATGATGTATGACTATAAATATGGCACTGTCGGTGCTGTTGCACTGGATAAAGAAGGTAATCTGGCTGCCGGAACGTCTACAGGCGGAATGACCAACAAACGTTACGGACGAGTAGGAGATTCACCTATCATTGGCGCAGGTAATTATGCCGACAATGAAACCGTGGCGGTATCCGCAACCGGTTCAGGAGAAATGTTTATCCGCACGCTTACCGCTTATAACATTGCAGCCCAAGTGAAATACCGCAATATCCCTTTAAAGGACGCAGCACAGAATGCCCTGGATGAAGTTAAGGCGCTGAATGGCAGCGGTGGGGTTATTGTGCTTGATAAAGCAGGTAATTACACCATGTCCTTCAACTCTGAAGGGATGTACCGGGGAACCATAGGTAATGACGGAAAACCTGTTGTAGCCATTTATCGTTAATGATGTTTCCCCGCCATAAAGGCGGGGATGCTCTGTTACTCACGTCAGTCCCTTTCTCTTTTCAACAACCTCCCCTCGAATACCTACAGGAAGAAATTACCAGGATGACCGACGCCATAAGTTGCACTCCCTCCGGGCAACATAATAAATATTGATTGAACTCATATACTTGAGTGTATCCACACTGATAATCTCGCGAGATTCATTTGTTGGCAGAAAGGGTCACTGTGTTAGAAATCTTTTCTTAACCCACTGAAAAATATTTAAAAAATATTTTTCTCACATAAAAACGATGGTTCGTTCAAAACGGATCCGAATTTATTTGGGTTAAAAAAGGTATGGTATGAAAGTCACATGGACTGTCACCCCTGTCGGGTACCAGCGCATAGCTAAGCGTTGTCCATCATGTAATGTAAAACGCGAATTCGCACCTTCCGGAGCATTCAGAGTCAATTCGCAAAAGAAAGTGCTCGATATCTGGAGTATTTATAAATGCATCCACTGCGAATACACATGGAACATCTCGCTGTTTTCACGGCTTCACGTCAGCAAAATCAATCGCGAGCTGTATCATCGATTTATCACTAACGATGCCAGTACAGTTCACTATTTTGCCAATGATAAAGCGACCCTGAACCGGAATAATGCTGAGCTTGCAGGTAAACCTGATTTTCATATTCAGGAACAGTGGCAGGTCAGCATCAACAGCGGCCAGAACGTTACCGTCAGCATCAGACTTTCCCATTCTTTTCAGATTAATGTGCTATCGATATTGAAGCGACAGCTTTTACTCAGCACTGCAGAGATAAAGAAACTGATAGATGAAGGTCATATTCGCGGTGTTACGATGAAAGAACTTAAATCCCGAAAACTCATGACAAGACAATTAGATTTTAAGCTGTCAGTAGTCATATTATGTACTCAGCGAAAAGTTGTTCTGAGCCAGCGTTAACAGTATGCAACTTACAATAAGGCGATGAGACTTAACCGACCCGGTATGTTGTCCGGGTCGGTTAAAGGGCGTCACGTCAGACAACAAAACGGTTAACCAGATCCTTCATGGTTGCCGACAGATTGTCCAGCCGCTGGCTGTCGCTCGCAGCCTGAGATACCAACGCCGCATTTTGCTGTGTGACCTGCTCCATCGGTCGTAATGCCAGGTTTATCTGGGTTACCCCTTGTGACTGCTCCGTCGCCACACGAGCGATATCCGCAATATATTGCTTCATACTGGTGGTATTATCCGCCGCGGCTTTCAGCGCGGTAGCAGATGCAGTAACCCGCTCAACACCCTCACTAATTTTGACCATATTCTGCGCGACCAGCTCACGGATTTGGTTAGCCTCTTTGGCGCAACGCTGCGAAAGATTTCTCACTTCACTGGCTACGACAGCAAACCCCCTGCCCATCTCTCCAGCACGTGCAGCTTCCACTGCCGCATTCAGCGCCAGTAAGTTAGTCTGAAACGAAATATCATCAATCGAGGTCACAATATTCGAGATTTTCTCACTGGAAGCGCGAATATCCCCCATGCTCTGGTTCGCCGCACTGGCAACGTTACTGGCCTGTCGGACCTCTTTTTCCAGTCTGATTGTCAGATGCTCAGCTTCGCGGGCATTATCCGCTGTTTGCGTAATCGCAGTTGATAGCTGCTCCATACTGGCCACAGCTTCTACTATTGATGCAGCCTGTTCATCTGTACGTTGAGCCAGATCCTGATTTCCCGCCGTAATACTGCTACTGGCATCGGACAAAACCACGGAGCCTTGCTTAATCTCCTGTACGATATGCTGAATACTTTCCAGCATCGTGTTATAGGCACGATTAAGTGAGGAAAGCTCATCTTTGCCCGGGGTCGCCAGACGTTGAGTCAGATCGCCATTCATACCCGCAATCTTGCGTAGCGTGTCACTAAACTGACGGTGCATATTGATTGCGATGGCCCCTGCGAACGTCAATGATGCCAGGAGTGCTAACAGGCTAACAGCCATATATATTTGCCAGTTTTTTCGTGCATCTTGCGCGAGTTTTTCTGCATTCGCCAACAGACGATTCGCTGTCACATTTTCTATCTGCCGCATCACTTCAATACGCTGGGTTTGTACTTTAAACCAGACCGTAGGATCGACACCAAATCCACCGTTCTCGACATGGTTAAACGCGATCTCGCGAAATGCGAGGGCTTTTGACGCTTCTGCTGACTGTAAGCGGCTTTTCAACATGGCCGCCTGTTCCGGTGAACTCAGGCGTAACGATTCTGCCAACCAAACGTTCTGTTTACTGACGACATCACTGAGTTGATGTAACTGTCCGTCGGCGAAATGGCCGGAGGAAAAGATATTTGATAACAGCGCCCGTTCAATACCCGCTTGTTCTTTCAAATTCAGCAGGTTGTAGTAGGCGGCGAATGCGTTTGCCATCTCGCCTGAATCCGTCAACTGCCCCAATCTACCCACAAAATTCAGCACATCAGCAATGACATTGGTATAAAACTTAACCACATCTGAAGCCGGAAGCCCCAACTGCGTGACGTTTTCGCGGATGGTAGCGAGCGAAAGAATATTTTTCTTAAACGCAGCGACAGAAGTGGCGACATCCCCTTCCGGTAAGGCAGTATCGGACAGTGACCGCACAAATACCTCGATCTCGCGATCGGTCAAAGCCCGCTGTGCGTTTAACTCATCTTTGAACGTCTTCCCTTCAGCCCCCAGAAACCCGACACTCATGCCGCGTTCTTTTTGCAATTCATGCACTACATTTCCGGCACTGCGTGCGAGCGCTGTCAGTTGGGCAATATTCTCCATCTGCCGTTCTGTCTCAATGCGCGTTAATATTCCTGAACCAGCAAACCAACATAACGCCAGTAATAATGGTTGTAGCGCAATTATTAACTTCATTTTCATCGGCATTCGATAAACCCACCACATGCCACTTCCCTCCATTATCCATATATTCATTATGGTTATCGGCGTAAAGAAGCGGCTCTTTAAATTTGAACAATGGGCAACTGTTTGTTTTTTAGATTAAATTTTTGCCAAGATAACTCTATTTAATTACTTCAATTAGAATAAAACTCTAAATAATTAACACATGCGAATCTATGCTCCATTTTGCTAACTTATTTGGCATATTATTTTTTATTAAAGAATCAGGTAATCATCAACTGATTCAGATAGAGAGAGAAGCACATGACAGTGACAGCAGCCCGAGATAACAGCCATGGCGCGGCCATCATTCTGGCGTCCCGCCGAACGTTAAGGTTATAATCCTTACAACGATTTTTTGGATTAGAAGCGACAATGACAAAACTTACCCTACAAGAACAGATGCTTAAAGCGGGTCTGGTCAGCAGCAAAAAAATGGCGAAAGTGCAGAGAACGGCGAAAAAATCGCGCGTTCAGGCTCGTGAAGCCAGAGAAGCGGTTGAAGAAAATAAAAAAGCACAGGTCGAGCGTGATAAGCAGCTCAGCGAACAGCAGAAGCAGGCCGCATTGTCTAAAGAATACAAAGCGCAGATCAAGCAACTGATTGAAATGAACAAAATCACCATTTCCCGTGGCGATATTGGTTACAACTTTACCGACAATAACCTGATCAAAAAAGTTTATGTTGATAAAGTAACCCAGTCTCAGTTGATCAAGGGCCGTCTGGCCATTGCCCGCCTGACGGCTGAAAGCAGCAGCGAGAGCGAATACGCCATTATCCCGGCTGTTGTCGCCGACAAGATTGCCCAGCGCGATGCAAGCTATATTGTTCTCAATTGCGAACTGAGCCAGGAAGCGAAGGACGAAGACGATCCGTATGCTGATTTTGTCATTCCTGACGATTTGATGTGGTAAGAAAAACACCCCGATAATCACCCAGAGTTCCGTCGCGTATTTCGGTGAACGCTAGCGCCGCCACCGAAATACCGTCAACCGCTCTTCTTCCCCACACGCCATCTGCTAAAACTTATAGTGTTCCTTGCTCAGTCCGTATTTTCTCATGCGCAAATACAGTTTCTTACGCGGAATTTGTAAATACTCCGCCACTTCATTAATACGTCCCTGATGAATATTAAGCGCTTCGGTAATGATCTGTCGCTCGTACTCGTCGACCCGACGATCGAGCGGTGTCGGTTCGGGCAAATGTAGCTGTGGATTCGCGGTTTCAGCCAGTGGCAATAACCCAACTGCAAAAAGCTCGGCGGCATTGGCCAGCTCTCGAACATTGCTTAACCACACGCGACGCCGCATTCCCTTTAGTAATTCCCCGTCAACCTCGGGCACGGGATGATTCAGGCGCAGACAGGCTTTCTGCAGATAATGGCGAAACAGCGGCTCAATATCATCCGGGCGCTGAGACAACGGCTGGCAACCAATTTGCGTCATCGCAAAACAGTAATAAAGTTCGGCCACAATCTGATTAGTTGCCGCCAGTTCCACCAACGAAGTGGCGCCAATGCCAATTAAGCGAAACGGACGCCGCTCCTGGCTTTGCAAATGCACCAGCTGGTGCTGCTGTTCGCGCGTCAGGCACTCAATATGGCTCAGGACCAGCGTTCCCCCTTGCGCCTGGGCAATAAGGTCATTGAGTTGCCCCGCATTCTCTAACGTCAACTCCCCACGAATAAACGGTCCTTCAGCGCTGCGCCCAAGCTGATGCAAATAACGGGCTCCGGTCATACGCCCCGTTCCCGGCTCGCCATAAAACCAGACGGCAATATCCGTTTCCGCCAGTTGCCGTAAGCGCTGGCGGTACTGATTAACCCAGTCGCTGTAGCCGACCAGTTCAACCTGGAGCTTTTGCTGGCAATAGTGACGACGTGCAATCACAGATTTTCTCTGCCGCAACGCATCCTCTACCAACACCAGCAGTTTGCCTGGATCAACCGGTTTTTGCAGAAAATCCCACGCACCTTTCTTCACCGCGTCCACCGCCATCGGGACATCGCCATGTCCGGTGATCAACAGGATCGGAAGCTGATTGTCATCCTGATGAAACAACGTCATCAGGTCAATTCCATTACAGCCAGGCATGCACACGTCGCTCAGGACAATCCCTGGCCAGTCGGCCTGCAGCCAATTTCGGGCATCAAAAGGGTTACTGCATGCGAATACATGATATCCCTCCTGTTCAAGCAACAGGGTGTAAGCGTCAAGAACATCGGCATCATCATCAATAAGCAGAACAGAATATTCATCACTCAACATCGTTTACATCCGTCAGATTAAATTGCAGAACGACGCAGGCATTGCGCCCCGGGGTCGACGCCAGGCGCAGTTCGCCGTTCATTTGCATCATTAACGATACACAAATCGATAAGCCAATACCGAGGCCAACATCCTTACTGGTGGTAAACGGTTTTAACAGTGATGGTAATAATGCTCCAGGCCAACCGGGGCCGTTATCGCTGATAAATACGCACAACCGGCTGCCTTCGGTCTGCCAGTGAACCTCTATTTTCGCCGCAACCGGACAGGCATCCAGCGCATTTGCCAGGACGTTTACCAGCACCTGCTGAATACGCACTTCATCACCGGCCACCCACACGCCCCGGTCTGGGAGCGTCAGCGTACCCTGCTGTGGCTTGTGTCGCATGGCCAACAGTTCCCAGGCAGCGTTGAACGTTTGTCGGAGATCGACCGGATGCAGAGGCGTGCCAGGCTCGGCCCGGCGCGCAAACTGACGCAGTGAACGGATAATGGCATCGATGCGAGTAATCAGCCCCTCCGCTTTGGTTAATGTGCTTCTGGCCTGAGCGGGTTGCCCCTGTTCGATTGCCCTCCCTGCCGTAAACAGGTACATCGACAGCGCATTCAGCGGTTGATTAATCTCGTGCGCCAGCGTGGTCATAGTCTGGCCGACCACCGCCAGTTTTGCCGTCTGGATCAGCTCATCCTGCGTTGCACGAAGATCGGATTCAATCTCCTTGCGTTCGGTCACTTCCTGCTCCAGCTGATTTTTTTGCGCACTCAACTGGCCCAGGGTATGACGCAGCAAGCCTGCAATACGCCCCAGTTCATCGCGTCCATATACCGGGATAGAGGCATCCGTTCTGCCAAGACCAATTTGCACCACGGCCTGGTTGAGCGCAGTAAAACGCTTCACCAGACGCGAGCGAATGAAGTAGTGGTTAAGCCCCCAGGCGAGAAGTAGCGCCAGCAGCGTCGCCAGCAGGATAAGTCCACCGCTGACGCGAACAATTTGTTCCAGCCGCTGGTTAAACGTCTGCATTTGCTGATGGCTACTCCCCAGTTGCGCTTCCAGCAGTGTTCGAAAGCGCCCAAGCGTAGCCTCTCTGGCATGGCTGGCATCAACCAGCGCTTTTTGCGCTGCGACATAATCACGCATGGTATCGGGCATTTTATTTTTCATCATCCCGATTTCCAGCAGCTCATCGATAGTTTGTCGCAGTGTGATAGTGCTGGGCCAGTCATCGAGGGTACGGATATTTTCATCCGCCGTTTTCTTCAGATTTTCCAGGTAGCGGATGTGATTCTCCACCAGCATGCCGTCGTCGCTACCCGATTTCAGTTCATTGAGCCTGTCGCGTAAATCATCAACGATCTGGTTTTCAATTCTTGCCAGGGTATAGACCTGCTGCTGCTCGTTTTGCACCTCTCGGGCACGTTTGAGGTACAACGCCGCATCACCATTTTTGGCCTCGATTTGATCCAGCAACGTCCCCTGCTGCCAGGTAAAATCCTGCACCAGTGAATTCAGCTCAGTAGTAAAATCATCATGTAGCCAATCAATGCGCGCGGAAAGCTCGCTCACTTTTTCGCGTACTAGGAACATGTTGTAGAGCACCCGGTCCAGTTCCGCCATCAGCGCCCGGCTATCCTGCAAAATCACCGCCAGCTGCTGCTGTTCTGCTGGTTGCAACCCCCTGCTCAGCACTTCAATTTTATCCAGATGCGAGATTATCTGATTGCGCAGTTGCAGCCTTACTGTTGTATTGGGAGCCAGCAGGAATTCATTAAGCTGGTCCACAACCAGATTGAGATTCCCTTCAATCAAAAAAGCGGAATGCACGCGCGGGAAGTAATCATCAAGCGAATAGCGTATCTGCGAGCTCTGCTCATGCCAGGAGTATAAACTGACGCAGCTTACGCTCAACGTCAGTAATGCGCCCGTTAGAAAGGCTCCCCGCAGGCTGCTGCTGATGCTGAGTTGGCGAAGGCGTTGCAGTATCGATCCACCTTTCATTTTAATTCTTCCAGTTTTGATATCGCCTGACGCTGGTTTTTAAGAAACCAGAGCTGCCACTCCATCATCTGCTGTTCGGCAACGCTTTTATTATCAAACTGCGCAAGCCAGGCTTCATCTTCACTACTTTTGGCATCTATCGGAACGCTGGTCAGTAAGGCTCTGATTTCGGGTAGCGGGCGTTTCAGGCGTGCTTCCGCACTGTATAGTGCCCGCCATGCATCCTTCAGTTGCGCAAGACGGAAACTGATGGCGGTATCAAACATCCGCTGGACTAACTGTTGTCGCTTAAGGATCAGCCGATAATTAAGCGGAGGCTGGTTCATTAAAATAGCCTGCTGAGCAGCGCGGGGATTATCAGATGCGAGCTGCGTTACCGGATATTTCCCCGTATTCGCATCAGCAAGGATCCGCTGTCCCTCCGGGCTTAACAAATAGCGGATAAAACGACGCGCTTCATTGGGGTGCTGGCTGTTCTTGAGAACAGCAACATAGGTTGGCGATACCGCCGAGCGTGGAAAATAGGTAAAAGCCAGGTGAGGATCGTTAAGCAACAGGTTGGCATAGTTATCAATGACCGGCCCCGCCACGCCCAGGCCACTCTTAATTTTGTCGGCTACGCCAAAACTGCGTGATGAAATCGTCACCAGATTTCCAGCACTCGCCAGCAGCGTCGCCCACCCCGCTTCCCACCCTTTTTGCTGTAGCAATGACTCAACCATCAGATGGTTGGTATCCGAACGCGATGGGCTACTCATCAACAGCGCGTTCTGATATTTGGGCAGCGTTAAATCCCCCCAGTCGGCAGGAGGCGACAGATGTCGTGCCACCAGCGCAGAACGATTAATCAACAGACCAAAACCAGATATCGCCACTGCCACGGAGGTCGAACGGATAGAGTCTGGCACCAGCCGCTGGCTTTCCGGCAACGCATTTTCGAAGGGCGCCAGCTTCTGATGCTCCTGCAGATGCTGTAACAGCATAGGGGATGAGGTCAAAATCAGATCAACATTTTCCGCATTCGCGGTATCCAGCAGTTGCTCCAATGAACTGCTGGTCCGGTTTAACGTGCGAATCATCACCGACCCCGGTTCAGTCTGCCAACGCTGAATAATCCAGGCCGTTGCCCCAGGGGAAAAGGTTGTCGCCATTACCAGCTCTTTACCCTGCGCCAGGCAACTCACCGACAACGACATAAAACAGAGCGAGAACGCCCAACAACGCCCCCGGCCCAAAAGTCTGTTTGTGATCCCGTTCATAAATACCAACATATGCAAAAAAAATATTGAGACAAAACTTACCCGTTTATCACCGACTGGGGGAAGAATAAGGTTATTCGTAGAATAACCAAACGGAAAGTGACGACATCGGTAAAGAATACCCGAAAATGCAGTCTAAATTTGTTAATATCCGCACACGCCGATGATAAAAGCGTCCGTAAAAGAATAGAATTGAAAAGCCATTATTTAAAAAGAGTCAAAATCAGCCACACCATCCAAAAATTGAGTCAATAGTGACACATTTCATCTATTTGAATTTCTCGCCCGCCTATTTCACTCTTCACTACGAAAAATCCTGATATTCACATCAATATAAATTTAGGTGATGATATGTTATCCATATTTAAGGCAGGGCCTTCAGCAAATAAAGTCCCGGCGGAGAAAGTCCAGGAAACTTATGGCCGATACCGCATTCAGGCATTACTCAGCGTATTTCTTGGCTATCTTGCGTACTATATTGTGCGTAATAACTTCACGCTCTCAACACCGTACCTGAAAGAACATCTGGATCTCAGTGCCACGCAAATTGGTCTACTCAGCAGTTGTATGCTTATTGCCTATGGGATCAGTAAAGGCATTATGAGTAGTCTGGCAGACAAGGCCAGCCCTAAGGTCTTTATGGCATGCGGCCTGGTTCTGTGCGCCATCGTAAACGTCGGTTTAGGATTCAGTACCGGATTCTGGATTTTTGCCGCTCTGGTCGTTTTCAACGGTTTGTTCCAGGGTATGGGCGTTGGCCCTTCATTTATTACCATCGCCAACTGGTTTCCGCGTAAAGAACGTGGACGCGTCGGCGCATTCTGGAATATTTCTCACAACGTTGGCGGTGGTATTGTCGCTCCGATTGTTGGTGCCGCCTTTGCCATTTTAGGGAGCGAGCACTGGCAAAGCGCCAGCTATATTGTCCCGGCCGGTGTTGCCGTACTGTTTGCTTTTATTGTGCTGATGCTGGGGAAAGGTTCACCGCGCCAGGAAGGCTTACCGGCTCTGGAACAAATGATGCCGGAAGAAAAAGTAGTATTAAATTCCCGACACACTGACCAGGCGCCAGAAAATATGAGTGCCTTCCAGATTTTCTGCACCTATGTGCTGCGTAATAAGAATGCCTGGTATGTTTCACTGGTAGATGTCTTCGTCTATATGGTGCGTTTTGGCATGATTAGCTGGTTGCCTATTTATCTGTTAACCGAAAAACATTTCTCGAAAGAGCAAATGAGCATCGCTTTTCTGTTTTTTGAATGGGCGGCAATCCCTTCCACATTACTGGCGGGCTGGCTTACCGATAAACTGTTTAAAGGCCGTCGCATGCCGCTGGCCATGATTTGTATGGCGCTGATTTTCGTCTGTTTGATCGGCTACTGGAAAAGTGAATCCCTGCTGATGGTCACTATTTTTGCCGCCATTGTGGGTTGCCTGATCTATGTTCCACAGTTCCTCGCTTCTGTTCAGACGATGGAAATCGTTCCCAGCTTCGCAGTAGGTTCTGCAGTAGGACTGCGCGGATTTATGAGCTACATTTTTGGCGCATCGCTGGGCACCAGTCTGTTTGGCGTAATGGTCGACAAAATGGGGTGGCACGGCGGCTTCTATCTGCTGATGGGGGGTATTGTTTGCTGCATCCTGTTCTGCTACCTCTCTCATCGCGGTGCGCTGGAACTTGAGCAACAGCGAAAAAATGCTCAGCAAGAGGAAGCATCACTCCAGTTGGCGGATGCCCGGTAATTCATTTCGGTCTCACAAAAAAGTGCCAGCGATGCTGGCACTTCGATAAACTCAGATAAATAATAAATAACTCAAAGTGATAATTTATTGCTAAACGTAAGATTGCAAATTATTGCTTACCATCCGCGACCATAAAGCGAATGATCAAACCACATGTCGGAGCAAGAAACAGGAATAATCCAGTTACCATTTCGTTACCATTGGTCAGCCGCATAGTAAAAACGTAAATTAATGCCGTAAGGATGGCCATGCCGAGAAAAGCGCTAATTGACGCCGCAGCGCCTATAACCTGCCAGATATAGCAACTGACGCACAGAATGCTCAGTATGAGAAAGGTCCAGAAATAGAGCATAGCGATACCTCCTGTCTGCCGTAAACTTAACGTAAGTCCTTACACTCCCTTAACTTTATATTCTAAGACAATTCCTATCCGCTTGCAATTTGAGCAACATTTTATTCACAAAAATCATTCGACCGCTTACTATTGCACTGTTCTCCGTCGTTTATTTAATCATCATAAAAACAACGAATTATATATAGGCGAAATTTTGCCCTTAATCGCCCTAAAAACATTTACGAATCTTGAGTAATTATTTCTGGCTGACATTAATTTTCGGGTGTACATTGTGCGTCCGATCATTCATGCCCCCTCGTGGTTTTGTCCTGACTCAGTTTTACACTCTTTACAGGAACCAATGTCGTTCATGGCGGCCTAACGATCAGTGCAGAGTGTAAAACGACAGGCAAAGAATCTTCGCGATACATCTATTTCGTATCAACAACAGGTGCTTATGTTCCCCCAATGTAAATTTTCACGCGCGTTTTTGCATCCGCGCTACTGGCTCACATGGTTTGGTGTTGGTGTGCTCTGGTTACTGGTACAGCTTCCCTATCCCGTATTGTGTTTTCTTGGTACCCGTACAGGAACGCTGGCTCGTCCATTTTTAAAACGCCGTGAATCTATTGCACGTAAAAATCTCGAACTCTGTTTCCCAAATCTGTCACAGGAAGAAAGAGACAAACTGGTCGATGAGAATTTCCGTTCGCTCGGCATGGGGCTGCTTGAAACAGGTATGGCCTGGTTCTGGCCGGACCGTCGGGTGCGTAAATGGTTTGATGTAGAAGGGCTGGACAACCTGAAGCGCGCTCAGATGCAAAACCGTGGCGTGATGGTCGTTGGCGTACACTTTATGTCGCTCGAGTTGGGTGGTCGCGTAATGGGGCTTTGCCAGCCAATGATGGCAACCTATCGTCCGCACAATAATAAGTTGATGGAGTGGATCCAAACCCGCGGTCGTATGCGCTCCAACAAGGCGATGATCGGCAGAAATAATCTGCGTGGTATTGTCGGCGCCCTGAAAAAAGGCGAGGCAGTGTGGTTTGCCCCCGATCAGGACTATGGTCGTAAAGGGAGTTCTTTCGCCCCCTTCTTCGCAGTCAAAGACGTGGCGACCACCAACGGTACCTACGTGCTGTCACGATTATCGGGCGCAGCAATGCTGACCGTAACCATGGTGAGAAAAGCAGATAACACCGGTTACCGCCTGTTCATCACCCCAGAAATGGAAGGTTACCCGGCAGATGAAAGCCAGGCTGCGGCGTATATGAACAAAATTATCGAAAAAGAGATCATGCGTGCACCCGAGCAGTATCTCTGGATCCACCGTCGCTTCAAAACTCGCCCGATGGGTGAAGCTTCGTTGTATATCTAAAAAGAAAGGCCGTAAGGCCTTTCTTTTTTTCTACGGTTGAATTACTTAACGCCCCATTTGCTGTGCAGCTCAGCCATTCGCTCGTTGTAGTTGCGGGCGATGCAGGCTGATTTATCCTGTTCCTTCCAGCACTCGTTACGCCCTTTCACCCAACCGCGCTGCTCTGCTTTCAGCGTCGGGTTATTGCTCGATTTAACCAGCGCCTGCTTGTAGGCCCCGTTTAACGCTAAATCCATTTCTGAGAGCGAAGGACTCTGGCAGATAATCTCTTCGATACTGCCCTTTGCAACCGCAGCGCAGGAAAAAGAGGGTCCAGTGCTGGTCGATTTTTTGGCCCCAGAAAAGTCAATATTATCTTCAGGCAGGCATACCCCGTGCTTTCGATTCGGCCCACTCCAGGAAACGTCCGGATTTCCGTCATCTTTACGAGAAATAGAAACCGTATTGTTCCCGCTTTTGGCTTCCCAGTAATTTTCATTGAAGGCCTTCACCGTCGCCTTCGAGCCATCAATCCAAACATTGCCTTTGCCATCACTATTCACACCACCAATACTTGCGCAGCTGAAATTAAACGCCAACGGTGAGGCCGCCATCGACGTCAGTGGCGTAAAAACGAGTGCTAACATCATTAATCTGGTCATTTTTAACCTTTTCATTATCTCATTCCGCGAAAAATTAACCGCATTAACATCATGGCGATATGAGAATTCTCCGAGTAACCATTCCGTCGCTCAATAGCAATTTATTACCGGCAGAAATTAAACTGTCGCCGAATCACGACAGTTGTAAGTTATTAAAATTAAATAAAAAAATGCCTCTTGTCTCTCCTCATTTTTAGGCGTACATTAGCGCCGTCTGGAGCATTAAAGCTCAGAATTCTGAGGTGATGCAGCCAAGCAAATGAGGGGTATTCTCCCTTTCGTTCGCGAGTGCATCAGCTCTCTGTCAGGTAAGCATATGTTCATTTAGACGTACCCCAGGTACGCGGAGAGATGAAAAGTGAAATATTTCTTTATGGGCATTTCTTTTATGGTCATCGTTTGGGCCGGTACTTTCGCCCTGATGATCTAAATTAAAAGACGCAGCCAAAAAAACAGGAGCCATCAGGCTCCTGTTTTGCATTTTGGGGAAACATTCTGTCAGTCGGTACTTTCAGAAGCCGATTTTGCACTGGTCGGTAACAGGCCATCTGCGCGAAACATCGCCTTGATGCCGCGAATAGCCTGGCGGGTACGGTCACGGTTTTCAATCAACGCAAATCGCACATGCGTATCACCATAATCACCAAACCCAATCCCTGGCGAAACGCATACCTTCGCTTCGTTCAGCAGCTTCTTGGCAAACTCAAGTGACCCCATCCCGGCGTATTGCTCTGGAATTTTCGCCCAAACGTACATTGAGGCCTTTGGCATCTCGACCATCCAGCCTGCTTCATGCAGTCCTTTGACCAGCACATCGCGACGACGTTTATATTGCTCAGCGATATCCCGCACACATTGCTGATCGCCTTCCAGCGCGGCAATTGCCGCAACCTGCAGTGGCGTAAAGGTCCCGTAATCGTGATAGCTCTTGATTCGCGCCAGCGCGTTCACCAGCGTTTTGTTGCCCACCATAAACCCGATACGCCATCCCGCCATGTTGTAGCTTTTCGACAGGGTGAAAAATTCAACAGCGACGTCGCGAGCGCCGGGTACCTGCATAATCGATGGCGCCTTCCAGCCGTCATAAACAATATCAGCGTAGGCCAGGTCGTGAACCACCAACACGTCATAGCGTTTAGCCAGGGCCACCACTTTCTCAAAGAATTCCAGCTCGACGCACTGCGCGGTCGGGTTGGATGGGAAACCTAAGATCATCATCTTCGGCTTCGGGTAACTTTCGCGTATTGCGCGTTCCAGCTCATTAAAGAAGTCGACACCCTCAACCAGCGGCACTGAACGCACCTGCGCGCCTGCAATCACCGCGCCATAGATATGGATGGGATAACTTGGGTTGGGCACGAGGACCGTATCACCGTGATCGAGCGTTGCCAGCATCAGGTGCGCCAGCCCCTCTTTGGAACCGATGGTCACAATGGCTTCGGATTCAGGATCGATCTCAACGTCATAGCGTTCCTGGTACCAGCGGGAAATCGCCCGACGCAAACGCGGAATGCCGCGTGAGGTGGAGTAACCGTGAGTATCCGGGCGCTGCGCCACGGTACACAGTTTTTCGACAATGTGAGGAGGCGTGGCCCCATCCGGGTTCCCCATACTGAAATCGATAATATCTTCGCCGCGCCGACGCGCAGCCATCTTCAGTTCAGCGGTGATGTTAAAAACGTACGGGGGAAGGCGATCAATACGCGTAAAGCGACGTTCAGGGCGGGAGTCAGCCATAATATCCTCAGATTAACGTTAGCGCCCGGACCGTCCGAGCGACGCTGCCACGATGGTGGCACGTTTAGAAAATAGCCTGAATAATTTCCTTCTGTCGAGAGGCAAAACAAAATATTTTTTCCTGACGAAAAAGAGGAACAGCTGAGCAAAATGAGGAAATAACCATTTTCACAACCCGCCAAAAATTACCATCATTTAACATTTTGTTGTTAAATACATTACCTTGAACGCAGTGCTCACAGGACAGGTATTGTAAATACAACAATCATGCAACAATCCCCTTTTAATATTATGGTTTTTCCCCATTAGCTCTGAACTGCGGGGGTGCTGGTCATCCTGCCTCAGGTTACCTATCATAGTGGTTTAACCCTTGCGCAAGAGTCACCCGTGCACGAAATATTCAATATGCTGCTGGCGGTATTTGACCGGGCAGCACTGATGCTGTTCTGTCTGTTTTTCCTGATTCGTATCCGCCTGTTTCGCGAACTGTTGCACAAGTCAGCCCACTCCCCAAAAGAGCTGCTCGCCGTTACCGCGATTTTCTCCATGTTTGCCCTGTTCAGTACCTGGTCAGGCGTACCGGTTGAAGGTTCTCTGGTCAATGTGCGTATTATCGCGGTCATGTCAGGAGGGATCCTGTTCGGTCCATGGGTTGGCATTATTACGGGGCTGATCGCAGGCACCCACCGTTACCTGATCGATATTGGCGGCGTAACTGCCCTACCCTGCTTTATTACCAGCATTCTGGCTGGCTGCATTGCCGGGTGGATCAACCGTAAGATCCCCAAAGCGCAGCACTGGCGCGCGGGTATTTTAGGCGGAATGCTGTGCGAATCACTGACCATGATCCTCGTCGTCGCCTGGGCACCCACCACCGAACTGGGGCTGGATATTGTCTCAAAAATCGGTATTCCAATGATCCTAGGCAGCGTCTGTATTGGTTTTATCGTGATGCTGGTACAAAGCGTTGAAGGTGAGAAAGAAGCCAGCGCTGCAAAACAGGCCAAGCTGGCGCTGGATATCGCCAACAAAACGCTGCCGCTCTTTCGCCAGGTCAACAGCGAGTCGTTACGTCAGGTGTGCGAAATTATTCGCCACGATATCCACGCTGACGCGGTTGCCATCACCAATACTCAGCACGTTCTGGCCTATGTTGGCGTCGGAGAGATCAACTACCGCGATAACGATGACTTCGTCAGCCCTACCACGCAAGAAGCCATAAATCACGGTAAAATAATCATAAAAAACAATGATGAAGCGCATCGCACCCCGGAAATCCACTCTATGCTGGTGATCCCGCTTTGGGAGAAAGGCGTCGTGACCGGCACGCTGAAGATCTACTACTGTCACGCTCATCAAATCACTTCCTCGTTACAGGAAATGGCGATCGGTCTGTCGCAAATCATCTCCACCCAGCTTGAAGTCTCCCGCGCAGAGCAACTACGAGAAATGGCAAATAAGGCAGAGCTACGCGCACTGCAAAGCAAAATAAATCCCCATTTTCTGTTTAATGCCCTGAACGCGATTTCATCGTCGGTGCGGCTTAACCCGGACACCGCACGTCAGCTCATTTTTAATTTGTCGCGCTATCTTCGCTATAATATTGAATTAAAAGACGATGAGCAGATCGACATCAAGAAAGAGCTGTATCAAATCAAGGATTACATCACCATCGAACAGGCCCGCTTTGGCGACAAGCTGACCGTTATTTATGATATCGATGAAGAGGTAAGCTGTTTTATTCCCAGCCTGCTGATTCAGCCGTTGGTCGAGAACGCTATCGTCCATGGGATCCAGCCCTGCAAAGGGAAAGGTGTGGTCACTATCAGCGTTGCGGAGTGCGGCAACCGGGTACGGATTGCCGTACGAGACACGGGTCATGGTATCGACCCAAAAGTGATTGAACGGGTCGAGTCCAATGAAATGCCGGGCAATAAAATTGGTCTGTTGAATGTGCACCATCGCGTTAAGCTGCTCTACGGTGAGGGATTACATATCCGCCGTCTGGAGCCAGGCACAGAGATTGCCTTTTATGTACCTAATGTGCACTCGCCCGCAGCCGCGCCAACTACATTATTGCTTTAACCAGGAGTGAAGTCGTGAAAGTCATCATTGTTGAAGATGAATTCCTGGCCCAACAGGAACTGAGCTGGCTGATAAAAGAGCACAGCCAGATGGAGATTGTCGGCACGTTTGACGATGGTCTGGACGTGCTGAAATATCTCCAGCACAACCGCGTTGACGCCATTTTTCTGGATATTAATATTCCCTCGCTGGACGGCGTATTACTGGCACAAAATATCAGCCAGTTCGCACATAAACCCTTTATTGTATTTATTACCGCGTGGAAAGAGCATGCCGTTGAAGCCTTCGAACTGGAAGCTTTTGACTACATTCTGAAGCCGTACCAGGAATCACGCATTGTCAGCATGCTGCAAAAGCTGGAAGCCGCCTGGCAGCAACAGCAAACGGGAACGTCCCCTGTAAGTCCGGTGGCCCGCGAAAACGATACGATCAACCTGATCAAAGATGAGCGGATCATCGTGACCCCAATCAACGACATCTACTACGCTGAAGCGCATGAAAAGATGACGTTCGTCTATACGCGACGAGAATCATACGTCATGCCGATGAACATCAGCGAATTTTGCAGCAAACTGCCGGCTTCGCATTTCTTCCGCTGCCACCGCTCGTTCTGCGTAAATCTGAATAAAATCCGCGAGATCGAACCCTGGTTTAACAACACTTATATTCTGCGTTTAAAGGATCTGGAATTTGAAATCCCGGTTAGTCGGAGCAAAGTGAAAGAATTCAGACAATTAATGCATTTATAGTGCTGAAAAAGCGTGACGAATGGAGAGTACAGCGCACGCTTTCAGTCGTTTCCGCGACGAACGGGATAGCGGAACTAAGTTTGTAGTATATTGGTCGTCACTCTATTTTTTACAGGTGATGTCATGGCGAAGCTGAGCGAAAAATATCAACGTACATATCTACGCGAATACGCAAAAGAAGCGGAAAAAAATGCCCTGATATGGATAAGTACGGACGATTATTTAGCTGAGTGCCTGGATATTCATGAACAATGCCATCTGGATTATTCACTGCAACAACAGCTGAGTTCATGGCTTTTTATGCTGCGCATGAAGCGCAGCCCGGAGTTATTAGGATATAAAACCGCGATACAGTCAAATGATATGGAATCTCTACACTTATCCCTGCGACAGTCTGCGATGATTAAACATGTGACGCAGGGTGTGGACTCAGGCTGCGATCACAGTATTAATGTATGGACGACACTAGAGATTCTTGCCGCGGGTTTATTTGACCGAGTACCACTCTTATTGCCTGAAAAATTGGGTATGAGTGATAACGGTCACCCTGTTAACCTGGCCATGACGAATTTAATGATGGCGTTGTGGTACAAACGTGCAGACTTTGCAGTGGATGCCAGAAAAAGAGCGCAAAAGGTACTGACCACGAAGCAAACAGTAAGCGATATGTTCATCCTCCGCTATCTGATGGCGCTCCTGGATGAGGATGTGACAGAAGCAGGCACGCAACTCGATTTATATTGTAAAAGCGTGTCTGCATTGAGAGAACCAGGGCTCACTAAGCTCCATAAAATGTTCTGGCCATACGCGCACGGGTTATACAACCTGGCTTATATTGTGTTGGGCAAAGATAAAGCCAGCGCGATGCCGAAACCAACCGCAGAGTGTTTTATGGACGATCTGGCGGAATGGCAAAATAAACATAACTATTGCCATGGCCCGCTATTTATAGAATACCCTAAACCAATTGACCTTATTAACACCCTGATCTCATGCACGCCGCCAGAATGTTGTTTGCATCAACCCTATCTGGATACCGATAAAAAATATAAAAACACAAGATACCTGCATGCCGATTTATTTGAACAACAGATGATCAAGATAATTTTAGAAAATATGAACAGCCAGAACGACAAGGCCGGAGAAGCGCTGAGCGCCATCCGGCCCTGACCTTACAAAATATGGCCCAGCGTCTGACGTAAATGCGCACCAGCGCCAAGTAGTCCAGGATTATCGTGCACGATCAGATACACCGGAATATCCTGCACGTAGGCTTTAAAACGGCCTTTATCTTCAAAACCACCGCGGAAGCCCGACGCTTTAAAGAAGTCGAGGAAGCGCGGCACAATACCGCCGGCGATGTACACACCGCCAAATGTGCCCAGCGTTAACGCCAGATCGCCACCAAAACGTCCCATGATGACGCAGAACAGCGACAGCGCACGACGACAGTCAATGCAGGAATCTTCCAGCGCCCGTGCGGTGATATCCTTCGGCTGCAGATTTTCCGGCAGGCGTCCGTCAGATTTGACGATCGCGCGATACAGATTCACCAGTCCCGGACCAGACAGCACGCGTTCTGCGGACACGTGACCTATTTCCGCGCGCAGAACCTCAAGGATAATTCCCTCTTCCTCGCTGTTAGGCGCAAAATCCACGTGGCCGCCTTCACCAGGGAGGCTTACCCAACGTTTATCCACGTGGACCAGATGCGCCACGCCGAGCCCGGTTCCTGCACCATAAACCGCAATAGGTTTACCTTCAACAGGTTCCGCGCCACCAAACTGGATTAAATGCTCTTTTTTCAGCATCGGGATCGCCATCGACACAGCGGTGAAATCATTGATGATTTCCAGATGGCTGAAGCCCAGGTTTTTTTTCATCTCAGCAATAGAGAACGCCCAGGTATGGTTGGTCATTGCCACCCAGTCGCCGGTTATCGGACAGGCAATGGCAATACAACCATCTTCAACGCTAACGCTATGCTCATCCAGGTACACGCGCACCACCGCCTCCAGACTTGGATAATCCAACCCGGAATAGGTTTTTGCCTGCGAAATCTCGCCACTGGCAATATCGCACAGAGCAAGACGCGCGTTGGTGCCGCCAACATCCCCTACTAAAGCATATTTTGTCATTCTTCCACTGCTCCGCTAAAGTCAGAATAAATCTTTGCCACACTGTAAATTCATGGGGACATAACAACAACGGTCTGAAGGCTGATGCCCGTGGAAAATCGATCCAGATCACACAATTACTTTATCGTTTCAGCACCATTTGCAGCGATGTCGTCAGGCAGGCTGTGCAAACTATGTCTATGACTCTGTTTTAAGGAATAGAAAATGCTCCATCCGCGAGCCAGAACGATGCTCTTGCTATCAACCCCAGCGCTAATCATTGGCATAGCGTCCAGCCTGGTGTTGATCGTTGTGATGAAAGTGGCTTCCGTTTTACAGCAGTTTTTGTGGGAACGTCTGCCTGTTAGCATCGGTATAGCCCAGGACTCTCCGGTCTGGATTATCGGTATGCTGACACTCACGGGGATCATGGTCGGGTTAGTTATCCGTTACAGCCATGGCCACGCAGGCCCGGATCCGGCCTGTGAACCGTTAATTGGTATGCCGGTGCCAACGTCAGCAATACCGGGCCTGCTGGCAGCGCTAATCCTCGGCCTCGCGGGTGGCGTCAGTCTGGGTCCGGAACACCCCATCATGACCGTGAATATCGCACTGGCAGTGGCACTTGGTAGCCGCATGTTTCCGCGCATTGCGAAGCTGGACTGGACCATTCTCGCCTCTGCCGGTACCATCGGCGCGCTATTTGGTACCCCCGTTGCCGCCGCGCTGATATTTTCGCAAACGCTGAATAGCTCAAACGATGTGCCCTTGTGGGATCGCCTGTTTGCACCGTTAATGGCCGCCGCCGCGGGTTCGCTAACCACCAGCCTGTTTTTTCACCCCCATTTTTCACTACCCATCGCGCACTACACGCAGATGCACTTGATCGATATCCTCAGCGGCGCGGTTGTTGCTGCCATCGCCATTGCCGCTGGGATGGTTGCCGTCTGGTGTCTGCCGCGTTTGCACCATTTAATGCATCGATTAAGACACCCGGTGCTGATCCTCGGGGCAGGCGGTTTTATCCTTGGTATTTTGGGTGTTATCGGCGGGCCGCTTACCTTGTTTAAGGGACTGGACGAAATGCAGCAAATGGCGTTTAGCCAAACGCTGGGGACATCAGATTATTTCATGCTCGCCGTGATCAAACTAACGGCATTGGTGGTAGCAGCGGCGAGTGGTTTTCGCGGCGGACGAATCTTCCCGGCGGTATTCGTTGGCGTCGCGCTTGGCCTGATGCTGCACGCCCATGTTGAAGCGGTGCCGGCTGCCATCACGGTTTCTTGCTCTATTCTCGGGCTGGTGCTGGTCGTCACCCGTGACGCCTGGCTGAGCCTGTTTATGGCAGCAGTGGTGGTGCCAGATTCCACCCTGCTGCCACTGCTGTGCATCGTCATGCTGCCCGCCTGGCTGCTGCTGGCAGGCAAACCGATGATGGTCGCTGAGCGCCCTGATAAATAGCTATCCGCCGTTGCGAGATTCCAGCGCACGGGTCACCGTGCGCAATAATTCAGGAAGATCGGCTTTCGGTAGCACCACCTCAATTAACGACAGTCGTTGCGGATGGGACAACCGGGCCAGCACCTCTTCCAGCTGTACCGCCTGCTTCACCCGCCAACATTCGGCCTGACATTCACGACTAAACGCCTGCGGCACCGACGTCCAGCTCCAGGCAGCGATGTCGTTATAGCGCTGATTTGCCCCGTGTATGGCCCGCTCCACGGTATAACCGTCATTGTTGAGCAGTAAAATAACCGGCGATTGCCCGTCTCTAAGCATGGAGCCCAGCTCCTGAATGGTGAGCTGCGCCGCGCCATCACCAATAATCAGGATCACCCGACGGTCCGGACAGGCCGTTTGCGCACCGAATGCCGCCGGGAGCGCGTAGCCGATAGATCCCCACAACGGTTGAACCAGTACTTCCGCCCCGCAAGGTAGTGAGAGCGCAACCGCGCCAAAGGCGGCGGTTCCCTGATCGACGAGGATAATGTCATCAGGCTTCAGAAACTGCTGCACCGTGTGCCAGAAGTTTTCCTGCGTCAGTGGGCCCTTCTCAACCTGAACATGCCTAATTGGCGGACGTTCTGGCGGTAGAGAAAACGACATTTCCAGGCACAGCTCACGTAATGTGGTGACCGCCTGCTCCATCGGGATGTTAAACCAGTGGGATCCAATTCGTGACGCATGGGGCTGAACGTCAATGGTGCGATCCAGCGGTAGCTGTTGTGTAAACCCAGCTGTCAGGGTGTCGACAAATTGTGTGCCGACACACATTATCGTATCGGCATCTTCTATCGCCTGACGTACATAATCGCTGCTGGCTCCAGCGCTGTACGTGCCAACAAACGCCGGGTGACGCTCATCAAACAGTCCTTTGCCCATCAACAACGTGGCATGAGCCATCGGCGTTTCCGCCATCCAGCGCTGTAAAACCGGCTGCAGGCCAAAACGCAGCGCGAGGAAGTCGGCCAGCAACGCTACGCGTGGGCTGTCCAGCAATCGTTCACGGGCATGGTAGCGAAACGCCTCTATCACGCTGCTTTCCGGCTCGCTCAGAGGAACAATCATAATATCATTCGGTGGCGTAGCAGGTTGTTTAGCCACATCAGCAGGTAGCATCAGATAGCCCGGCCTGCGCTCGCTGAGCATCATTCGCAACACACGGTCAATCTCATAGCAGGCATTTTGTTCATTCAGCACCGCGCTGGCCGTCGTCACCGCCTGCTGCATACGGTAAAAATGCTGAAAGTCACCGTCACCCAAAGTGTGATGCATCAACTCTCCGCGACGCTGCGCGCCGCGACAGGGTGCGCCGACAATATGCAAAACAGGAACATATTCCGCGAAGCTACCCGCGATACCGTTAATTGCGCTTAACTCCCCCACACCAAACGTGGTGAGCAGCGCCCCAACCCCGGATACCCGGGCATAGCCATCTGCCGCATAAGCCGCATTCAATTCATTCGCACACCCGACCCAACATACGTTGGGATGTTCAATCACGTGGTCAAGAAACTGCAAATTATAATCGCCCGGCACACCAAAGAGATGGCCGACGCCACAGCCTGCCAGCCTGTCCAGCAGATAATCAGCAACGGAATACGGGGTTTGCATGACAGCTATCCTTCTGACGGTAACCTCATGTTGAGTATCGAAGAACTGTGATGACTGTCCAGGAAAGTCGCTGTGAAGGGGTGGAAAGCAGGATTTACAGTTTTGGCGGTAAAAATTCATTGAAGAATCGACGGTGTAACCGTATACACTGAAAGGCACACGCATCGTGGAAGGGGGGTGACATGGTTTATCACGCAGATGAAAATCGTTATCAGACAATGGAGTACCGCCGCTGCGGTCAGAGCGGCCTCAAGCTCCCGATTGTCTCTCTGGGTTTGTGGCACAATTTTGGCGATACCACACAGGTCGAGAACAGTCGCGCATTGTTACAGCGCGCATTCGATCTGGGGATCAACCATTTTGATCTGGCAAATAACTATGGTCCACCACCGGGTTCGGCAGAACGTAATTTTGGTCGGATCCTGCAGGAAGATTTTTTACCGTGGCGAGATGAGCTTATTATCTCCACAAAAGCGGGCTACACCATGTGGGAAGGCCCCTACGGTGACTGGGGTTCACGCAAATATCTGATTGCCAGTCTCGATCAAAGCCTGAAGCGTCTGGGGCTGGAGTATGTCGATATCTTCTACCACCATCGCCCCGACCCTGAAACACCGCTCAGAGAAACCATGCGCGCGCTGGATCACATCGTCCGTCAGGGCAAAGCGCTGTACGTCGGGTTGTCTAACTATCCGGCAGATCTTGCCAGGCAGGCGATTGAAATACTCGACGATTTAGGTACGCCATGCCTTATTCACCAGCCCAAATATTCCATGTTTGAACGTTGGGTCGAAGGTGGCTTGCTGTCACTATTACAGGAAAAAGGTGTCGGCAGTATCGCCTTCTCACCGCTGGCTGGCGGACAGTTAACCGACCGCTATCTGAACGGCATTCCTGCGGATTCTCGTGCGGCAAGCACCAGTCGCTTTCTGAATCCGGACCAGATCACTCCACAAAAACTGGAAAAAGTGCGGGCGCTAAATGTGCTGGCAGAACAACGCGGGCAAAAGCTTTCCCAGATGGCGCTGGCATGGGTGTTACGGGATGACAAAGTCACGTCCGTGCTGATTGGCGCCAGTAAACCAGCACAAATTGAAGATGCTGTCGGCATGCTGGCAAACCGTCACTTTACGTCTGAAGAGTGCGCGGAGATTGATGCTATCCTGAGTTGATTGAAATAAAGACACATTTATTAACAAAAAGTGCTCTCACTTGCGATTTAAGAGTTAAGGCGATGAAACGGGGCTTTACTGCCCCGTAATATTACGTTAACAGGCCGGCTACGGCTCGATCGTGAAGGAGAGAAAACATGTTCAGGTCACTGATTCTGGCGGCAGTCTTATTGGCTTTTACACCGCTGGCCGCGAACGCTGGCGAAATCACCCTGCTGCCATCAATAAAATTACAAATTGGCGATCGCGATAACTACGGTAACTACTGGGATGGCGGCCGCTGGCGCGACCGGGATTACTGGCACAATAACTATGAGTGGCGCAAAAATCGCTGGTGGCGTCATGACAATGGCTACCATCGTGGCTGGGACAAACGCAAAGCTTATGAGCGTGGTTATCGTGAAGGCTGGAACGATCGTGACGACCACCGCGGTCGCGGGCGTGGCCACAAACATCATCATTAATGTAACAAAAGGGCCAACAGGCCCTTTTGTTTTTACAAACCGAGTGCGGTTCCTACCAACAGCCAGATATTGAGCGCCACCACCAGCACAACAATCACCCAGCCTACCTGTTTTACCCAACGGGTATTCACCAAATCGCCCATCAGCTTACCGTCACTGGTAAAGATCAGTAGCGGCACCAACGCCAGTGCAATACCAAAACTGAGCAATACCTGGCTCATCACCAGAATACGCGTCGGATCCAGTCCCATCAAAATCACAATAAATGATGGCATCATAGTGACGGTACGGCGTACCCAAAGCGGAATGTGAAAGCGGATAAACCCTTGCATCACCACCTGCCCGGCCAACGTACCGACCACGGTAGAAGAAAGTCCCGCAGCCACCAGGCTTAAACCAAATACCGTCGCCGCAGCGTGACTCAACAGCGGTTCAAGTGTCAGATACGCTTGATCGAGATCGGCAATACCGGTATGCCCGCTAAAGTGAAATGCAGCGGCAGCCGTCGCCATCATCGCCAGATTGACAAATCCAGCAATCGTCATGGCGATTGCCACATCCCATTTCGTGGCCGCATAGCGCTGTTGACGTGTTCCGCCGTGCAGATGCTGAGTTAAGGAAGAGTGCAGATAAATGACGTGTGGCATGATAGTCGCGCCGAGCACGCCAGCCGCCAGGAACACCGCTTCGGAATTAGGCAGGCTCGGGATAACCATTCCCTTGCTAAGTTGCGCGAAGTTCGGCTGGGAAAAGATCAGTTCCACAATGTAAGCCGCTGCCACAAACAGCAGCAAGCCGCCAATCACTTTTTCCAGCGGTTTTTGCCCACGGCGCTGCAACATCAGAATCAAAAAAGTCGCGATACCGGTGAGCACGGCCCCCTGCAATAACGACACGCCGAGGATCAATTTGAAACCAATCGCGGCGCCAATGAATTCAGCAAGGTCTGTCGCCATGGCGATAATTTCGGCCTGCACCCAGTAGAACCACACCACCGGACGAGGATAGTGATCGCGAATTTGCTCCGCCAGGTTTTTACCCGTGGCAATACCCAGCTTTGCCGACAGCACCTGAATCAGCATCGCCATCAGATTTGCCCAGACCACCACCCACAACAGTTTATAGCCAAAGCTGGCCCCTGCCTGGATGTTGGTGGCGAAGTTGCCCGGATCGATGTAGCCGATCGCCGCGATGAACGCAGGTCCCATTAATGCGAGCTTCAACTTGCGCGCTGCCCGTCCAGTGCTACTCTCAACGCGATCGTTAGTCATTTTAGTGCCTCAGAAACATAGCCTTTGCTATGTTTCAAGCTACGCCTATTGAGAATGATTATCAAATTCATTTTAATGGGTGAAGTTGATTTCTCTGATAGCGTTTGTCTATGGATCGATAAGGATTCTGGAAATACCGGTGAGATGTTTAATTATTGTTATGAGATTAGCACAATGACATAACTTTTCACTTCCATACTAAACATAACAGAAGTGTATCACCGATCACTAATTTTGAATCTCGTCACAGGTCCTTATTATAGTGTGTGTTTGATCTCGTTTTCTTTATGGTTGTTACATAGAATGTGCACGAAAACTAAACCTGCCTCATATTTGGAGCAAATATGGACCGCGTTCTTCATTTCGTCCTGGCCCTTGCCGTGGTTGCGGTACTCGCACTGCTGGTAAGCAGTGACCGTAAAAAAATCCGCATTCGTTATGTTATTCAATTGCTTGTTATTGAAGTGTTACTGGCATGGTTCTTCCTGAACTCTGATGTCGGTCTGGGCTTCGTGAGAGGCTTCTCCGAGATGTTTGAAAAACTCCTCGGATTCGCTAATGAAGGGACAAACTTTGTCTTCGGCAGCATGAACGACAAAGGCCTGGCATTCTTCTTCCTGAAAGTGCTGTGCCCAATCGTCTTCATTTCCGCTCTTATCGGTATTTTGCAGCATATCCGCGTTCTGCCGGTTATCATCCGCACGATTGGTTTCCTGTTATCCAAAGTGAACGGTATGGGCAAGCTGGAATCCTTCAACGCCGTCAGCTCCCTGATCCTGGGTCAGTCCGAGAACTTTATCGCCTATAAAGATATCCTCGGCAAAATGTCTCGCAACCGTATGTACACCATGGCTGCAACGGCGATGTCGACCGTTTCCATGTCTATCGTCGGCGCGTACATGACCATGCTGGAACCGAAGTACGTGGTTGCGGCGCTGGTTCTGAACATGTTCAGCACCTTTATCGTGCTGTCGCTGATCAACCCGTACACCGTTGATGCCAGCGAAGAAAACATTCAGATGTCTAACCTGCACGAAGGCCAGAGCTTCTTCGAAATGCTGGGTGAATACATCCTGGCAGGTTTCAAAGTAGCAATTATCGTTGCGGCGATGCTGATTGGTTTCATCGCGCTGATTGCAGCCCTGAACGCCCTGTTCGCCACCGTGACCGGCTGGTTTGGTTACAGCATCTCCTTCCAGGGCATCCTGGGCTACATCTTCTACCCGGTTGCATGGGTAATGGGTGTGCCGTCCAGCGAAGCGCTGCAGGTGGGCAGTATCATGGCAACCAAACTGGTTTCCAACGAATTCGTTGCGATGATGGATCTGCAGAAAATTGCCGCCACGCTCTCTCCGCGTGCAGAAGGTATCCTGTCCGTGTTCCTGGTCTCCTTCGCTAACTTCTCTTCCATCGGTATTATCGCCGGTGCGATTAAAGGTCTGAACGAAGAGCAAGGTAACGTGGTTTCCCGCTTTGGTCTGAAGCTGGTGTACGGCTCTACGCTGGTGAGCGTACTGTCTGCATCTATCGCAGCACTGGTGCTGTAAGCGTAAGACAACATCGTATTGATAAGACCGGGGAGATTCTTCTCCCCGGTTTTTTTATGCCTGCTATTCAGCAAACCGAAGAGATACAAGGTAAGAACAGGTAGGATACAGAAACAAAAAACCCTCGCTTTTCAGCGAGGGTTTAAATTTTGGTGGAGCTAAGCGGGATCGAACCGCTGACCTCTTGCATGCCATGCAAGCGCTCTCCCAGCTGAGCTATAGCCCCACGATGCTATTACGTACGTACCAAATTTATTGGGATTAAATTTGGTGGAGCTAAGCGGGATCGAACCGCTGACCTCTTGCATGCCATGCAAGCGCTCTCCCAGCTGAGCTATAGCCCCATTACGTAAAGCTTGTCGAGTTGACGGGCGGCATCATATGAATTCCCTTCGCGTGTGTCAACGGCAAAATTAACTCATAGAATTCAATCGCTGAAAAAGCAGTCAAATGAAGAACATTGCGTAACAACTCGCATTCAGTAGTTAAACGCGTCACGGTTTCTACTAAAATGGTGCTATAAAATGAGCCACTAATTAACCCCACGACTATTCAGGGAATCGTTATGTTCAAGGAACGGATGACGCCAGAAGAACTTGCTAATCTGACCGGATACAGCCGACAGACCATCAATAAATGGGTGCGCAAGGAGGGTTGGGCTACATCACCAAAACCAGGCGTACAGGGCGGTAAAGCGCGTCTGGTTCACGTCACCGAACAAGTTCGTGAATACATTCGCAGTGCTGAGCGTTCAGCCGAAGGTTTATCAGATAATTTATCGTTATCCGGCGATACCTCTATCGAAGCTCTACTGATTAGGCTCGCCAAAGAGATGACTCCGTCAGAACAAAAAATGTTTACGTCACTGATCCTGCGTGAAGGCATTACGGGTTTGTTACAACGCTTAGGGATCCGCGACAACAAATAATATGAAAAAATTACGCAGCAAAATGACGACCGAAGAACTGGCGGAATGTCTCGGGGTTGCCAAACAAACCGTCAATCGTTGGATCAGAGAACAAAACTGGACCACCGAAAAGTTTCCCGGCGTTAAAGGGGGTCGTGCAAGGCTGATCCATATCGACTCCAGCGTCCGTACGTTTCTGCTCAATATTCCGGCTTTTCGCAAAGTCCCTGAAATTTATCAGGCTGAGGAACCGCTGGCAGAATATACCCACGTGGTGCGTAGCCACGCCTGTCGCCAGATAATCAGCGCACTGGACAACATGTCCCCAACGGAACAAGAAAAGCTGGCAATGTATATTTCGCGCGAAGGTATTCGCACTTTCCTTACCCGTCTGGGTATTGATGAGTCTGAATAACAGGCAAAAAAAACGGCAGGATGCGCTCCTGCCGTTGTTTCATCGCTCAACCGGTCTTACTGCTGGCTTTCACGCTCAGCAATAAACGCCAGCGCTTTATTAATACGCTCAATGCTGCGGGATTTACCAATCGCATGCACCGTGACGTCTAACGCCGGAGACTGACCCGCGCCGGTTACGGCTACGCGCAGCGGCATCCCAACTTTACCCATACCCACTTCCAGCTCATCAGCGGTTGCCTGAATCGCGTGGTGCACGTTTTCTGCCGTCCACTCGCTGATAGCAGCCAGCTTATCGCGAACCACTTCCAGCGGCTGACGCGCTACCGGACGCAGGTGTTTCTTAGCTGCATCCGCGTCGAACTCAGCAAAGTCTTCGTAGAAGTAGCGGCAGCTCTGCGCCATCTCTTTCAGCGTTTTGCAGCGCTCACCCAGCAGTTTAACCAGCTCAGACAGCTGCGGGCCGACGCGAGTATCGATATTTTCCTGCTCAATGTGCCATTGCAGATGCGTTGCCACATATTCAGGTGCCAGCGAATTAATGTAGTGATGGTTCAGCCACTGCAGTTTTTCGGTGTTGAACGCACTGGCAGACTTGCTCACCGCACCAAGGGAGAACAGTTTGATCATCTCTTCACGGGTGAAGATTTCCTGATCGCCGCTGGACCAGCCCAGACGCACCAGATAGTTCAGCAGCGCTTCCGGCAGGTAACCGTCGTCGCGATACTGCATAACGCTGACCGCACCGTGACGTTTAGAGAGTTTTTTACCGTCGTCGCCGTTGATCATCGACACGTGTGCATAAACCGGCACCGGCGCATTCAGCGCTTTCAGGATGTTAATCTGACGCGGAGTGTTGTTGATATGGTCTTCACCACGAATAACGTGGGTGATTTCCATATCCCAGTCGTCGACCACAACACAGAAGTTGTAGGTCGGGGAACCGTCAGTACGGCGGATGATCAGATCGTCCAGCTCCTGGTTGCTGAATTCGATCGGCCCACGGATCTGGTCGTCAAAAATAACGGATCCATCCTGCGGGTTGGCAAAACGCACCACGCATGGTTCATCAGCAGCATGATGTTCATGCCCGTGGCGGCAGCGACCGTCGTAACGTGGCTTCTCACCGTTTGCCATCTGCTCTTCGCGCAGTGCGTCCAGACGCTCTTTGGAGCAGTAGCATTTATACGCGGTACCGGCTTCCAGCATCTCATCAATCACGGCATTGTAGCGATCAAAACGTTTGGTCTGGAAGTACGGGCCTTCATCCCATTCCAGATTCAGCCAGTTCATGCCATCCATAATGGCTTCAATAGCTTCCGGAGTGGAGCGTTCGAGATCGGTGTCTTCAATACGCAGCACAAACTCACCGTCATGGTTACGTGCAAAAAGCCAGGAATATAGAGCAGTACGCGCACCACCGACGTGCAGGTAACCTGTCGGGCTTGGCGCGAAGCGAGTTTTGATTTTCATGAAATGGCCTTACGTTTATAAAGATGCCGACAACCGGCAAATCCTGGAAAGATTATCAGGCTCGTATTCTATCACTGTGGTCTGATTCCTCAATGTTGTTCAGGTTGGAACATCACGCTTTGCCATTTTCGTATACAAATCATGCTGCATGGATTGATTTGCGATCGTTTTGTTTAAATTTACGACGAACGAACAAATTCTTTAGAAAATGCGTTGACTCATTTTCAACTCTCCCTATAATGCGACTCCACACAGCGGGGGTGATTAGCTCAGCTGGGAGAGCACCTCCCTTACAAGGAGGGGGTCGGCGGTTCGATCCCGTCATCACCCACCACTTCGGGTCGTTAGCTCAGTTGGTAGAGCAGTTGACTTTTAATCAATTGGTCGCAGGTTCGAATCCTGCACGACCCACCAATGTAAAAAGGCGCCCTAAAGGCGCCTTTTTGCTATCTGCGATTTATAAGATTCGAACCTGCATCGCCTGATGCGCTACGCTTATCAGGCCTACAGACAATACCCCACACGTAGGCCGGATAAGACGTTAGTCGCCATCCGGCACAGACAACACAACACGCGTAGGCCGGATAAGACGTCAGTCGCCATCCGGCACAGACAATACCGCACGCGTAGGCCGGATAAGACGTCAGTCGCCACCCGGCACAGACAACACTACACGCGCAGGCCGGATAAGACGTCAGTCGCCATCCGGCGCAGACAACACAACACGCGTAGGCCGGATAAGACGTCAGCCGCCATCCGGCACAGACAACACAACACGCGTAGGCCGGATAAGACGTCAGTCGCCATCCGGCACAGACAACACAACACGCGTAGGCCGGATAAGACGTCAGTCGCCATCCGGCACAGACATCACATCGTCAATGCCGCTACCAGTTTCTCCAGCGCGGGTGTCGCCTGCAGTTGGTCATACACAATATACAAATCCGCCGGAATACGTTCCTCTAACGGTCGAAATACCACGCCAGGCCAACTCATCTGCGCATAGCTGTCAGCAATTAACGTAATACCAATCCCCATGCTGATCATCGCCAGCACCGTTTGCGGCTCCCTCACCTCACGAATAATCATCGGGGAAAATCCAGCACTCAGGCAAACTCGCTGCAAAAATGCCCAGTCAGTATGAATGGAAGGCATTGTGACAAAATATTCATTTCTCAACGCCTCCAGCGGTATGGACTCACAGGCAGTAAGAGGATGTTCTTCCGGCATGGCAACCAGAAAAGAGGACTCATGCAAACGCAAACTGGTAAACCCGGGAGAAAGCTCCGTAGCCATCCGCCAAATTCCCGCATCCAGTTCACGCCGTTCCAGCATCGTCATCTGCATCGCGGGCATGTTCTCGCGAAACAGCACCTCAACATTGGGATTATCCTTCATAAAACGCCGCATCACCGGACGCATTTTTCCCCACATCGCTGTACCGATAACGCCAAGCTCAATTCGCCCTGCCTCACCACGACCAATTTGCTCCACTCTCGCCAGCGCCTGATTAGCACTGGATAACAGTCGGCGCGACTCTTCCATCAATATCTTTCCCGCGTGAGTTAACGCCACGCTGCGGGAATGACGGATAAATAGCAAAGTGCCGAGCTGTTGCTCCAGCTCTTTAATATGGGTACTGAGCGGCGGTTGCGACATATTCAGGCGAGCAGCAGCACGTCCAAAATGCAGTTCTTCTGCGACAGCAAGAAAATAACGCAGTAACTTCAGATCGATGCGGTGCGTGCGTTCCATGGATAATGCGCTCCTGAAATAAGGATAATGCGCAAAGTTACCACATTGCCTCGCAGAAAATGAAACGGCGGGTATCAGAACCCGCCGCCAATGGAGTATTAATGTGCCGGTGCTTTCTGTGCCAGTCGTTCAGGCTCATGCCTGTATTTAAAGAACAATGCAAAGATAACCGCCAGAGCCAGCGCATACGCGGCAAACACCAGCCAGATAGTTTGCCAATCCTTGACGCCATCGACAGAAAAATAGTCCACCGCCATACCACTCAGAATTGATCCCACCCACGCGCCAACGCCGTTTACCATCGTCATAAACAGCCCCTGCGCGCTGGCGCGAATGTTAGAGCTAACCTCCTGCTCGACAAATACCGATCCCGAGATATTGAAGAAATCAAACGCACAGCCGTAGACGATCATCGACATCAGCAGCAGCACAAAACCAAACGGCGACGGATCGCCAAAGGCAAAGAAGCCAAAGCGCAGCGTCCATGCCAGCATGCTCATCAGCATCACCGTTTTAATGCCAAAGCGTTTAAGGAAGTACGGAATAGTGAGAATAAAGCCCACCTCCGCCATCTGTGAAACGGAAAGCAATATGGAGGGGTACTTCACCACAAAGCTGTCGGCAAATTCCGGGTTACGGGCAAAATCATGCAGGAACGGATTGCCAAAGACGTTGGTGATTTGCAACACCGCCCCCAGCATCATCGCAAACAAAAAGAAGATTGCCATCTGCGGTTTTTTAAACAGGACAAAGGCGTCCAGACCGAGCTTGCTGGCAAGCGTGGTGTTTGCTTTCTTCTCAGCAACCGGAATTTTCGGCAACGTAAGCGCATACAGAGCCAGCAGCAGCGATGCGCCTGAAGCGATATACAACTGCGCGCTGCTCAGTTCCAGTCCCATCAAGCTGACAGTCCACATCGCCACAATAAACCCAATGGTGCCAAATACACGAATTGGCGGGAACGCGGTGACCGGATCCTGACCTGATTGCGCCAGGCACGAGTATGAGACGCTATTCGATAACGCAATCGTCGGCATATACGCCATTGCGTTAACCAGCATCACCCAAAACATGGTCTGCGGATCGGTAACGGTTGTGGCATATAGCAACACGCCCGCACACACCAGATGACAAAGCATATAGGCGCGCTCGGCGCGTAGCCATTTATCGGCAATGATGCCCATAATGCCCGGCATGATAATCGCCGCCAGCCCTTTCGAACTGTAAATCATACCGACGTTCGCGCCGGTAAAATCCAGGGTATTAATCATGTAGGAACCCAGGGTTACCAACCAGCTTCCCCAGATGAAATATTGCAAAAACGACATGAGCTTTAAGCGAGATGCGATACCCATTTTTCCGTTCCTTGCCATAAAGTAAGACCCCGCAAGCGGGGTCATTTTTTAGTTATTCAGGCCAGTTTGCGCAAGAATCCGCAGATCAAATTGATGAAATTCTGCCGGGAGAGTTCCGCCGCAGCCAGCGTCTGCGCGTGAGATAATTTAACATCACCCAGACCTTCCGCCAGGTTGGTGATGGCCGCCACCGCAACCACTTTCAAGCCGCAGTGGCGCGCAGAGATAACTTCAGGCACCACCGACATCCCCACCACGTCGCCACCGATAATTTGCATCATGCGGATTTCTGCCGCGGTTTCAAAGTTCGGCCCCGGATAAGAGACAAAAACCCCTTCACTCAGCGGGAACCCTTCCTCAGCGGCAACAGTTTGCAGGATCGCACGATAGTCAGCATCATAGGCATTCGCCAGTGAAAAGAATCGCTCGCCAAAACGCTCATCGTTTGGCCCTACCATCGGCGTACCCGGCATCGTATTGATGTGATCGCTAAGCGCAACGAGGCTACCCGGTCCGACTTCGGGACGCAAAGAGCCTGCAGCATTGGTGCAAAACAGCAGCTCACAGCCCAGCAGCTTCAGCGTACGAATGGCATCCGTCATCACCGTCATACCGCGACCTTCATAGAAATGTCCACGTCCTTTCATACAGGCCACCGGAATTCCCGCCAGATTTCCCAACACCAGTTCACCAGCATGACCGTGTACGGTACTCACCGGGAACCCTGGTAGTTTCTCGTAAGAGATGGCAACCGCATCCTCAATTTGATCCGCCAACGCCCCCAGACCTGAGCCGAGGATAAAGGCTACGCGCGGCGTAAAATCCGGTTTGTAACCACGAATGATATCAGCGCTATACCAGGGATTTTGCGAGAAAAGAGAGTGGCTCATGAGATGTCCTTAATACTGAGTAATCGAAATAACGTAGCGTACCGCATTGTTATAGCGAGACTACGCAATCGATTACCAATACCGTTTATCCCGATAACCGATAGTAAATCGGTATAGATGGCACGTGCTAAATCGGCCTGAACTCACATTTTTTTTCTGCCAGAAATGGCAAGGAGTACCAACACATCAGGAATTCGTCAGACGAGTGGGCAGACAAAGCCCGCCTTGCAAATGACTGACAAACATTTGTTGATTATTAATAAGCGAAAGCAGGTACAACAACACACTTTCGCTAATCAATAATTAAAACGGGGGAAACAGCTGTTTACTTCTTATAGAGTTCGCTGGTCACTACAGCCTGAGAACCATTGCCTATAGAAGAGAAGTTCTTAATAACAAAGAAATCAGCACCTTCTTTATCTGCCATTTTCGAAATTTTGTGCATACATTGATTCACCGTATTTTCCGTTACGGTGATTGACTTGACATGCTTTAAACTATTGGCTTCTTGTTGCGAGATTTCTGTAGCAGCAAAGGCAGACAGACTGAGAAAACACAAAGAAGCGGCCAATGATGTGACTAATGTCTTTTTCATAACTATCCTCATAACTTACATATTAATATTTGAGCATCAAGATATACCCTTCACATAATATTGCAAACAAAAACCCTTCTATTTATAAAATAGACGAATCGACAAACATTGAAGAGTAATGAACATCATATGTATTATTCAATAGGTTTATTATAGCGGGTTAAATATTTGCATAATAAGCGCAGGAAAATAACACTAAATATCCACGAGGCATTTAGTGTTATTTGCAATTAATTACCGGCCACTTCGTTAAGAAGGGTTGTCAGGATGCTAACTGGAGCAACAATATTATGTGCAACACCATAGTCAAACTCCAGAACAGTACTTGCATCCTGATAATCTATATGGGTATCACCATTGTCATCCTGCCAAATAACCACCCGTAGGGGTAACTCTATTGCCGCATGAGGATTTGCTTGCATGGCAGGAGTACCACCCTTTGGGTTACCAAACAGAAATAACATCGTCGGTCGCAGAGCAAGACCTGCTTCCGTTGCCGCTTGCTGTTGATCAACCTGCACAAAAATACGAATATTTTTAGCATTCAATACGCTGACGAGTCTGTTTACAGTATCATCAAAATTGAACTTACTAGGCAGCGTTTTTGTCCGCTCCGGCTTTCTCATCTGTCGTTCCTTTATTTATAGAATATTCATGAAAATACCCGCCAGCGAATGACGGGTATTGATAAATGCTAGCACAGTTATTTAGGCGTCACTTCGACAGAGCCCCAGCTGATACCATTTGGGTTGTTGTCTACCGGGAGCGTGTTCACTACCTTACGCTCATTAATGTCAATCATCGAAACAGAGTTTGCAAATGAGTTAGTTACGTAAGCATACTTGCCATTTTTATCGACAACCACGCCATGGGCCCCATCGCCAGTGGTGATGGTTTTCGCTACCGTAAGGCTTGCGATATCAATCATGTTTATTGTGTTACCCGGCTTGCTCTTCGAGCCCTGATTGGTTACCAGCATGCTTTTACCATCCGGAGTGCCAAACAGCTGGATTGGTACGGTACCAACATTAATTTTCTTCACAACTTTACGCGTTGCTGTATCAATCACCGCTACAGCATCTTCACCAGACAGGGAAACAAACACCCGTTTTCCGTCCGGTGAGAAACCTACCTGGGCTGGCATTTTACCTAATGGGATCTGCGCGACCTCTTTATTACTGTCTGTATCAACAACGGATACCGAGCCCCCTTTCATATTCGCGATATAAACTTCTTTACCGTCAGGACTCACTCTGAGGCCATGAGGGAATTTACCTACATTAATTGTCGTTAAATTTTTCAAATGTTCTGCATCAATCACGCTGATAGTGTTATCTGCACTATTTGAGATATACGCCATTTTCCCATCAGGGGTGACGACAACATGCGCAGGATGTGCGCCAACCGGAAGTTTTGCAATAACCGTATCATTTTCGCCATTAATAACCCAAACTTCGCCATGTTCCTTTTTGCCTGCATGAGAATCTTTGCCCATATCCATTTTCTCAGAATGGGCATCTTTACTCATATCCATATGTTCAGAGCCTGATGAATGTGTCCCGTTAGCACCAAGGTTGGTTACCCAAACTGTTTTATTGTCTGGTGACACCTGAACGTTATGCGGCATTTTACCAACATGTACTTTATCTACAGTCTTTAAAGACGCAGCATCAAGTACATTAACTGAATCTGCACCTTCATTTGCTACATACACTCTGTCTGCTGCAAACGTATAACCAGACCATGCCAGCATACTAATTTGCATTGCAATTAAAATTTTATTTTTTCTTATCATCGCCGCCAATACCCCATTAGTTAAATATATTTACCGGATTAGTTTCAGCAACCAGCTATTGTAGGATTATTTAACATGTCACTAATATTACTCCATCGGGATCGTGTTAATTCTACCTATAACGAGTTACTGTATAAATTGCTTAGTCATTTCATTAATCAATCGCTATACATCATTGTATTAGATACTGCTATCCGTAATTGCGTATAAAGAGTATCAACCTTCCAGCAAGTGGAAGGTCAAGAAAAAAAGTAATAATTTAAAATAGCCTTACAAATCCGCAAGCTAAGCAATTGCCTAAGAATATCGCAGGAGAATTTATAAATATAAAGAGGTAGTCCGGTGCCGGGTAAAAATATAAAAGTTAACGATCAGTTCATCGATACTGAAAGCCAAACTTAACGACATGAAAAACACCAGCCATATCGTTAAAGCTGGTACAAAGGATCCCGTGCCCGACCGGCGGTTAATTCACTGGCCTGCATCCGTACTACGTCCCACAGCGCCTGGGCCGCAGTCGATAAAGAACGATTTTTACGTCGTGCCAGCATCAATTGTCGTTCCACAACCGGCGTCAGGCGTTTAACCTGCAAATGGCTGCCCTGTGGCAGAGGAAGCGCCAGCGCAGGCAGCACGCTGATACCAATCCCCGCCTCAACCATCGGGAAAAGCGTGGCAGGGTGACCTATCTCCTGAACGATATTGGCCTCAATGGAAAAGTGAGCCAGTGCCGCATCGATCAACGGTCGACTGCCGGAAGCGTAATCCTGTAATACCAGGCGCTCATGATATAAATCCTGCCAATTTACCCATTCGCGTTGGGCTAGCGGATGATCCCCTCGACACAACAGCAGGAACGGTTCGGATAACACCGCTTCACACTGCAGATCGGTCACAGCACCTGGATCTATCACAATGCCAAAATCTACCTCGCCCTGACGAATACTCTCCAGCACCCACTGTTGCGGACGATCGTGCAGCACAAAATCGATTGCTGGATAAAGCTGATTACTCTGGGCAATACACTGTGGAATAAGGTGAGCAGATATTGTCTGGCTGGCGGCAACGCGCACCGTTCCGGTTAACTGCGTTCCCACCTGGCCTGCTTCGCGCAGCGTGCTGTGCAGTTCATCCAGAATACGTTCCAGCCGCGCCGCCAACTGGTGCCCTGCTTCTGTCAGCACCACTTCCCGCGTTGTTCTATCTAACAACCGCACACCCGTCTGCCCTTCCAGCTCTTTAACGCTGTGGCTGACCGCAGACTGGCTTAAGCCAATGATATCCCCCGCCCGGCTAAAGCTTTTGGCCTGAGCGACGGTAACAAAAATACGGAGCTGACGCAGAGAGTAATTCATCTATTCGATTCATATATGGATGCAATAAATCAATTTTATTTCTCAAACAGAAAAACGCAAAATGTTCCTACCGAATTTCAGGAGCTTTTATGAAACTTTTTCGTATCCTTGATCCGTTCACGATAACGTTGATTACGGTCGTTTTACTGGCGTCCTTTTTCCCGGCCGAAGGTGGCTTTGTACCTTTCTTTGAAGGCTTAACCACCGCTGCCATTGCCCTACTGTTTTTTATGCACGGGGCGAAGCTTTCGCGTGAAGCCATTATTGCCGGCGGTAGTCACTGGCGTTTACATCTGTGGGTGATGTGCAGCACGTTTGTTGTTTTCCCGGTGCTGGGCGTTCTGTTCGCCTGGTGGGCACCGGTAAATGTTGACCCGATGCTGTACACCGGTTTCCTGTACCTGTGTATTTTGCCGGCCACGGTGCAGTCGGCAATCGCTTTTACGTCGCTGGCGGGGGGTAACGTTGCTGCCGCCGTGTGTTCCGCTTCGGCCTCCAGCCTGCTGGGTATTTTTCTCTCGCCGTTACTGGTTGGCCTGGTAATGAATATGCATGGCGCAGAAGGCAGTCTGGAGCAGGTGGGGAAAATCATGCTGCAGCTGCTGCTGCCGTTCGTACTGGGACATCTTTCACGTCCGTGGATTGGTAACTGGGTGTCCCGACATAAAAAATGGATAGCCAAAACGGACCAATCCTCCATCTTGCTGGTGGTGTACTCCGCCTTCAGTGAAGCCGTGGTTAACGGGATCTGGCACAAAGTGGGGATTGGCTCACTGCTGTTTATCGTGGTGGTCAGCATCGTATTGCTGGCAATTGTGATTGGCATCAACGTCTTTGTTGCGCGGAAATGCGGCTTCAACAAAGCCGATGAGATCACCATTGTCTTTTGCGGATCGAAAAAGAGCCTGGCGAATGGGATCCCAATGGCAAATATTCTGTTCCCGACGTCAGTGATAGGAATGATGGTGCTGCCGTTGATGATCTTCCATCAAATTCAGCTGATGGTGTGTGCCGTGCTGGCACGTCGCTACAAGCAACAAACGGACGCATTGCAGGCGCAGCAGAAAAGCCACGCCGCAAAGGCTTAGAGCGGGCGTTTCAGGGGCTGCACCAGTTGCGTCAGCCCTTCAGTTTTAATCAGCAGCGTGATTTGCATCAGCTCGCCGAGCTTGCCCGCCGGGAATTCATCCTTACGGGCAAACCACAGCAGATACTCTTCCGGTACATCAATCAGCCGACGCCCTTTATATTTGCCAAAGGGCATCACGGTATTGGCGATTTCAACCAGCTGCTCTTTTTCCATCTCAGGCACCCAGTAAGCGGATCATTTCAGCTTCATCGATCACGGCAATACCCAGTTCCTGCGCTTTTGCCAGCTTCGAACCCGCCGCTTCACCGGCAATCACCAGGTCGGTTTTCTTCGATACGCTGCCGGCCACTTTTGCACCCAACTCAGTCAGTCGCGCTTTGGCGTCATCGCGTGACATCAGGCTCAGGCTCCCGGTTAGCACCACCGTTTTCCCCGCGAAGGGGCTGTCGATTTCTTCAGCGTTGATGACCACCGGCGCTGGCCAGTGAATCCCCTGCGCCAGCAGTTGGACGATCACCTCGCGGTTACTCTCTTCAGCAAAGAAATTAAACACGTGGGTCGCTACCACAATGCCGACATCCGGCACTTTTTGCAGCTCTTCAATAGAGGCCGCTTCCAGCGCCTCAAGGGTGCCAAAATGCGCCGCCAGACCAGCCGCCGTAGCTTCGCCGACTTCGCGAATACCCAGCGCGTAGAGGAAACGGGCAAACGTCGTTTCTTTTGCTTTTTCCAGCGCATTCACCACTTTTTGAGCCGATTTCGGCCCCATACGATCAAGACCGGTCAGCTTACCTGCGGTCAGTGTGAAGAGATCCGCTGGTGTGTGGACATACTCCTTCTCGACCAGTTGATCGATAATTTTGTCGCCCATGCCGTCAACGTCCAGCGCACGGCGGGAAACGAAGTGTTTCAGCGATTCCTTACGCTGCGCTCCGCAGATTAAACCACCAGTACAGCGAGTAACCGCTTCGCCTTCCACACGCTCAACGTCTGAGTTGCATACCGGACAGTGTGTGGGAAACTCAATTTCACGCGTATCGTCCGGGCGCTCGGAAAGCACGACATTCACTACCTGCGGGATGACATCGCCCGCACGGCGAATGACGACTTTATCGCCAATACGCAAACCAAGACGCTCAATTTCATCCGCATTGTGCAAGGTGGCGTTACTGACCAACACCCCGGCAACCTGAACTGGCTCAAGGCGGGCGACAGGTGTAATCGCCCCGGTACGTCCAACCTGAAACTCAACATCACGTACGAAGGTCATCTGCTCTTGCGCCGGGAACTTAAAGGCCACCGCCCAGCGCGGCGCGCGGGCAACAAAACCCAGTTGTTCCTGCAACACCATAGAGTTGACTTTGATCACCACACCGTCGATATCGAATCCCAGCGTCGGTCGGTCTTCTTCAACCTTGTGATAGTAAGCAAGTACTTCCTCCGGAGAGTCGCAAAGCGTAACTCTGTCGCTCACCGGCAATCCCCACTCTTTAAATTGCAGCAGACGGCCCAGGTGGGTATCAGGCAGCACACCACCTTCCAGCACACCAACGCCATAGCAGAAGAAAGTAAGCGGTCGCTTCGCTGTGATACGCGGATCGAGCTGGCGCAATGACCCGGCCGCTGCGTTACGCGGGTTAGCAAACACTTTGTTGCCAGTGCGGCGGGCCTCTTCGTTAATTTTTTCAAATCCGGCCTGCGGCAGGAACACTTCACCGCGCACTTCCAGACGCGTCGGAATGTTATCGCCTCGCAGTTTTAACGGGATCGCACGGATGGTGCGCACGTTCGAGGTAATATCCTCACCCGTAGTACCATCACCACGCGTTGCGGCACTGACCAGCACACCGTTTTCATACAGGATACTGACCGCCAGCCCGTCCAGCTTCAGTTCGCAGCACCAGGTTAGTTTATCCGTACTCTTTAGTCTGTCCTGCACGCGCTTGTTGAAGGCGAGAAAACTCTCTTCATCAAACACGTTATCCAGCGACAGCATTGGCACTTCATGGCGAATCTGGCTGAACGCTGCTAACGGGGCGGCGCCAACACGTTGGGTTGGCGAGTCGGGGGTGATAAGTTCCGGATGCTGCGCTTCCAGCTCGCGCAGTTCACGCATCAGGCGATCATATTCCGCATCGGGAATTTCCGGCGCATCCATCACATGGTAGAGATACTCATGATGGCGAAGCGTGGTTCGCAGTTCTGTCAGTTGTTGTTCGATTGATTCCATATCGCACCATCAATGATAAAAAACCCCCGACAGGCGGGGGTTTAGCAAGGAGATGTCACGCCAGAGGAAAATCAGGCGCGAGATTCTTTAACTTCGCGGATGCGGTCCTGATACTCGCGCAGTTTCTGCGGCGTCATCATGCGACGTTGATCGTCGAGCACCACACCACCCACTTCATCGGCAATGTGCTGTGCAGACTGCAGCATCAGCTTAAAGTTTTGCAGCTCGTCACCGTAGGACGGAACCTGCATAAAAATAGTCACGCCAGGGGTGCTGAAATCACCCGTCATTTCGGGGTCAAACGTTCCTGGGTTAACCATATTGGCAAGGCTGAACAGCGAAGGACCGCTGCCATCCGGGCTCAAATGACGATGGAAAATATTCATATCGCCAAATTTAAAACCGGCTTGCTGAATGCTGTTGAGCAGCACTTCACCGTTGAGCTCACTACCGTGATGCGCCGCAACGTTCATAATAATGACCGCTTCTTTACGCTGCGGTTTTTCAGCAACAGGAGCTTCTTCAACTACCGGCTCAGGCTGCGGTTGATGTTCAACGGCAGGCTCTGCGGGCTGGAAAGCCTGCGGCGCAGGTTGCGGTGCTTGCTGCACGGGCTGCTGAACCTGCGGAGCAACGGGCTGATGCTGCATCTGCTGCTGCACAGGTTGTTGCTGAACAGGCTGATGCTGCACCGGCTGCTGCGGTTGTACAGGCTGCGGCTGCTGCTGAACATGCGGCGGCGGTACCGGCGCTTGTGCAGGCTGCGGCGCGGGTTGACGCGGCTGAGCAGACGCATAAGGCGGCTGGTACTGGTGTTGCGGCGACTGAGGAGGAACACCATGTTCCTGCGCGTTACCGGGAGCATGATTCACACGATGAACGCGAACTTCGCCCACGCCTTCGTCTTCCTCGACGTTGTCGTCGAACGAATCCTCGTCTTCACGTTTAGACTTCATGCGTTTCAGTGGGCGATCGCGGAATATAGAAGACCGCTCTTTACGGCTAGTCCAAAAACCATGTACCAGTAAAGCGATTATGGCGATCGCGCCAACAATGATTAATATCAGACGCAAATCCTGCATCATTATATTCTCTGTTGTTCTAACACCTTGCCACCACGGCAAACATTTACTCACTAAGAGTATTTGTCGATTACGCCAAGTGCAAGTGCACTCTTGGCTTTCACGGCATAAAGATGAACAAAATTGTGCTTTTTGCTGTTTTTTCGAACATTTCTGAACAGCTTAACGCTCAACAACCCGGTAAGATACGCAAAGTTTACCAGAGCTTATATAACAAGGAGTATGTCCTGACCATGGTTTCATCATCTGCAGTCGTACCTCGCAGCGGCCTTTATTACTTTTCACAGGGATGGAAGCTCATCACCCAACCGGGCATTCGTCGCTTTGTCATCCTGCCTTTGCTGGTGAATATCCTGCTGATGGGCGGCGCATTCTGGTGGCTATTCACACAACTCGATAGCTGGATCCCCGCGCTGATGAGTCACGTCCCTGACTGGCTTCAGTGGCTCAGCTACTTGCTGTGGCCGATTGTCACTATCTCCGTACTACTGGTGTTCGGCTACCTGTTTTCCACCATAGCCAACTGGATTGCCGCGCCGTTTAACGGTCTGCTGGCAGAACAGCTGGAAGCACGCTTAACGGGCGCAACACCGCCTGACACCGGCGTTCTCGGCATCATGAAAGATGTTCCCCGTATTATGAAACGTGAATGGCAAAAGCTGGCGTGGTATCTCCCGCGCGCCGTCGTGTTGCTGATCCTCTATTTCATTCCGGGTATTGGTCAGACCGTAGCCCCGGTGCTGTGGTTCCTGTTCAGCGCGTGGATGCTGGCCATTCAGTACTGCGATTATCCGTTTGATAACCATAAGGTGCCTTTTAAGGAGATGCGCGTCGCGCTGCGCACACGCAAGGTCACCAATATGCAATTTGGCGCATTGACCAGCCTGTTCACCATGATTCCGGTGCTCAATCTGTTCATCATGCCGGTCGCGGTTTGTGGTGCCACGGCGATGTGGGTAGACTGCTATCGTGCTAAGCACGCGTTATGGAAGTAATGCAAAAATGTGTAAAAGCGGGCTGGCTTATGCCCGCTCTTATTCCATACTGCAACGCATTATTTCCTGGTGGCATATAGATATACGAATTCCTTACTTCCCCATACTTTCTCAACAGGTATGCTGAAGCGGTATCCCAATTTCATACAGTTAAGGACAGGCCATGAGTAAGATTTTTGAAGACAACTCGCTGACTATCGGTCATACGCCGCTGGTTCGACTGAACCGTATCGGTAACGGACGCATTCTGGCGAAGGTGGAATCACGCAACCCAAGCTTTAGCGTCAAATGCCGTATCGGTGCCAACATGATTTGGGATGCCGAAAAACGTGGTGTACTGAAACCGGGTGTAGAGCTGGTCGAACCAACCAGCGGCAACACAGGGATTGCGCTGGCCTACGTTGCCGCAGCTCGCGGCTACAAACTGACTCTGACCATGCCTGAAACCATGAGCATTGAGCGCCGCAAGCTCTTAAAAGCGCTGGGAGCGAACCTGGTGTTGACCGAAGGCGCAAAAGGTATGAAGGGCGCGATTCAGAAAGCGGAAGAAATTGTGGCCAGCGATCCGGAAAAATTCCTGCTGCTGCAGCAGTTCAGCAACCCGGCAAACCCGGAAATCCACGAAAAAACTACCGGCCCGGAAATCTGGGAAGATACCGATGGCCAGGTTGATGTCTTTATTTCCGGCGTCGGTACCGGCGGTACGTTGACTGGTGTGACCCGTTACATTAAAGGCACTAAAGGCAAAACCGATCTGATCACCGTCGCGGTTGAACCTACCGACTCCCCGGTTATCGCCCAGGCGCTGGCAGGTGAAGAACTCAAACCGGGCCCGCATAAAATTCAGGGCATTGGAGCAGGCTTCATTCCGGGTAACCTTGATCTGAAGCTTATCGATAAAGTCGTTGCCATCACTAATGATGAAGCTATTTCTACTGCGCGTCGTCTGATGGAAGAAGAAGGTATTCTGGCTGGGATCTCTTCCGGTGCTGCGGTTGCTGCCGCGCTTAAGCTCCAGGAAGATGAAACCTTTACCAATAAGAATATAGTGGTTATTCTACCGTCATCGGGTGAGCGTTATCTGAGCACTGCACTGTTTGCCGATCTCTTTACAGAGAAAGAACTGCAACAGTAGTGCCAGCATGTTAAAAACGCGTAAAAAAGCACCCTTTTGGGTGCTTTTTTGTGGCCTGCTTCAAAGTTTCAACTCGCCTGGCATTGATTCAGCCCGCCGGAACTGGTATTTAACCAAACTAATTATTTTGATGCGCGAAATTAATCGTTACAGGAAAAGCGCTAGCTGAATCGATTTTATGATTTGGTTCAACTCTTCCTTTCGCGGCATAATGTTTAATGACGAACGAAACGTCAGCGGCAAGAAGTTGCCAGCAACGGATTGCACCGAACTCCTTTTGTGTCGCGTCCAGTTTACGCCGATGCTAACAATACAGGCTAAAGTTGAGCCGCCAGGCTAGACTTTAGTTCCACAACACTAAACCTATAAGTTGGGGAAATATAATGTTCCAGCAAGAAGTTACCATTACCGCTCCGAACGGTCTGCATACTCGCCCTGCTGCTCAGTTTGTTAAAGAAGCAAAAGGCTTTACTTCTGAAATTACTGTGACTTCCAACGGCAAAAGCGCTAGCGCCAAAAGCCTGTTTAAACTGCAGACTCTGGGCCTGACTCAGGGTACCGTTGTCACCCTGTCCGCAGAAGGTGAAGACGAGCAGAAAGCAGTTGAGCATCTGGTTAAACTGATGGCTGAACTCGAGTAAGTTCAACGAGTTCTTTTAAATATCAGTCACAAGTAAGGTAGGGTTATGATTTCAGGCATTTTAGCATCCCCGGGTATCGCTTTCGGTAAAGCATTGCTGCTGAAAGAAGACGAGATCGTCATTGACCGGAAAAAAATTTCTGCCGACAAGGTTGATCAGGAAGTTGAACGTTTTCTGAGCGGTCGTGCCAAGGCATCTGCGCAACTGGAAGCGATCAAAACCAAAGCTGGTGAAACGTTCGGTGAAGAAAAAGAAGCCATCTTTGAAGGGCATATCATGCTGCTCGAAGATGAGGAGCTGGAGCAGGAAATCATAGCCCTGATTAAAGATAAGCACATGACGGCTGATGCAGCTGCGCATGAAGTTATCGAAGGTCAGGCCACAGCCCTGGAAGAGCTGGATGATGAATACCTGAAAGAACGTGCGGCTGACGTACGTGACATCGGTAAACGCCTGCTGCGTAACATTCTGGGTCTGGCAATTATTGATCTGAGCGCTATCCAGGACGAAGTTATCCTGGTTGCCGCAGACCTGACCCCGTCAGAAACCGCACAGCTGAACCTGAACAAGGTGCTGGGTTTCATCACTGATGCGGGCGGACGTACCTCTCATACCTCTATCATGGCGCGTTCTCTGGAACTGCCTGCCATCGTAGGTACGGGTAGCGTCACCTCTCAGGTGAAAAACGACGACTATCTGATTCTGGATGCCGTAAACAATCAGGTTTACGTCAATCCGACCAACGACGTTATTGAGCAACTGCGTGCCGTTCAGGAGCAGGTTGCAACCGAGAAAGCGGAACTCGCTAAGCTGAAAGATCTGCCGGCTATCACGCTGGACGGACATCAGGTTGAAGTTTGCGCCAACATCGGTACCGTTCGTGACGTTGAAGGCGCCGAGCGTAACGGCGCTGAAGGTGTGGGTCTGTACCGCACCGAATTCCTGTTCATGGACCGTGAATCGCTGCCAACTGAAGAAGAACAGTTTGCTGCGTATAAAGCCGTTGCTGAAGCCTGTGGCTCTCAGGCGGTCATCGTCCGTACCATGGACATCGGCGGCGATAAAGAACTGCCGTACATGAACTTCCCGAAAGAAGAGAACCCGTTCCTGGGCTGGCGTGCCGTGCGTATCGCCATGGATCGTAAAGAGATCCTGCGTGACCAGGTTCGCGCTATCCTGCGCGCCTCTGCTTTCGGCAAACTGCGTATCATGTTCCCAATGATCATCTCTGTTGAAGAAGTGCGTGCACTGCGCAAAGAGATCGAAATCTACAAACAGGAACTGCGCGACGAAGGTAAAGCATTTGACGAGAACATTGAGATTGGCGTGATGGTGGAAACACCAGCTGCGGCAACAATTGCGCGTCATTTAGCCAAAGAAGTTGATTTCTTTAGTATCGGCACCAATGATTTAACGCAGTACACCCTGGCAGTTGACCGTGGTAATGATATGATTTCACACCTTTACCAACCGATGTCGCCATCTGTGCTGACGCTGATCAAGCAGGTTATTGATGCTTCTCATGCTGAAGGCAAATGGACTGGCATGTGTGGTGAGCTTGCAGGCGACGAACGTGCTACACTTCTGTTGCTGGGGATGGGTCTGGACGAATTCTCTATGAGCGCCATTTCTATCCCGCGCATTAAGAAGATTATCCGTAACACGAACTTCGAAGATGCGAAGGTGTTAGCAGAGCAGGCTCTTGCTCAACCGACAACGGACGAGTTAATGACGCTGGTTAACAAGTTCATTGAAGAAAAAACAATCTGCTAATCCACGAGATGCGGCCCAATTTACTGCTTAGGAGAAGATCATGGGTTTGTTCGATAAACTGAAATCTCTGGTTTCTGATGATAAGAAAGACACCGGAACTATTGAGATCGTTGCTCCGCTCTCTGGCGAGATCGTCAACATCGAAGACGTGCCGGATGTAGTTTTTGCTGAAAAAATCGTTGGTGATGGCATTGCTATCAAACCAACCGGTAACAAAATGGTTGCCCCTGTTGATGGCACCATCGGCAAAATCTTTGAAACCAACCACGCTTTCTCTATCGAATCCGACAGCGGCATTGAGCTGTTTGTTCACTTCGGTATTGATACCGTTGAACTGAAAGGCGAAGGCTTCAAACGCATCGCTGAAGAAGGTCAGCGCGTGAAAGTGGGCGACCCGGTTATTGAATTCGATCTGCCGCTGCTGGAAGAAAAAGCCAAGTCTACCCTGACTCCGGTTGTTATCTCCAACATGGACGAAATCAAAGAGCTGATCAAACTGTCCGGTAGCGTGACAGTGGGTGAGACTCCGGTTATCCGCATCAAGAAGTAATTCTTTTTGCAGAGAAAGATGGCGCCATCAGGCGCCATTTTTTTTATCTGATGGATATCAAAACCCTGCCGGATGGCGCTACGCTTATCCGGCCTACAGCAAACTCCGTAACGTAGGCCGGATAAGACGTTCTCGTCGCCATCCGGCATTAAATCTGTGAGGTGACCGGTCGGTAACACGCCTCGCGCATCAGAATCTTCATCCCTTCCGGCCCGCTTTCCAGCATCCTTCGCTCCGAGTCTGCCACTAACAATTCACAGTCGTAGCCACCCGCAATACCAAACATGGCCCGCGCTACACAGATATCTTCCAGCGCTGCTGCCCCGTTGGTGTCAAAATGTCCAACCATACGCCCATTCTGGCGAACTACCAGCCGGTAACTCTTCATCGCGCCTCCCCTACCGGTGGCAGAATTAATTCATCACAACCGCACAGGTTGGTCCACGTCATCACGTCCAGCACCCGCTGTGCGGCGTCGTGCGTCGCGGTCGTCAGCGCTTTACCCAACACAATACCGCTCACCAGCTCAGCACAGAACAAATCGCCAGTCCCCTTCAGATCCGTTTTCACCCGCGGGTGGGCCAGCACCTCAACCGTTTCAGCCGTCACCACCGCAACGTTAATAATCTCTTCGCTATCCCCCGGCGCGCTGGTAATCACCACCCATTTCAGCGTGTCGGTGAGCAGTGATTGTGCCGCCGTAATGGCTTCATCAAGCGTACGACACGGCTTTCCGCTCAGCATTTGCAGCTCGAACACGTTCGGCGTCAGCCCCTGCGCCAGCGGCAGCAGGTGCTGACGATAAGCTTCCGGGATTTCGGCTTTCACATACATGCCGCTATCCGTATCGCCAATCACGGGGTCGACCAAAATGCACAGGTCCGGATGCGTTGCCCGAACGGTTTCCAGCCACTGTGCCAGCAAGGCGATTTGCTCCGCGCTGCCCATGTATCCTGTAGTCACCGCCTTTAGCTCACGTAAGGCATCACGCTCGCTTAAGGCGCGGAGATAGCCGCTAAACCAGTCAGACGGAATAACGCCGCCGTAAAAGGTTTCATAATGCGGGGTATTACTGAACAGCACCGTGGGTACTGCCGTCACGCGTAACCCCTGCGCTTTAATAGCCGGGACGGCGATGCTGTTACCTACGCTGCCATACACCACCTGTGACTGGACGGCGACGATATCGGTCTGTAACGCCCGATTCGTGTCGTCAAAGAGCACTGACTGGATATCACTCTCCTGCTCCATAAATTTCTCCTCTCGCTGGACAGCGGGCCTACGCCTCACTATTATCGTCATATGCTAAAATTCATTTTGTCATAGGTCAATAATGATCGACGGAAAAACCGCTAACGAAATTTTTGACAGTATCCGTCAACATGTCACTACAGGCACGCTGGCAGCAGGCGAAACGTTGCCGCCAGTGCGGGAACTGGCAACGGAATTAAACGTGAACCGCAATACTGTCGCGGCGGCTTACAAACGCCTGGTCACCTCCGGGTTGGCGCAGAGCCTGGGACGCAACGGCACGGTGATTAAGGGGATTACTGCCCCCGTTGCGCTGGAAGGTGGTAATCCGGATACCCCGCTTATCGATCTTTCCGGCGGTAATCCAGCGCCCTCGCGTCTTCCTGACCTGAGTAGTTATTTCGCAATGATAAATAAGAATCCGCGTTTGTACGGCGATGCCGCTGTATCACCAGGGCTTAAGGTATGGGCATCACAATGGATGCAAAATGCAATGCCCGGCAAAGGGGAAATTGATATCACCAGCGGCGCCATTGATGCTATCGAACGGCTACTGTGCGCCCATTTACTGCCTGGAGATAGCGTTGTCGTAGAAGATCCATGCTTTTTGAGCAGCATCAACATGCTGCGTTATGCTGGTTTCTCCGCCAGTCCGGCCAATGTTGACCACGAAGGCATGCTGCCGGACCAACTGGAACTCGCGCTACAGAAAGGTGCGCGGGCAGTGATTCTGACACCGCGCGCGCATAACCCGACAGGATGCAGCCTGAGCGCTTCACGCGCGGCGCAATTGCAGGAAATCCTGGCTCGCTATCCGCAGACGCTGGTGATCGTCGACGACCACTTTGCGCTGCTATCTGCTTGCCACTGGTATCCGGTGATTGCGAAGGAAACCACGCACTGGGCCATTGTCCGTTCGATGTCAAAAACGTTAGGTCCGGATTTACGCCTGGCCATTGTGGCCAGCGATCCGCTCACTTCAGGGAAGCTACGTTTACGGCTCAACTCCGGCAGTCAGTGGGTCAGCCACCTGCTGCAGGATTTGGCCTGCGCCTGCCTGAGTGACGAGACTTATCAACACACGCTGGCGCAAACTCAGCAGTTTTACGCCGCCCAGCAGCAAACGTTGGCGGCAGCACTGCGGCGACATGGCATTGAGTTGCCCGTTGGTGACGGTCTGAATATGTGGCTACCGCTGGAAGATAACAGCCAGGCGATCGCTTTTGCGCTGGCAAAGTCCGGCTGGCTGGTGCGGGAAGGCGAAGTGTTTGGCGTCAACACGCCTGCCCACGGCCTGCGTATTACGCTGTCAACCTTAACTGACAGCGACATTGATAAGCTGGCGGCTGATATTCATCAGGCGCTAAAACGCTAACAGGAGAGAAAAAGTGCGAGTTCATTTTGTTATTCATGAGTCTTTCGAATCTGCTGGCGCGTATCTGCCGTGGGCCGAATCACGCGGCTATAGCGTCAGTTGGTCGCGCGTTTATGCCGGAGAAGCGGTTCCTGCGAACGCCGATGATTTCGATATGTTGGTGGTGTTTGGCGGTCCGCAGTCACCACGAACCACGCTGGCAGAGTGCCCGTACTTTGATTCTCAGGCCGAGCAGCATCTGATCAACCAGGCGATTGCGGCACGTAAAATTGTGGTGGGGATCTGCCTGGGTTCACAGTTAATCGGCGAAGCGCTGGGTGCGAAGGTGTGCCAGAGTCCGGAAAAAGAGATTGGTCACTACCCCATCGTTCTGACCGAAGCCGGTCAACAGCACCCGCTGTTCAGCCATTTCGGCTCACCGCTTACCGTCGGTCACTGGCACAACGACATGCCAGGATTAACCGACCAGGCGACCATTCTTGCTGCCAGCGAGGGCTGCCCACGACAAATCGTGCAATACGGTAATTTTGTTTATGGTTTTCAGTGCCATATGGAGTTTACGGCTGATGCTATAGAAGGGCTTATTCAACACTCCGAACAAGAACTGGCGGAAGCTAAAGGCAAGTGCTTCATCCGTTCCGTTGAAGAGATGCGAGCATGGGATTATCAGCAGATGAATGAGAAGCTGTGGCAATTCCTTGATAAGCTTGTGGAAAAACGTAACGATTGATTATGGCAGGCCGGATAAGACGCTTTGCGTCATCATCCGGCATAGTGTCGTACCTTTGCCTGATAGCGCTACGCTTATCAGGCCGACAAATTAAATCCCTGCGCCCTGGTTGAAATGCTCCTCACCAAAAACGCCGGTCGAAAGGTAGCGATCGCCGCGATCGCAGATGATCGCTACCACCACTGCCCCCGGTGTCGCGCGCGCCACGCGTAACGCGCCCGCTACCGCGCCGCCAGAACTGACACCGCAAAAAATCCCTTCGCGCACGGCCAGTTCACGCATGGTATTTTCCGCATCGTTCTGATGAATATCCAGCACCTCATCCACCAGCGAAGCGTTAAAAATACCCGGCATATATTCTACTGGCCAGCGGCGAATGCCTGGAATGCTGCTGCCCTCTTCCGGCTGCAGACCGACGATGGTGACCGGTTTTTCCTGCTCGCGCAGAAAACGCGACACGCCGGTAATCGTGCCTGTCGTTCCCATACTGGAAACGAAATGCGTGATACGGCCTGATGTCTGCTGCCAGATTTCGGGTCCGGTGGTGGTGTAGTGCGCGTACGGGTTATCAGGATTATTGAACTGATCCAGCAGCTTGCCTTCTCCACGCTGCGCCATCTCAAGGGCTAAATCGCGCGCGCCTTCCATCCCCTGCTCTTTGGTGACCAGAATCAGCTCGGCACCATAGGCGCGCATCGCCGCACGGCGCTCCTGGCTCATGTTGTCTGGCATCAGCAGCTTCATGCGATAGCCCTTCAGCGCGGCGATCATTGCCAGCGCAATTCCGGTATTACCGCTGGTCGCCTCAATCAGCACGTCGCCTGGCTTAATTTCTCCGCGTTTTTCCGCTTCGACGATCATCGACAACGCGGCGCGGTCTTTCACCGAACCTGCGGGATTATTGCCTTCCAGCTTGACCCAAATTTCACTACCGTTATCCGGCGCCAGACGTTGTAATTTAACCAGAGGCGTATTGCCAATTGTTTGTTCTAATGTGTTCACGTTTTCAGCTCAATAAAAATGCCGGGTGGCGCTGTACTTACCCGGCCTACAGGTCATGCTGCACCTGGTAAGCCCGGTAAGCGCAGCGCCACCGGATGATAACTATACGAATTAACCTATCAGGCGCTTTGCGCCAGGGCAAGTTCCTCTTCCCGCGTTTCAATACGCTGGTCGCCGTTATACAGGCGCGCATTTTGCAGCCCGACAAACAAACGTTCGCCGCGGACAGGGGAATCATCGCCCTGCATGACTACCGTCAACGGTTCGTTATACCACCCCAGGGGTTGCACAACTAATTGGGTGTAGTGTCCTTTCGGGCTGGCTTCCAGCACTTGTACCGGCAACGGCGAATCCAGGCTGGTACGACGGCTCACGTCCACTTCCCACGGGCGCAGGAACAGATCCACCGGTCCCTGATAGCCAGGCGTATAACCCAGCGGCCAGCGGTGTGCGCCCACATGGAATTGGCCGCCACGAATCGTCCCCTGCAGGCGGTTAACCTCACCCATAAATTCCAGGACGAAACGAGTAGCCGGTTCGCGCCATACCTGATCCGGCGCATCAGCCTGTTCGATATGACCCTGACTCATCACCACTACGCGGTCTGCGACTTCCGTTGCTTCTTCCTGGTCGTGGGTAACAAACACGCTGGTAAATTTCAGCTCTTCATGCAGCTGACGCAGCCAGCGACGCAGCTCTTTGCGCACCTGCGCATCAAGCGCGCCAAACGGTTCGTCGAGCAGCAGGATCTGCGGTTCTACCGCCAGCGCACGCGCCAACGCCACGCGCTGTTTTTGCCCGCCGGAGAGCTGTGCCGGGAAACGGTCCGCCAGATGAGCCAGTTGAACCATTTCCAGCAGTTTGGTCACTTTTGCTTTGATGGCCGCCGCATTCGGGCGCTCACGCCGTGGCAGCACCGTCAGACCAAACGCGATATTGTCGAAAACGGTCATATGACGAAACAGCGCATAGTGCTGGAACACGAACCCCACCTTACGGTCGCGGGCGTGCAATCGGCTGACGTCGGTACCGTGAAAACGGATATGCCCGCTGGACTGATGCTCCAGCCCGGCAATAATGCGCAGCAGCGTGGTTTTGCCCGAGCCGGATGGCCCCAGCAGCGCGACCATCTGACCTGAAGGAATATCCAGCGAGATATCGTTCAGCACCTGGGTGCGACCAAAAGACTTCTTAATATTGGCAATCTCAATGCTCATGATTTTCCTCCTGCTGCGCGCGTTTTTCCTGGTTCTCCAGACGCCATTGCAACATGCTCTTCAAAAACAGGGTAATAATCGCCATCAGCGTTAATAGCGCCGCGGCGGTAAAGGAGCCGACCGTGTTGTAGTCCTGCTCCAGTAATTCAATCTGTAGCGGCAGCGATAGGGTTTCGCCGCGAATCGAGCCGGAAACCACTGACACCGCGCCAAACTCACCAATCGCACGGGCGTTGGTCAACACCACACCGTACAGCAATGCCCAACGGATATTCGGCAGCGTAACGCGGCGGAACATCTGCCAGCCGGATGCACCCAGCAACACAGCCGCTTCATCTTCATTGCTGCCCTGGCTTAACATCACCGGCACCAGCTCACGCACCACAAACGGACAGGTCACGAACACTGTCACCAGCACCATCCCCGGCCAGGCAAACATAATTTGCAGGTTATGCTCATCCAGCCACCCACCAAGCGGGCCGTTAGAGCCGTAAAACAGCAGATAGACCAGACCGGCGATTACCGGCGAGACAGCAAATGGAATATCCAGTAACGTTAGTAGTAGTTGGCGTCCGGGGAAGTTAAAACGGGTCACCAGCCAGGCCAGCAACACACCAAACACCAGGTTCACCGGCACCGCAATTAGCGCAATCAGCACCGTCAGCCAGATAGCATGCAGCATGTCCGGATCCGCCAGGTTCTGTAATACCGGCATTAATCCCTTGCTGAACGCCTGCACGAAGATGTAAATCATCGGCACCAGCAAAATAAACGCGGAGACCAGCATGCCCGTGCCGATCAGAAACCATTTCCCCCAGTTGATGCGGGGTGCGCCATAGCGTTTCAATTGGGTAATGTCTGCCATCAGTGACCTACCACACGTCGACCAAAGCGACTTTGCAGAGTGTTAATTGAAAACAGCAGCAACAACGAAGCCCCGAGGATCACAGAAGCAATCGCGCTGGCGGCCGGGTAGTCAAACTCCTGCAAGCGAACAAAAATCATCAGCGAGGTCACTTCCGTCTTCCATGCGATGTTTCCGGCGATAAAAATAACCGCGCCAAACTCACCGAGGCTGCGGGTAAACGACAGCGCAACGCCCGCCACCAGCGCAGGAGACAGCTCCGGCAGCACTACTTTACGGAAACTTTGCCAGCGCGTAGCACCGAGCGTTTCAGCTGCTTCTTCATATTCCGGGCCTAACTCTTCCAGTACCGGTTGCACGGTACGCACCACAAACGGAATGCTGGTAAAGGCCATCGCTACCGCGATACCGAGCCAGGTGTAGGTCACCTTGATATCCAGCTTCGCCAGCCACTCGCCGTAGAAGCCATTAACCGAAAACAGTGACGCCAGCGTCAGACCTGCCACCGCCGTAGGCAGTGCGAACGGCAGGTCCATCAGCGCATCCAGCAGCGTACGGCCCGGAAAGCGATAGCGTGTTAAGATCCACGCCATCAGCAAACCGAACACGCCGTTAAAAATCGACGCAACAAACGCTGACAGCAGCGTCACTTTATAAGCCGCCACCACCTGCGGATTGGTAATCACATCCCAGTATTGCGCCCAGCTCATTTGCGCCAGTTGCATCACCAGCGCGCTCAGCGGCAGCAGCAATATCAGGCAGACAAACAGTAAGCTGGTGCCCAGGCTCAAAGTGAAGCCGGGCAGCACACGTCGGGAAGAAACAGCAAACATTTACTTACGCCCCGCCGCCAGCAGTTTGTCCAACTCACCGCCGCTGACAAAGTGCGTTTTCATCACTTCAGGCCACGAGCCAAACTTATCTTCCACACGGAACAATTCGGTCTGCGGGAATTTATCTTTCAGCTTGTCCATTACCTGTGGGTTATTCACGCGATAGTAGAAATCGGTAATGATGGTTTGCGCCTGCGGGCTGTACAGCCAGTTCAGGTACGCTTTCGCCGCTTTTTCAGTACCGTTGGCCTGCACATTTTTATCTACCCAGGCCACCGGGAACTCCGCCAGAATGTTGACCTTCGGCACCACCACTTCGAAGCCCTGGTCTTCATACTGTTTACGGATATTGTTCACTTCCGATTCAAAGGTAATCAGTACGTCGCCCAGACCGCGCTCCACGAAGGTGGTAGTTGCACCACGACCGCCGGTATCAAATACTTCCACGTTTTTCAGAAACTGGGTCATGAACTGTTCGGTTTTGGCTTTATCCCCACCGTCCGCTTTATCTGCCGCGCCCCACGCTGCCAGATAGGTATAGCGTGCGTTACCGGAGGTTTTCGGGTTCGGGAAAATCAGCTTCACGTCCGGGCGAACCAGATCGTTCCATTCGTGGATATTCTTCGGGTTGCCCTTACGCACCAAAAACGCCATGGTGGAATAGAATGGCGAACTGTTATTCGGCAGGCGGCTTTGCCAGTCGGCAGGGATCAGCTTGCCTTTGTCATGCAGGATCTGCACGTCGGTCACCTGGTTATAGGTCACGACGTCAGCTTTCAGCCCCTGCAAAATCGCCAACGCCTGTTTTGATGACCCGGCATGAGATTGTTTAATCGTCAGTTTGTCACCGCCGTTATCCTTCGCCCATTGCTGTTCAAACGGCGGATTAAGGGCGGCAAATAGCTCGCGGGAAACATCGTATGAACTGTTCAGCAGTTCCGTTGCCTGCGCCTGCCCCACCAGCAACAGCATGGCTGCCAGCGTCAGTGTTCTTTTTTTCAGTAAGTTAACGGCCATTGCGCACCCTTATAAATTAAATGACTTTCTTATGGTCATCATATTTATAACCAGTGCTAAAGGAGTAACGGTTTTATATACCGTTTGATGATTTGAAAGTTGAAAAGAGAATAAGGGGTACCTCCTCCCCAGCACATGGGGAGGAGACCGGCATCAATCAGACGCCGACGCTTACGCTTTCAGGCAAAGTGCTGCCGCCATCAATCACGTTTTGCGTGCCAGTTAAATAACTGGACTCATCCGATGCCAGGAACGCCGCCAGTTCACCGACCTCAAGCGGGCAGGCCAGACGACGCATCGGGATCGCTTTCGCCATTTCGACTAAAACGGATTCAGGATCTTCCGGGTTAGACTGACGCGCAATGCTTTCCGCCATCGGCGTACGTACGTAGCCAGGGCAAATGGCGTTCACGCGAATGCCGGACTGCGCATATTCTACCGCCAGGGATTTGGTCAAACCGATGATCGCGGCTTTCGACAGCGCGTAGGCCGTTTCGCCCGGGTCAGCAACCATATCGCCGGTCACCGATGACATCATCACGATGCGCCCGTCTTTGCGCGCAATCATCTCCGGCAGAACGGCTTTCGTCACGTTCCAGACGCCTTTAATGTTGATATCAATGTGGAAATCGCGATCTTCATCGCTCATATCAAGGAAGTTGCCGAGGCGGCATACGCCGGCATTGTTCACCAGAATATCGATTTTGCCTTCAATCTGCTTCGCGCGCGTCACCGCTTCCTTGACCGACGCAAAATCTCTGACGTCAGCGTGAACGGCTGTGCATCGGTGCCCACGCCCAGCCAACTCATCCGCCAGTTTTTCAATCTCATCGGAGATATCCAGCAGGATTAAGTTCGCACCATGGCGGGCAAACGTTCTGGCGATACCCTCGCCAATACCCTGAGATGCGCCCGTAATCAATGCTGTTTTGCCCGTGAGTTTTCCCATTTCAATATTCTCCTTTTGAATATGAAGCCTTCGCTTCATTCACGCAGAAGATACAGCAATAACAAATTAGTGCTGAGGAATAGCTCACTAAATCAGGTTAATCTCAGGTAAAAAAAATCCCCGACGATGCGGGGATGTCTATTTCGTGGCCGATAACAGGCTCAGCTCACCATTACAGCGCCATTAAACGGTCCAGCGACGGTGCAAAGTAATAACCGCCGGTTACCGGTTTGGTGAAGCGCAGCATCGCATCACGCTTACCGTCGGTGTCACCAAACATGCTCAGCAATTGTTGTTCAATGTTGTGCAGACGAGCGCAGTAGGCGCAGAAATAGAGACCATGCGTGCCGCTGGCAGTACCGTATGGCAGGCTCTGGCGCACAATTTTCAGCCCTTTACCGTCTTCTTTTAGGTCAACACGGCTCAGGTGAGAGGTGACCGGACGGTCATCACCGTCGATCTCTTCGTTGGCTTCCTTGGTGCGACCAATCATCATTTCCTGGTCATGGATGCTCATGCGATTAAGCTGCTTCAGGTTATGTTCCCAACGCTGCACAAACACATAGCTGCCACCGGCATCCACGCCATCTTTGATAACAGCAACTTCACGGCGCGTTTCTTCGCCTGCCGGGTTTTCCGTACCGTCAACAAAGCCGCTGAGATCGCGCTCTTCGACCCAACGGAAACCGTGGATTTCTTCTTTAACTTCAATACAGTCGCCAAATGCTTCCATTGCCGCCTGCGCAACGGAGAAATTCACGTCATGACGCAAAGAGAGAATATGGATCAACACGTCATATTGGGTTGCTGGTGCCAGACCTTTACCGTAAGGGATAAAGTCTTTTAACTCTTCAGCACCGACGCCGCCACTCAATGCACGCCAGGTGTTGTTGCCAAAAGCGACAACCGCGCCCAGATGCGCATCCGGGAACTTAGCTTCAAAGGTCGCCAGCTTATCGGCGAAGGTTTTGCTGGCCGCACGCAGGGCATCAACGTCGCCTTTAACATTGGCTTCAATCCAAATCGCCGCACGGCAATGTTCTGGCAAAATGCCACTCTGAACCTGAGACATTGTTCCTCCTGAAAAAAAGATGCCACGACATCGTGGCATTGATGGGCGCTATTCTACCTGTTTTTTTAACAAGCCGATTTGTTCAGACGCAAATTAACGCCGCCAGATAATTTTGCTTACTTTCCACGCTTTCAGCGTGTCGTCAGACGGCATTATATCCTCAGGTCCGCTCCATTCACCGGAAAAAATATAGCTAATATGTTGACTTCCCTCAGCTTTACACTCAACGCCCGCGCTGTCATCGCCGGTTGCTTTTTGGCAATTACCATAAGCTTTAGTGTAAAGGTCGCTAAACGGTGTACCTATTTCGACACCCGCGGCTGACGAAATATCGTGATCTAATACATCAATACGACTGATGGTTCCCTGGCTGCCGTTGATGACTATCGCCAGCTTGTCGTCTTTCATCGCTTCATAGAAGCGCACCACATTACCGTTATCGGTCTTCATTCCGCTACGCAGGCGGTAATCACCGTCCAGCGCATCAGCAATGGCTTTTTCATCCAGCGGCGTAGCGCCCGTTAACGCTCCTACGCCCTGCTCTGTGACCTGCGTTGAAGAACCAAACCAGTTCCACGGATTGGCGGCAGACCAGTTCACCGAGGACAACGTTGAACACCCGGCCAGTAGCAGCGGCATCGCGCATAAAGTCAAACGCAGTGATTTCATTTCACTTCCTTCCTTATTTATCAACGTTGCTTGGAGTCCGGTTTCCCCAAAAAGTGCCGTTATTCTTTCTCAAGGGAAAAACAGGCGCGCAGACGTTGATTGGTTAACAGCCAGATCAGCGCGACAATATCCGCCACCAACAGCGCCAGCCCGACGCCATTGAGAGGATCGCCTGCCAGCCACATCACCGGCTGCCAGCACAGCAGCACCAGTTGAGCGAGAATCAATAATCCGCGCAGCCAGCGCCAGAGCACCGGAAACGCAAAGCGTCGCCCACTGAGTAAAAACGCCAACACGGCGGGAACGCCGGGAAGCAACCCAAGCCAGAATGCGTCATGATCGGGATAAAACAGATTCAGCAAGGTGTTGCCCTGCTCACGGGAAGAACCGGCAATCACAAACAAAACCCAGGTGCGTGCCTGCAACAGCAGTACGCACCAGAAGAGAAAAGGCAGGCGCAGACGCCCATGACCGTCATAGTCGGCCGGATGAAACTCAGTACTCTTCATCTTCGATCAAACGCTTGCCCAGATTGAGTACATCCGCATGTTCATAGCCCAAACGTTCATACATGCCCTGTACGACGTCGTTATCGTCACGCACCATGATTTGAATCTTCGGACAACCGCGGGCAATGAGCTTTTTCTCCAGCCGGTTGAGCAGCGCATTGGCGATGCCGCGACCGCGAAACTCAGGATGCACGCCCAGGTAATAGGCGGAACCGCGATGCCCGTCGTATCCGCCCATCACCGTACCGACCACCTCGCCGTTCACTTCAGCAACGAGGAACAAGCTGACGTCATGATTGACTTTACGTTCGATGTCCATTTCAGGGTCGTTCCATGGACGCAGCAAATCACAACGCTCCCAGAGGGTGATCACCTCTTCGAAATCTTCCTGGCGAAAAACGCGTATTTCCATGGTATTGGGTACCTTTTCAGGACGTTAAAAAGCGATTATGGCGCGAACGGCTGATTTAGCCAATATCTGACGCGAAGCGGCGGAAAAAATGGCATAATACGGAATTGTCACGTATTGAAATGAAAAGTAAAACAATTCTTATCTCGATCCGTCGCAACGGACTACGCGATACGATATAACGTTTAGAACCTTTTTTTTACAACTCAGGCCGTATGAGCACTTTTAAACCACTAAAAACACTCACATCGCGCCGCCAGGTGCTGAAAGCCGGGCTGGCCGCCCTGACGCTGTCAGGCATGTCACAAGCCATCGCTAAAGAAGAAGCGCTAAAGACCAGCAATGGACACAGCAAACCGAAAGCGAAAAAATCCGGTGCTAAGCGCGTTGTTGTCCTTGATCCGGGGCACGGAGGGATTGATACCGGCGCAATTGGTCGCAACGGGTCGAAAGAAAAGCACGTGGTACTGGCGATTGCCAAAAATGTGCGCTCGATCCTACGTAACCAGGGGATTGATGCACGCCTGACCCGCTCCGGCGATACGTTTATTCCGCTCTACGATCGCGTCGAGATCGCCCACAAACATGGTGCCGACCTGTTCATGTCGATCCACGCCGACGGTTTTACCAATCCGAGCGCTGCGGGTGCTTCGGTCTTTGCCTTATCCAATCGCGGCGCCAGTAGCGCCATGGCGAAATATCTGTCCGATCGTGAAAATCGGGCCGATGAAGTCGCCGGAAAGAAGGCCACTGACAAAGATCATTTGTTGCAGCAGGTGCTGTTCGATCTGGTGCAAACTGACACCATAAAAAACAGCCTGACGTTAGGCTCGCATATTCTTAAGAAGATCAAGCCGGTACACCGTCTGCACAGTCGCAGTACGGAACAGGCCGCCTTCGTGGTGCTAAAATCACCTTCGATTCCGTCGGTCCTGGTCGAAACCTCGTTCATCACCAACCCGGAAGAAGAACGATTGCTGGGTACGGCGGCGTTTCGTCAGAAAATCGCCACCGCTATCGCCAATGGCATCATCAGCTATTTCCACTGGTTTGATAACCAGAAAGCACACTCGAAGAAACGTTAACCATGAAGCCCGATGCACAGCGCGTAAAACAGTTCCTGCTCAGCCTGCAGGATGAAATTTGTCAGCAGTTATCCACCGTAGACGGCAGCGAATTTGTTGAGGATAACTGGCAACGCGAAGCGGGCGGCGGCGGGCGCAGTCGGGTGTTGCGTAACGGCGGTATTTTCGAGCAAGCAGGCGTCAACTTCTCCCACATCCACGGCGATGCAATGCCGGCCTCGGCTACCGCGCATCGCCCGGAGCTTGCCGGGCGCAGTTTTGAAGCCATGGGCGTCTCGTTGGTGGTGCACCCGCAGAATCCCTACATTCCAACCAGTCATGCCAACGTACGGTTTTTTATCGCGGAAAAACCGGGGGCCGATCCCGTGTGGTGGTTTGGCGGTGGCTTTGACTTAACGCCCTACTACGGCTTTGATGAGGATGCGGTTCACTGGCATCGCACGGCGCGGGACCTGTGCCAGCCGTTTGGCGATGACGTTTATCCACGTTACAAGAAGTGGTGCGATGACTACTTCTTCCTCAAGCACCGCAACGAGCAACGCGGAATTGGCGGGCTGTTTTTCGATGATTTGAATACCCCTGATTTCGACCACTGCTTCACTTTTATGCAGGCGGTAGGTCAAGGATACACCGAGGCGTATCTGCCCATCGTCGAACGCCGCAAAATGATGAGCTGGGGCGAGCGCGAGCGTAATTTCCAGCTGTATCGTCGTGGGCGCTATGTGGAATTTAATCTGGTGTGGGATCGCGGCACGTTGTTCGGTTTGCAAACCGGCGGGCGCACGGAATCGATTCTGATGTCGATGCCGCCGCTGGTACGCTGGGAGTATGACTGGCAGCCAGAAGCGAACAGCCCGGAAGCTGCCCTTAGCGAGTTTATTCAGGTCCGCGACTGGGTGTAATTGCCTGATGGCGCTACGCTTATCAGGCCTACAACAACGGCAAACCCGTAGGCCGGATAAGACGCGTTAGCGTCGCATCCGGCACAATAATCTCATCATGCCCACTGGCGCATACGCTGATGCAGCGTCAACGACGGTTTCTCCGCAAACAGCTGCTGGTAGTCGGTGGCAAACTGCCCTAAATGCCAGAATCCCCACTGCATGGCGGCGTCTTTCACCGTCGCACTCTGCGACCATGGGCTTATCAACTCACGGCGAACGGCGTTCAGGCGAATACGTTTCAACCAGGCATTCGGGCCAATACCGAGGATCGCGTGAAAGGCGTTTTGCAACGTCCGGCGGCTAACGTGCAGCTGATTGCATAAGTCGAGCACGGTCAGCGGCTCTGACATATTTTCCAGCACATATTCGCGCGCACGTGACAGCAAGCGACGATAGCTCTGATGGCTGATGCTCTCCGCAGTCATAATCGGCTGCGCTTCTTCAAGCATGGTGCCCATCGCCAGCAGCAGGTTATCCCCCAACACTTTACGCACCGCGGGTTGGTGAAGGTTTTCAGGATTCTCACTAAACGTCGCCAGCGCCTGCTGCACAAAGCCCCATAGCGCGGCTTTGTGTTGTTCTTTAACTTCCAGCGCCGACTGATTGCGCAGCATATGTAGCACCCTTTCCGGGTTATGCAGGAAGTTGGCCTGACGAGCAATGGCCTCTTCCGAAATGACGACACCCAAAATGGTGTAATCATCCGGGGTACTCAGTTCAAACTCCGTCCCGCCTGGGCGGGTGGCAATTTCAGCGCTACCCAAACACTGGGTACCAATAAATCCCTGCTCGCCGCGCGTGGCCGGAATGCCAAACCAAAATGAGTTTGGCCAGACAAGGCACGACTGACGCAGCGCCAGTCCGGTGTATTCACGGAACACCTGAATATCATCGAGCAGGATTTCCGTGAACTCGCCATGAAATTTTCCCGGATGCAGCTGGTCGTAGATCTGCTGCCAGGCGGTAATCGTCAGCGCGTGCTCATACACATCCGTTGTTCGCCGTTGGTGAACGTTGTCCACTTCCACTTTCGGCGTCAGTTTAACGTCTTCGGGTAATACTTCATGATAAAGATGGTGCAAGTTCGCAGAACGGTTCTTTTTCATGATCTTTTAAGCCGGAAGCTTCAACGAAGCCCCCGGCCCTCCGACAGGTTAATTTTTTAAGCGGTAGCGACTACTGCGTTTACGCAACGCTCCATCAGAAAAGAGCTGTTCCAGCGCATTTCTGGCTTCATCAAGTGACCAGCCAAAGTGGGCCGCCACTTCCCCTGCCGTCATTCCTTGACGGACCGATGCTAACAGCGTCAGAAGTTGGGCAGAGGATTCAGACGTCACTGGGGCGTCCTGTGTCTTCTCTGGTTTCACTTCTGTTTTCGCTTCTGGCTTCTGTTCAGGTTTCTTCGGCTGGCGTTTAAAACCGCCGATCAGCCACTGGGTGTCATCGTCCGGCCGGCCTATTTCCTTACGGCTGATAACACGGCCCGTACGCGCTGCGGCTGCACTGCCAGCATCCAGCGCTGCGCGGCATGCCGCCAGATCGCCTTCCACCACCAGCGTCAGTCGACCAGGATCGAGCACTTCGTGGCTAAGCAGACGCACGTTCGCGGCTTTCAGCATGGCATCGGCCGCGTCCACGGCAGCCACCATGCCATCCACTTCCAGTAATCCCAGTGCATTGATCATCACTACCTCTCTTACGCGCGCTGGATTGGATTACGGGCAATATCCAGAACGGCATCGGCAAAGGCGTTGCATGCGGCTTTACAAGCGGCCTGGCTACCGGTCAAAAACGCGGCTGAATAGTTGGTTTCTGACGGCGGTGGTACATAGGTCACCAGTTGTACATCGGCAGATTTCAGCGCGGCATCAATACCAAATGTCGCTTCCAGCGGTGGTGCTACCAGATACGCCATCGGATCGCCCAGTCGGCATCCCGCGGTTGCGGAGAGATACGAACCGGTACGCGAAACCACATGCGCCAGGAAGGCGGTATCTTCTGCGTCATTCGCCCACTGGAATGCCGCCCCGCTTTCAATATTGGCCACCATCGCGTCCAGACCCGCGCGAACTTCGGCCGGGTTTGGTCCACCGAGCATAATCAGCACTTCGCCCGATGTTGGAGAGGGACTGTGCGCCGCACCGGCATACAGCGAGCGGCCATAAACCACTTCGACCATTGCCTGTTTTGTCGCTTCATCTGCGGCAATATACGCCACGTCATCAGAATCTGCTGTGATGAGTCCGAGGCTACGTATATGTGGCGGTAATTTAAGTTCGCGGGCAAAACCGTCATTTACCGAGGCAATCACACGCATTGCGGTGACTGAAGGTCTAATTAAATCTAATGCTGGCATGATGCCTCCTTAACGGGTCATATTGATGCCGGATGCTTTTTGCTCCAGCATGCGCTTGGCCAAATCCACAATCACCGCCGCCGCTTCAACCGGTGGCGTACCGCCCTGGTGAATGTTCGAGATACAGGTACGATCAGCCTCAACGGTGGTCGCCACACGCGGCGAATAGACGGCATAGCAAGAAAGACTTTCCGACTGGCCGAGGCCCGGACGTTCACCAACCAGCAGGATCACCGCTTTTGCACCCAGCAGTTCGCCGATCTGATCTTCGATTTTCACGCGCCCATAGCGAACAAAGAACGGCGTCCCGACCTTCAATCCGGCCTGTTTTAAGCCCGACAACAGCGGCGGCAGGATCTCTTCATAGTTAGCGGTAATCGCGTCGGTAGACAGGCCATCAGAAATAATCACCTGCACATCCGGATTCATTACACACTGTGATTTCAGTGCTTCAATGGCTTCCGCACTCAGACGACGCCCCATATCCGGACGCGTCAGATACAGGTTTTTGTCGCTGATTTCCGAGCGCACTTCCAGCAGCCCCTGGGCTTTTACCCACTCTTCCGGCACTTCTTTCAATACCGTATCTTTCGAACGCGAGTGGTCAGCCAGGAAACGCAGCAGCGCCTGGGTACGCGGACGAGGACCGGCACGACCGGTACATACACGCGCAGCGGTGCTACGGCGAAGTTCAGTCAACACCTCTGCACGGTGCGGATTCTCAACGCCAATCCATGCTTTGGCTTCGGCTGAGCCTAAGTCCATCGCGCAGCTTTCACCGGTCGGCGCGGCGCACTGCGTGGTGCTGCATTTTGCTGGCGCTGACGGTTCTTGAGCCTGCGGTTGAGACTCACCCATTGACGCCATTACGCTGCGTACAATTTCTTCAATCTGTTTTTGATCCATCGTGTGTCATCCCCGCGTCATCAGAAGAACAGTGACGGATCGCCCGCCCGTTTGGTCAGGCGACCGTTTGCCATAATGCCCATGGTTTCCAGCCAGCGTTCAAACTCCGGCGACGGACGCAGGTTCAGCAGCTGACGCACGGTCGCGGTGTCATGGAAGGCGGTGGTCTGATAGTTGAGCATGATGTCGTCACCGAGCGGCATGCCCATGATGTAGTTGCAGCCAGCGGTGGCGAGCAGAATCATCAGGTTTTCGTTAAGGTTCTGGTCAGCATCAGCATGGTTGGTGTAGCAGCAGTCGCAGCCCATTGAGATGCCGCTCAGCTTGCCCATAAAGTGATCTTCCAGACCCGCGCGAATAATCTGACGGTCGTTGTAGAGATACTCCGGCCCGATAAAGCCCACCACGGTGTTCACCAGGAACGGATCATAGTGGCGTGCCAGCCCGTAGTTACGCGCTTCCATCGTCACCTGATCGGCGCCGAAGTTGGCCCCCGCGGAGAGCGCAGACCCTTGCCCGGTTTCGAAGTACAGGCAGTTTTCCCCGGCGATACGGTTGAACTCAGCGCCCACTGCGCGCGCTTCATCCAGCATGGCCAACTCAACGCCAAACTCTTTTAAGCCTTTTTCGCTACCGCAGATACTCTGGAAAATCAGCCCGCCCGGCGCGCCGCGACGAATCGCTTCGATCTGGGTAGTCACGTGTGCCAGTACGCAGCCCTGGGTCGGGATGTTGAATTTGTCGATAACGCCGTACACGGTATCCAGTACGCGGCTTAAGTTTTCCACGTCATCCGTTACCGGGTTTACGCCGATCACCGCATCGCCCGCCCCGAAGGACAGCCCTTCGTAGATTTGTGCGGCAATACTCTGCACGTCATCACGGGTGTCGTTCGGCTGCAAACGGCAGCTGAAGGTGCCCGGCAGACCGATGGTGGTATTGGCCTTTTTGATCACCGGCATTTTCTTACCGCCGTAGATCAGGTCCGCGTTAGAGCAGATTTTTGCTACCGCAGCGACCACTTCCGACGTTAACCCTTTGCGCGTAAACGCAATGTCATCAACGGAGGTTTCATCGCTCAGCACGTACTCGCGCAGCTCGCTGATACTCCAGTTTTTGATACGGTTATAGGCCGTCTCGTTGACGTCATCCTGAATCAGACGAGTAACACAGTCCTCTTCATAGGAAATCACCGGGTTATTGCGGATATCCGCCACCGTCATTTCCGACAGTACCTGCTTGGCCGCCACGCGCTCCTGCGAACTGGTTGCGGCCACTCCTGCCAGCACATCCCCCGAACGCAGTTCGTTGGCTTTTGCCAGCACCTCTTTAACATCCTTAAACTGATAAACATTGCCGAACAATGTGGTCTTTAGTTTCATAAGTCGTTCCCTCAGGAAGGAAATGCGAGTGATTTCACCGTCACCGGCACAACCGATCCGCCAAAAAGAGGCGTACCAATGTCGATATAGTCCCCCGCCCGGACAACCACCTCATCGATGACTGCCAGCGGGTGTTGCTGTAACTGTGGGCGTAACAGCATGCCCAGGGCCTTACCAAAATCCTGCTCGGCTACCACCAGCAGGGGATGCGGATTCGGATAGCGCGCGACAAAGGCCAGCAGCGCATCAATCACCGTTAACAGCGCGGCGTAGCGCACCGGCAGCGAACCGGGCAGCGCCAGCACGTAGGCGTCCGTTTGCGGGTCCAGATCGAGCTGCATTAGCGCCTGTTGCCAGGCGGCCACCAAATCAGCCTCATCAACCGGAATCGCCACCGGCAGATTGCGCAGCGGAAGCGCCACACCTTCCAGCCAGATGGTGCTGCCCGAAAGCGACAGCGTATGCGCACCGGCGCCAATCACCGTGGCGCGCACGGTTTGCGCCGGGAACTGCACGTTCATATCACGCAGGCGCGGATGTTCATGCAGCGCAGTCGCTAACAGCGGGCCAATGTCGGAAAAACAGAACGGATCGGCTGGTTGGTTGCGGTAGCACTCGCCCACCCCGCCGGACAACGTAATCACTTCCGGTTTCACGCCCGCCGGTAACAGGCCGGTTTGCATCAGCGCCTGCGCCAGCGGTGATAACGTGCCATCAATCACCTCCACAATCAGCGCCGCCATCCGTCGTGCTACCTGAACAAGCTGCGCCGCATTGAGGGTTCGGACGTCGGTGCCCGGACCAAATACGTCATCAACAATCATCTGCCCCGGCTGATGCGCATGTACTACTCGCCCCTGGCCGTCCGTTTCCAGCAGTCGCCCGCCGACGTTGAGGCAAGCCGAACCGCTGACCTTTCCAGCATCAAACAGAACGTAGTTCGACGTACCGCCACCGATGTCGATATTCAGTACGCGGCACAACTTCTGCTCGGACAGGGTTTGTGCCCCCGCACCGTGACCGGCAATCACCGATTCCAGATGCGGTCCGGCGCTGGCCACCACAAAATCCCCCAGCGACTGAGAGAGCGCCATCACCGCCGGACGCGCATTACGGGTTTTGGCACTTTCTCCGGTGATGATGATCGCGCCGGAATCGACAGTCTCAGGTGCAATACCCGCCGCCTGATACTGGGCGAGGATCAGCGCCTTAAGTTCGGCCTCTTTCAACCCGCCCTGCTTATCAACGGGGGTAAAGAACACCGGGCTTTGCCAGCTAATTTCGCGTTTGATGAATTCGTAGCGCGGCACCTGCGACACTGCCGCACGGTTGACTAACTCAAGGCGCGAGAAAATCACCTGAGTGGTAGTGGTGCCGATATCGATACCGACGCTCAGTAGCTGGCGAGTATTCACGATTGCGCCTCCGGGTTGGTTTCTACTTCTGCTGGCACATCTTCATCTTTCGGTACCAACAGCATAGCCACACCAATCGCCGTCACGCCGCCAATCAACTTGCCGACAATCATCGGGAAGATCATCGCGTTCATGTTGGCAGCGGCGAAGCCTAAGTGGTCACCCAGTGCAAAGGCCGCGGAGACCGCGAAGGCGCAGTTGATCACTTTGCCGCGGGTATCCATATTCTTCATCATGCCGAACATTGGGATGTTGTTCGCCAGCGTCGCAACCATACCGGCAGCCGCAATATTATTGATTTTTAACAGGTTACCGACGCTCATCAGCGGTTTTTCAAACCAGCGGGTCAGCAGCAGTACCATTGGGTACGCACCGAGCAGTACGCAGGAAATAGAACCGATAACTTCGATGGCGCGCATCACTTCACCCGGCTTGTCGCCCGGAGCCATGAAGATAGGATCAAGACCTGGGATCAGCTCCCAGCCGAGCAGGAATTTGACCACCGCTGCTGCCAGGCCGATGGTGATCAGCGCCACCAGGAATTTCGCGAAGATCTGGAAGCCGTTGATCATTTTTTCCGGGATGAATTTCAGTCCCAGCGCCACCAGCACAGCCACGATCAGCACCGGGATCATATTCATCAGGATCAGCGCGAAGGTGAACTCCACCGGCTGTCCGTTGATTTCGACGCCGGAGTACATCGCAATCAAACCGCCCGCAATACAACCAATCGGAATGGTGACAATACCCGCCAGCACGCCCAGCGCCAGATAACGACGGTCAGACGGTTCAATAATCCCCAGCGCAACCGGAATGGAGAAGACCAGCGTCGGCCCCATCATCGCCCCGAGGATCAGGCCAGAGTACAGCCACGCCGCAACGTCGCCGCCCGCCAGTTCTTTCGCCAGGAAGAAGCCGCCCATATCGCACGCCAGCAGCGTTCCGGCAAACATCGACGGGTTCGCGCCCAGCATTTCATACAGCGGAATAATCACTGGCCCGAGCACATGCGCCAGAACCGGTGCCAGCGCGGTCATACCAACCATCGCCAGACCCAGCGCGCCCATCGCCATAAAACCTTCTTCAAACTGGCCGCCCGATCCCTCAATACTCTTACCGAACTTACCGAGGAAGCGTGCCGAACCGCCGAACTGCGACAGGATCCTGTCCACGGCGGCAATCAGCATAAAGAACATCATGATGTACATGATGATTTCGTTAATTCCCATAGCCCCTACTCCCTGTCATTTGTGATTTGTAGGCCGGATAAGACGTTTACGTCGCCTCCGGCATTAACGCCGTGTTATTGCCGGATGGCGGTGCGAGCACCTTATCCGGCCTACAGGCATTACCCGGCAGCCGCGTACAGGTCGATGATCTGTGCCTGCGTGGCGGTGCGTGGGTTACTGCGAATACAAATATCCTCCAGCGCGGCGTGAGCCCATGCGCTGTACTGCTCGGGCTTTGCCCCAACGTCAGAGAGTCGTTTGGTCTGGCCCACTTCGCTAATCAACTCGCTGACCGCGTTGATAGCATCACGATCGTCCGATTTCTTGTTGGTTAACGCGCGTCCGATATGGCTAAAGCGCTCACGACACACCATGCGGTTGAACCCCATTACCGTGGGAAGCAGCATGGCGTTAGCCTGTCCGTGTGGAATGTGCAACGTCGCTCCCGGCTGGTGCGCCATCGCATGGCACAGGCCAAGCCCAGCGCTGGAAAACGCCATCCCGGCCATACAGGAAGCCAGCAGCATGCTTTCGCGCGCCGCCAGATCCTGACCGTAGCCGACGGCCTTCGGCAGCGATTTACCGATCATCGCTATCGCACCAATCGCCAGGCTGTCGGTAAACGGCGTCGCGTTCAGTGCGCTATACGCTTCAACGGCGTGCGTCAGTGCATCAATCCCGGTCATCGCCGTTACGTGTGCAGGCACGCCTTCCGTCAATGCGGCGTCAAGGATCGCCACATCCGGCATCAGGGTTGCGTGGGCCAGCACTTTTTTGAGTCCGGTCGCGGCGTCGATAATCACCGTGACGTTCGTGGTTTCTGAGCCCGTTCCGGCGGTAGTCGGTACGGCAATCAGCGGCAGACGCGGGCGTAACACGCTGCGCTCGTCCATGTCAGCCAGCGTCTGAGTAGGATTGGTCACCAGCAACGCCACTGCCTTGGCGGCATCCAGCACGGAACCGCCGCCGAAAGCCACGACACCGTCGCACTTCGATTCACGCAGTTGCGCGACTGCCGCGCAGACGTCCGTAATGCACGGTTCGCCCACCGGGCACGGCCACAGCGTCATCGCCACACCTTTCATCGCCAGGCTGCGCTCCAGTGCCGCGGTCATCCCAGCCTGATGCAGAAAGCTGTCTACCATGACGAACATGTGCGTCAGTCCGCGCGTTTGTGCTTCCTGACCGCAGGTACTGAGCGCTCCCAATCCGCAAAGGGTGACCGGTGGAACGCTAAACGTTTTAACGCGTTGCAGATTCAGGGTATCGAATGCCTGAAAGAGCGCGGTCTGCAATTCAGCTTGCATAGATTCCTTCCGCTTTTTCTTTTCCGCTGTTTGCAATCGCCAGCGGAGTCATAAACAGGCTGTGCTGGGGTAAATGCACCTGCAGTTCCGGGAAACGCTTACGGAACAGTTCATCAACGCCTGGCTGCATACAGGAGCCACCCGCCAGCCACAAATCAGCGACACCCTGTCCGGCAATATGGTGCGCCACGATTTCCGCCATCTTTTCGTAGACAGGCTTCACCACCGGCCAGATTTCTTTGCCATTGCTGCGCTTGTACTGCTCGGCTTCCTCCAACTGGATACGACGGTTCCCGGCCAGCGTCAGAGATATATGGTGCCCGCCGGTCGCTTCATCAGCGGAGTAAGTCACTTTGCCCTGTTTAACAATCGCAATCCCGGTAGTGCCACCACCAATATCCACCACGCCGGCGTTATCAAGCTGCAACAGATCCGCCACCGCGGTTGGTTCGTCGAGGACATGGCTCACTTCAAGCCCGGCAGACTCCAGCACGTTAATAGAGATGCGTGGGTCAGTTCCCGGTGGAAACGAGGTTGCCGCATGGGTAAAACGGCAACCCAGTTGTTGTTCGAGCGTATCGAGATGGCGACGAACGATGGTCACCGCACCAAAGAAATCCCAGACGATGCCATCGCGCACGACATCGGCCCAGTCCAGGCAAACCGCGACCGGCTGTCCGTCACTGTCCACAACCATCGACACCACATCACACGTTCCCAAATCAATGCCCAACCACAGCGGTGAATCGCTCTTTACAGGCGTCTGGTTACATAGCGTTGCCGCTTTTAGCAGTCTGGGTGTCAACCAACGTTGTTCGTCGTGCGCCATCTCATTTACTCCTTATACAATTCTGAAGGCGTCTACCAACACACAGCGACGCAGACGCACAAACGTACGCGCACTGGTCACCCCTTCCCCGGTTGGTGTGGTAATAGTCATCGTGGTCCAGCCTTCACCGCCCAGTCCAAGACCGGCAATACACGGTCCGTTCTTAACGAAGATGCTGGTATCAATGGCGTTTGCCATACGGTTCATATTTTCGATATTGCGTGAGTGCATCGCCGCCGTATGGTGGCAGCCGCCTTCCAGCTTGACCGCCAGTTCAATGGCTTCATCGACGTTAGCAACTCGCACGACCGGCAGCACCGGCATCATCAGTTCGGTAACGGCAAACGGATGCGTCGCGGAGGTTTCGACGAATAACAGACGGGTTTGCTCCGGTACGTTCAGACCAATCGCCGCAGCGATTTTTCCGGCATCGCGCCCGACCCAGTCACGACTGACTGTGCCTTTACCGCGCTCATCGATATTTTTCAGCAGCACCGGCTGCAGCTGTTCAGCCTGAGCCGCGGTCAGTTTCACCGCATGCTGGCTTTCCATCAGACGCATCAGTTCATCAGCGACGCTATCGACCACGATCAGCACTTTTTCGTCGGCGCAGATGATGTTGTTATCAAACGATGCACCTTTGACTATCGACTGCGCCGCGCGTGCCAGGTCAGCCGTTTCATCAACCACCACTGGTGGATTACCCGCACCAGCGGCAATCAGACGTTTGTTGGTGTGCTTACGCGCGGCGTCTACTACGGCTTCACCACCGGTCACCACCAGCAGGCCGATACCTGGGTACTTGAACAGACGCTGCGCAGTCTCGATATCCGGGTTGGCAACCGTCACCAACAGGTTTGCCGGACCGCCTGCAGCAACCACCGCCTGGTTAAGCAGAGTGATAGCGCGCTGAGAGACTTTTTTCGCCGCCGGATGCGGTGCGAAGACCACGCTGTTACCAGCGGCAATCAGGCTGATAGCGTTGTTAATGACGGTCGCGGCCGGGTTGGTGGATGGGGTTACCGAGGCCACCACGCCCCACGGTGCGTTTTCAATCAGCGTCAGACCGTTATCGCCGGTCAGAACCTGTGGAGACAGGCATTCCACACCCGGCGTGCCGCGCGCCTGCGCCACGTTTTTGGCAAATTTATCTTCGACGCGTCCCATGCCGGTTTCAGTGACGGCAAGTTCCGCTAATTCTCTGGCGTGCTTTTCGCCCGCCTCACGTAGAGCCGTGATAGCCAGTTGGCGCATGGCGACGCTTTTCAACCCCTGCTGGGCCAGTTTTGCTGCCGCCACTGCGTCATCCAGGGAGGCAAAAACGCCCATTTCTTGAACGGCACTGACGGGTTGGCTGCTGTCTTTCATTTTCAGCAGTACCGCTTTCACGACCTGTTCAATATCCTGTTGATTCATGATTTTCTGCCTTATTTATGGAAGATCACCTGACCACCTGCCACCACTTCATCGACAATGCCAATCACGCACAGATCGACAGGCGATGATTCATTCCGGTGCGCCTGACGGGCGGAGCTTCCGCTGACCAGCAGCACCCACTCTCCGGTTCCCGCCCCGATGCTGTCGATAGCAACAGCACATTGCCCGTCGGGATTTCCCTGGGCGTCAATCATTTCCACCATCAGCAACTTGTCGTGCGCGAGCCCCTGATGGCGTACGGTACAAACAATTTGTCCTGTAACGATTGCCAGTTTCATACGCGCCTCCGTGGCATATTTCAGGTAAAACCTCCCCCTACCCTCCGCAGAAGGTAATGTGAAAAGGAGAGAGGGTGACGCCAGCAATGAAGTCTGTGGCGTCACATGGACGACTTACATGTCGTTGCTGTCGCCTTTAAAGCTGATCGGGAACACTTCTTCCAGATCGCCGTGCGGACGTGGGATCACGTGTACTGAAACCAGCTCACCAATACGCTGTGCAGCCGCAGCACCTGCGTCCGTTGCAGCTTTACATGCCGCTACGTCGCCACGGACCATGGCAGTGACCAGACCGCCACCGATCTGCTTCACGCCAACCAGTTTCACCCGTGCCGCTTTAACCATTGCGTCAGAAGCCTCAATCAGTGCAACCAGGCCCCGGGTTTCAATCATTCCTAATGCTTCCATTGTGTTTTCCTCTCATTAAGGGGTCCAGAACGGGACCTAAACAACCAGTGTTTGTGAGGCGTTTTCACGACTCACGTCAGTCTGGCGCGGCACTGCTGCCACCAACGCCAGTTCGATAATTTCCTGTACGCTACAGCCACGAGAGAGATCATGAAGCGGTGCGGCAAGCCCTTGAATCAACGGACCTACTGCGCGATACCCTCCCAGACGCTGAGCGATTTTGTAGCCAATATTGCCTGCCTCGAGCGATGGGAAGACCATCACATTGGCATTGCCCTTTAACGGACTGGCGGGCGCTTTTTGCGCTGCGACATCCGGAACAAAGGCGGCATCAAATTGCAGTTCTCCGTCCACGGTAAGCTGCGGGGCACGCTCACGAACGATCTCGGTCGCCTGCTGCACGTTAGCGACGTTAGGATGGCGAGCACTGCCATTACTTGAAAACGACAGCATAGCGACGCGCGGCTCTTCACCTGTGATCGCCTGCCATGTCTGCGCGCTGGCAATCGCAATATCCGCAAGCTGTGCGGCGGTGGGCTGCGGCACGACGCTGCAATCGGCAAAACCTAATGACGGACCAAGGTACTGCGGCAGCATCAGGAAAATTGACGACAGCGTTTTACAACCAGGCTGTAGCCCGATAATGCGTAATCCGGCACGCAGCACGTTCGCTGTTGATGAGAGATTGCCCGCAATACAGACGTCAGCTTTACCCGCGCTGACCATTGCAGCGGCGAACATCAGCGGATCGTTGAGTTTTTCCAGCGCATCCGCAGGCGTTTTATCTCCCGCGCGGGCCAGCCAGCGCAGCGCAAACTCTTCGCGCATTGGCTGATTGCTTTGCGGATCGATAACCTGAATGCCATCCATTGCCACCCGGTGACTGAGGGCAAACTGGCGCAGCGCAAACGGACTGGCAACGAGAATGGGATGTGCCAGACCGTGCTGATGCAGGTAATTCGCCGCCTTCAGCACCCGGACATCCAGAGCATCCGGGAACACCACCCGTGCCGGTGAGCGTTGGGCGAGTTGACGAGCACGTTCAATGATCATTGCTTCTCCCCCAGTCGCTGTTGAATTTGGTTAACCGTCAGCGGATGCTTCGCAACGCTCAGAATCATCATCACGTAGACCGTACTGGAAAGGCGGTTGAGCGCCTGCATAATGTCCGGTCGCATAACCTCAAAACTGCGAGTGATGAACACCTGGGCCGCCACCGTCTCCGTTTCACGGACTTTGGTACGCAGCAGATTAAGCAGCGCGCAATCACGTCCGTGGCTGGCTTCAGGCACCAGGTGGTCGTGGTCCAGATAGCGCAGCGGTTGATGAGAAAGACGGTGTAAATCTTCGTCACTTAACCCCACGACAGCTTGTGCTGCCAGCGGCTCATCCATGGCGTCAGCGCGCATAATATTGCCCAGGCGCGAGCGGATATCCGCCAGCCACGGCTGCCACGGTTCTGCCATCTCAATCTGCAACCACACAGCCAGGGCGATGGTGCTGTCCAGCGCGGCGCGAAATCCCAGCCGAGGGTCACTTTTGGCGACCATCTTGTCCGCCGTCAGATGCGTCAGGGTGTCCGGTTTCTTCGCCACCGGTTGATGGCACAGTTCGCAGCTGGCCTGTGGATGCGTATCGCTGCTGGTTAATCCATGCACCGGCTGCGGCTGCTGTTCTTCGTCATCAATAAACAGGCTGCCCTGCTCGTCGATAAACTTAATACGCAGATGTCGGCTTTCCAGTAATTCCCGGGCAGACGGCGTCAGGCGAGCGTCAGCGGGGAGATGAATTTCAGCCCCTTCGCTGAGCGTATGATTCGCTCTGAGCCATGCTTCGGTAATGAAATCCTTCATACATCCGCCTTAGCAGGACTGCCAGTTCGCAGGCCAGGCCACATACAGAAACTTCACCGTCGATGGCGTACCAAATTCGATGCTGGAACCTTTCGGGATAAACATGACGTCCCCGGCTTTTGCAATCATGGTTTCGCCTTCGTGGCGAACGTGCAGCTCGCCTTCCAGAATCATGTCGATTTCGTCGTAGTTCAGCGTCCATGGGAAAAAGGCGTTATCCCACTGCATAAACCCGGCGGCCATGCTGCTACCGTCCTGGTCGGTCACCAGATCGGTTAAGCCCACGCAGTGCGGCTGCGCGCCGTCAAAACGACCAAACTTCACGCTGCTACCGTCGATGACTTTGACGCCGCCTTTGCCGGTTACCGAGTTAAAGCTCGGCTGCATTCCGCCCTGCTCCAGCGACTGCTTCTCCTTCATAACTTTGTCCATCAGCTGGGCGACCAGGCTTTCGGTAAACTGCCCTTCCGGTAACTGCGCAATGATGGTTTCGCGAATGCGCTGGCTTTCCGTTTTGCCATCATCAACCGCCGCCGGTACAGCAGCAGTTGGCGCGGATTCATCGCATTCACTGATGGTAACGCCCAGCAGCTCCGCAACTTCGCGCGCCTCCGGGGTGATGATGCTGGCGCGCAGAACAACCGACATTTCCTGTTCGCCGCGTGCGTGGGCCGCACGAATATCGTTAGCTGTGATGAGTTTTTTCACCTGCCCTTTCCTCCTTTTGGCTGAGCTCAGTCAGATAATCCACCAGGTGCTGCACGCTGCGCGGGTCATGGCTATTGAGCTCAAAAATCGGCTCCTGAAACCCCATCCCGCGAAGTAGTTGTCGCGTTGCGGCGACGTCGGCATCCGGCATGTCCGTTTTACTGATAACGGCGATTTGTCGTTTACTGGCGCCGATATCCAACAGCCCGGCAGGTAAGCGACTTTCTTTGTCATTTGCCGCGTGTATATAAATCAACGTATCGACATCCTGCAGCGTGGTAATTAAGGCGTGATACCAGCGCGGATGGCTAAAATATTCCCCTGGCGTATCGATATCGCCATTTTCATTAAACTCCACGGCCTGTGTTTTTCTGGCGAGGGAATAATTCCCCTGTAGCGCATTAAAGAGCGTTGTTTTCCCCGCCCCCACCGTACCGACAAATGCAATACGTTTCATCGCCGCCTCTGATTAACTTTTTGTCAGGTTGCACAAAGTGAAATTTAATAATCGACCCAGACCTCTTACCGTCTGTAATAACGCTTCTTCTACTGCGCCTACCGAACCGTAGATCACCAGTGCGCCGCTGAATCTATCGAGAAAACCGATATGTACATCTGCCGCCTTCATGGCTAAATCACCGGCAATCATCGCGGTTTCACCTGGCGTCAGCGTCATGATGCCGATGGCACCCGCTTCGGGAACGCCGATCTTTTTCGCCAGTTCTTCGCCGGGGTGCGCAATGAGATGCGCCAGCGTGACCTGTTTCCCCGGCACAAATTCCTGAATAATGCGTTCTTTTTCCATTGCTCACCGCCTCCGCTAAAACTGCCCTCATCGTGGCAATTTTTTGTCAGAGTAAATAACAAAATTCGGCAACCAGGTTTAAAAGGTGAAGTAGATCACTAAGAAAGGGAAATAAGTAAGGAGAGTACTCTCAGCTAACTTTCGGCTTGTATCTCTAATGGCCCCTCAAATGAATAAACACATCCCATTGATTTTTCTTATCTAAATATATTCTCATTTTTATATTCCGAAGCTTTGGTGACTTTATTTTATGCCTTCAACACATTTATCTTTTACCGCTTAAACCAATGGATAGAATAAAAGGATTTGGCGATGAGCGGTGGTAAACCGGCAGCCCGGACGGGCGACATGACGAAGTTCGGCGGCCCGATTGTCCAGGGTGCCATGGGCGTGATGATTGGTGCCCCCACCGGCGTTGCCTGCTCGGTGTGTCCCGGCGGCGTCACCTCCGGCTCCCCGGTCAACCCGCTCCTCGGCGCCAAGGTCCTGCCCGGTGAGACCGATTTCGCCCTGCCCGGCCCGCTGCCCTTTGTCCTCACCCGCGCCTACAGCAGTTACCGGACTCGCACCCCGGCACCGGCCGGCATCTTCGGCCCCGGCTGGAAAGCACCTTTCGATATCCGCTTACAGATACGTGATGAGGAACTGATTCTCAACGACAACGGCGGGCGCAGCGTTCACTTTGAGCACCT
>NZ_JAOWHE010000083.1:0-6696 GCF_030332765.1 Citrobacter sp. Cpo071 | reverse complement strand
AACATCCGCGTAATGAAAGGGGCGGCGCGTAAGCGCGGCCCCTTTCAGCGCCACCGGCGTGCTGTCTTTTCCCGGCGCGGGCAGACGGGCATTTATCCTCCCGCCTGCCCGGCGTCTTCAGGCCCGCAGACAAATAATCATCTCGGGGCACGGGTATAAGCAAACATGCCGCGCGACAGCTCCCCGGGAATGCAGAAGACGCCAGCAACGTCTTCTGCTGGCGTGATTTGTTCAGACCTCTGTCGAACCGATCCATATACCATTCAGATAAGCATCAAATGCATCATTCCCCTCCTGCACTTCCTGCGGCTGAACAAGGTTCAGGCTTTCGTGTGTCCAGCCGGCTTCAGGTGCAGACACTTTCAGCAGAAGATGCCCATCAGAATCACAAATCTCCAGATCAGCAAACGTGTTCCCGGTCAGGATATCTGGTTCACCGGGTCGTTGATCTGTAACATATGTGATATATCCCATCCATTCTCTCCACATTAAATATTTCAGCACTATCCGGGACGACGGTGCGGCCCGATTTTCAGTATTCCAGAGCAAGTTCAGCCATCAGAGCATCTTTCGCTTCCCGTGCCAGCCTGGTTTCTTCCATCGTCAGAAAAAGCCCCTTTCGTGCAGCAGCACCAATGAATACCGGACGATCCTTCAGAGGAAGCCGGGAAAGATGATTCATCGCCATATCAAACAAATTCGCTTCATAAATTTCATAGTGCAGACCACATCCCCAATGAGCCTGCTTTTCCAGCCTGCTGATCACCACATCAGCCCGGATAACATCAAAGGGATTGCGGGAATGAATATTACGAATAAAGCCATCGGTACGTGCTGCTGACATATTTCTGCCCATCTTTAATACACCTCTGTTTTTTGCCCCCATCATCTTTTGAGTTTCGGGAGCCGCGGTTTTGACGTTTTGCGGGGACCTGCCTTTTATTCCCTCCGGTATTCACCATCACCTTTTTGAGAACCTTCGCCGCAAGGGGCATCACTGCCACGACCTGACGCACCTGTCCTGGGCAGAACGCAAAATTTTTTACCGGGTTTTAGGTAAAAAATTTTGTGGGCTGTTCATTTACCCTGGACAGTCAGTGCGGCAGGTTGTGGCTGTCTATGCCCCCGGCGACAGGGGCTTAAACAGGTGAATGGCACCGGACAGAACAACGGGCAGGGACCCGCCGCAACGACGTGAAGCGCGGTTTGCGAAACGGCGTTGCGCCTTACATCCCGGCGGCCTTTTGCCGGGATGCAGGGAGCGCAGGCCACGGCGCGACAGAGGCGGCGCGACCGGAACGGTCGCTGCAAGCCCGGGGTTTCGCGTCAGGGATGGAAGCCCGCCAGGGGGACGCCCGGAAAAGACACAGCCAGGAGAACAACAAAACAGACAATAATCAGGGCAGCAGTAATCAGAGTCAGAACAGGAGGAAAAAGAGAATAATCAAAGGGAAGGGATGTGATTTCTGACAGGTCATAAACAGAGAAGGCGGGGGAAAAGAACGGGCGCCGCAGGCGCGCGTTCTTCCCCGTTCCCGGAGGGAAACGGCCTTCCTGGCAGTCTGGTTGTTCATGCCCGCACAATGCCAGCAAGGAGAAAGGGGCCACCGGCGAACCAGCAGCCCCTTTATAAAGGCGCTTCAGTGCAGTCAGACCAGCATCAGCCCTGAAAAGGCGGGCCTGCGCCCGCCTCCAGGTTGCTACTTACCGCCGGATTCGTAAGCCATTGTTGCCGTAACTTCCCTGTATCCGTCCTTCAGCCGGACTTCGCACAGGCGATTCCGGGTCAGGAGTGTGAATATCAACAACGTGCAGCACACGATTAATACGCACCAGATAAGGGCGTTTCCCGGTAGTTTCATGGTTTACTCCTCCTTGCAATTTGCACGGTAAGAGGCCATACTGGTGTTGGTTAGACATACAGTGGGCCTCGTGGGTTAATGAAAATTAACTACGGGGCTTTCTGCTTTCTGCCACACAACACGGTAACAAACCACCTTCACGTCATGAGGCAAAAAGCCTCAAGCGCCGGGCACATCATAGCCCATATGTCTGCACCCTGTCAGCATCTGCACCGTTCTCCGTCACGCCCCGGATTTCCAGCCGACGCAGAGCACTGAACAGATAATCGCATTCAGCCTGTTTGTTTGCCCTGAACGGTTTCGCGACCGTAACCACCCACTGATGATTTCCGGGCCAGCCATGTACTTTCCTGACCCGCCCGTTAATCGCATACAGCAACCCCCAGCCCGCCGGTAAATCGGCCACGGTAATCACCCCCGGCTCGCAGAGATAAAAACGCCAGTCTCCCATGCCCTTTTCCGGCTCTGACCGGAACACCTTTTTCCGGTCAGCCAGGAAATCAGACCGTGAGCATTTCACCTCAATGAGACATGACGCTCCGTTACGGAAGCCCAGGGCATCAGGATGTTCACCGCAGGACGTCCATGCGTGAAAACGGTCACTGAACACCACCTTAAAGCCGTTGTTGCGGAGAAAACGGCAGGCCAGTTCACAAAGTTCCCTGTGTGTTTTCGGGTGTCTGGCGTTCTGCATCACGCCACCTCCCGGAGTTTGTTCGGGACCATCCACCGCTCCATCTCACGGACAGCGTGACCGGCCTCCCTTGCCGCCATACCAGCCTCTGCGATGACCTGCCAGAATGGCATATCCTGCCACTGCCAGCGTTCCATCCCGGTCAGTGACGGAAAACGCTCGCCCCACTGCCAGAACAGGGTTTCCAGGTCATGCTCTGCCACCCGGTCACTCCAGCGTGCATGCCAGCTTCCGACTGTTTCCGGCGAATGGAATGCCAGTTCGATTTCAGCCTGAGCGACCAGCGCCTGGTACGCACGGGCTTTCTGCTCTGCCTCCCTCGCCTGCTGACGGCTGTACTTCTGCATGACCAGTGCGGATTTATGGCGACTGCGTTCCCTGACACGAAACCGCACCGACGGAAACAACCGCTCTGCTGCATCACCGGGAAGGGGAAGGAGGCAGACCTCGCCCTGTGTTTCAATCAGCACATCGACGGCATACAGCCACTGAAGACGGTTGCCGTGCAGTTCTTCTGCGGTCAGGGACGGCATGAAAAATCGCAGGTCAGACAGCGATATCCTGCGGCTTCCGTTCAGACAGCGGAAAAACGCCCCCGCATACGGATATTCCGCCAGCGTGTTACCCTGATGGCGGCGTTTTTCTGTCTCCGCCACCGCCTGCCATGCGGCCTGTTGCTCTGTGCAGAGGGGAACCAGTGCCTGTGAACGTACGCTCATGCCTGACCTCCTTCCGCCATCAGGATATGGATGATGTCATTAACGCTGTACCCCTGCGCATCCAGTGACGCCGCCAGTGCCAGTGAATGGCTGACGGCTTCCGGTGCAAACCGCCGCTGCACCTGAACCACCGCAAACGGCTCACCACCGGCATTCACCAGAACCAGCACCCAGACCTGAGAGACATCGCCCGGTGAACATAACGCCAGGTGAAAACGTTCGTGGGCAGGCGTGAAACGGACCTGGACGGGGAAAAATCCGCCAAACTCGCTGCCGTACTCGCCGTTCATCGTCCAGTTGTCCGGCGCATCCAGTTCCCGCATCACGGCGTGTGTCAGCTCACGACGTTCATCACTTCCGGCAGCCCGGATATCTTCATATTCCTGTGCGCTCATGGTCTGTAATACATTCAGGGTCAGTTCAGTTTTCATCACAGTATCTCCCTTGCTGCCGCCCCGTCTCCGGCGGGGCGGTGTGGTTGTTCATCAGGCGGCATCAGCCAGGTTATCAGTGCGTTCAGTGGTATCTGTCTGTGGATGTGGTGCACACATCCAGCCAGGCACCCAGCGGTTGTCTTTCATATGGTGCTCTGCATGTTCAGCCGCATCACCTTTCTTCATCTTCTCTGCATCCCGTGCGGCACCGGACAGTCCGGCATCATTCAGGGCTGCGATAATCTGCGGCTTTTTCAGGTGTCCGAAGAAGTTTGCTTTTGTCGGCTGCCACCAGTCTCGCATGTGAAAGCCGATGGCGGTTTCCAGCGTGTCAAGCGGACTGCGTGACGTGTGACCACACTCACGGGTCTGGACACCGTTAAGGCTGCATGCGGTGCAGAAACTGAGCAGGGATAACAGCACCTCCTGACTGAGTGACAGGAATGTCGTCATGTCCCGTGACCATCCCTCCGGTAACAGGGCAGCAAGACGGGCTTTTTCTGCCATCAGCGCCATGAATGCGGCACCTTCCTTCCCCGATGGCGCATCGCTGGTCAGCGAATAATGTTTACATTCCAGGCTGATTTGTGCTGGTTTACTGTACGCTCCGCTGCCAAACACATTCAGGCAGAGCGTCCATGCCAGCAGTGTCAGGGATTTGTCCGGTTGCTGCATCAGTGCTGCCTGGACTGCCAGCGTGCGTTCGGAAGACATTTTCGTCAGCAGTGGCAGACTGATTTCCTCCACTGACGCTTTCTCCTGCACCTGTTCCGTACGGTCAGCGTCGTCAGCCACGTCATCCTCACTGCGCAACTGCACACCACGCTGGACACACACGTTGCCATAACGCCAGGACACCACCACTCCACCTCCGGCACGCATCTCCGGCGTCCACGCCCTGACCTTCGCCATGCAGCGCATCAGCTTCATTTCTGCTTCCAGCAGGTCAGATTCCTCACACTGGTTTTCCAGCGCGTCGTAACGCGTCATCAGTTCGTTCAGACGTTCTTCTTCCGCCTCCGTCAGCACCGCTTCCGGCTCCGGCAGACAGCGGTATGTTCCGGCATCCTCACGGCACTCACCGACAGGCTCCATGCGTCCGGCGCACCATTCCCAGCCTTCGGCTTCCCGAAGGAACTCTGCGACAGCCTGGAGTTTTTCCAGCAGGGCGGCATCGAGCGCCACGCAGTCCACATAGCCACCTTCGTCGTCGCTGAACAAATCGGTGCGCAGTTCGTCTGGCGAGAAGGCATCAGCCCCCACGAAGCGGAATTTACTGTTCCCCGCCACCGCCACTTCACTTTCGGTCACCAGACGACGAATGGTCTGTACTTCCGGTTTACCGCCCCATCCCGACTGACAGGCGGCTTCAAACACCTGCACCTGACGCGCGGTGTCGTTCTCCAGCGCCAGCGCCTGACAGTGTTCGGTGGTGATGCGGTCTTCTGCCAGCGCATCGAGGATGACAGGCGCAAGGTCAGCCAGTTTCAGCATTCGCTGAACGTGGCGGGGTGAATAGCCCAGCAAATCACCGATTTGTGCAGGTGTTTTGCCTTCCTGCGCCATTGCGCGGAATCCGGCAATCTGTTCGGCAGGGTGCATATCCCGACGCTGACCGTTTTCAGTCATTGATGCAGCCGTCGCCAGCTCCTGCGGAATAACCTTCACGCGTACAGGCCAGTCAGCCGGAAGGATGCCACGCTCTGCCAGCATGTTGAGTGCTGCCAGTCGGCGACCACCTGCGGCGACACCGTGGCGGTCACCAGGCAGGGCATGAACAACCAGATTCTGCAACAGGCCAACGCCCTTAATGGACTCCGCCAGTTCGCTGACGGACTCTGCGGAATACGGCACCGTGCGCACATTCAGCGGTGATTTAATCAGCGAGGCCAGCGACACGCTCACTTCCTCCGTCTGCTCCAGCAGGGCAGACAGGACTGTTTCCTGCGTTTTTGCAGGTTTACGGCTGGATTTACGCTCCGTTTTTGTCTTAGACTCTGTAACTGACATATATTTCTCCTTTGACCGGGATGGTTGTATGTCTGCCGGACGCGTTCCCGTCCGGCACCTCTCTTACTTAAGAATGCCGAAATTCCGGATGACATGGTTCATCCAGTACCCGGCACCGTCCTCAAAATTCCAGGTACGCCAGACCAGGCCACTGTTATTGCGGACAACCAGGCGAAAATGCGTTCCCTGATCATCCTCGATAAAGACATTCCGGTACTGTGCGGCAACGGCTTCAGCCTGTTCGCGGGTAAAGGAGCCGTCAGGCAGCCCCTGAAATATTCTGAAATATTCGCTCATCCTCATATCTCCGGTGATGCCCCGCACTGGACGGGGCGGTTGTCACTGTCTTTCGTTAGAACGGAATGTCGTCATCGAAGTCATACGCGGGTTCAGACGGCTGCTGAGGCTCCGGCTGCGCGGCCTTACGTCCACGGCCTTTCGTTTTCGCGCCACCTTTTTTCGGTTCCGGCTGTGATTCCGGCTGAGGCTGACCGCTGAACTGTTGCGCCTCTTCCGGCTGAGTCTGAGTACCTGCGGCACGTCCCAGCATCTGCATGGTGCCCGTGGTCTTAACAAGAATTTCAGTGACGTAACGGGTGATACCGTTATCTTCCCAGCTACGGGTACGGAGTTGCCCCTCGATGTAGACCTGCGCGCCCTTGCGCAGATATTCACCAGCCACTTCCGCGAGCTTGCCGAACAGCACCACGCGATGCCATTCTGTCTGCTCCCGCATCTCCCCCGTCTGTTTGTCACGCCAGCTTTCTGACGTGGCCACCTGCAGGTTTGCCACTGCGCCCCCGTTTGGGATGTAACGGACTTCCGGATCTTTTCCCAGACGACCGACAAGAATGACCTTGTTAATGCCACGAACTGCCATGATGTGTCTCCTTCTGTTGATGTTTTCAGCCCCCATCATCTGTTGAGTTTCGGGAGCCGCGGTTTTGACGTTTTGCGGGGACCTGCCTTTTGTTCCC
>NZ_JAOWHE010000082.1:2408-206756 GCF_030332765.1 Citrobacter sp. Cpo071 | reverse complement strand
CCTTCTCCCAAACCAAGGTATTGTAGAAGGGCTGAAACACTTTTCCCGCTGAGGTTAGTCAAAGTGGCATCGAGGGGCTGTTTCCCCGCCAGCGCGTTCATCACTGTTGTCGCAAAGTTAGGATCATTCCCCAGCGCAGCTGCCAGTTCATTCAGTGTGTCCAGCGCCTCCGGCGATGAACCAACCAGCCCGGCAATAGCTGCCTTCACAAATGCTGTAGTGGCAATCTGCGTATTGTTCACAGTCTGCGCCGCAGTCGGAGCCGTTGGCGTTCCGGTCAGGGCTGGGCTTGCCAGTGGTGCTTTCAGTGCCAACGCATTGTTAATGGTGGTACTGAAATTCGGGTCATTATTGATAGCTGCCGCAATTTCTTTCAGCGTATCCAGCGTTGCCGGTGCGCCACCTATCAGGGCAAGAATAGCGGCCTGTACAAAGGCTGTACTGGCAATCAGGGTGCTGTTGTTTCCTGCCGGTGGCGTTGGCGTTTTAGGCATGCCTGTCAGAGTCGGACTGTCTTTTGGTGCATACTGCGAATGAGGATCAACAGCAGCAAGATGCTTTGCCATCAGGTCATCCACATACACCTTAAGTTCCAGCACCTTGTCATCCACATATTTGCGGGTTGCCAGAACCACAGCGGGGTCAATTTTCAGGGTGATGTTATCGGTGCTGCTGGTAATCAGTACCATTCGCACGGTCTGCGTGCGTCCGCTGCCCTCCGCCAGCTTCGGCTTGTAGCTCTCCGGGCAGTTTCCCACAGCAATCAGCGCACCTGTTTCATCAAACAGGCCGACTTCACGGATCCACCACCCGCCCTCATTTTCCGGGATCACCTGCTCAGCAATAATCTGGCTGCTGTTCTGTGGGTCGATATACAGCATATTCAGCGCTGCGCGGCGTTCCTCAGCCACTAACGCGGTCTGTTGCGCGTTGGGTGTGGGCAGCACACCGCCACCACTGCCCACCGCCATATGGGTAATTTTTAGTGGGACACCGAGCGCAGCGGCGCTTGCCAGTTTCGCCGCGCCGATATCCGTCAGCAAGGTATAAAATTTTGCGCTCATGGGTTCACTCTCATCGTGTCAATAACATGGACCGCGCCGCCCTCATAAGCGGTGCCGCCGGAAATAATGGTTTCGTTTATATACGGGTAGATCGTGATTTCTTCGCCGGTATAAGTGGCTGCACCCACAAAATACGGGCCGCCTGTCTGCAGGTTGATGGACATGCCAACCAGATGACGGCTGCACGGTTTGGCATCACCGATCAGACGCTCCAGCTCCAGATAGGTTTCTTCTGTTATGCCCTGGTCCTGCACGCCAATATCCAGACGGAACGTCCCCGGTGTTTCGCCAGTCTGCCACCACTCAATGATGCGGATCAGAAAGCCGAACGGCTCCACCACGCGCCGCACGGCGCTGGTTGTCCCCTTGTGCTGATGGATATAAAACGCGTCCTGCACAACGCGGCGCTTGACGCTTTCTGTCCAGCTTTCATCCCAGCGGTCAACAGAAAACGCCCAGGCCAGATAGGGCAGGAATCTGATCGGACAGGTTGCCGGATTCCACAAATCTCGCAGCGATACCTGCAGATCGGAAATCCCGCTGCAGGTCTGCGCCAGTCGGCGCTCAAGCGGCGACGAACCCGGCGGCAACAGGCTATTCATCCGTGCCCCCGTTGGTGACGCTCCATTCAGTACAGGATGCCGCCTGCGTCTTATCCAGCACCACATCACCCTGCGGGGACGTCAGCTCCACACGCTGGACGCCCTCCACGTGCAACGCGGCATAAATGGCGCTGCGGCGGATATCACGTCCCAGCCGCGTCTGACTGGCGATGTATTTCTGCAGACTGGCTTTTGCTTCTGCCATCACCGGCTCAGCCTCCGGCCCAGGATAAAGGAAGATCGTCGCGTCCACGCTGTACGGAATAATTTCAGCGCTGCGCACCGTCAGGCGGTCTGCCACCGGGCGAACCTTTTCACTGTTAAGCGCCTGTTCAACCACTGCCAGCAGGTCAGCCCCTGCCGTACCATCACCCTCGCGGCTCAGTACGGTAAGCACCACCTCAGCCGGTGCAGGACTGGTTGCGCTGGCATCAGCCACGCGCCCGTCGGCACTTCTGGCGTGGAACTCATAGGCTCCCGTCGGCCCTGCAACGGACAGCCCCTCAAATGCTGCAGGAATGCGCTGGCGTAATGCTTCATCACTTTCCATCACTGCGGCGACCGGCGGCACCGCGTCATTATCGGCAGGGACTACTGTCAGGCGCTTCACGTTGCAGTTACCTGCCAGTTGTTCAAGGTCATTTCCCATGGAATAGGCCACCATGACCGCCTGCGCAGCCTCATTAATACGCTGGCGCAGCAGGATTTCGCGGTAAGTATTTTCCTGCAGCAGTTTAGTGACAGGTTCTGACTCCAGCGCTAACGTGCGCATAACAGCCTCCTGTTCATCAGCCGGATGAAGGGCTACAAAGGCGGCCTTGCGTTCTGCCAGCAATGCCTCAAAGTCCGGCACGTCCACAATCTGCGGCGGCGGTAGTTGGGAAAGATCAATGACTGCCATTGTCTGCTCCTGTTGATACGGAAAGGGAAACTGGCGCGCCGTTATTGCTGTGTCCGGTAAGCTCAACCGCCATAGAGCCGTCAAAATTGCCGTTGATGGTGATGGAGTCCAGCGTAAGACGTGGCTCCCAGCGACTCAGGGCCACATAGACCGCAGCCATAATCTGCAGGCGCAGCGCCGGGTTCTGCGGCTGGTCAATCAGGGCAGACAGCAGGGAGCCATATTCCCGGCGGGCAAGACGGCTGCCCTGCGGCGTCAGCAGAATATCCCGCACCGACTGGCGCAGATGGTCTGTATCTGCAATGGCCTGCCCGTCATTCCTGCTCATACCGATATACAATGTCATACCGGACCTCCGGTGTTAGCGCCGCCTTTCAGAACACCAGTATGCTCATGGTCATCAACAACGATCCCGTTGGAACTCATCGCGCCACCGCCCTGGGTGACGCCACCATTGATCACCACCTCGCTGTTAATGCGCGTGGTGTCAGCCTCCACCACAAACTCACCGGTTTTGTAGGTGACGCTGTCTGATGCCTCGATCACCATGGATTTGATGCCCCTGACATGCCATCGTCCGGTGGCGGGTTCATACTCAAACCATCCCCCGTCCGGGTACTCCGTCACGCAACCGTCCACCGAATCCGACGGCGGCGGAAACTGATTGGAGTAGATGGCGGGCAGCACAAAAGCTGTTTCCAGATTGCCCCCCATGCTCAGCACCACCACCTGCTCATCCGGCGACGGACACCACCATGTACGGGCACCACCGGCACGCAGCGTCAGCCAGTTAATCCAGTTGGTTTCAAGCTCGCCCACTCTCACCCGGCACAGCCAGTTTTCCCGGTCCACTTCGGTCACGGTGCCGGTGCGGATCAGGTTGGTGATAAGGCGCATAATTTCGGTCAGTTGTGCATTCATAACGAAAGGTTGCCATCAGAGGGAAAAGGGAGGCAGCGCGGGCGCTTGTACCAGCGGTGGCACAAAGATCACCCCGCCAGCCAGCGCAGCATGGTGTCACGGGTGACGGTTTCCACTTCTTCATTCACGCCCAGCAGGCGGCGCTCTGCGTAGCGAACCTCCGGGCCTTTTCGGCTGACGCGATCCCGCAGGCCATAATGGTGAACACGGGCAATGCGCTGCACCTTGCCATCAAACTGCACGCTGGCGGAGTCCGCACTGGCGGTGGTTTTCAGGTATTTTGTGGTGCGAAGCTTTGCAAACATCTGGCGTTTGATGCGTCCCTTCTTGCTGCGGGCTGTCACCCGGCGCGGCTCATAGCCGCTGCCGTCAGGATTACGCTGCAGCCTGATGTTCTGCTGCTGCGTCCGGCGCAACTGTTGCGCCAGTTGCCGCATCATACGGCTGCGCGCGGCAGGCTCCAGATTCGCCAGTAGCGCCGTCAGCCAGTCGTCCACCCTCTGCAGTTCATCCACGTTTCACCGTCCACATTTCTTCGGGTTCGTCCGGCTCCGGCACCGCTTCAACGCTTGACACGCTGCCGTTAGTGCTGACCAGCACGCGCTCCGTCAGTTGCAGGTTCAGGCTGATATCGCACACATCGTTGCGCAGAATATCCACTTCAAAGGTGAACAGTTTTTCGCGCAGCTCCGGGTTGTTGATGGCGTCCGGCTGGCTGGCACTTAGCCACAGCAGCACAGGAGCCATCAGCAGATTCTGGTCGCCGCTGAAATCCTCGATCACCACGTTCAGGGTGTAGCGGTATTCCCATGACATAGAGCTGGCACCGGTTGCCACCAGTGAGCCGTTATCAACGAAAAGGTGCAGCTTGTCCGGGTTGTCGCGGACATAAGCAACCGCTTTATTCAGGGCGCTGCGTAAGGACTGCGGTTTGTTCACTGTCTCGCTCCTGACACGCAATAATCGTGTCCACTTTGTCAGCACAGACCGCCCAGGCGGCCTCGGTTTCATCCAGCACCGCGTTCAGATCGCCGTTACTGCGCGGCGCTGACCTTTCCAGACGGCACTGCGTCACTCTGGGACAGCCACTCACGGTAAGCTGCACCTCCGGCGAGGGCCGGACGCTCCCGCAGCCGGATAATGTCAGCAGGCAAAGGAGTATCAGCCCAGCGGCGCAAATCCTCGTTTTCACGTTTCAGTTCCTCGATCCGGTGCTGGCGGCTGCGCAGAAGTGCGGTGGTCTGTTCCGCTGCCGCATAAAGCCGCGCCTGCTCCCGGCTGTTGGTTTCGGTCAGAATGGACAGGCCGATCAGTTGGCTGTTTTTCTTCGTCAGCTCCTGCGTTTTGCTTTTCAGCGCCGCGCCCTGCGTCTCGATAGTGTGGCTGGCATTGTTAAGCCGCCACGACTGCCAGCCCAGCGCCGCAAGTGCCAGCGCCAGCACTACCGCCAGCGCACGCATCAGGCCGCCATCGGCTCATGAAGCGGCGCGCGGGCAATCTGATACAGAACCAGCGTCAGCAGGTAAAACACCAGGGTGATCACCCATCCAGAAAACGCCAGGCACAGAACAATAAGCAGCCTGATTACCCATGTACGCACGGGTTTTACGGGGTGCGCCCTGAATTTCAGCAATGCCGCCCTGACCTCATCGCGCGCCCGATCTCCGGCGAACCACCCCACAGCGCACAGCGCAGCAAGCAGCCAGGCGAGGAAGCATGATACCCAGACAGACGCACCAACCAGAACCGGCGCAACGCTGCGCGGATACAGCAGGCTGATAACCAACAGCGCAGCCCATGCCAGCTGGAAAAAAACGCTCATGACTTTCTTTTTCATTCCGTTATGCTCCTTTTAAGCACCAGGCCATTTCCCGCGCGCGGCGGTTGTCCAGCCCCTGATTAAACACACCTTTGACATATACCCAGCGCGGCAGTTGATGGCAGGCATCCGCCCAGCGCCGCTGGTTCAGCAACTTAACCAGCGTGGAGCTGCAGGCGTTGCCGGTGCCCACGTTGAAAGCAAACGACACCACCGCGTCATAGACCTTTTGCGGCACCGGCTGCACCACACATTTTTCCAGCGCCCGCTCCACGCGCAGCACATTGGTGATAAGTCCCTGCGCCGCCTGCCGTTCCGTGATAGTTTTGCCCGGCACCACACCGGACGTATTGCCGATCCCGTCAGTCCACACGCCCGCACTGCACTGATAAGGCTGCAGGCGGCATCCCTCGTAATCGGCAATCAGTTTCAGCCCCTCGACGGAGGTATGAAGCGACTGGAAACCGGGCAGCGTGGCGGCGATAGCCAGCACCGCCCCGACAAGGCAGCGCTTAACGATTGAAGGATTCATATTCCCCCCGCGAAATTTTGCCGCCACGTAACAATTTGAAAGACTGGTGTTTGTAGTACCAGTTGATAGCCAGCATCAGCACACCAATCAGTACGCCGCCAACCGTTGACGCATCCTTGAGCGACAGATCGCCCAGCCATGCCAGCAGCACGGCGATGCAGTAAGTGATAAAGGCGCTGATTCGTTCAAGCGTCATAATTCAGTCCCATAACTGGACGGTCTGCGCCGTGGTTGACGCCGTAATGTCCGGCAGCTCCACCTGCAGCCCGTGCGGTAAAAATGGGCCGTACTCAGCCAGCCCCGGATTTGCCTGCAGAACCTGCTCAGTAACACCCTGCGTACGCCCGTAATGACGCCAGCAAAGCGCGTCCACCGTGTCATACTGATGCGCACGCACTTTCATCAGATAAGCTCCACCGTACAGTGCGGTGCATCCTGCACCCGGCTGATGGCCCAGCGGGCATCACGCCACAGATCGCCGCTGGCCTCCGCCAGCTCCTCCCCTCGCTTCACACCTGACGCCGTGGCGTCATAGTCCTGATAACGCTCATTGAGCACGGCGCGCGCCCAGCAGAAAACAGCGTTGTGGTAGTGCCGGATACGCTCGCTTTTGCCGTCCAGCATTTCTGCGGGAACCTCAGCAAGTGTCCGCCAGCCCAGCATCTGCTGACGGTTGCGGAAGTCGAACAGCTCAGCGTTAACCTCAGAAATTGCCGTCAGCACGACCTGCTTTAAACGTGGCGGCGTCACCGTGCCGTCAGTGCGCATCACACTGCGAAATTCCGACAGATCCACATCAGGCCAGAACGGCGTATTTTTGATGACCTCCGCCTGTTCCGGTGCCTGTTCTGGCGCAACAAACTTCATGCAGCTTTCTCCTGAATAAGTGGGCGGTGGACGGAATTTTGATGTGGCAGTGCCTTTCGCCATCCCGTGCCGCCCGTGCGCGGGGCACGTTCGTTAGCGGCTGTCATTGCGCAGTCTGCGCTCCAGCTGCTGCTTTTCTTTTTTCACACCGCAGCGGGGATCAAGCTGCAGCGCATGGTTAAGGTGATTCAGGGCAGACGCCGGGTTGCTTTCGCTCAGTACAGCGCCGATGGCTTTATGCAGGCGCGCCCGCGACTGGTCCGGCATATCCAGATCGGTGGTCAGGTCCAGCGTCTGCAGAAGCAGATCGGCATCAAAACCGGCAACGGCAAGCAGAGCGCTTTGCGCCGCGTCTGCCATTTCTTCTGCCAGCACGGTCTGCACGTTACGGTTGCCCAGAGGCATCACCCAGCCATGGCGCAGCGCATGGCGCCCGATTTCGAGCGCACCGGCATAATCACCGGCGTCAATACGCCACAGCATCACGTACATCAGCACGTCATCCTGCTGCGCACCTCCGGCAGCCAGCACGCCCTCCGCCCAGGCGGAATATTTCGGCAGCAGTTCCACCTTGATTTCCGCCTTTTTCACCGTGGACTGGACGCCCTTGAGGCGGCGGCGGTCTTCTGCCAGCTGCAGCAGCATCAGGTCATAGCCCGACGCATGGCGAACACTGCCGCCCTCACGGGCGGCCTGTTCAGCCTGAATGCGCAGGCGGTGCTGCCGTGCGGGACTCAGGCTCATGCGTTATTCCCCACTTTCCTGTGCGGCAGGCGCGCTGAAATCACCGATTTCGATGTTTTCTACCAGCGCCGCGCAGCGGTAGTCCTCGACCACATACGCCTCGTTGACGGATTCAAAGTTTTCAATCCGGTCGCGTTTCGGGTTGTCGATAACTGAACGGCGGCGGGTATCTTCCTGCCAGTAGATGGACAGGTTATCCAGACGGGTGATCAGCAGGGCATTTGCCGGGAAGAAAGGCGCGCGCACAGCCTGCAGGCCGCCCATGCGTTTCTGGCTGATGATCAGATCGGCGGCGATTTTCTCGCTGTTGTCCTGCTCTTTGTTGACCAGCGGGAAATACTTGTCAGACAGCAGTTCACGTCCGCAGACAACAACCAGCTCGTCATCATCCTGATACTCCACATCGATCAGCTCGTTGACGGTATCCATCACCACCGCGTCAAGATTTACATACTTACCACCCGGACCTACTTTTACTGGTTCTGCAGTAGTGGTGCCGTCTTCTGCGGTTTTGCTGCCCATGACGTGATCCGGCGCGTCTTCGCGGATTTTCTGCAGCCAGCCTTTATTGACGTCCTGCAGCAGCGGATTTTCAGCACGGTTGGAGGTTTTGGCGCGCTTCACGCCGTTAAAGCCGATCATGATGCGGTCCAGCGCCTGACGCTTGACGATGGCGTTGCGAATACGCACCTGGAAGTCCTGGAATTTCGCCCACATGTCCAGTTTTGCGTAGGTCAGCACCGTATCAAAGTTGGTCTGCTCGCATTTGTATTCCACGTCTTCCATCAGCGTCGGATCGGTAGGCTCGCGCTCTTTGGTGGTGGTATCGGTGGTTCCGGCAATGGTGCTGCCAACGCCCAGCCCCAGCAACTGACCGGACTGCTCAGTGACCGGCGTGATGTTAATAACCGTCAGGAAAGCGGCGGACTGCTGGATCTGGTCTTCCAGCGTCTGCTGCACGGACGGCTCCACGGTAAACTTGCTGGACAGTTCTTCAACTTCCACACCGTTCAGGCGCGCCAGTTGCTGCAGGTAAGCGTTAAAGGCAAAGCGGGTTTTCTTTTTCATCGGGTTTTATGCTCCATCAGCAATTGGTCAGGGTGCCTGCCGGTGCGTCACCGCCCGGCGCGCGCTGGCGGTAATCTTTGCGGCTGTCTTCACGGCTCAGCTGCTGCTGTAACTCGGCAAAGGCGGTCTGCTGCTCCTGCAGGGAGGACTCCAGCTCAGAAAGGCGCTGGTCCTGATCGGACAGGGATTTGTCAGTGCGCTCGCTCAGGATCTGCTGCTCAGTAGCGACCAGCTCCACGGCTTTATGCACATCAGAGAATCGCGCATCGTCGGTCTGCTCTTTTTTGGTGAACAGCGCGGTGACGCGGGCAAAGAGGGACGGCTTTTCGTCCTGGGCTTCTTCCAGTTCAATCAGCGTTTCAACCGCTTCCGAAAACAGGTTTTCAGGGTTCAGCTTACGGTTTGCCAGCGGGTTATGTGCTGCACTGGCGCTGAAAGCCAGCATTTCGGTGCCCAGGCTCGCAGGATCGTCCGTCGCACCCAGCCCCACAAGATAGGCTTTGCCGGTGTCGGCAAACTTCGTGCTGACCTCCATGGAGGTGAAAAGCTTCTGGCCTTTCTTCACCAGTTCCACCAGGGCGTCCGTGGGTTCGATATCGGCATAAAGCGCCATCTTGCCCGCCAGTGGGCCGTCCTGGATTTCTTCTGCAACCAGCCCCGTCACCCTGCCGTAGCGGTTAAAGGTGCTGTCCGGCAGATAAGACTTGATGTGCTCAAGGTTAATCAGCGCGGTATAGACCGTCGGGTTGTAGCTGGCAGCCATCTGTACCAGCCATTCACGCTGGATCTCGCGCCCGTCAGTGGTGGCACCTTCCACCCCGATACGGAAACGCTTTGCTTTCACTGTCATGAGCCGTGCTCCGTTAGAAATAACTTACTGGAGCCTTATGTTTGCGGTGATGGGGGGAGTGAGACAACGCGCTGTATTTGTACGGTAAACCACACAAACCGCAGCCGGGGAAAGCCTCCATCCAAGGCCGTATGTTTGGGCCATGAACACGACACTGACCCCCGCAGACCTCGATCCCCGTCGGCAGGCCATGCTGCTGTACTTTCAGGGATACCGCGTAGCCCGCATTGCTGAAATGCTGGGCGAGAAAGTTGCAACCGTTCACAGCTGGAAGAAGCGCGACAAGTGGGGCGACTATGGGCCGCTGGATCAGATGCAGCTCACCACCGCCGCACGTTACTGCCAGCTCATTATGAAGGAGCAGAAAGAAGGGAAAGACTTCAAGGAAATTGACCTGCTGGCGCGCCAGTCAGAGCGCCACGCCCGGATCGGTAAATTTAACGATGGCGGCAACGAAGCAGACTTAAACCCGAAAGTTGCCAACCGTAACAAAGGGCCGCGCCGCCAGCCCGAAAAGAATGTTTTCACCGATGAACAGACCGAAAAGCTGGAAGAAATCTTCCGCAACGGCATGTTTGAATATCAGCGCCACTGGTGGCAGGCAGGCGTAAAACACCGCATTCGCAACCTGCTTAAATCACGTCAGATTGGGGCAACATACTTTTTTGCCCGCGAAGCGCTGATTGATGCCATCACCACCGGGCGCAACCAGATCTTCCTCTCAGCCAGTAAGGCGCAGGCGCACGTCTTTAAGCAGTACATCATCGACTTTGCAAAAGAGGTGGATGTTGAACTGAAAGGCGACCCGATGACGCTCAGCAACGGCGCGTGCCTGTACTTCCTCGGCACAAACGCCCGCACGGCGCAGAGCTACCACGGCAATCTGTACCTTGATGAATATTTCTGGATACCGAAATTCCAGGATCTGCGCAAGGTTGCCTCCGGTATGGCCATTCACAAGAAATGGCGACAAACCTACTTCTCCACGCCGTCCAGCCTGACCCACAGTGCCTATCCGTTCTGGTCCGGCGCGCTGTTTAACCGGGGCCGTGCCAAAGCGGACAAAGTGGATATTGACCTGACCCACAGCAACCTTGCGCGCGGCCTGCTCTGCCCTGACGGACAGTACCGCCAGATCGTCACCGTGGAGGATGCGGTGCGCGGCGGCTGTAACCTGTTCGACCTCGACCAGCTGCGCATGGAGTACAGCCCGGACGAATACCAGAACCTGCTGATGTGCGAATTTATTGACGATCTGGCGTCAGTATTCCCGCTCAGCGAACTGCAGGCGTGCATGGTGGACAGCTGGGAAGTCTGGACCGATTTTCAGGCTCTGGCGCTGCGCCCGTTTGGCTGGCGCGAAGTCTGGATCGGATACGACCCGGCGAAAGGCACGCAGAACGGTGACAGCGCCGGGTGCGTGGTGGTGGCACCGCCAACCGTGCCGGGCGGCAAGTTCCGCATTCTGGAGCGACACCAGTGGCGCGGGATGGACTTCCGCGCCCAGGCTGACGCCATTAAAAAACTGACGCAGCAGTACAACGTGACCTATATCGGCATCGACTCGACCGGCGTCGGTCACGGTGTCTACGAGAACGTGAAAGCGTTCTTTCCTGCCGTGCGGGAGTTTGTCTACAACCCCAACGTCAAAAACGCCCTGGTGCTCAAGGCCTACGACATCATCAGCCACCGCCGTCTGGAGTTTGATGCCGGACACACTGACATCGCGCAGTCCTTTATGGCTATCCGCCGGGCCACCACCGCCAGCGGCAACCGCCCTACCTACGAAGCCAGCCGCAGCGAAGAAGCCAGCCACGCAGATTTGGCCTGGGCAACGATGCACGCACTGTTTAACGAACCGCTGCAGGGCGAATCCGCCAATACCAGCAATATTGTGGAGATTTTTTGATGAGTGAACCCGAAGCCTTAACCAGCTCAACGCCAACAGAAGCTACGGCGCCTGAAAACGCAGGCGTAACTGCCGAGGCTTTCAGCTTTGGTGACCCGATCCCGGTGCTGGACCGCCGCGAGCTGCTGGACTATGTGGAATGCGTACAGATGGACAGATGGTATGAGCCGCCAGTAAGCTTTGACGGGCTGGCGCGAACCTACCGCGCCGCTGTGCATCACAGCTCACCGATAGCGGTTAAACGTGACATTCTCAGCAGTACGTACATCCCGCACCGCCTGCTCAGCCAGCAGGCTTTTGCCCGTTTCGTTCAGGATTATCTGGTATTCGGTAACGCCTATCTGGAAAAGCGCACCAACCGGCTCGGCGGCGTTCTCTCACTGGAGCCAGCACTGGCGAAGTACACACGCCGTGGCGTGGACCTCGACACCTACTGGTTTGTGCAGTACGGCCTGACCACGCAGCCCTATGAATTTACACAGGGCAACATCTTTCACCTTATGGAGCCGGATATTAACCAGGAGATCTACGGGCTGCCCGGCTATCTCTCCGCCATTCCGTCAACCTTGCTCAACGAGTCCGCAACGCTGTTCCGCCGGAAGTATTACATCAACGGCAGCCACGCGGGTTTCATCATGTACATGACCGACGCTGCACAGAACCAGGAGGATGTGAACAATATCCGCCAGGCAATGAAAAGCGCCAAAGGACCGGGTAACTTCCGCAACCTGTTTATGTATTCACCCAACGGTAAAAAGGACGGCATCCAGATCATCCCGTTATCGGAGGTTGCTGCAAAGGATGAGTTTCTGAACATCAAGAATGTGAGCCGTGATGACATGATGGCAGCACACCGCGTACCGCCGCAGATGATGGGCATAATGCCAAGTAATGTTGGCGGATTTGGTGATGTAGAAAAAGCAAGCAAAGTCTTTGTTAGAAATGAGTTAATACCTTTACAAAAAAAAATACTTGAACTGAACACCTGGTTAGACGATGAAATAATTAAATTTAATGAGTATGTTCTCTGATGTAAAAGGGGGCTAAGCCCCCTTTCCCTATTCATTTCCTGGTTTAGTAGAGGTTTCATTTACAGGCTGAGGAACATCCTTATTTACTTTGTGCACATGTTCTACTTTATTTTTTCTAGAAAGACCAACGCCTTCTAAAATCGAGTCAACTTTATCACCACCATTTGCTAAGAATATCTTAAAATTCTCGGATGATAGCATTTCCATTATTGGTGACGAATGAGTGGCTTCTTCAACAAATCTTAATGGCGGTTCTTCCAGTCGAGTCAGTGCATTACCAAATAACCTTTGGGTAAAATCGCTATCAAGCTGAACCGCTTCTCTTCTATACCCTTCATAAGCCTTGGATACAGATGCTTTGAATTCATAATCCTCAGCCAATCTAAACCGCTGACCAATTTGTTTCGTTGCTAACCACGCAAACCATAATGGTGCCCCAACACTCAAAATTGAGAGTAAGAGTTGAATAGTTAACTTTATACCTGATGAATCAGGATTTGACAGGTATGCTTCAAGAGCATGTAAACGCGTATAGCCCACAGCGGCACCGGCAACCAATGCTCCTACCAGCCCACCTACCCACCATCGTATACTCCGGTTTAATTTTTCTGCTTTATCTTGAAATGCCCCTGCTAAGCCTTTTGAAGTTGTAGTCCTAAATGCCTCTTCGCATTTATTTATATAACCCTGGGCCTCTTCACGCAAAGAGTACAAATAATCTTTAGCATCACCAGCTGCGTTTTCTTTTAATGCCAAAACTTCCTGTCTTGCCTCTTCTACAACTTTGAAACTTTCCTCAGTTTCTTTAAGCATTCCATTAATATTCTTACAATATTCGACAGCGCTATTGTGAACCTCTTTGACTTCATCATTTGTTTCACGAAGCATTTTTACTGTTGTCGGCAAATTCTCCGCAGCATCGTATGCCTCATTTATAGTCTTAATCTTCTCTTCTATATTGCCAGTTTTCATTTCTATTGCAGATATTCCGGAATTATATAATTCTAATCTGCGCAATATTTGTTTCGGCAATAAATTTCTATCTTTAAGTCGTTCAAATGAAAAAAGCTCATTAAGTCTCTGAGAGATATACAACATTGAAATAACATAAGATGGAATTGCTGTCTGCAGAACTGGTGGATTGCCATGATTTATATGATCAATATTCGGTTGAGCATGATCAAGAGTGTAAATGAGTGCATCAATAACTTCTATATCATCTGAAGACGGCACAAACTCCTGCATCTGATTAATTTTATCAGATAACATTTTAGGCAGCTCTATAAGGTCCTCTTTATGCATAAAAGGAAAAGTGTATGGCCCAAGTTCTATAAAATTTTCTATCGGGAAGACAAGGCCATTAAGTGTTGTATGCAAGTTATCTAGCTTTTCTTTTAATTCGATTAGTTTTTCGTTCATTCAAAAAATCCTTTATGACGATATAGAACTTCCAGAGTAATCTGATAAAGATATCATAAGACCAAATTTTTGGTATAACTACCCGTTCCGCGCGCTCGTATCCCCGCCACGCCTGCCCGCTTTATGTAGTGGTTTTCATGCACCTGCATGAGACGGGCAAAAGCCCGCCAGTTCTGGCGGGCCTCAGCATAAACGATCCTTAAACGATCATGCGTTTTCATGCGGCATAGTCATGCACTACGACGAAATCAGTCAAACAGAGAATAATTTGCATCAAATTCATGACTTGTGGCTTCGACTTTCGTAATAACTATCAAGTAACCAAGTCCATCAGATAAAGACACCGGATACTCCAGCTCAAGCCAGAAAAAGTCATCATAAGTTCTTCCCATCCAGTATCCGCCGCCGCACTCTTTTGGGCGTTGAAAGAAAACCCACTGACCTGGAATGATTGTTTCCAGCGTTTGACCGCGATATACAATTTGATACTTGTTGTCTTTAGACCCCATAGCTAACGCCTCGCATAGCTCGTTGTTCAACCTTGCGAGCGCCAGAACTACGTTCTGCCTCTCACAACGTTATCTAATGTAACCAGCTGTCGTCCTCCCAGACCTGCTGCATAATTTCCATCACTCGCTTTTTGTCTTCATCCAGTTTTAACCCGCTCAGTTCAACACCATTGGCACTGCCCTTACGGATACGAATTGCTGTTTTGGGATACAGAGGGCGCAAATTACGGTAAAGCTCGGATTCAAGGGCTTCCAGTGTGGCCTGGCTTATCTTCTGCTCTTTATCGATCATTATTTCAATGCGCATACAGATTCCCTTTAACTGGTAACGTCCATTGACCGGCTGTATTCATGGCTGCGAATTTTCGCCATCAACTCGTCTGTCAGTTCGGACACCCACTGGATAGCCAGCCGCTTTTCTTCGTCGCTGCACTCACTAGCCGCTACAAGCTTGATAAAAAAATCAATACGCTGGAGCTTCAATGACTCCAAAAGATAGTCCTGCATCTTCCCTCCTATCATTACACGGATACACAAACACTGTATATATACCCACTGTTTATATAAACAGTATAGTAGGAAAGAAAAAATGTAAAACTCTTTTTTGTCAGTTAATTGGATGTACTGACTCCAGTCAATAAAGCACGAAATGTTAAACAGCATCCTTAGTACCATTGACGCCATTTGTCATCTTCCTGCAGCCTCTGGTTACGGTAAAAAATACGTAAACCGGCACCGGATGGAATGCTGCCGCCACGCAGAAGCAAATCAATCTCAGATGCACTACCTTCAAACCCTCTGGCAGTCAGTTCTGCCTCAAGCTGCAGGCGCTGCTGCTCCGAAATACTCTGTATGTATGCTTTTTTCCGCTTCGGTTTTACCAGTCTCAACCTGGCTGTCAGCTCCCGCCGTTCCTTCTGGCCCATGTTGTGGAGATATTCCTGCAGCTCCTTCTCACCCATGGTTTTAATATCGGGTAAATCACCCCCTGATTTGTTCAGATTATCAACAGGGGGACAGTTATTGCCACGAGTCCAAGGGGCGCAAGCGCCCTGGTCGGCTGCCGCCTCCTGAACGTCAACGGCCTTACGAACCTTTTTCCACTTCATCGCGTGCGTGCAAATCTTGCCCTCTGCAATCGGGGACCAGATGCCATAGATACGGATACCGTGATCGCCGTAGGCGCTCGGTTCGTCGTTAAGCTCATAAGCAGTGCGGACAAGGTGATGTTTGCGGGGAACCAGTACACCGCCCTGCTTCATGATGTAGGTGGCAAAGCAACCCGCATCTGCAGCCGCCAGTACCGCATCCAGACGTGGATTATCCAGTACAGGCGCCCCCGCTTTGCGTTCGCCCTGTACTCTCGCCGCCTGACCAGCCAGCAAGCGCAGCTCGCGGTATGCCTGGCGCCCCGGAATACCAAAGAAACGAAATTGCTGGACACGGTGCAGTGACGCCCAGGCGCTGACATGCTCGGCGCTGTCACGCAGTGATCTGCCGGTTTCTTTGCTGATTTCTTTAGCCAGCCCGCGCCCGTCGATGTTCTTACTGATGTATTTGGCGATGTAGCTTGTCGGTGTGCCCTTGCGCGGGTTGATTAGCTCGGACTTGAAGCGCGGTCCGGTATTGGTGCCCAGCTCCTCGCGGTCTTCACGGATGGCAAACTTACGCAGCAGCGCGGTGATGGAACGACGGTCTTTTTTGCGCATAAAGCACAGAAGATGCCAGTGCACAGTGCCGTCATGGTGCGGCTCTGCAACGCGGACGCCGTACCAGCGCAGCCCTGCTTTGTGCATGGCCTTGCGGAAAGCGGCGAATGTATCAACCAGATAGTCACTGCTCTGCCGGACCGTGGCGCTGGTCCATTTCGGATTAGGTCTGCCGTTGTTGAGGGTTGCGTGGAAGCGTGACGGGCAGGTGATGGTATAGAACACGGCGCAGTCTCCGCGCATTTCCGCGATCAGCTCCTGCCCTTTAACACAGGCCATCATTTCATTACGGCGGTGCGCCGGGTTGCTGTTGCTGGCGTTCACCACATCTTCCATATCCAGCGTGTCACCGTCTTCGTTGACCAGTTCATGCGAGCGGAAGAACTCCAGCGATTTGCGGCGCTGCTCGCGTTTGTGGATCACGGCTTCATAGCTGACATACGGGGACGCTTTCTTGTTGACCAGGCAGACGGCGCGCAGCTGCTCCTCCCGCCACTCGCAGCGCATCTGCCACAATTTGCGATACCACCAGTCCGCGCACAGCATGCGCGCCAGCGACGGTGGGATCAGTTCATAAGGCACCGGCTTGCGGCGGCGCTTTTTGCGGCGCAACTGCTCAAAGGCAGGCGGGATGACCTCAAGGCGCATGGCTTCTGCAGCAACCCTTTCCCATGCCTGGCGGATTTCTTCTGGTTTAACATCGTCACTGACAAACAGATCACCGCAGGCCGCATCAAGACACATGCTCATATGTGCCGCAACCAGCGTGGAAAGGCGCTTGACCTGCTCCTGATTCATTTCAGGCAGTACCAGCAGCCCCTCCAGCCCGTCCTGGCTCGCCATGAACCGGAAAGACGCAGACACCTGGCTGTCACGCACGCGCTCCAGCCGCTCCAGACAAGGCCTGATTGTTTCGCGCAGATAGCGGGAATAAGCTTTAGCCCTGCCCAGGCTATGGAAGTATTTAATCCGCTCCAGCAAAGGCTTGCTGATATGGGCAGGCATGGCGCTAACATCGGCAATAATCACCAAATCGGGATTAACGCGCTGCTGTTCGCGGGCCATTTTGGCATGGCTAATCAGCCGATCCTGCTCCATTTCACGCTGGACAGGATCGCGGGATTCATTGAAGAAATAACGTTCCCAAACCTTATCACTCAGCGCCTCACGGCGCAGATGCTCCTGCTCGTTATCCGCAGCGTACAGAGCGATGAGGTTTGAAAGCGCAGACTCCGGCGCAACTTCCGCCGGGTCCAGATAGGGGTTAACCGCTTTTTTTGGGGTATTCCATGGAAAGGCTGCGGCGGCCTCATTCGAACCGCCGGCCGCCACCATTTCGAAGCTGGTCAACTTCACAGTCCAGCCCCCATCATGTAAGACTTGATGAATACTACTGCCGCCTCTGCGTTTAAGGCGTTTCCGTAGGTTCGAATTCGTCCCACTCTGGAGGCAGCCCCATTAACCAAAGGCTCAAGGCCGGATTTAACTGGCCTCCATTTTCCATCTGTGCATTTGAGCCAGTCAGCATCTTTCCAGAAGCCGTTAACCGGACCGGGCCTGCAATCTGTGCCACCACATCCAGACGATCTGTCGATATTTTCCCGTTGCGAATCCTCCCCCCAGGATATCCCCCCTTGTGGTCGCTGGCTGTTGGCGTAGGCCAGCCAGCCATTTTTACCTGTTGCGCAAGGCTGCTGCCGGACATGCCCGCGGTAATCCCCCGCCCTCCCCGCCTGCTGTCGCTGGCGCTCGGAGTTGTCCAGCCCGAAAGCTGCGCAGCTGTCTGCAAGTTCAATCCTCCCTGACGGCCCGCGTTGCTGGGATGCTTCCAGGCATTCGCTGTGGGTGTGGGCCACCCAATAAGTTCTGTCCCGGATGTTCGGGGCACCGACGCTCGCAGCCGGAAACGCACTCGCCCCGAAGGCATAACCCAGGGCTTCCACGTCAGTCTGTACAAGGTCGATCCAGTCATTTGCGTCAGCACTTGCAGATTGCTCGCCAAAGACAACGACAGGGCGACGCTGCCCGACCAGCCAATGCATGGCGGGCCATAAGTGCCGCTCGTCAGCAAATCCTTTTCCTTTGCCTGCCGCGCTGAAAGGCTGGCATGGGCAGGAACCTGTCCAGACTTCTCTGCTGTCTTCCCAGCCCACACGGCGCAGGGCATATGACCAAATGCCAACCCCTGCAAAGAAATGGACCTGAGCAAATCCTCGTAAATCATCGGGTCTGACATCTTCAATACTCCTTTCATCTACAACACCCGGCATAATGCGACCGGCAGCCATGTGTACACGCAGCCGCGCAGCTGCAAACGGGTCTATCTCGTTGTAATAAGCCCACGCACTCACGCCCGCACCTCATACTTAACGCAGCAATCAGGAGCGCCAGCAGGGTCAAAACCAATCCAGTGATGAGGTTTAGAAGTAGCGATGATTTCCACGGCGGACTTACCATCACCGGCAGCCACACCCATGCTGCGCTTTGCCGTCAGCTGATAGCGGGAGAAATTGCGATAGAGAGAACGGGTCAGGGACGTGTCGCTGTTGGACACGATAACCGGATGACCTTCTGATGACCGGCGCTCAAGAATAGACGCCAGATGATACTGGTCGTCCTCTGTAAAACCGGCAGTGTGATAACCGCTAAATGTGCCATCGTATGGCGGATCACAATAAACAACATCACCAGCCTGCAGCAGCGCCAGTGTTTCCTCAAAACTGGCACAAATAAACATTGCACGTTTAGCTTTCACGGCAAAAGCGCGTATTTCGTTTTCGGGGAAGTACGGCTTTTTATAATGTCCGTATGGATTGTTATATTCACCCTTCTGGTTATAACGGCAAAGGCCACGATAGCCATGGCGATTTAAATATAGAAAATATGCTGCTTTTTCTACTTCATTAGAAATTGAGTAATTGAAATGCTGGCGGACACGGTAATACTGAACATCCGAATTAAAATCTTTAAATAACTCCCTAGCTATCTGAATGACAGCCTCATGGTCTTTCTGAATCATCAGATAAAGATTAATCAAATCAGGATTAATATCTGCGACAAGATAATGAGGATAATCTGTCGCCATCATCACAGCACAGGAACCCGCGAAAGGTTCAACCAGTCGCGGGCCTGCTGGAAGGTGTTTTTTCAGTTCCGCCATGATAGCGGCTTTATTACCCGCCCATTTCAGGATAGTGCTCATACAGCACCCCCTACGTAATGTTTGCCTTTCAGCTCCGTAATCTCCTGACAAGTGACACAGCACTGCACGCCCGGAATAGCGCGGCGACGTTCTGGCGGGATCGGTGCCTCACAATCAATGCAAAGCACACGGGAAACGCCTGGCGTTCTGTTGCGGGCGGTGTGGATGTGGCGCTGACGTTCTTCTTCAACGCGCTGCTGTACAAGGTCCATTGAATCAGCCATCAGTGGATCTCCTGCGCTTCGTTTTGAATGTTTTCAGCCGCAATACGCAGCAGCTCCGCCGCTTCAACGTGATTAAGCTGGCGTGACGTGATATGGCAAGCCAGGCTATCAAGACGGGCTGCCATTGCCGCAGCACGTGCACGGCGTTCTTCCAAGCGCGCATCAGTCAGCATCTGGTTAAGGCCAGCATCATCTGGTCCTGTTTTGGTGATTCGGGTTTCAATATTTCGCATTGTTGTTTCTCCTGAATTTGGGCAATAAGAAGCCCGGCGGGTTTACGCCTTTAATTTCGGTTGTGGGTTAATTCGGCATGGCTAGCCGATTTGGAAATAAACTCACCACTGTACGGAAATGGTTCATTGCTTTAATCAGCTCCCGCTTTTCGTCAGTCGTCAGCTCACTAACATTGACGCTATGACGTTCCGCCGGAATCTTTGCCATAAAGAATATTGCGGCTAGTGCGCGTTTATTCTGCTCATGGTTAATATCCCGTTGGTCCCGCATATCGCTAATAAAGCGCTCCAGTTCTGAATCAATATTTAAGCCAAACACTTTCGCCCTTAATTCCGCGATGTGGTTTAACCCATTAAGGCGGAGGCCAGCGCTTAGCGGAACAGTCGCAGCATCGCCTTCAATAGCCATGGTTTCCCCTGCTTTTTAGTGGACAGCTCAGCCAGCAGCGCATCCTGAGAGCGGCATGGATGCCAGCGCTTGCCATCCTTCCCCATAATCCAGCCATGACCGCAGTGCATTGCAGGACTTTGCTTAACGAGCAGTGATGCAAAAGATGGTTCTTTAGTCAGCATAACCACCTCAGATCAGACCGAACGAAGCGCCGAGGCCCGTCACGGTATCTACCGCGCTTGCCATCGCCGGGTTAGCCTGCAAACGCGCCTGCAATGAAACAGCGGTGAGTGCCATCAAACGAGTGACAGAGTTGATGCTGTCGATAACCTGGCGCCGGCTGGCGGTGGTTTGTAGCTCACCAGAAACTGCGCTGGCAGCAACCCGGCCAATCTCTGCTGTTGCATTCAGCACGTAATGCGGCATTTTCTCGCTTGCTACTTCATTTATTGGGACACAAGACAGGCAATGAATCTGCGCCAGAAAACCGTCAACCAGAGTTGAGTCCTCAGTAAGATCGGTAAGTAACCAGATTTCCGGCGCGGTAAGCTGGTGAGGTTGCTCCGGGTTTAGCTTGTTGCGCAGGGTTTGGACATTCATGCCAGCGCGTTCTGCCAACTTCGCCATGTTATGACGTAAGGCAAAGGCACGGCAGGCATCATCGAAATGCGGGTGTTTGGAAACTCGATAGTCAAACATAGCAAGAGACTCCGATGTATCTCAAAATGGAACTAACTAATAGCTACATTGCAATCAGAAAGCGCATCAACAGTAAGCGCGACGATGTTAATCATCACTTTCTCGCGCTTCTTGTCCTTACGCAGACGGTGGCGAGGCAAACGACCATCAGCGAGCATGTCGTTAATGGTGTCTACAGGCAGTCCTGTTAGCTCGCTGTAGCGTTCAATTGTGACGTGCGGTGTATTCAGAGTGATTGAAATGTTAGGGGTCATGATGCAACATCTCCTATTGGCTTGTGGTGAGCCGGTAGTAATCGTGACAAGTCCCCAAATGGGAACGAAATTGATACTAGGATCGCATAAGAGATATGTCAACATCAAAGTACCCAAATGAGATCAAAATAAATCCCAATCAGGGTGGCAAGGCTGCGATTGAGCGACTGGTCGAGGCATATGGATTTACAACTCGGCAGGCCCTTGCTGACCACTTAGGAGTGTCAAAAAGCACATTGGCTAATAGATACCTGCGAGATACCTTCCCCGCAGATTGGATAATTCAATGTGCCCTGGAAACAGGCACTTCGCTCAATTGGTTGACCACCGGGCAAGGTCTTAAGCTAAGTTCTCAAACAGCAACCACTGAAGAGCTCGTGAAGTTTCGTCTGGTTGCGGGAAAAATGGTTGAAGATGGCTCATGTGTATTTGACGCGTCATTTCTTCCCGCGAAGCTTTCTGCACCGATTGTTGTTCTGGACGGACCTACTACATACATCTGTGAGCAAAAATTTGCAGAAGTGCTTGATGGGTACTGGTTGATCAACATTGATGGAACTTATTCCATTAGGCTCATCACCAGGCTGCCTAAGAGCATGATTAAAATTTCTACTGTAGATAATAGTTTTGAATGTGCTTTTTCAGATATAGAAGTTATCGCATATGTGAGAAGCACAACTGTTTCAAATTGATAGAATAAAAGGACTTAGAAATGGATTTATTTCTTATAATAGTATTATTTTTAGCATTATCCTCGCCCGTCTTGGCTATTATCTTGTACAAAATAGCCAAGAAAAATAAGTTAACCGTCACAAACTTATCATTAGAGAATGATAACTTAAAAAAAGAAAGAGACTCTCTAACAAATCAATTGATCGAGTCCGATAAAAAAATAGCTCAAGCTATACGTGAGCACTCTGAGTTAGAAGGAAGAGCTGCCCCCCTATGGCAATATGCAGAATTACACAGCGCGGTACAGGATGCAGAGAAAAAGATTAAGACAGCCGACTCTATAGCTAAACAGAAAATAGAAGCAGCTCAAATAATGGCAGCTAAAACAGTAAACGAAGCACATAATCAAGCTCAGCTCACAATAAGCAATGCAAATAGCGAAGCAATAGCTATCACCAAAGACGCTCGCGATGCACGCTTGAAAGCCAAAGAACGCCTTGATAATGCAAACAGTAAAGCGAATGAACTGATCTCAAATGCTAATGATAATGCAGTAAAAATAATTTCAAATGCTGAAGAAAGGGCAAAGGAGATTGCTGGGTCAGCTTATGAAGCGAAAGAATTTGCAGAAAGATATGAATCCGTTGCCAAATCAATGAAGAATAAAATTGATGGCTATGGGGATGAATGGATAATTCCTAATCGCAGTGTACTTGATGAGTTGGCGGAAAATTATGAGTTTACAGATGCAGGTAAGGAGTTGAAAAAAGCTAGAGAATTAACAGATTCATTAATAAGAACTAATAAAGCAGCCTCGTGTGATTATGTTGAACAGAATAGACGCACTACTGCAATCAACTTTGTTTTGGATGCTTTCAATGGAAAAGTAGACACTATTCTATCAAAAATAAAACATAACAACTTCGGTAAACTATCCCAGGAAATAAAAGATGCCTTTCAGCTAGTTAATTATAACGGTTCTGCATTTAGGTCGGCTAAAATAAGTGACATATATCTTCAAGCACGACTTAATGAACTAAAATGGGGTGTTGCAGTTAATGAAATTATGCTTGAAGAGAAAGAAGAACAAAGAAGAATTAAAGAACAACTTCGCGAAGAGGAAAGAGCTCGCAGAGAGTATGAAAAAGCAATAAAAGAAGCTGAAAAAGAAGAAAAAGCCATTCAGCAGGCCATTGATAAGGCGACCAAAGAATTAATGCTCGCTGGAGAAGAGCAACGCTTAGTTCTCGAACAGAAATTGGCTGAATTACAAGCTAAATATGAAGAGGCTGAAGCCAAAAACCAGCGAGCTATTTCAATGGCACAGCAAACACGCTCAGGCCATGTTTATGTTATTAGTAACATCGGTTCCTTCGGCGAAAATGTATATAAAATTGGGATGACACGCCGCCTTGAGCCATTGGATCGCATTCGTGAACTTGGCGATGCCAGTGTGCCATTCTCATTCGATGTACATGCAATGATCTACAGTGATGATGCTCCATCATTAGAAAACCACTTGCATAAAGTATTTAACGACAAGCAATTGAACAAGGTTAACTCACGCAAAGAGTTCTTCAATGTTGGCATAAAGGATATTAAGTCTACTATTGAAAACATGAACATTAATGCACATTGGACAATGTTTGCAGAAGCTAAAGAGTATAGAGAGTCTTTAGCCATTGAGAATGCGCGCAACGCAGTAACAGAAGAAAACGAAGAACTAATCGTTGCATAGCATGTATGATTTACGTTAATCATACATTGACCACTGGTTGAATATACAGTTAAATTTAGCCCTCAGACATGAGGGCTTTTTTATGGCAGTACGTAAACTCGACACCGGAAAATGGATTTGTGAATGCTACCCTGCCGGACGCAGCGGGCGTCGTGTGCGTAAACAGTTCGCTACCAAAGGCGAAGCATTAGCTTTTGAGCGTCACACGATGGATGAGGCAGAAGCTAAGCCTTGGCTGGGTGAATCGGTAGACCGTCGAACTCTGAAAGACGTGGTTGAACTCTGGTTCAAACTGCACGGCAAATCCCTGACAGCTGGCGAGCATGTTTACGACAAATTGGTCCTGATGGTCGATGCACTCGGAAACCCTCTCGCAACCGATCTCAGTTCCAAATTGTTCGCGCACTACCGCGATAAACGCCTTACAGGGGAAATCTACTTTAGCGACAAGTGGAAGAAAGGTGCCAGCCCGGTAACTATCAACCTTGAGCAAAGCTACCTTAGCGGCGTTTTTAGCGAGCTGGCCCGACTAGGTGAATGGACAGCGCCCAACCCGCTGGAGAACATGCGCAAATTTACCATCGCAGAAAAGGAGATGGCCTGGCTGACGCATGAACAAATTACTGAGCTTTTGTACGACTGCAACCGCCAAAGCCCCCTGCTCGCTCTGGTCGTTAAAATCTGTCTGAGCACCGGAGCACGCTGGCGCGAGGCAGTGAACCTCACTCGCTCTCAAGTTACAAAGTATCGAATCACGTTCGTCAGGACCAAAGGCAAAAAAAACCGCAGCATTCCTATCAGCAAAGAGTTGTATGAGGAAATCATTGCCCTGGACGGCTTCAAGTTCTTTACTGACTGCTACTTTCAGTTTTTATCTGTGATGGATAAAACTTCCATCGTGCTTCCTCGCGGGCAGCTTACCCACGTTCTGCGCCACACGTTTGCAGCACACTTTATGATGTCAGGTGGGAACATCCTTGCCCTCCAGAAAATCCTGGGTCACCACGACATAAAAATGACCATGCGCTATGCTCATCTTGCGCCTGACCACCTTGAAACCGCCCTGCGCTTTAACCCGTTGGCTACGTTGCCAAGTGGCGACAAAGTGGCGGCAGCGGCTGGCAATACCCCGTAATCGTCACTTCTCATCACCAAACTAACTTATTGATTATCTTGCAACTCATTGTTTTCACTAACCCATTTACATAAATGGGTTTTTTGTTGCCTGAAATTTGCGTTCATCGTCTTCCACCTCTGAAACTCCTCCCAAATTTGCAGCATGCCGGTTATGGCACATACTTTAAAACGGTGCTTTATCGGGGATGGGGGTTAGTCATGTTGCTTACTGGCAAAGTCGCAGTAATTTTTGGTGGCAGCGGGGCTATTGGTAGTGCGGTTGCGCAGGCCATGGCGCGCGAAGGAGCCCATATATGTCTGGGCGCTCGCAGCCAGGAAAAACTTGATCGGACGGCCAGTATTATCCGAACGGCAGGTGGTACAGTCGAAACCTTTATCACCAATGTACTCGACGAGCACAACGCATCGAAGGAAGTTACCCGCCTTGTAGAGCAAACCGGTGGAATAGATGTGGTGGTTAACGCAACGGGATTTATGCACGAACAGGGCAAACACATTAACGCATTATCCCTCTCTGAGTTTATGAGCGGCATCACCCCTTTCCTCTCGGCGCAGTTCAATATCGCTAAAGCCGTAACGCCGCACATGGGCGGCAATCGTGCGGGCGTCATTCTCAGCGTTGTTGCCCCCGCGGCCCCGATGGCGATGCCTGGTCATCTGGGTCATATTGTTGGTTGTGCAGGAACAGAGGCTTTTATTAAAGCGCTCGCCAGCGAGGTAGGACCGGCAAATATCCGGGTCGTCGGCGTGCGCTCGCATGCGATTGTGGATGCTGTTGCAGCTGGCTCCTATACCGGAGAAATTTTCTCCGCCAAAGCACAGTCAATGGGTTTAACCGTCGATCAATGGTTAGGGGGTGCGGCGCAAAGTACCATGCTCGTGCGCCTGCCTACGCTTGCACAAATCGCTGAGGTCATGACCTTTCTCGCTTCAGACCATGCCAGCGCCATGACCGCGACGGTAGTGAATATTACCGGAGGCGCTACGCACAGCTGACTGTCGCGGGTATCCCTGCAATACGCTCCACCATCAGCAAGATATCTTCTCGCTGCAGCGGTTTTTTGTCCGTGACAAAATGCAGCGTCATTCCTTCAATAAACGCATCCAGCGCCCGCGCAGTAACCGGATCAAACCACTGCTCCAGCGTTTGTTGGCTGCGTAGCATCCAGTTCTGCATCACCGTTTTCAACGCTGGTTTACGGCTGGCAAAAGCATACAGCTGATACATGAGCTCCATATTATCAGGCGTTGTGACCTGAGAGCCGTAAATCATATCGGTAATGGCATGGCAAGCCTGCGACGCATCCTTAACATCGGCAAAAAAGTCCTGATACTGCAGCATCATCCTGTCAGTAAAACGGCCAAATGCCTCCATCAAAAGCTCATCGATTCCCGAAAAGTAATAGGTCATAGAACCCAGTGGTACCTCGGCAATCATAGCGATTTTACGGTGTGTAACCCCATGAATACCATGGGCTATTACTGCATCCAGAGTCGCCTGAACTATTTTTTCCCGCCGCTGCGGATCGTTTGCACGTCGCACTACATTTCCTCTTCTTGCATTTGTGTACAAATGTACACAGTCTTGCTAATGTTGTCTCCTTCCCTCTTTTCTTTGGCTCGAATTCATGACTGGCATCTCATCACGCAAAGCCTTAAGACGTCGCACCTGGGCGCTGTTCACGTTCTTCTTTTTACCAGGATTATTAATGGCCTCCTGGGCAACGCGTACCCCTGCCATCAGAGATATCCTCTCCATCTCCACTGCCGAAATGGGTGCGGTGTTGTTTGGGCTCTCTATTGGTTCGATGAGTGGCATACTTTGTTCGGCCTGGCTGGTGAAACGATTTGGCACGCGTAAGGTGATCCGCACCACCATGTCTTGTGCCGTTCTCGGAATGGCGATCCTCAGCGTAGCGCTCTGGCTACATTCCGCATGGCTTTTCGCGTTTGGCCTGAGCGTATTTGGCGCCAGCTTTGGCGCGGCAGAAGTTGCCATCAACGTCGAAGGTGCGGCAGTTGAGCGCGAAATGAACAAAACCGTGCTGCCGATGATGCACGGTTTTTACAGCCTGGGAACGTTGGCAGGGGCTGGAGTTGGAATGATGCTTACCGCCTTCAGCGTCCCGGCTACCGCGCATATTCTTTTGGCTGCAATGGTTGCTATCACACCTATTTTCATCGCCATCAAAGCTATTCCTGACGGCACGGGCAAAAATGCCGCTGACGGTTCTCACTCCGGTGAAAAAGGACTGCCTTTTTATCGTGATATCCAGCTATTGCTGATCGGCGTTGTAGTGCTGGCAATGGCATTTGCTGAAGGTTCCGCCAACGACTGGCTTCCACTGTTAATGGTGGACGGACATGGATTTAGCCCGACATCAGGCTCGCTGATTTATGCCGGTTTTACGCTGGGTATGACCGTTGGGCGATTTACCGGTGGCTGGTTCATCGACCGTTACAGCCGCGTTGCGGTGGTGCGCGCCAGTGCGCTGATGGGCGCTCTCGGGATTAGCCTGATTATTTTTGTCGACAGCTCCTGGGTGGCGGGTGTGTCCGTTATTCTGTGGGGACTCGGCGCATCGCTCGGTTTCCCGCTGACCATTTCAGCCGCCAGCGACACCGGCCCCGATGCCCCGACCCGCGTCAGCGTCGTGGCGACCACCGGTTACCTGGCGTTCCTTGTTGGACCGCCGCTTCTGGGCTATCTGGGTGAACACTATGGCCTGCGCAGCGCTATGTTGGTGGTGCTGGCGCTGGTGCTTGTCGCCGCCGTCGTCGCGAAAGCGGTAGCGAAACCGGATCTCAAAAATACTACGGTGATGGAGAACAGCTAATGAGTATCAAATTAATTGCGGTCGACATGGACGGCACATTTTTAAGCGACCAAAAAACCTATAACCGCGAGCGTTTTATGGCGCAATACCGCCAGATGAAAGAACAAGGGATCCGCTTTGTGGTCGCCAGCGGTAACCAATATTATCAGTTGATTTCCTTTTTCCCCGAACTGGCCAATGAAATCTCATTTGTCGCCGAAAACGGCGGTTGGGTGGTCAGTGAAGGAGAAGATGTTTTTAACGGCGAACTGGCTAAAGACGATTTCCATGCCATCGTAGATCATCTGCTGACCCGCGCCGATATCGACATTATTGCCTGTGGTAAAAACAGCGCCTATACGTTGAAACAGTACAGCGATGAGCATAAGAACGTTTCCGCCATGTATTATCATCGTCTTGAATTTGTAGATAATTTTGACAACCTCAACGATGTTTTCTTCAAGTTCGGGCTGAATATTTCCGACGACCGAATTCCACAGGTACAGGCCGATCTCCACGATGCGATTGGCGATATTATGGTACCGGTGCATACCGGCTACGGCAGCATCGATTTAATTATTCCCGGTGTGCATAAGGCAAACGGTCTGCGCCTGCTGCAACAACGCTGGAATATTAGCGACGACGAGGTTGTTGTGTTTGGCGATGGCGGAAATGATATTGAGATGCTGCGCCAGGCAGGATTTAGTTTTGCAATGGCCAACGCCCATGAGCCGGTGATCGAGGCGGCAAAATATCGTGCAGGCTCGAACAACGAAGAGGGCGTGCTGGATGTTATCGATCGCGTGTTAAAGAATGAAGCACCGTTTACGCATTAACGGCTCAGCACAGACGGCAACAAAATGATGGCATGATCTATTCATAATCCGCCTCAAATTAACCTGCTGGATTATTACTTCCAGTGAATATTTCAGGCGAGCGGATCATGAAGAAAAGTGTACTGATGGCGACATTGTTGCTGGGCTTTGCGGGGACAACATTTGCACAGAGCGTTACCGTTGATGTCCCCAGCGGTTATAAAGTGGTGGTAGTGCCCTCTTCCGTCAGCGTCCCGCAGGCGGTCAGCGTAACGACCGCACCACAAACGGTATATGTTGCTCCAGCGCCTGCTCCGGCCCCTGTCTATCGCGCACATCCTTATGCGCGACATGTGGCAAGCGTCGGTGAAGGGATGGTTATCGAACATCAGATTGACGACCACCACTAAGTTGTCGCCAGGCCCAGACAACCGTAATACTGGTCAGTTAAGATCTTTGGTGAGCGGTAGGCCGGATAAGGCGTTTACGCCGCCATCCGGCAATTTGCTACAGGCCGCCGGATGGCGCTTCGCTTATCCGGCCTACAGCGTGATTCTAGTATCAACATAATGATGAATTTATCGGCGTCATTATGCTTATCTGCGCTGGATTGCGGAAATCCGGACCTTAACCTTCCCGGGAATTCCCTACCCGTTTATCTTTCAGGAAGATAACCATCAGAATCAGCCACAGTACGCCGCTTGCCAGATTGAACAGGCTGAACAAGCCGTTCCCTCCCAGCAGATACGCGTGTTTGCTCAACTCAATACCGACGGTAAAAATCAGCATCTGCAACATACCCATTGCGGCAGAAACAGTACCCTTACTCATTTCGCTGGCAAACAGCGTCAGGCGCACCAGCCCCGCATTCGCCACGCCAATGCCAAACGCATAGATGCTCAAACCCGCCGTCATCCATAGATATGCATGGGATGACACCACCGTGGCCGCAGCGGCAATAATCAGGCCAACGGCGATTGGCCAGCCGCCCATGATAATGAGCGAACGCACGGTTTTTCGCGAAGTCAGACGCGCCAGCACCAGGTTACCAGCAATCAACGCGCCAAAAATCGGCACCTGCAACAGACCATATTCGTAGCTGCTGAGATGTTCACCACTGATGATAATAATCGGGGACTGCGCAATCCACGCCAGTAACGGCAGGCTGACAAAACCCAACGCCAGTGCGCCTGCAACGAAGCGCACGTTCTTCAGCACCAGCTTATAATCCTTGCCCAGCTCTTTAATGGACAGCTTTTCACCAAGCCGGGTTGCCGTTTCTGGCATCGCGCGTTGCAGACCAAAAAAGGAGATGGCCGCCAGAGCAGCAAACAGGATAAACATCCCTTCCCACGGCAGAACATGTACCCAGGCTGCGCCTACCAACGGACCCAGCAGTGGCGCAATCAGCGCCACGTTTGCCATCAGCGCGGTAATTTTTATGCAGACCGCTTCTTCAAAGGATTCCTGAATGGCGGCGTAACCCACTGCACCAATAAAGCACAGGCTTATCCCCTGTAAAAAACGCAGGAAGGTAAATTGCTCAATATTCTGTGCAAGCAGGGTTGCAAGGCAGGTAACGATGAACCAGATCACACCGGTTAACATTACCGGACGACGACCAATACGGTCCGACAGCGGTCCTAACAACCACTGCAAAAACATGCCGCCTGCCAGATAGGCGGTCATGGACGTAGGTACCCAATCTAATCCGGCGTTATATTGCGCCACCACCGCCAACATTCCGGGCTGGATCATATCGTTGCCGATATAAGTGGAGAATTCGTAAAGCACCAGACAGAGCGGGAAAAGTAATGCCTGACGCCCCAAACGGACGCCTGAAGATAAACGGTTCTGCATGCAATCTCTTAACTATAGAAAAATCGCGCAAAGTGTAATAAATGCGCCGTACTGGTGATAGTGAATTATGTGATTTGAAAGCAAAATGCGCACATTTTTACACTCATTTGCTCAAGAACATTTTGCTTTAAGGTTAATTTAAGTTGAGGCCGCTATCATGCTCAATAAGTCTCATTAACTGTCTTAAAAATAGTCAGTTAGCAGACAAATAAGACAAGACCGCTTTTTATTCCGTGAAAGCAATTTTATGCTCTCCCCCCTATGGGCCTTTAAACGATTACACTGAGTCTGGACGTTATGCTGGAAAATCTGAACAACTCACTTTTTTATCTCATCAATGCCACGCCGGACTCTGCGCAATGGATGATATCGCTGGCGATTTTTATTGCCAAAGACCTGATTAGCATCGTGCCGTTGTTAGCCGTTGTACTTTGGCTTTGGGGACCTCGTGGTCAGGTTACGCTCCAGCGCCAGTTGGTCATCAAAATGGCCATTGCGTTGGTAGTCGGTCTGACAATTTCTTGGCTGATGGGGCATCTTTTCCCCCACGATCGTCCGTTCGTTAACCACATCGGCTATAACTTCCTGCACCATGCGGCAGATGACTCTTTCCCGAGCGACCACGGTACGGTTATCTTTACCTTTGCTCTGGCCTTCCTGTTCTGGCATCGCTTGTGGACGGGTGCTCTGCTGATGGTTGTCGCCGTGGCGATTGCCTGGTCACGTGTTTACCTTGGCGTTCACTGGCCGCTGGATATGCTGGGCGGATTACTGGCCGGGTTGATCGGCTGTCTGAGCGCCCAGATGATCTGGCAACGGTTCGGCACAACCTTGTACCTCGGCCTGCAGACGTGCTATCGCACCTGCTTCGCTCTCCCCATCCGTAAAGGTTGGGTACGTGACTAACCCGCGGTAAAAAGAGTAGTATTAAGCGCGAAACTAAGCACTTATTCTATTCTCCAGGGGAACTATGGAAACTCGACGCGACGAGCGTATTGGTCAATTACTGCAGGCACTGAAACGCAGCGATAAATTACACCTCAAAGAAGCCGCGACGTTGCTGGGCGTATCTGAGATGACCATTCGTCGCGACCTGAATAATCATGATGCTCCCGTCGTGCTGCTCGGGGGCTATATTGTTCTGGAACCCCGCAGCGCTAACCACTATTTAATCAGCGATCAAAAATCCCGTCTGGTTGATGAAAAGCGTCGCGCTGCCCAGCAGGCGGCGAGTCTCGTGCAGGCGCATCAGACCATCTTTTTCGATTGCGGTACGACCACGCCGTGGATCATTGAAGCGATCGACAATGAACTGCCCTTCACCGCAATCTGCTACTCGTTGAATACGTTTCTGGTGCTGCAGGAAAAACCGCAGTGCCGCGTCATTCTGTGTGGTGGTGAATTCCATGCCAGTAACGCGATTTTTAAACCGCTCGATTTTCAGGAAACGCTGAACAACCTCTGTCCGGATATCGCCTTTTATTCCGCGGCAGGTGTTCACATCGAAAAAGGCGCGACCTGTTTTAATCTGGAAGAACTGCCGGTGAAGCACTGGGCGATGTCGATGGCGCAGCATCACGTTTTGGTGGTCGATCACAGCAAGTTTGGCAAGGTGCGCCCTGCAAGGATGGGGGAATTGAAACGCTTTGATACCATCATCAGCGACAGCCGTCCTGACGAGGCATTTGTTGAGTACGCTAAAGCACAACGTATCACGCTGAAGTACTAACAGATACTGCCGGACGGCGATTGCGCCATCCGGCAATAGATAAGATTAAGAGAACCAACCACCAAACCACTGGTGGAATTTCATCATCACAAAGTCCCACATGCGGCTAAAGAAACCACCCTCTTCCACATCTTCCATCACCATCAACGGACGCTGCTCAATGGATTTTCCGTTCAACTGGAAGTCGATAGTGCCCACAACCTGACCTTTCTTCAACGGCGCGGTTAGCTGTGGTTCAGTCAGGGTAAAGCTGGCCTTCAGATTTTTGAGCTGACCACGCGGGATAGTCACCGAACCCGCTTCTCCAGCGCCCAAATTCACTTCACTCTTATCGCCAAACCAGACGCGCTGGGTTACGAAAGTGGCATCTGGTTTAATCGGCGTAACGGTTTCAAAGAAGCGGAAGCCCCAGGTCAGTAGCTTTTCTGACTCATTGAAACGAATGCGGTCGGTTTTTGCTCCCAGTACCACGGAGATCAGGCGCATATCGCCCTGGGTCGCGGAGGCCACCAGGTTGTATCCCGCCCCGGCAGTGGTCCCGGTTTTCATACCGTCCACGTTCAGGTTGGTGCTCCACAACAGACGGTTGCGGTTCGGCTGGCGGATTTTATTGAAGGTAAATTCTTTCTCTTTGTGAATAGCGTACTCTTCCGGCACATCGTGGATTAACGCCTTCCCGAGCAACGCCATATCACGTGCGGTACTGAACTGTCCTGCCGCATCCAGGCCGTGTACCGTCTGGAAAGTCGTGTTGGTCAGCCCCAGTTTTTTCGCATAGCCGTTCATCAGACCAATAAAGGATTCCTGGCTACCGGCAACGTAATCAGCGAGTGCAATACAGGCATCGTTACCTGACTGAATGATAACGCCTTTATTCAGATCGGACACCGCAACCTGATCGCCGGGCTTGAGGAACATGACCGACGAACCGCGCAGGGCTGGATTACCGGTCGCCCAGGCGTCTTTGCCCACGGTGACCATGTCGTTGAGGTTAATTTTCCCGGCCTTCAGCGCCTGCCCAACCACATAGCTGGTCATGATTTTGGTCAGACTGGCAGGATCCAGTTTCTCATCAGCATTACCTTCCGCCAGCACCTTACCACTGGCGTAATCCATCAGAATCCACGCGCGCGCGTCCACGCTCGGCGGGGCCGTCGGTTGCTCCGCCGCCTGTACGGTCGGCGCCAAAAGGATTAAGAGTGCAGAACCTGCAGCAAAGCTGCGAAGTGAAGAGAAGTATTGCGTCATAAATGCCACCCGAGTATCCATTCCAAAAAACCACGTCATACCACACCGTGTTTACACAAAACCGGCCAAGCGACCTCGACCAACCCATGCAGAAAAAGTCTGATGGATGACGTGTAAAATAAGTGCGGTGAGTAATAACGCACTAACGAGCTTAAAGAAACCGTAAGTTGGTAAAGTTTTTAAAGTTTATGCAATAACGCCGCGCTGCGCTGCTCCTGGCACGATTTTTTTAGACTTTGTTGCGTAAATATTAGGTTTACCCCACCATGTGAGCTAGTCAGATGGCATCTGCAGCCATAAAGCTGCTCAATTAATTTGCGGGGTTACTATGATTACACTGTGGGGTCGCAATAACTCGACCAACGTAAAAAAAGTATTGTGGACGCTCGAGGAACTGGAACTGCCGTATAACCAAATTCTGGCGGGCGGACAGCATGGCGGTAACCGCGATGCCGACTATCTGGCACTGAACCCGAACGGACTGGTCCCGCTGCTACGCGATGATGAAACAGACGTTGTTCTGTGGGAATCCAATACCATTGTCCGCTATCTGGCCGCTCAGTACGGACAAAAACGTTTGTGGATTGACGCCCCGGCCGCGCGCGCAGTCGGTGAAAAATGGATGGACTGGGCAAATCAGACGCTAAGCCCTGCGCATCGGGTTATCTTATTTGGTCTGGTCAGAACACCTGCCGATCAGCGCGATATGGCGGCCATTGAGGCAAGTAAGCAAGTTTGCGAGAACCTGTTTGCCATTCTGGATAACGCGCTGGCAGACCAGCCATGGTTCTCCGGCGCTGAATTTGGCACCGCGGATATCGCTGTTGCACCGTTCATCTATAACCTGTTCAACGTTGGTCTGAGCTGGACCCCGCGCCCGCATCTGGAACGCTGGTATCAACAACTGACCGAGCGCCCGGCGTTTCAAAAAATCGTGATGATCCCGGTCAGCTAACCAAATCAGGGACTCACTTTCAGTAATTCCCCGTCGGACTCGTCGGTTAGCACGTACAAATAACCGTCTGGTCCGACGCGCACATCACGGATCCGCTGCCCCCTTTCCTGCAACAGACGACCATCCTCAGTGACCGTATTCCCTTTAACGCTCAGCACGATCACTTCTTTATCTTTCAACGCGCCGATGAACAACTTTTGCCGCCACTGCGGGAAGGTATCGCTATTGTAAAAAGCCATTCCACTAACCGCCGGCGACTTTTCCCAGTAAAAGATGGGTTGTTCCGTGCCAGCAACAATTTGACCTTTTGCTTCGGGAATTTTCAAACCACTGTAGTTAACACCCCAGGTCGCGATAGGCCAGCCGTAGTTTTTCCCTTTCTCGGGGATATTGATTTCATCGCCTCCGCGTGGACCATGCTCATTGAGCCACAACACATCACTCCACGGATTCATCGCCATACCCTGCGGGTTGCGGATGCCATACGACCAAATCTCTGCCCGCGCTCCTGCCATGTTCACAAACGGATTATCCGGCGGAATTTTTCCCTCGTCGGTCAGTCGGACTAATTTACCCTGCAATTTATCCAGGTCCTGGGCGGTAGCGCGTTGATTATTCTCCCCAAGGCCAATAAACAGATAACCGTTACCATCAAATACCAGACGTCCACCAAAATGGTTTCCGGTGGAAAGCTTTGGCTGTTGGCGAAAAACGGTCTGAAATCCTTGCAGATGTTTGAGATCGTCACTCAATCGCCCGTAGCCTACCGCAGTGCCCGCTTTGCCTTCGCGGTCGGCTTCAGCGAAGCTTAGCCATACCCGGCGAGATTGTGCAAAATCCGGTGCTAACGCCACATCAAGCAGTCCTCCCTGACCATTTGCCCAAACTTTGGGTACGCCGGTCAGCGGGTCGGAAAGCCCTTTATCAGGCTGCCAGAGTCGAAGCTGTCCACCTTTGAGCGTAATGAGCATACCGCGGTTATCGGGTAAAAAAGCCAGTGACCATGGGTGATCGAGTTTAGTTTGCAGCACTTCCACTTTTACCGCGGCGGCATAAGTGGAAAATAGCGCAAGTGGAATAGCACAGAGAAAGAGTCGACGCATAACACCTCCTTAATGGCTCTGCATAAAGCGTAGCCAGCAAGGGGAATTATCCCGCTACATTTACATAATCTTGACGAAAAGGGGGAGCGCCCTCCCCCTGATTCAGACGTGTTCCAGCGTTGGGTAAGATTGCAAACTCTGGATACTTAGCGTCAGCGTTGTCAGGCAGTTTTCCAGTTTCTCTGCGTTAACGGCGATAAACGTTGGACAATCGTGATGTCCACTCATAAGACAAACCGCGGCGGCGGCTAACGCCCCTTCAGCACGATGAAGGGCATTCCACTCTTCCTGATCAAGATGCATACCGTGAAGCTGTGATTGCTCGTGCAATTCGCGATTCAGTGCAAAAAAAACATCACGCAGGCGATCGCTCTCGCTAACTGACATGTAGCCTTTCGCTTTTCTCAACTGCAGATAAGCGGCAAGTTCGATACGGGCGTTTATCAATTTGTTGAGAAGATCGGTTCTCAGTCTGTCAACAACCATACTTTGTTCCTCCTCTTTCCAACTATGGTGCAACTTAATAGTATGGTTGTTTTTTGAACAAATAGATGTCCTACATCAATAAAGCCCAATTGATTAACATAATTTACAATGTTACAACTTCATCCGGTACGCTTATCGAAGGCGCTCTGTGTCTGACTCGCCTGACTTTTTTTGCTATACCTGATGTGGTTACTGCCATGGTGTTGATGATGAGGGGTCTATGTCGAAAGCAAATGATGCAGAAAAAATACGCACACTATCAAAAATAGATCTCAATCTGCTGACCATTTTCTGTTTGATCTATAGCGTGGGTAGCATTTCCAGAGTCGCTGACATGCTGAACATCTCACCTTCCGCCGTCAGCCAGTCATTAAGAAAACTGCGCGAAATGATGGGTGATAATCTTTTTGTCCGTAGCGGGAATGCACTGTTACCGACAGTCTATTCTGATGAACTGTATGATAATACAATCCCAATTATCGATAAGCTATCAACGCTGATGCCGCTTTCCACGCCTGCCGCCAAAAAAAGGTTAACGCTTTATACGGAATCTTTTATTTCCCCTATCGTTATTCCAGATGTCACCGCCAGAATAATCGAGACTGACGCCGATATCAGCCTCCTGCACCTTACCGCCGACCTGAATGAACAGAGTATTATTGAACTGCTGAATATGCGTCAGGCAGATGCCGTTTTTTCTACCTTTGCCGTAGAGTCAGCAAGTCTTTCATGCCAGAAAATATGCGATATGCGCCTGGTGCTGGCGGCCTCGCAGAATAATTCTTTATATGGTAACACCATCAGTGAAGCGCAATTCAGAAACGCTAACCTGGTCGGTTACAATACTAAGAATGAGAAAATCATTTATCATCGCAGTATTGTGGATAAAAAATTCAGAACCGGAGAACGCTGCCTGCTTACCTCATCGTTTACGGCGATTCTGACGATTGTGTCCAATACCCATTGTTTAGGGGTGATCCCGGAAAAGGTATTTGAAACACACGCTCAGCTGTATGGACTAAAAAAAATAAACACTCCGTTTCCCTTGCCACAATTTAGCGTGTTTGCCTCATCGCGCAAAGAAAGCAATACCCACAAAATCCTCTCACCTATTCTGGCTGATTTGCAAACAGCCTCCCTGTTATGAAAACCAGAGAGGCTGAGCGTTAGAAATACTGGCTACACGCGTATTTTTGCTATGCGCCAGATATGGTCGGCATATTCCTGAACCGTTCTGTCCGACGAGAAATACCCCATGTTAGCAATATTATGCATGGTTTTTGTCGTCCACTCCCGGGGAGTACGATACAACTCGTCCACCGCATCCTGACAATCTACATAGCTGCGATAATCTGCCAATACCTGATAGTAGTCGCCGAAGTTAATCAATGAATCCAACACGTCTCTATAACGCCCTGGCTCCTGCGGACTGAACACCCCTGTACCGATTTGCGTCAGCACCTGATGAAGTTCCTCATCCTTTTCAAAGATGTGCCTCGGGTCATAGCCATCACGTCGCAGAGTTTCAACCTGATTCGCCGTATTGCCAAAGATAAAGATGTTATCTTCCCCAACGTATTCGCGCATTTCGATATTCGCACCGTCGAGCGTACCGATAGTGAGCGCACCATTCATACCGAATTTCATATTGCTGGTCCCGGAGGCTTCCGTCCCGGCCAGGGAAATTTGCTCTGACAGATCGGCTGCCGGAATAATTAGCTGAGCGAGACTGACGCTGTAATCCGGAATAAACACTACTTTCAGTTTGCCGCCAATCTGCGGATCGTTATTGACTAACTGCGCCACATCGTTAATCAAGCGAATAATTTGTTTTGCCATGTGATAAGAGGAGGCTGCTTTTCCGGCAAAGATATTCACTCGCGGTACCCAGTTGGCATCCGGCGCGGCTTTAATTCGGTTATAGCGTGTAATAACGTGGAGCACATTCATGAGTTGCCGCTTGTACTCGTGGATGCGTTTCACCTGCACATCAAACAGCGCATCAGGATTCACCACCACGCCATAGTGGGTGGCAATATGGTGCGCCAGTCGCTGCTTATTTTTACGTTTCGCACGATGCACAGCCTCATTCACCGACGGATAATCTATAAACTGCTTCAGCTCGCCCAACTGCATTAATTTAGTCCGCCAGCTGTCACCGATATTTTCGTCCAGCACTTTGGCAAGCGGTGGATTCGCCAGCGCCAGCCAACGACGCGCAGTCACACCATTGGTTACGTTGGTGAAACGCAGGGGAAAAATATTCGCAAAATCTGCAAACAGTGATTCGGTCATCAGTTTTGAATGCAATGCCGACACGCCGTTTACCTTATGACTGACAACTACCGCCAGCCAGGCCATACGCACCACACGACCATTGGACTCATCAATTAACGACACACGTTTTAGCAGATCGCTGTCATTACGATAACGTTCCTGTAAGGTCTTCAGAAAACGATCGTTAATCTCAAAAATAATCTGCAAATGGCGCGGCAAAATTCGACTTAGCATTTCTACTGGCCAGGTCTCCAGCGCCTCACTCATCAACGTATGGTTGGTATAAGAAAAAATCTGACAAGTCACGTCAAACGCGTTATCCCAACTAAACTGATGATGATCAATCAATAAACGCATCAACTCAGGGATCGCCAGTACCGGATGCGTATCATTAAGGTGAATCGCAATTTTATCGGCCAGATTGTCGTAAGTTTTGTGCAACTGATAATGACGACTCAGAATATCCTGGATCGTCGCCGAGGCCAGGAAATAGGCCTGGCGTAAACGCAATTCACGCCCCGCATCGGTGGAATCATCCGGGTACAAAACCCGCGAGATACGATCGAAGTGGTATTTGTTTTCCACTTCAGTAGCAAAGTCGGCCTGCTGATTCAGTTTGCCCGCATTAACTTCGCTATTCACCTGCACGTTCCACAAGCGCAACGTATTAGTCGTGTCCGTCGCATAACCTGGAATAATTTGATCATGCGCCACGGCCAGAATATCCTCGGTTTCAAGCCAGCGGGTTTTATTCCCCTCCTGTTGAACACGCCCGCCAAAACGTACTTTATAATGCGTATTATGACGTTTAAACTCCCATGGATTACCGTATTCCAGCCAATAATCGAGCGACTCTTTTTGTACACCGTTAACGATATTTTGTTTGAACATACCGTAGTTATAACGAATACCGTATCCACATCCCGGCAACCCAAGCGTCGCCAGTGAATCAAGGAAGCAGGCCGCCAGACGACCGAGACCACCATTACCTAACCCGGGATCGTTTTCTTCGTCAATCAGTTCTTCCAGTTCAAGCCCCATTGCCTCCAGCGCGCTTCTGACTTCGTCATAAATACCTAAAGAGAGCAATGCATTGGATAGCGTACGACCAATTAAAAATTCCATCGACAGATAATATACCTGGCGCGCATCCTGAGAGAATTGCGCCCGATTAGAACGGTGCCAGCGCTCGACCATCCGATCGCGTACCGCATATAACATCGCATTAAGCCACTCCCGTTTCGTGGCGATTGCGGGATCTTTGCCAATAGTGAATAAAAGTTTATTAGCAATATCATCTCTAAGTTTATCAACATCAGAGTCCGTGGCGACCGGAAGTGGCGAAATATACATATTAACGTTACCTTTCAAATTTTGTAGGATGGTAATAGACAGGTGAATTATTTAAAGTTTGGGTACGTGAGCGTTAGCTTTTTGTCGAATATTTTCATGACTGGCGATAAACGTTAATTCTGTCATTAATACACGCCAACTTAAGCCTGTGGCAAGCGAGATATAATATAAACTCACACCATTAGCATAAAGAGTTTTAGCCATTTCAAGTTTCGACTTCAAAACAATATCTTTCAAATTTAACCTCATTAGTAACGCTCGACGAGATAAAATTTACGATAATGAGTGCCTATAGCCAAGAAGCGGCACTTAAAGCCGGAATTAGACTCACTAAACACCTTTCACTGACCGATCTACTCTTTATAGGTATCGCTCTTTATTCTCTCCGTCTTATGCTGATCAGATATAGATGTACCGTGAAGGCATCTGTATAATCCCCCGATTACGAGCAATGTACAGTATAAGAAAATGGCAAAAATTGGTTTTATATCACTAGGTTGTCCGAAAAACCTCGTCGATTCTGAGCGCATCCTGACCGAACTTCGTACCGAAGGCTATGATGTTGTGCCAAGCTACGACGACGCGGATATGGTTATCGTTAATACCTGCGGCTTTATCGACAGTGCGGTTCAGGAGTCCCTGGAAGCAATTGGCGAAGCGCTGAACGAGAACGGTAAGGTGATCGTCACCGGCTGTCTGGGCGCGAAAGTCGATCAGATCCGTGAAGTCCACCCGAAGGTACTGGAAATCACCGGGCCGCATAGCTATGAACAGGTTCTGGAGCACGTTCACCACTATGTGCCAAAACCAAAACACAACCCGTTCCAGAGTCTGGTTCCTGAGCAGGGCGTTAAGCTGACTCCTCGCCATTACGCCTATCTGAAGATTTCCGAGGGCTGTAACCACCGCTGCACGTTCTGCATTATTCCATCCATGCGCGGCGATCTGGTGAGCCGTCCGATTGGCGACGTCCTTAGCGAAGCCAAGCGTCTGGTCGATGCGGGCGTGAAAGAGATTCTGGTAATCTCTCAGGATACCTCAGCGTACGGTGTAGATGTGAAGCATCGTACCGGTTTCCATAACGGCGAGCCGGTCAAAACCAGCATGGTTGATCTGTGCGAACAGTTATCAAAACTGGGGATCTGGACGCGTCTGCATTACGTCTACCCCTACCCGCACGTTGATGATGTGATCCCGCTGATGGCGGAAGGGAAAATCCTGCCGTATCTGGACATCCCGTTACAGCATGCCAGCCCGCGTATTCTTAAACTGATGAAACGCCCGGGCTCCGTGGACAGACAGCTGGCGCGCATCAAGCAGTGGCGTGAAATCTGCCCTGAACTGACGTTGCGATCCACTTTCATTGTTGGTTTCCCGGGTGAAACGGAAGAAGACTTCCAGATGTTGCTCGACTTCCTGAAGGAAGCGCGTCTGGATCGCGTGGGCTGCTTTAAATACAGCCCGGTAGAAGGCGCTGGCGCTAATGACCTGCCGGATCAAATCCCGGAAGAGGTGAAAGAAGAACGCTGGAACCGCTTTATGCAATTGCAGCAGCAGATCTCTGCTGAACGTTTGCAAGAGAAAGTGGGCCGCGAGATTCTGGTTATCGTTGATGAAGTTGACGAAGAAGGCGCAATTGGTCGTAGCATGGCTGATGCTCCAGAAATCGACGGCGCGGTATACCTGAATGGTGAAACCAAGGTGAAACCTGGCGATATCATCCGCGTGAAGGTCGAAAACGCAGATGAATACGATCTGTGGGGCACCCGCGTTTAATTAGCGTAACCCAACGTAGGCCGGATAAGGCATTTATGCCGCATCCGGCAATGCCTGATGGCGACGCTGAAGCGTCTTATCAGGCCTACGGTTTATCCTTTTATCTTCGGGTCCAGCGCGTCGCGCAGACCATCTCCCAGTAAGTTAAACGCCAGCACCGTCAGGAATATCGCTACCGCCGGGAAAATCGCCACGTGCGGCGCGATCACCATATCAGCGCGCGCTTCATTAAGCATTGCCCCCCACTCCGGCGTCGGCGGCTGTGCGCCTAATCCCAGAAATGACAGGCTCGCGGCAGAGATGATCGACGTGCCAATTCGCATGGTAAAAAAGACCACGATCGATGAGACCGTTCCAGGCAGAATATGGTTGAAGATGATGGTCGCATCGCTGGCACCAATACTGCGCGCAGACTCAATAAACGTCTGTTGCTTCAGCACCAGCGTATTCCCACGCACCAGGCGCGCGAAGGCTGGAATGGAGAAAATGGCCACGGCAATGATCACGTTAGCAATTCCGCTGCCCAGCACGGCGACCACGGCTATCGCCAGCAATATCCCCGGAAAGGCGAACAGCACATCGCAGATTCGCATGATCAGTCGATCCCACCAGCCTTCGTAGTACCCCGCCAGCAGACCCAGTACCGTACCAATCGCCGCGCCAATAAATACGGCAAAGACCCCTGCCGCCAGCGAGATTTGCGCCCCAACCAGCACGCGGCTAAAGATATCCCGTCCCAGTGAGTCAACGCCAAACCAGTGCAGCATCGACGGTCCGTCATTCAGACGGTCATAATCGAAGTAATTCTCGGCATCAAATGGCGTCAGCCAGCGGGCAAAAATCGCTACCACGATCAGGAGCAATACAAACAGCCCAGCGACCATCGCCATGTGCTGTCGACGGAACCGACGCCAGAACTCATGCCACGGTGTGCGTATCTGCTCTGGCTTAACAAGGGGCATCGCATTTAAAATCGCCTGTCGGCGCCAGTTAAAAAATCGCATCCTTACTTGTACCTGATAGCCGGATTAATGGCAGCGTAGAGCACATCCACCACTAAGTTAATAAGAATAAATTCCAGAGAAAACAACAGCACCTCAGCCTGAATCACCGGGTAGTCGCGCATTTCGACGGAGTCCACCAACAGTCGCCCAAGCCCGGGCCAGTTGAACACCTTCTCAACCACGATTGATCCACCAAGCAAAAAGCCAAACTGTAGTCCCATCATGGTGACCACCGGGATCATCGCATTACGCAGACCATGTTTTAACACCACCCAGGTTTCACTCACCCCTTTAGCCCGCGCGGTGCGCATATAATCTTCGCTGAGCACATCAACAAACGAGGCGCGAGTAAATCGGGCTAACACCGCAGCCACCGCCGCGCCCAGCGTAATAGACGGGAGGATGTAGTGCAGCCAGGTGTCTGCGCCCACGGTAGGCAACCAACCGAGTTCAACGGAGAATATCTGCATCAGCAGCATGCCAAGCGCAAACGCCGGGAACGAGATCCCGGTGACCGCCAGCGTCATGCTTAATCTGTCCGGCCAGCGATTTCGCCATACGGCAGCAATGATCCCCGCCGTCATACCAAACAATACCGCCCACGCCATACTGGCAATAGTCAGCCATAGTGATGGCATAAAACGACTGGCTATCTCTTCAGAAACCGGGCGACGAGAAACCATCGAGGTGCCAAAATCGCCTTGCAACACATTGGTCATGTAATGCCAGAACTGAACATGCAGCGGCTGGTCCAGACCCAGTTGCTTGCGCACCAGTTCAATAACCTCGGCGTCAGCTTCCGGTCCGGCAATCAGCCGGGCCGGATCGCCGGGTAGCAGGTGAACAAATAAAAATACCAGCACCGCAACAATCAACAGAGTTGGAATCAACCCCAGCAGGCGCTTGAAAACATAGTTAAGCATCAGGCTCCCTTCGTCGGCCCCTGTGCTAAGGGGCCGAATGCATAGCTTATTTTAAATCCGCATCATCAAAACTAAATCCGGTATCCGGCATAATCCAGAACCCGGTCAACCGGGTACTGTGCGCCGAAATCAGTTTTTCCACCACCAGCGGGATCCACGGCGACTCTTTCCAGATAATATCCTGCGCATCCTTGTACAGCTTCGCTTTCTGCGTCGGATCGTTGGTTTGCAACGCTGCAGCTAAATCACTGTCCACCTGTTTATTGCTGTAGAACGCCGTATTAAACAAAGTTGGCGGCCAGTTTTGTGATGCAAACAGCGGTGACAGCGCCCAGTCAGCTTCCCCCGTAGACGCCGACCAGCCGGTGTAGAACATCCGTACCCCACTCTCTTTCTGCGCTTTGCCTTCAACTTCCGCGGCGCGCTGACCGGCATCCATCGCTGTTACCTGAGCCTTAATGCCCACCTGCGCCAGCTGCTGCTGGGTAAATTGCAGCACTTTCTGCGCGGTACTGTGGTTATGCGAAGACCATAGCGTAGTGGTAAAACCGTTCGGATAACCTGCTTCTTTCAGCAGTTCGCGCGCTTTCGCCGGGTCGTAGGGCCACGGCGTATAGCTTTGCGCATAGGCTATCGACGGGGGGATAACGCCGGTTGCCGGCGTCGCGTAACCAGCAAAAGCCACTTTCACCAGCGCCTGGCGGTTGATGGCATAATTCAGCGCTTCACGCACCTTCGGGTTGTCGAACGGTTTTTGCGTGACGTTCATGCTGATGTAACGCTGCATAATAGACGGACTGGCCACCAGTTCCAGGTTTTTGTTCTTCGCCAACAGCGACGCCTGCTCGTATGGGATCGGGAAGGCAAACTGCGCTTCCCCAGTTTGCAGCATGGCCGCACGCGTGTTGTTGTCGGTCACCGGACGCCAGGTAATCGTATCCAGCTTTGGCAGCCCTTGCTGCCAGTAGCCCGCGAACTTCTTAACCTTCACAAAATCCGTCTGATTCCAGGTATCAAGCTGGTACGGCCCGGTCCCCACAGGATGGAAACCGATCTCCTTACCGTATTTCTCCAGCGCGGCGGGAGAAATCATCGCCGTTGCCGGGTGCGCCAGAATATTGATAAAGGCAGAGAACGGCTGTTTCAGCGTAATCTTCACCGTCGACGGATCGACGACTTCGGTTTTATCGATATTCTTATACAGGTTGTAACGTTTCAGATGGTTTTCCGGGTTACTGGCCCGATCTAGGTTAGCTTTTACCGCATCGGCATTGAAGTCGGTTCCATCCTGAAACTTCACGCCCTGGCGCAGCTTAAGGGTATAGGTCAGCCCATCATCAGAAACCGTATAACTCTCCGCGAGCACATTTTTCAGTTTCATCTCTTTATCAAGGCCAAACAACCCCTGATAAAACGACTTCGCTACCGCCTGCGACAACGTGTCATTCGCGTCATAGGGGTCGAGCGTCGTGAAATTGGACCCCACGGCTACCACTACATCTTTGGCGGCCCAGCCAGGCGATGCGGCCAGTGCAGAGACCACTCCCACAGCAACCAGCCATTTTCGAGCAACAATTTTTGTCATGTTATTCTCCTTAAACCCTGCCTGCCTGTTATAAACGCGAAAGCGCATTTTCTGGTAGCGGACGCGCAACATAATGCCCCGGACCAACTAACTGGAGTGATACGGGGGAAATCTCTTCGCCACGTTTACGAATATTGCTGGGGATATCGTCCGACAACAGCACGCGCTGGGGACGGTGATGGGATGGATCGGCGACCGGAACCGCCGCCATCAGCTTGCGAGTGTACGGATGTTGCGGATTTTCAAACACCGCCCGACGAGTGCCTATCTCAACGATCTGCCCCAGATACATTACCGCCACACGGTGACTGATCCGTTCCACTACCGCCATATCGTGGGAAATAAACAGATATGCGATCCCCAATTCTCGCTGCAGGTCGAGCATCAGGTTGATGATATGCCCACGAATTGAAACATCCAGCGCCGAGACAGATTCATCGGCAATAATCACTTTGGGATTGAGCGCCAATGCCCGTGCAATACAGATCCGCTGACGCTGACCGCCGGAAAACTCGTGCGGATAGCGCCAGGCATGCTCAGGTAGCAAGCCTACACGTTCCAACAACCATGCAACCCGTTTTGACCCCGCATCGCCCTGCAATAACCCATGTACCCGTAGCGGCTCCAGAATGGAATATCCCACGGTCTGGCGCGGATCGAGCGAAGCATACGGATCCTGGAAGATAAACTGAATATCCCGACGCAGCGGCTGCAACTTGCTGGCAGCAAGGGTATCAATACGCTGTCCGTTGAAAATGATTTCCCCACGCTGAGACTCAACCAGGCGCAGCAGCGCCCGCCCGGTGGTGGATTTCCCGCAGCCCGACTCCCCCACCAGTGAGAGCGTTTCTCCCGGCCACAGGTCAAAGCTGACGTTTTCCACTGCATGCACCTCGCGAGTCACGCGATTTAGAATACCGCTGCGCAGAGGAAAACGCGTCACCAGATTGCGTACCCGTAGGATAGGCTCGCCTTCAACCACTGTGTCCTGCTCGGTTTGCGGTTCGACATGACTGGGATCGTGCAATGAAATGAGCGGGAAACGGCGCGGAAGCTCATGCCCGTTCATCGCCCCAAGCTGCGGCACGGCTGCCAACAGCGCTTTGGTATAGGGATGCTGGGGAGCGTGAAAAATTTGTTCAACGCTGCCGGTTTCTACCGCCTCGCCCTGATACATCACCAGCACGCGGTCAGCAATATCCGCCACAACGCCCATATCGTGGGTAATGAAGATCACTCCCATCGACATATCCTGCTGCAACACTTTTATCAGTTGCAGGATCTGCGCCTGAATGGTGACATCCAGCGCGGTCGTCGGCTCATCGGCAATTAAAACCGCAGGGCGACACGACAGTGCCATGGCAATCATCACCCGCTGGCGCATACCGCCGGAAAGCTGGTGTGGATACCGCGATAAAATCGCCTTCGCCTCGGGGATACGCACCTGATCGAGCATCCGCTTCGCTTCTACCATCGCCTCTTCATGGCTGGCGCCCTGGTGCAAGCGTATAGACTCAGCAATTTGCTCGCCCACGGTAAACACCGGATTGAGCGATGTCATAGGCTCCTGGAAGATCATCGCGATATCCGCACCGCGCACGTGACGCATTTGTGATGCGCTCTGTTCACCCAGCTCAATAACCTGCCGGTTGCGGCGTCGCAGCAGCATTTCATCGCAGCTTACCTCGCCGCCTGCTTGTTCAATCAGATGCATCAGCGACAAGGCCGTTACCGACTTTCCTGAACCGGACTCACCAACAATCGCCAGCGTTTCGCCACGCTTCAGGCGAAATGACAGATTACGCACTGCGCTGACACGTTGCTGTTCCTGTTCAAAGGCAATATTCAGATTGCTGACTGCCAGCACGTCGCTGGCATCAAGCTCATCACTGTGTGGCAACGCTATCTCCTTTTTCCCGATAAATACCGGTGGTTGGCGTATCGCCTGCATATCCCCAGGCGCGGTACATGCCTTCGCTATTAAACGGCAAGGCGACATTGCCCTCATGATCGATAGCAATTAAACCGCCACTGCCGCCAAGCGCCGGTAATTTTTCCATCACTACGCGTTCACACGCTTCGGATAAACTCAGGCCGCCATAGTCCATCAACGCCGCAATGTCATAGGCCGCCAGCGCACGAATAAAGACTTCTCCGGTTCCGGTGCAGGAGACTGCCACACTTGCATTATTGGCATAACAGCCTGCGCCGACCAGTGGACTGTCCCCCACCCGACCTGGTAATTTGTTGGTCATCCCCCCGGTCGATGTTGCGGCCGCCAGATTGCCAAACATATCTAACGCGACCGCCCCCACGGTACCCATTTTGTTGTTTTCATCCAGCGGGCTCGCGCTATGGTCCAGCACCGTTTCACCCGCTGTTCGCGCCGCCAGTAGTTGAGCGTAGCGTTCTGGCGTCGAGAAAATATCCGCTGATACGCGCTCCATACCCTGCGCAATGGCAAAGTTTTCAGCCCCTTCACCGATCATCATGACGTGTGGGCTGTGTTCCATTACCAGGCGCGCCGCGAGAATCGGATTGCGTAAATGGCTGACTCCGGCGACGGCTCCCGCATTAAGCGTGTTACCGTCCATCACGCAGGCATCCAGTTCATGGGTTTCATCACGGGTATACACCGCGCCAATTCCGGCATTAAACAACGGACACTCTTCCAGTAAGCGCACGGCTTCGGTAACGACATCCAGTGCGTTACGACCGTCCTCAAGCATCCGCTGGCCGGTTTCAACGATATCCGACAGCGCCTGTATATAACGCAACTCTTGCTCCTGGCTCAGCTGCGAACGGGTGATAGCCCCTGCGCCGCCGTGAATTGCAATGACTGCTTTACCCATTTTTTTCGTCCATCAGGTGGCAGGTACCGGGGTTATAAATATCAGAATTTCTGTGACTTATTGATTCGATTTTTGAATATAGAAAGATGCAGACGTCATGTAAAGGTTAAGGCCCGTACCTCACGCCCCATCCCATCAGGTTATTTAGATGAGTTAAACAGAAAGAGTTTCTTCCAACATCGTTGAATATATTATTCAAGCCGATCGGCAATCTGTTTTTTTGCATAAAACACAAAGCGTTCAACAGATGGCATAGACGCAGCCCAGTTCTTTTTGGTTAACCCCAGGTATTCTGCACGTGCGGCTTGCAGCGTATCAGCATACTCATCGGGTAATTGCGGTATAAGCCAGGAGGCAGCTTCATCTTTAGCGACAATATTGCCCGTAACTACGCTGTACCAAATACGCGCCAGAGTAAGGATGATATTTCGCTCGTCACCCTCTAAATCGCCCGGTTTCTGCCACATATCAAGGATATGCCGAAACGTTTGCACGACATCGCTAAAAGGGATGACGTTGAATAACGTCTCAGCGGGTTCACCGAACAACGCTACGCTGGCGCGCCGGGCCTGGGTCAGCAGGATCGAAAGATCAGGATCCACCTGTCTCGGTTCAACAATTCCCGCGCGAATATCGTCACGCAACCATTCGCCAAATTGCATTTCTCTTGACGGTGGGAATCGCCACGGCACAAGTTGTGAATAGACCACGATGGTCACTTCCAGCGCCCGATAACTATCAACGCTGCCAGGCGGTGCTGATATTTCCAGAAAACCCTGCATCAGATCTTTTCTTTGACGAGTATTCAGTGGCTGCCTAATGGTAACCAGTAAATCGATATCGCTTTGGGGCTTTAAGCCACCTTCAACAGCAGAGCCATATAAATGAACAGCAACCAGGTCGCCCTCTATAATCCGCGCAATCAGTGCACTGGCGGCATTCACCTGTTGTCGAATTGAATTCGGGATAGTCGCAGCCATTTAGCCTCCTGGAAAAAAGCAGAAATAATGAGTCTATACTGCATTTTTCGTGTAGCGCTATTCTCTGGCAGAAAACCTGTCTCAGATCGGATCCTAAGCCTGAGGTAGCATACTGTCCGCGTCCATTTTCTGACATAATGAGCAGATTCGATTTTGCCCCGCAGGAGTCTTCTCATGGAATTTACCGCCGGACTGATGCCGCTTGAAACGGCTCTCTCTCAGATGCTTTCGCGTATTACCCCACTCACCGCCGTCGAAACGCTGCCGTTGGTTCAATGCTTTGGCCGCATTCTGGCCACCGACGTCATCTCCCCGATTGATGTGCCGGGATTCGATAACTCGGCAATGGATGGCTATGCGGTGCGATTAGCCGATTTACAATCAGACCAGCCTCTTGCGGTGGCTGGCAAAGCCTTTGCTGGTCAACCATTCCACGGCGAGTGGCCTGCGGGAACCTGCATCCGCATTATGACCGGTGCCCCGGTGCCTGCCGGTTGTGAAGCGGTGGTGATGCAGGAGCAAACGGAACAAACTGACGACGGTGTGCGTTTTACCGCCGACGTCCGCAGCGGACAAAATATTCGTCTGCGCGGTGAAGATATCGCAAACGGCGCGGTGGTATTCCCCACCGGAACTCGTCTGACAACCGCCGAGCTTCCGGTTCTGGCCTCGCTCGGCATTGCCGAAGTACCGGTCGTTCGCAAAGTTCGCGTGGCGTTGTTTTCCACCGGTGATGAGCTGCAACTGCCGGGTCAACCGCTGGGCGACGGGCAGATTTATGATACAAACCGTCTGACCGTTCACCTGATGCTGCAGCAGCTGGGCTGCGAAGTGATCAACTTAGGAATTATTCGCGACGATCCCAACGCGCTGCGAGCCGCATTTATCGAAGCCGACAGCCAGGCCGACGTCGTCATCAGCTCTGGCGGCGTTTCGGTAGGCGAAGCGGATTACACCAAAACCATTCTGGAAGAGCTGGGAGAAATTGCCTTCTGGAAGCTGGCCATCAAACCCGGTAAACCGTTCGCGTTTGGTAAACTGAGCAACAGCTGGTTTTGCGGCCTGCCGGGTAATCCGGTTTCTGCGGCCCTCACCTTTTATCAGCTGGTGCAACCGCTGCTGGCGAAACTCAGCGGAAACACCGCCTGTGGGTTACCTCCGCGCCAGCGCGTGCGCACAGCCTCACGCCTGAAGAAAACGCCAGGGCGTCTGGATTTTCAGCGCGGTGTATTGCAGCGTACCGCGGAAGGCGAACTGGAAGTCACCACCACCGGACACCAGGGCTCGCATATTTTTAGCTCCTTTAGCCAGGGCAACTGCTTTATCGTGCTGGAGCGCGATCGCGGTAACGTTGAGGCCGGAGAATGGGTTGAGGTCGAGCCGTTTAACGCACTGTTTGGAGGCCTGTAATGGCGGAACTCAGCGACCAGGAGATGATGCGCTATAACCGGCAAATCATTCTGCGCGGCTTCGATTTCGAAGGTCAGGAAGCGCTCAAAGATGCGCGGGTACTGGTCGTTGGTCTGGGGGGACTGGGATGCGCAGCAACTCAGTACCTTGCGGGCGCTGGCGTCGGGCATTTAACCCTGCTCGACTTTGACACGGTCTCCGTGTCGAACCTCCAACGCCAGACGCTGCACAGCGATGCAACCGTCGGGCAACCCAAAGTGCTATCCGCCCGTGACGCGCTAGCGCGGATTAACCCTTATATCGCCATTACGCCGGTGAATGCGCTGCTTGACGATAGCGAGATTCACGCGCTTATTGCCGAACACGATTTGGTGCTGGACTGTACGGATAACGTCAGCATCCGCAATCAGCTGAATGCCGGATGTTTTGCCGCCAGAGTCCCGCTGGTTTCCGGTGCAGCTATTCGCATGGAAGGACAAATTACCGTATTTACATACCAGGACGGTGAGCCCTGCTACCGTTGCCTGAGTCGTCTGTTCGGTGAAAATGCCCTAACCTGCGTAGAAGCCGGAGTGATGGCCCCGCTGATCGGCGTGATCGGATCGTTACAGGCGATGGAAGCCACTAAGCTACTGGCAAACTACGGTAAACCGGCATCCGGGAAAATCGTCATGTACGATGCCATGACCTGCCAGTTTCGCGAAATGAAGCTGATGCGCAACCCGGGGTGTGAGGTTTGCGGGCAGTAAAAAAGTCGGGTGGCGGCTTCGCCTTACCCGATCTACAACGGCTCGAACGTAGGCCGGGTAAGCGTTAGCACCACCCGGCAACAGCATCAGATCGACGTGCGACCGAATGCGCTCTGCCAGTCGTGCTCAAACTTCGCGACGGCAGCATCAACCGCCGGAGAGCTAATCATCTGCTGAGCAACGTCCAGCGGTAGCGTGATGGACTCGCAGCCCGCCAGCAGACAATCCAGTGCCTGACGCGGTGTTTTAAAACTGGCTGCCAGTACTTTGGCGTGCGGGGCATGCATTTTCAGTAACGTCTGCAGGTCGGCCACCGTCTGAATGCCATCCCCTCCTTGCGCATCCACGCGGTTAACGTATGGCGCAACGTATTCCGCACCCGCCAGAGCAGCCAATAACCCTTGAGCTGCACCGTATACCGCAGTACCCAACGTCGGGATCCCTTCTTCTTTTAGCAATTTTATAGCCGCCAGACCTTCTGCTGTCACCGGCACTTTGACCACGATATCAGCAATGATTGCCCGTAGCTTACGCGCATCGCTGACCATACCTTCGGCGGTGGTCGCCATTACCTGAGCAAACAGACGCCCTTGCCCTCCCATCGCTTCCTGCAGTTGCGGCAGTAGTACTTCCAGCGTCTGGTTCCCTGCCGCCACAATGCTCGGGTTAGTGGTCACCCCTGCCAGCGGGAAAATGCGCGCCAGAGCTTTTACCGCATCAACATCAGACGTATCTAAATAGAGTTCCATAACCTTTCCTCAAACGAATAATTAGCATGAATAAAAGGTAGCACGGCGAAACCTCACGGTTAGTTGACGCATGTCAATATAACTTTCATTCGAAAGTAATTTAATCTTTATACGAAAGAAAAGAGGTCGCTTATGATTTTCAATATCCAGCGCTACTCCACGCATGATGGCCCCGGGATCCGTACGGTGGTGTTTCTTAAGGGATGCTCCCTGGGCTGTCGGTGGTGCCAGAATCCGGAAAGCCGCGCCCGCACGCAGGACCTGCTTTATGACGCGCGTTTGTGCCTCGACGGTTGCGATCTCTGTGCTCAGGCTGCACCCGCGGTGATTGAACGGGCGCTGGGCGGATTACTTATTCATCGCGAAAAACTGACCGATGACGCTCTCACCGTACTGACCGACTGCTGTCCGACTCAGGCGTTAACCGTCTGCGGAGAGGTAAAAAGCGTGGACGATATCATGGCGACCGTATTGCGTGATAAACCGTTTTACGACCGCAGTGGCGGAGGCCTCACCCTGTCCGGCGGTGAACCGTTTATGCAGCCAGAGCTGGCAGCTGCTTTGCTCAAAGCCAGCCACGGCGCAGGCATTCATACCGCGGTGGAAACCTGTCTGCATGTCCCGTGGAAGTATATTGAACCATCATTACCTGACGTCGATTTGTTTCTCGCCGATCTAAAACACGTTGCAGATGCGCCGTTTAAACAATGGACCGATGGGCGTGCCTCTCGCGTACTGGAAAATCTAAAAAAACTGGCTGCCGCCGGTAAAAAAATGATTATCCGCGTACCGCTGATTCAGGGATTCAACGCAGACGAAGCCGCTATTCAGGCCATTACCGATTTTGCCGCCGATGAGCTTCACGTCGGTGAGATCCATTTCTTGCCCTACCACACCCTGGGCATCAACAAATACCACTTACTCAGTCAACCCTACAACGCACCGGATAAACCGCTTGATGCGCCAGCACTGCTCGAATTTGCCCAGCAGTACGCCAGCCTTAAAGGTTTAACCGCGACCCTAGGAGGATAATCACCATGACCACTCTGAAACTGGACACACTCAGCGACCGTATCAAAGCGCATAAAACGGCCCTGATCCACATCGTGAAACCACCGGTTTGTACCGAGCGCGCCCAGCACTATACCGAGATGTATCAGCAACACCTGGATAAGCCTATCCCGGTACGTCGTGCACTGGCACTAGCTCATCATCTGGCGGAACGCACCATCTGGATCAAGCATGACGAACTGATCATTGGTAACCAGGCGAGCGAAGTGCGTGCCGCGCCTATTTTCCCGGAATACACCGTCTCCTGGATTGAAAAAGAGATCGACGACCTCGCCGACAGACCGGGCGCAGGCTTTGCGGTAAGCGAAGAGAACAAACGTGTATTGCATGAGGTGTGCCCATGGTGGCGTGGTCAAACCGTGCAGGATCGCTGCTACGGGATGTTCACTGATGAGCAGAAAGGGCTGCTGGAAACCGGCATTATCAAAGCCGAAGGTAACATGACCTCCGGCGACGCACACCTGGCGGTAAACTTCCCGCTGCTGCTGGAAAAAGGTCTCGACGGCCTGCGTCACAAAGTCGATGAACGTCGCTCCCGCATCAATCTGACATGTCTGGAAGACCTCCATGGCGATCAGTTCCTGAAAGCGATTGATATCGTGCTGGAAGCCGTCAGTCTTCACATTGAGCGCTTTGCCGCGCTGGCGCGTAAAATGGCGTCCACGGAAACCCGCACCAGCCGTCGAGATGAACTGCTGACCATGGCGGAAAACTGCGATGTGATCGCCCATGAACCGCCAAAAACGTTCTGGCAGGCATTGCAGTTATGCTATTTCATCCAGCTGATCCTGCAAATTGAATCAAACGGTCACTCGGTGTCGTTTGGTCGTATGGATCAATACCTCTACCCGTTCTATCGTCGCGACGTTGAACTGAACCAGAGTCTTGATCGTGAGCACGCTATTGAACTGTTGCACAGCTGCTGGTTGAAACTGCTGGAAGTGAACAAAATCCGTTCCGGCTCCCATTCGAAAGCCTCAGCGGGTAGCCCGCTGTATCAGAACGTGACCATTGGTGGTCAAAACCTGGTCAACGGCCAGCCGATGGATGCCGTCAACCCGCTCTCCTACGCGATTCTGGAGTCCTGCGGCCGTCTGCGTTCTACGCAGCCAAACCTGAGCGTGCGTTATCACGCGGGGATGAGTAATGACTTCCTTGATGCCTGCGTGCAGGTGATCCGCTGCGGTTTCGGGATGCCAGCCTTTAACAACGATGAAATCGTCATACCGGAATTCATTAAGTTGGGCATTGAACCGCAGGATGCCTATGACTATGCGGCCATTGGGTGTATCGAAACCGCAGTCGGCGGGAAATGGGGCTACCGTTGCACCGGCATGAGCTTTATTAACTTTGCCCGCGTGATGCTGGCGGCACTGGAAGGTGGGCGTGATGCCACCAGTGGCAAAGTCTTTCTGCCACAGGAAAAAGCGCTCTCGGCTGGTAACTTCAACAATTTCGACGAAGTGATGGATGCCTGGGATACGCAAATCCGCTACTACACGCGTAAATCCATAGAAATTGAGTATGTCGTCGACACCATGCTGGAAGAGAACGTGCACGATATTCTGTGTTCCGCGCTGGTAGACGACTGCATTGAACGGGCGAAAAGCATTAAGCAAGGCGGCGCGAAGTATGACTGGGTATCGGGTTTGCAGGTGGGTATTGCCAACCTCGGTAACAGCCTGGCAGCAGTGAAGAAACTGGTCTTTGAACAGGGCGCTATTGGTCAACAACAGCTGGCCGCCGCGCTGGCCGATGATTTTGACGGTCTGACCCATGAGCAGTTACGCCAACGACTGATCAACGGCGCGCCGAAATACGGCAACGATGACGATAGCGTGGATACGCTACTGGCCCGCGCTTATCAGACCTATATCAATGAACTGAAACAATATCATAATCCGCGTTACGGACGTGGCCCGGTTGGCGGCAATTACTACGCCGGGACCTCGTCTATTTCGGCAAACGTGCCGTTCGGCGCAGCAACGATGGCAACGCCGGATGGCCGTAAAGCACACACGCCTCTGGCAGAAGGCGCAAGCCCGGCTTCCGGGACGGACCATCTCGGCCCAACGGCGGTAATTGGCTCGGTGGGTAAACTGCCGACCGGTTCGATTCTCGGCGGCGTGCTGTTAAATCAGAAGCTCAACCCGGCCACGCTGGAAAATGAATCCGATAAGCAAAAGCTGATGATCCTGCTGCGTACCTTCTTCGAAGAGCACAAAGGCTGGCATATTCAGTACAACATTGTCTCCCGTGAAACGCTGCTGGAAGCCAAAAAACACCCGGATCAATATCGTGACCTGGTGGTCCGTGTAGCAGGTTATTCCGCCTTTTTCACTGCGCTTTCTCCGGATGCGCAAGACGACATCATCGCGCGTACTGAACATATGCTGTAAACAATATTGTCGGCCGGATGAGATTCCACACCGCCATCCGGCACGCTACCCTCCCCATTGCCGGATGTGCTGATGCTTATCCGGCCTACAACGATTCTTCCCGTAGCCGGGTAAGGCAAAGCTACCATCCGGCTTTTTACTTTCATTCGAAATTAAATTTGTGCTACAGGTCACATTGTTATTAGAATGTTTCTGGTTGCAGTAATCGCCAGGAGCCTATCTTTATGACCATCAAAGTTATCGTCACCGATATGGACGGAACTTTTCTCGACGACGCCAAGAAATACGATCGTGCACGTTTTATGGCGCAGTATCTGGAACTGAAAAAACGAAATATCGAATTTGTCGTGGCCAGCGGTAACCAGTATTACCAGCTGATCTCCTTTTTCCCGGAGCTCAAAGAGGAAATTTCTTTTGTCGCTGAGAACGGGGCTTTGGTCTTTGAACATGGCAAACAGCTGTTTCACGGCGAGCTTACCCGCCACGAATCCCGTATTGTCATTGGTGAACTACTAAAAGATAAGCAGCTCAACTTTGTGGCTTGTGGGCTGCAAAGCGCTTACGTTAGCGAAAATGCGCCGGAGTCCTTTGTCGCATTGATGTCAAAACACTACCATCGCCTGAAACCCGTAAAGGATTATCAGGATATCGATGATGTGCTGTTCAAGTTCTCGCTAAATTTACCGGACCAACAAATCCCATTGGTTATCGATCACCTGCATGCTGCGCTGGACGGCATTATGAAGCCCGTCACCAGCGGCTTCGGGTTTATCGATCTGATCATTCCGGGCCTACATAAAGCCAACGGGATCAGCCGCCTGCTTAAACGCTGGAACCTGTCACCGCAAAACGTAGTCGCCATTGGCGATAGCGGAAACGACGCGGAAATGCTGAAAATGGCGCACTACTCTTTCGCCATGGCCAACGCGGCAGAGAATATCAAAGCGATTGCTCGCTATCAGACCGACGACAACAACCATCAGGGCGCGCTGAACGTAATTCAGGCTGTGCTGGATAACACCTCCCCTTTTAACGTCTAATCCTGCCAACCGGGGTATCCCTCATCCCGGTTTTCATACTTTTTCTATTTTGCTCACTCCATCAAGTTTTAAACTTGCGTTAACTAAATTTTAACTTATATTATCATCTGTAAGTTATTTAAGTTTCGAATGAAAGTTAATGCGAGGTGGATATGGCTTTTACTTTTACCAGCGACACGCTGCCCGCCGATCACAAAGCGGCAATCCGGCAGATGAAACACCAACTGCAGGCACAGCTTGGGGATGTTCAGTTAATCTTCAATCAGTTGAGCGATGCTATCGCCACCCGCGTGGCGGAAATCAACGCCCTCAAAGCGCAAGGTGCCCCGGTGTGGCCGGTGATATCTTATGCAGATATCAAAGCGGGCCACGTAAGTGCAGAGCAGCGTGAAGAAATTAAGCGTCGCGGATGCGCAGTCATTAAAGGTCATTTCCCTCGCGAACAGGCTCTCGGATGGGACAGCTCAATGCTGGACTATCTGGACCGCAACCACTTTGACGACGTCTATAAAGGACCCGGCGATAATTTCTTCGGTACTCTGAGCGCATCACGGCCTGAAATCTACCCCATCTACTGGTCCCAGGCGCAGATGCAGGCCCGCCAGAGTGAAGAAATGGCCAATGCACAGTCGTTCCTCAATCGTTTGTGGACCTTTACAAGCGAAGGTAAACAATGGTTTAACCCGGATATCAGCGTTATTTACCCTGACCGCATTCGCCGTCGACCGCCGGGAACCACGTCCAAAGGGCTGGGCGCGCATACGGATTCCGGCGCGCTGGAACGCTGGCTTCTTCCGGCATATCAGCAGGTCTTTGCTCATGTTTTCAATGGCAAGCTGGAAGATTACGATCCGTGGCAGGCGGCGCATCGCACCGAGGTAGAAGAGTACACGGTGGATAACACCACCAAATGTTCGGTATTCCGTACCTTCCAGGGCTGGACTGCATTGTCCGATATGCTGCCAGGTCAGGGATTGTTGCATGTGGTCCCGATCCCTGAAGCGATGGCGTATGTGCTGTTACGCCCATTGCTTGACGATGTGCCAGAAGATGAACTTTGCGGCGTTGCGCCCGGCCGGGTGCTGCCGATTTCCACGCAATGGCATCCTCTGCTGATTGAAGCGTTAACCAGCATTCCACAACTGGACGCCGGAGACTCCGTCTGGTGGCATTGTGATGTGATTCACTCCGTCGCACCGGTGGAAAATCAGCAGGGTTGGGGTAACGTGATGTACATTCCTGCCGCACCGATGTGCGAAAAGAATCTGGCCTACGCCCACAAAGTGAAGGCCGCGCTGGAAAAAGGTGCGTCGCCGGGTGATTTTCCACGGGAGGATTATGAAACTAACTGGGAAGGACGCTTCACGCTGGAGGATTTGAATATCCACGGTAAACGCGCGCTGGGGATTGTTTAATTTTATATCCCCTTATCCCTAAGTATCTCGTGTTACAGGTGCAACCATCACACCTGTAACACGAGAACGACGGGAGACTTATTCGACGCCTTTACTACGCAGGTAATCTTCGTAGTTACCGGTGAAGTCGATTACGCGTTCCGGCGTAATTTCAATCACGCGGGTTGCCAGCGAGCTGACGAACTCACGGTCGTGAGAAACGAAGATCAGCGTGCCCTGGTACATTTCCAGCGCCATGTTCAGCGACTCGATAGATTCCATATCCAGGTGGTTGGTCGGTTCATCCATAACCAGAATATTCGGTTTCTGCATCATCAGCTTACCGAACAGCATGCGTCCTTTTTCACCACCGGAGAGCACTTTCGCAGGTTTCTTGATATCGTCCTGGCTGAACAGCAGACGACCAAGGAAGCTACGTACTACCTGCTCATCATCGCCTTCCTGCTTCCACTGACTCATCCATTCGAAAACAGTCAGATCGTTTTCGAACTCGTATTCATGATCCTGCGCGTAGTAACCGACCTGGGCGTTTTCAGACCACTTAACGGTACCGTTGTCCGGCTGCAAGTCGCCAACCAACGTTTTCAGCATAGTGGATTTACCCACGCCGTTGGCACCAATGATGGCAACCTTCTCCCCTACTTCCAGCAGCAGGTTGAAGTTTTTAAACAGCGGGCCTTCATCAAAACCTTTCGCCAGCGCTTCCACTTCCAGCGCGTTACGGAACAGTTTCTTATCCTGTTCGAAGCGGATGAACGGGTTCTGACGGCTGGACGCTTTCACTTCGTCGAGCTTAATCTTATCAATCTGACGCGCACGAGAAGTCGCCTGTCGAGATTTAGACGCGTTGGCGCTAAAGCGGCTGACGAAGGATTGCAGATCGGCAATCTGTGCTTTCTTCTTGGCGTTATCGGCCAGCAGACGTTCACGCGCCTGGGTTGCCGCCGTCATGTATTCGTCGTAGTTACCCGGATAAACACGCAGTTCGCCGTAGTCCAGATCCGCCATGTGCGTACAGACCATGTTCAGGAAGTGACGGTCGTGCGAAATGATGATCATGGTGCTGTCACGCTCGTTCAGCGTCTGCTCCAGCCAGCGGATGGTGTCGATATCCAGGTTGTTCGTTGGTTCGTCGAGCAGGAGAATGTCCGGGTTAGAGAACAGCGCCTGCGCCAGAAGCACACGCAGCTTCCAGCCGGGCGCGACTTCGCTCATCGGGCCGTAATGCTGTTCTACCGGAATACCTACGCCCAGCAGCAGTTCACCCGCACGCGCTTCCGCAGAGTAGCCGTCCATTTCGCCATACTGAACTTCGAGGTCAGCAACTTTATAGCCGTCTTCTTCGCTCATCTCGGCCAGAGCGTAAATGCGATCGCGCTCCTGCTTCACTTCCCACAGTTCAGCGTGACCCATGATCACGGTGTCGAGCACGGTGAACTCTTCAAAGGCGAACTGATCCTGGCGCAGCTTACCAATGCGCTCGTTAGGATCGAGGGAAACGTTACCCAGCGTCGGTTCGAGATCGCCGCCGAGAATTTTCATAAAAGTGGATTTACCGCTACCGTTCGCGCCAATCAGGCCGTAACGGTTGCCGCCGCCAAATTTGACGGAAATATTTTCAAACAGCGGCTTACTGCCGAACTGCATGGTGACGTTGCTGGAAACTAACACTGGCGTATCCTGAAAGAGAAAGAAATATGTGACAAACCGCTTATTATGCCATAAGTCTACAAGAAGATCGCGTCTTCATGCGGAAGGGGAAAAGTGAAACCAAAAGGAAAAAAATGTGATTTAGTACACATCCGAATTCCTTGTTGCTCAGATTGCACATATAATGCGTGCCCAACACTACATAAATCTCAACCCACTAGCCTGCCTGGCACTGAATCTCGCATACATGAATATGAATATGAAATTAACAACGCTTTTCGCGGCGGCACTCGCAATAGTTGGTTTTTGTAATACCGCTTCAGCCGTCACGTACCCGCTGCCGACTGATGGTAGCCGTTTGATTGGCCAAAACCAGGTCATTACTATTCCTGAAGGCAACACCCAACCGCTGGAGTATTTTGCGGCAGAGTATCAGATGGGTCTGTCTAACATGCTGGAAGCCAACCCGGGCGTGGATACCTTCCTGCCGAAAGGCGGCACCGTGCTGAACATTCCTCAGCAGTTGATCCTGCCGGATACCGTGCATGAAGGTATTGTTATCAACAGCGCTGAAATGCGTCTGTACTACTACCCGAAAGGCACCAACACCGTAATTGTTCTGCCGATCGGTATCGGCCAGCTGGGCAAAGACACGCCAATCAACTGGACAACCAAAGTAGAACGTAAAAAAGCAGGCCCAACCTGGACGCCAACGGCGAAAATGCATGCGGAATACCGCGCTGCGGGCGAGCCGCTGCCAGCCGTTGTTCCGGCAGGTCCGGATAACCCGATGGGGCTGTACGCGCTGTATATCGGTCGCCTGTATGCCATCCACGGCACCAATGCTAACTTCGGCGTAGGCTTACGCGTCAGCCACGGTTGCGTGCGTCTGCGTAACGACGACATCAAATTCCTGTTTGAAAATGTGCCAGTCGGCACCCGCGTACAGTTTATTGATGAGCCGGTAAAAGCCACTACCGAACCAGACGGCAGCCGTTACATCGAAGTACATAACCCACTGTCTACGACTGAAGCACAGTTCGAAGGCGGAGAAATCGTACCGATTACCCTGACCAAGAGCATTACCAGCATCACCGGTCAGTCTGACGTCGATCAGGCCGTCGTTGAGCAGGCGGTACAGAACCGTTCAGGTATGCCGGTTCGTTTGAACTAATCTGCTATATATGCCCGATGGCGCTACGCTTATCGGGCCTACCAACGCAGTAGGCCGGATTAGGCGCCAGCCGCCATCCGGCACATCACATCAATTACATCAACAGCAGCAAACCATACCCCACCAGCGCCGCCCATATCAGCATCGGTACCGAATACCAATGAAAACGCCACCAGATCCGTCGGTCGTTTGCCATCCGTAACGCAATGAGATTCGCCAGCGATCCCGGCAACAGACCAAAGCCGCCCACATTAACCGCCCAGGCCAGCAGCAGCGTCGGCGGGACATAGTTCAGCAACAAAATCGTACTGGGCACATTACTGATAAATTGCGACAGGCCAATAGCCGTTAACCAAAGTCCCGGTGCTGAGAGCGTGCCAATCTGGTGGGAAATCCCCTGCAAGGCCGGGAGCTGCGTCAGCAAATGCACATCAATGAACATCGCCATAAATACTAACAGCAACGTCCAGTCCACGCTGAGGATCACGCGACGCGCCAGTACCATGAACCCTGCCGCCACAATAGCCAGACCCCACAGCTCTTGCTTTAACTCCAGCGCCGCCAGGAAGATGATATACAGCGCCAGACAACTCCATACCAGGCGTGGTTGCCAGTCAGACGCGCGCGTACCGGTATGATAGTGCAACGCTTTATGCGGGAAACTGAACCAGCACAGCACCACCAGCGTCAGCATCATGGCCCCCGCAAGCGGCGCCATTTGCCAGGTAAACGCGGTAAACGATAAGCCTGAGCGTCCCCACATCAGAATGTTTTGCGGATTACCTATTGGCGTGAGCAACGATCCGGCGTTTACCGCCAGCGCCTCAAAGATAATCAGGCGATTCACCGGAATGGCACATAATTTTTTCAGGGTGATGGTCAGCGGAACAACAATAAACAATGCAACGTCGTTGGTCAGAAACGTCGACAACAACGCCGCCGCCAGCACCATAAATATCGCCAGCTGGCGCTCTGTTTTGAAGCGGCGGGTCATCTTGCGACCTAACACATCGAAATAACCGCTTAGCTCCACGCCTTTGGTCAGTAACATCAGGCCGCTAAGCGTGATAATCGTGTGCCAGTCAATTGCCCCTGGCCAGGACCGGGGCGTAAAGGGCGTGAACAGACTCAGTACAACCCCAACGATGATTAACAGCTGGAAAAAACGATCGCGCTGTAAGGCACGTAATAAAGGAAAACTCATTCAGAGCCAGTTCCTTGCTGTTGCGTAAACCGGCTAAAAGCCTCCAGCGTTTCCTTACTGACGTGATGCTCCATCCCCTCCGCGTCGCGACGGGCAATTTCCGGGCTGATGCCTAACATCAACAGGAAATTTTCCACAATCTGATGACGTTCCCGGCTCTCCTGGGCTAGTCGTTCACCTTCTGCGGTTAAAAACACCCCACGCCACGGGATCATTTCAATCAATCCGACTGAAGCAAGGCGCTTAAGCATTTTAGCAACCGTCGGCTGGGAAACCCCAAGTCGCGCGGCCATATCCACCTGGCGCGCTTCACCCACCTCAATAATGAGATCGGAAATCAGCTCTACGTAGTCATCAATCAGTTCGCGGCGATGCGCCTCCCGGACCTGACGAAACCCTTCAACGTGTTCTTCGACATTCACCAATTGCGTCACTTTTTTTGTTGTTGGCATACCTGCGCGACGACTCATTCTGCTTCCTCGTTACTGTGACGCGTTAACGGCATCTGATTAGAGAGCGCTCATTGTAAACCAGAGTTGCGTGGGCACAAAAAATTAACGTTTTAGCAATAGCTATATAATATAGCCTGTGCTATATCTGTATATAATAAAGACATCCCTCAAGGACTGATGGGATTGTGAAGTCAGGAGGTTTACATGAATGAATTTAAGAGGTGCATACGCGTGTTTAGTCACTCTCCCTTTAAAGTACGGTTGATGCTGATCTCTATGCTGTGTGACATGATTAACAGCAAACCAGAGCAGGATAAACCTTCAGAAAAATAATGCGGCGTCGCGGTACGCCGCTTCACTTTCCTGCCGTCATTCGGGTACGGTGGTGGTTTTCGTCTCAATAACCCTTCTTTTTGTCAGTTTTGCCACGTCCCTCGCAAAACAATTTCTTTGTAGTAGTTGACCTTCTCTTGCGCACACTCTATCTTTTCGCAGCCCTGCGTATATTGCGGCTCGCGGATGCGGACCCTATCCCTCTTCTCGCTCTCTCAGGCAGGCAATGACCCTTAGCGCCAGGGTAAGCACATGGCGTTTTTGTATTAGTGGCGTATGAATTTAACCCTCAAAGATTCAATCATTGCTCGCAGTCGGGCTATTAGTCCGTGGACTGGCCTCTATTTCTTACAGTCTCTGCTAATAAACCTTGCTCTGGGCTATCCGCTTAGCCTGCTCTATAGCGTTGCTTTCACATGTATATTGATGCTGCTGTGGCGTAGCGCGCCGCGCGCGCAGAAGGCACTGATTGGCATTTGCTCACTCATTGCGGCAATGTACTTTCCGTTCGGCCAGGCTTACGGCTCACCGAACTTCAATACCTTACTGGCGCTGCACTCAACCAATATGGAAGAGTCAACCGAGATCCTGACCATCTTCCCCTGGTACAGTTATCTGGTTGGAGTGTTTATTTTTGCCCTTGGCGTTATCGCCGTACGCCGTAAAAAAGATGTGCAGCAGCGCAGCTGGAATAAGTTCGACAGCATTTGTTTGCTGTTTAGCGTTGTCGCATTCTTTGTTACCCCGGTACAAAACCTGGCCTGGGGCGGCGTGTTTAAGCTGAAAGATACCGGTTATCCGGTTTTCCGTTTCGCCAAGGACGTTATCGTCAATAACAACGAAGTGCTCGACGAACAAGAGCGTATGGCGAAACTGTCGAGCGTAAAAGACAGCTGGACGGTAACCGCCGTGAAGCCGAAGTATCACACCTACGTCGTGGTTATCGGCGAAAGCGCCCGCCGCGATGCGTTAGGCGCATTTGGCGGTCACTGGGATAACACCCCGTTTGCCAGCTCCGTTAACGGCTATCTGTTCACAGATTACATTGCGGCCAGCGGTTCAACGCAAAAATCGCTCGGCTTAACGCTTAATCGGGTAGTGGATAATAAACCCCAGTTCCAGGATAACTTTGTCACCCTGGCTAACCGCGCGGGCTTCCAGACATGGTGGTTTTCCAATCAGGGACAGATTGGTGAATACGATACGGCCATCGCCAGCATTGCGAAGCGCGCTGATGAGGTTCAGTTCCTCAAAAGCGGTGACTTCGAAGCGGATAAAAACACCCGTGACGAAGCGCTGTTGAAGATGACTGCCCAGGTGCTGGCAACCGAGCGCACCCAGCCACAGCTCATCGTGCTGCATTTAATGGGCTCGCATCCGCAGGCCTGTGACCGAACACAGGGTAAATACGAGACTTTCGTCCAGTCAAAAGAGACATCTTGTTATCTGTACACAATGACACAGACGGATAACCTGCTGCGCCAGCTTTACGAGCAGTTACGTAACAGCGGTAATAGCTTCTCGATGGTCTATTTCTCCGATCATGGCCTCGCGTTTAAAGAGCGGGGAAAAGAGGTGCAGTACCTGGCGCATGACGATCAGTTCCAGCAGAATTTCCAGGTGCCTTTCATGGTGCTGTCGAGCGATGATAAAGCGCATCGGGTGATTAAAGCCCGTCGCTCCGCCAATGATTTCCTCAGTTTTTTCTCGCAGTGGACAGGGATCAGCGCAAAGGAAATCACCAACAGCTACCGCTTTATCTCAGAGAAAAAAGCCGGGCCGGTGTACATCACCAACTTCAAACTGCAGAAGGTGGACTACAACCATCTGGGTACCGATATTTTCTCAACCAAATAATACGTTGTCGGCCGGATAAGGCATTTTGCTACCGATGCCTGATGCGCTGCGCTTATCAGGCCTACAACGACATTCCTTCCTGCATTACACGCAAAAAAAATCCGCCCCAAGAGGCGGATTTTTCATATCACCGAAGTGATTAGAAGCGGTAACCCACGCCAGCAATCCAGGTGCCAACGTCAACGCTACGAATACGGCTCTGCTCGTAGGAGAAGTCCAGAGCAACGTTTTCAATCGGGTTGAACTGCAGGCCCGCACCGTAAGAGAAACCGTAGTCGCTGGTGCTGTGGTTGTAAGTCGAAGATTCTACGTTCTGGAATTTACCGTAACCAACACCCACAACGCCGTAGATGCTTGCCCAGTCGTTCAGACGGTAAGCCGGACCAGCAGTGATGCCGTAGTATTGGGTTTTGTTGTAGTCGCCAGAAGCATCGGTACGGTCTTTTTCAGTGTAAGTGAAGGAACCGATGACACCCAGCGGGTTGTTGTCCTGCTCGTAGCGATACTTCAGGTTGAAACCGTTCATTTTGTTTGCTGCGCCCTGAGCATCGCTCTGAGCGTAACCACCGGTAACGGTAGAAGTAGCAGCTACAGCAGTACCTGCGGAGAAAGCCAGAACAGCGGCCAGTGCTGAAAGACATGCAATTTTTTTCATAACCACCTCAAATGTGCTTCAAGTAAATCTTAAGTTTTAAATATACCAAAAATTGATGGGAAACTCTTTGCGATTCGCGATGTCTAACGGGGTCTTTCATGTAACAGAACATTTCAAAAACCCGCTATCTCTTTCAATTAACATCACTTTTTCAACTGAAAATACCATTATTGCGCGCACAATATGGCACATTCATCCAGAACATTCCTAATCACACAGATTATTAATCCATCATTTTCATGCCATTGTACGGAACTGAGCAATTTTTTTTTCAACGAATACTCAACCAGTTGAGCGTAATTCCATTACACTCGCTGTTTTACTTTTCTATACATAAAATCATCTGCGTCGTAACAATGCTGAAGCGTGGCACAGATGGAGACGTGTAATCATCATTTGACAGGAGAAAGGATGCCGGGGTTGTCACGTAAAGCGCCAGTCTGGTTGCCTATTTTGGTTTTGCTTATTGCTATGTCCTCCATTCAAAGCGGAGCATCACTGGCAAAATCGTTGTTTCCACTCGTCGGTGCGCCGGGCGTTACCGCGCTGCGCCTTGCGCTGGGTACGCTCATTCTTATCGCTTTCTTTAAGCCCTGGCGTTTACGATTCGCTAAAGAACAACGCCTGCCGCTACTGTTTTATGGCCTGTCTCTGGGCGGGATGAACTACCTTTTCTACCTGTCAATCCAAACCGTCCCACTGGGAATCGCCGTGGCGCTGGAATTTACCGGCCCGCTCGCGGTAGCACTGTTTTCATCCCGACGCCCGGTGGATTTCATTTGGGTTGCGTTGGCAGTGCTCGGGCTCTGGTTCCTGCTGCCTCTGGGTCAGGACGTTTCTCACGTAGATTTAACCGGCGCAGCGCTGGCGCTGGGGGCTGGCGCCTGCTGGGCCATCTATATTCTTACCGGGCAGCGAGCCGGGGCGGAACACGGTCCGGCAACCGTCGCAGTAGGGTCATTCATTGCAGCTCTGGTATTTGTACCAATCGGCGCACTCCAGGCCGGAGATGCCCTGTGGCACTGGTCCATACTGCCGTTAGGTCTGGCCATTGCAGTCCTCTCTACTGCGCTTCCCTATTCACTGGAGATGATTGCATTGACGCGCCTGCCTACGCGTACTTTCGGTACATTGATGAGCATGGAACCCGCGCTGGCAGCGGTTTCCGGAATGATCTTCCTCGGTGAAACGTTGACGCTTATCCAGACGCTCGCTCTGGGCGCCATTATTGTCGCATCAATGGGCTCTACGCTCACTATTCGTAAAGAGCCACAAATAAAACAAGTCGACGTGAATTAACCACGTATTATTCTGCATGGTTTGCATAATCATGCAGAATATCCAATTGTAAATCTGCGTGATAATAATTCTAATAAATATAATTTTCTCATCCGCATATTTCATTTAATCTTAAAATTAACATAAAAATAACACCACGCAAGTAACAAAACCCTCATCACATTGATTTTATTTGATATTTTATATTCACCCTCGTCTTCACTATTAAAGTGATAGGCAACACCGGAAACAAAAATCCAAATTTAGCGCTATACTTAATTCCGTTGAAGAGTTGGGACATAAATATCAAGAGGATATGAAAATATGAGTACCGCGAAACTGGTAAAAACAAAAGCATCCGCCCTCCTTTATACCCGCAACGATGTGTCTGATAGCGAAAAGAAAGCGACCGTAGAACTGCTGAATCAGCAAGTAATCCAGTTCATTGACCTGTCATTGATCACCAAACAGGCTCACTGGAACATGCGCGGTGCAAACTTCATTGCAGTACATGAAATGCTGGATGGCTTCCGTACAGCCCTTACCGATCACCTCGACACCATGGCTGAACGCGCCGTACAGTTGGGCGGTGTGGCACTGGGCACAACTCAGGTTATTAACAGCAAAACGCCTCTGAAAAGTTACCCGCTGGATATCCATAGCGTACAGGACCACTTAAAAGAGCTGGCCGAACGTTATGCCGTAGTTGCAAACAGCGTACGTAAAGCTATCAGCGAAGCAAAAGACGAAGATACCGCGGATATCTTTACCGCAGCTTCTCGCGACCTCGATAAATTCCTGTGGTTTATCGAAGCCAACATTGAGTAACAGCAGACATAAGAATTACCTATATAACCCTCGCTTCGGCGGGGGTTATGCACATCTATGGTGCATAACATTGATCATTCGTCACTCCAAAGTAAATTATTTGTAATAATCACCTCACACAATCGTTAACGAAAGATTGTTTTATCAACAATTTTTACGCTAAATAGTCATACCGTTTGCACCGTGACTGGTTCGCACCAAATGAGTGCCCCAAAACAGTGCAGATTATTCGCTATGCCCTACTTATTGTGCAGAGTAACGAGACACCCTCTTGTTAAAACAATGAGTTGCAAAATTGGCACGATTTTTTCATTAAGCCATATGTTCTCGCAGGGGATCGCCCCGTGGATATAAAAGGAAATCCTATGAAGTCTGTATTAAAAGTTTCACTGGCTGCACTTACCCTGGCTTTTGCGGTGTCCTCCCATGCCGCAGACAAGAAACTGGTTGTCGCAACCGACACCGCGTTTGTACCGTTTGAATTCAAACAGGGTGACAAATACGTTGGTTTTGATGTGGATCTGTGGGCTGCCGTGGCCAAAGAACTGAAACTGGATTATGAACTGAAACCGATGGATTTCAGCGGCATCATCCCGGCTCTGCAAACCAAAAATATCGACCTGGCACTGGCAGGTATCACCATCACCGATGAGCGTAAAAAAGCGATCGACTTCTCCGACGGCTACTACAAAAGCGGTCTGTTAGTGATGGTGAAAGCGAATAACAACGACGTCAAAAGCGTAAAAGATCTGGACGGTAAAGTCGTCGCTGTGAAGAGCGGCACCGGTTCCGTTGATTACGCGAAAGCGAATATCAAAACCAAAGACCTGCGTCAGTTCCCGAATATCGATAACGCATATATGGAACTGGGCACCAACCGCGCAGACGCTGTACTGCACGACACACCAAACATTCTTTACTTCATCAAAACAGCTGGCAATGGTCAGTTCAAAGCTGTAGGCGAATCGCTGGAAGCCCAGCAGTACGGTATCGCCTTCCCGAAAGGCAGCGACGACCTGCGTGAAAAAGTGAACGGCGCGCTGAAAACGCTGAAAGAGAACGGTACTTACAACGAAATCTACAAAAAATGGTTCGGTACTGAACCTAAATAATAACCGGCAGCGTTGCCCGGTGGCGTGATGCTTACCGGGCTTACGCCGGGATTTTTGAGACCTGTAGGCCGGATAAGCACAGCACATCCGGCAAAACGGGCATTTGAATATTTACACCACGGTAACAGGAACGACATATGCAGTTTGACTGGAGTGCCATCTGGCCCGCCATCCCGCTTTTGATTGAAGGCGCCAAAATGACCCTGTGGATCTCGGTCCTCGGTCTGGCTGGCGGTCTGATAATCGGACTTGCAGCAGGGTTTGCGCGCACTTTCGGCGGTTGGATCGCCAACCACGTAGCGCTGGTGTTTATCGAAGTCATTCGCGGTACGCCAATCGTTGTGCAGGTAATGTTTATTTACTTCGCTCTGCCAATGGCATTTAACGATTTACGCATTGACCCCTTTAGCGCCGCCGTTGTCACCATCATGATCAACTCCGGGGCCTATATTGCGGAAATCACCCGCGGTGCGGTGCTCTCAATCCATAAAGGATTCAGCGAAGCCGGACTGGCGCTTGGACTTTCACGCACAGAAACAATCCGCCACGTTATTTTACCCCTCGCACTGCGTCGTATGCTGCCACCGCTGGGCAACCAGTGGATCATCAGCATTAAAGATACCTCGCTGTTTATTGTCATTGGCGTCGCTGAACTGACCCGTCAGGGCCAGGAAATCATTGCCGGTAACTTCCGCGCACTGGAAATCTGGAGCGCCGTTGCGGTGTTCTATCTGATCATTACGCTGGTGCTGAGCTTCATTCTGCGTCGTCTGGAAAGAAGGATGAAAATCCTGTGATTGAATTTAAAAACGTTTCTAAGCACTTTGGTCCAACCCAGGTGCTGCACAATATTGACCTGAACATTCAGCAGGGTGAAGTGGTGGTGATTATCGGGCCGTCAGGATCCGGTAAATCTACCCTGCTGCGCTGCATTAACAAGCTGGAAGAGATAACCTCCGGTGATCTGATCGTCGACGGTCTGAAAGTAAACGATCCGAAGGTAGACGAGCGCTTAATCCGTCAGGAAGCCGGAATGGTGTTTCAGCAGTTCTATCTGTTCCCGCATCTGACGGCGCTGGAAAACGTCATGTTCGGACCGCAGCGCGTACGCGGGGCGAATAAAGAACAGGCCGAGAAACTGGCGAAAGAGCTGCTGGCAAAAGTGGGTCTGGCCGAACGTGCACATCACTACCCTTCTGAACTGTCCGGTGGTCAACAACAGCGTGTGGCTATTGCCCGTGCGCTGGCAGTAAAACCGAAAATGATGCTGTTTGATGAGCCAACCTCAGCACTCGACCCGGAACTGCGTCATGAAGTTCTGAAAGTGATGCAGGATTTGGCGGAAGAAGGGATGACCATGGTGATTGTGACCCACGAAATTGGCTTTGCCGAAAAAGTGGCTTCACGCCTGATTTTCATTGATAAGGGACGTATTGCCGAAGACGGTAATCCGCAGGCCCTGATTGAAAATCCGCCCAGCCAACGCTTACAGGAATTTTTGCAGCACGTTTCCTGATAGTTCAGCCTCCCTTCGCCCGAAGGGAGGTTTCTCACCAGAATCCTCTCATTTCATTTCTCCCCCGCCCTGACATCTATACTTATCCTTTTGAATTTATTTTCTCATGGGAGGAGTCATGCGCTGGATCCTGTTCATCTTTGTTTGTCTGCTGAGTCTTCTGGCTCAGGCGGTGACAATACCTGGCGTCACCTCGCCAACGTCAACCAACGCACAAGCCGCGCCAACGAAAGAGCCGGATGTTGAACAGAAGAAAGCGGCCTACGGCGCACTGGCTGATGTGCTGGAAAATGACACCTCGCGGAAAGAACTGATCGATCAGTTACGCAAAGTGGCAACTGCCCCCCCTGCCGAGCCGGTGCCAACCATTGTTCCACCCACATTAACAGAAGAAAAAACGGTGCTGGAAAACGTCACGGATGTCACACGGCACTACGGTGAGGCGCTCTCCAGCCGCTTTGCCCAACTTTATCGCAATATTACCGATGCACCGCACAAGACCTTTAACCCGCAAACGTTCACCAATGCCCTGACTCATTTTTTAATGCTGGCGGCGTCAGTGTTCGGGTTTTACTGGCTGATCCGCCTGTGCGCGCTGCCGCTGTATCGCAAAATGGGGCAATGGGCACGGCGGAAAAACCGCGAACGCAGCAACTGGCTGCAGCTTCCGGCGATGATCGTTGGCGCATTCATTATTGATTTGCTTCTGCTGGCGCTGACATTGTTTGTCGGGCAGATACTGAGCGACAGAATGAACGCCGGCAGTCGCACCATCGCCTTTCAGCAAAGCCTGTTTCTCAATGCCTTTGCCCTGATTGAGTTCTTCAAAGCCATTCTGCGTCTGATATTTTGCCCAACAGTGGCCGAACTGCGCCCGTTTAACATTCAGGATGCCGGTGCGCGCTACTGGAATCGGCGTTTGAGTTCATTAAGCAGTTTGATTGGTTACGGGCTTATAGTTGCCGTTCCCATTATCTCCAATCAGGTCAATGTGCAGGTCGGCGCGATGGCCAACGTCATCATCATGCTGTGTATCACGCTATGGGCGCTGTACCTGATTTTCAGAAATAAGAAAGAGATAACGCTGCATTTACAGAATCTGGCAGAAAGATCGTTAGCTTTTTTCAGCCTGTTTATCCGCGCCTTTGCGTTGGTATGGCACTGGCTGGCCAGCGCCTACTTCATTGTGCTGTTTTTCTTTTCGCTGTTTGATCCGGGCAACAGTCTGAAATTCATGATGGGCGCTACGCTGCGCAGCCTGGTAATCATTGGAATTGCCGCCTTTGTTTCCGGCATGTTTTCCCGCTGGATAGCCAAAACTATTACCCTTTCGCCACACACCCAGCGCAGCTATCCGGAACTCCAAAAGCGGCTGAATGGCTGGCTGTCGACGGCGTTAAGCGTGGCCAGGATCCTGACGGTGTGCGTTGCGGTGATGCTGCTATTGAATGCCTGGGGACTGTTCGACTTCTGGAACTGGCTGCATTACGGTGCAGGAGAAAAAACGGTGGATATTCTGATCCGTATCGCGCTGATTTTATTCTTCTCCGCCATCGGCTGGACGATCCTTGCCAGCCTGATTGAAAATCGTCTGGCCTCCGATATCCACGGCCGTCCGCTACCCAGCGCTCGTACCCGCACCCTGTTGACGCTGTTTCGCAACGCGCTGGCGGTGATCATCAGCACGATCACCATCATGATTGTGCTGTCGGAAATTGGCGTTAATATCGCCCCATTGCTGGCCGGGGCCGGGGCGCTGGGGCTGGCAATCTCTTTCGGCTCGCAAACGCTGGTAAAAGATATTATTACCGGGATTTTTATTCAGTTTGAAAATGGCATGAACACCGGCGACCTGGTGACCATCGGTCCACTCACCGGTACGGTTGAACGAATGTCCATTCGTTCTGTGGGCGTGCGTCAGGACACCGGGGCGTACCATATCATTCCCTGGTCATCGATTACGACCTTCGCCAACTTTGTGCGTGGAATTGGATCGGTCGTCGCCAATTACGACGTAGACCGCCATGAGGATGCGGATAAAGCAAATCAGGCGTTGAAAGACGCGGTTGCTGCGGTGATGGAAAAAGATGATATTCGCGGGTTGATTATCGGCGAGCCGTCGTTTGCCGGGATTGTAGGATTAACCAATACGGCATTCACGCTACGGGTCTCGTTTACCACCTTGCCGCTGAAGCAGTGGACGGTACGTTTTGCGCTCGACAGCCAGGTGAAGAAATACTTCGATCTGGCAAACATACGCGCCCCGGTACAGACGTATCAAGTGTTACCTGCACCAGGGAATGGCCCTGCGTCGGCGGCAAGCGAACCGCTACCGCCAACCGAGCCAACGCTTTAGCGTTTACGCGCCATAAAACGACGACGCTGATCGTTATCCATAAAGGTCCAGGCAATAAAGCGACTCTGCTTTTGTCCCTGGGCCATCTCTTTCTTGACCACTTTCACCGCGCCCGCATCCGTTAATGCATGATACAGCGGAGGCAAGTTCTCACCGCGCGACACCAGCGTGGTGAACCACATCACCTGGCGACCAAAGGCCTGGCTTTCAGCAATCATTTTCTTGATGAACGCCACTTCACCGCCTTCACACCACAGCTCCTGCTGCTGTCCGCCAAAGTTCAGCGCATCGTCTTTGTCCTGTCCCAGATTACGGCGTTTGCGCTCGCTTCCGGCACGGGCTGAGGCCGCAGAATCATGGAATGGCGGGTTACATAATGTGGCTTCATACTGCTCATTTTTGTGAATGATGCCGTTGAAGATTGCCGTTGCATCTTTCTGGCGACGCAGACGAATAGCACGGGTTAATCCCGGATTGGCGTTGACGATCGCCTGAGCGCTGTTAAACGCTTCGCTACTGGTTTCACTACCCGTGAATCGCCAGCCGTATTCATGCACGCCGATCAGTGGATAAATACAGTTTGCCCCCACTCCCACGTCCAGCACGCTCGCATTTGCCGGAATGGTTCCGTTGGTTTCACCCAACAGATCGGCCAAATGGTGTATGTAGTCAGCACGACCAGGCACCGGCGGACACAAAAAACCATCTGGAATATCCCAGTTTTTCACCGCATAAAAATGCGCCAGCAGTGCTTTATTGAGCGCCTTTACTGCCTGCGGATTCGCGAAATCAACACTCTGCTCGCCGCCGGGCGTGAGGGTGAGAAATTGCGTCAGCTCGGGCGTAACCTGGCATAAAGTCGCAAGATCATAACGGCCATTGTGGCGGTTGCGTGGGTGTAATCCCGGTTTCAGGGCGGACATAGCATTCTCCTTTTAACAGCGGCGTAAGATACCCGCATAACGCCACGCGGTAAACACACACAACAAGGAAATTTGATTTTTTACACCTGTTTGACGCTTTACTAATTGTTCAAAAAACAGACAGCTCATCACCAATTTTTTGCGGTAAATGTCATCCGCTGACGACCTAAACTTATCAGGCACACCTGTTGTTTTTCAGAGGATATCACCATGAAGAAATGCCTCACATTACTTGCTGCTACCGTACTTTCCGGCATGACATTTGCCTCCTTTGCTGCACAGCCATACACCAGCCCAGCTACCGGTCAGCTACAAGCTTCCGGCACAGTATCCGCTACCGGCGCCTCTAACCTGAGCGACCTCGAAGACAAGCTGGCAGAGAAAGCGAAAGAGCAAGGGGCAAAAGGCTTTGTCGTTGATTCTGCGGGCGGCAAAAATCAGATGTACGGCACCGCAACCATCTATAAGTAACCCCCATCTCAGCCCAACTGCATTCAACCCGAATGCAGTTTTCTGTCCGCAATTCACATCATTCCCGGTGCGAATTGTAATCACCGTGTAGTAATTTTGAATCCAATGTAAACAAATGTATTTATTTTTGAAGTAATGAATGCTAAAACGTCGCACTGATTAGTAATGCTTATCAAAATCATTATCAATTACACATTCATTTCCGCGAGGCCTGCAGGGTATAACATCCTTAGAGATGTCCCTTCGCGCGAGTGAAACCGTCCACTCAAACAATAATAAGTCACTCATTAACATGGATAAAAATCGCAACTTGCCGTCCAGTAGCTTTCACTCACTGACTTTTTTTGCCGGTCTGTGCATTGGCCTGTCCCCTATAGCTCAGGCTGTCGCTGCGGACGACCAGGATAAAAAACAAGAAGACACTCTGGTCGTTGAAGCGGCCAAACCTTCGCTGTACGCCCCAACACAGTCTGCCGACCCTAAATTCTCCCGGCCGGTGGCGGATACAACCCGCACCATGACGGTGATTTCTGAGCAGGTGATTAAGGATCAAGGCGCAACAAATCTGACCGACGCGCTGAAAAACGTCCCGGGCGTTGGCGCATTTTTCGCCGGTGAGAACGGTAACTCCAGCACCGGTGACGCGGTTTACATGCGTGGTGCGGATACCTCGAACAGTATTTATATCGACGGTATCCGTGATATTGGCAGCGTCACGCGCGACACCTTCAATACCGAACAGGTGGAAGTAATCAAAGGTCCTTCCGGTACCGACTATGGACGTAGCGCACCGACTGGCTCTATCAATATGATCAGCAAACAGCCACGCACCGACTCAGGAATCGATGCATCGGCCAGCGTCGGTAGCGCCTGGTTCCGCCGTGGTACGCTGGACATTAACCAGGTCATCGGCGAGACCACCGCCGCACGTTTAAACCTGATGGGTGAAAAAACGCATGATGCTGGTCGCGATAATGTTAAGAATGAACGTTACGGTGTGGCCCCCTCTCTCGCTTTTGGCTTAGGGACTGAGAACCGACTGTACCTGAACTATCTGCATGTCACCCAACACAACACACCGGATGGCGGCATCCCTACCATTGGCCTGCCGGGATACTCCGCACCTTCTGCGGGGACTTCTGCACTGAATCATTCAGGCAAAGTGGACACGCATAATTTCTACGGTACCAACTCGGATTATGACGATTCGACAACCGATACCGCGACGATGCGTTTTGAACATGACCTGAACGACAGCACCACTATTCGCAACACCACCCGCTGGTCGCGTATTAAACAGGATTATCTGATGACGGCGGTGATGGGCGGCGCGTCTAACATCACCCAACCCACCAGCAGCGTCGACAGCTGGACCTGGTCACGCCTGGCAAATACCAAGGATGTCAGCAATAAGATCTTGACCAACCAGACCAACCTGACCTCAACGTTCTACACGGGATCCATCGGTCACGACATCAGCACCGGCGTGGAGCTGACGCGCGAAACACAAACCAACTATGGCGTGGCGCCGATCACCCCACCACCGGTGAATATCTATCACCCCGACAGCAATGTGAATATCGGCGGATTGTCTCGCAACGGCGCCAACGCTAACGGGCAAACAGATACCTTCGGTGTATACGCTTTTGATACGCTACAAATTACCCGTGAATTCGAGCTGAACGGTGGTATTCGCCTCGACAATTACCGGACTGAATATGACAGCGCCACCGCTTGCGGCGCTTCCGGTCGCGGCGCAGTCGCGTGCCCGACAGGCGTGGCTAAAGGTTCCCCGGTCACCACTGTAGATACTGCCAAATCAGGCAATCTGGTGAACTGGAAAGCTGGCGCGCTGTATCACCTGACCGATAACGGTAACGTGTACATCAACTATGCCGTTTCTCAGCAACCGCCGGGCGGCAGCAACTTTGCTCTTGCTCAGGGCGGCAGCGGTAACAGTGCGAACCGTACCGATTTCAAACCGCAGAAAGCGAAAACCAGCGAGATCGGCACCAAATGGGAGGTGCTGGATAAGCGCCTGCTGTTAACCGCCGCGATTTTCCGCACAGATATTGAGAATGAAGTTGAGCAGAACGACGACGGTACCTATTCCCAGTACGGAGAGAAACGCGTTGAAGGCTACGAGCTCTCGGTAGCAGGTAACATCACCCCCGCATGGCAGATTATTGGGGGTTACACGCAACAACGCGCGACCATCCACAGCGGTAAAAACGTTGCTCAGGATGGATCCTCTTCCCTGCCATATACACCGGAACATGCGTTCACGCTGTGGAACCAGTATCAGGCTACCGATGATATCTCCGTTGGCGCAGGCGCTCGCTACGTGGGCAGTATGCATCGCGGTTCCGATGGTGCGGTGGGGACGCCATCCTACACTGAAGGTTACTGGGTCGCTGACGCCAAACTGGGCTATCGCGTGAATCGCAATCTCGATTTCCAACTAAACGTCTATAACCTGTTCGACACCGATTATGTATCCTCCATAAACAAGAGTGGATACCGTTATCATCCGGGCGAGCCAAGAACTTTCTTGCTCACCGCCAATATGCATTTCTAATCCATCGCGTGGGGCGTAAGCCCCACTTTCAGGAGAAACACTGATGATGTACCACATTCCCGGCGTTCTGTCGGCGCAGGATGTAGCCTGGTTTCGCGAACAACTGGACGCTGCCGACTGGGTTGATGGCCGCGCAACCACCGGCGCTCAGGGGGCGCAGGTTAAAAACAACCAGCAGGTGAATACGCAAAGTGAACGCTACGGCGTTTTACAACAGGCGGTACAGACTGCGATAAATAACAGCGCGCTTTTCTTCGCCGCAGCACTACCGAAAACGCTCTCCACACCGCTGTTTAATCGCTACCAGGACAACGAGACCTACGGTTTTCACGTTGACGGTGCGGTGCGTAGCCATCCGCAAAACGGCTGGATGCGCACGGACCTTTCCGCAACTTTATTCCTGAGTAACCCGAATGATTATGAAGGGGGAGAACTGCTGGTCAATGATACTTACGGCCAGCATGCGGTGAAGCTTCCGGCAGGCGATCTGGTGCTTTACCCTTCCAGCAGCCTACATTGCGTCACGCCAGTGACCCATGGCGTTCGTGTGGCGTCTTTTATGTGGATACAGTCGATGGTCCGTGACGACAAAAATCGCGCCATGCTTTTTGAACTGGATAAAAACATTCAATCCCTGAAGGCTCGCCATGGGGAGAGCAGCGAGATCCTGTCATTACTCAATCTCTACCATAACCTGCTGCGCGAATGGTCTGAAATCTGATACTGCTGGCGCGTGGTCGTTTTTCAGCCATCACCTTCGCTATACTTAGTCTGTAGACATCAGCAGGAGATACACATGGCATCCGGATGGGCAAATGACGACGCGGTTAACGAACAGATCAACAATACTATTGAAGATGCTGTTGCCCGCGCTCGCGGTGAGTTACCGACGGGGGAAAGTCTGTATGAATGCGAAGAATGCGGCAATCCTATCCCTCAGGCCAGACGTGAGGCCGTGCCAGGGGTACGCTTATGCATCACCTGCCAACAGGATAAAGATTCACATAACTCAGCATTTTCAGGATATAATCGCAGGGGTTCGAAAGACAGCCAGCTACGTTGACTTATCTTTACCAAAAGTTTCAGCGCATACGATTTCCTTTACGAGCACGCTTTTTTGCACCCTGTGTAGCAAAATGTGCCGTTGTCGCCTTCTCTGTAAAGCGCAATGACAAGAACTGTAAATCCCTTACTCGAATTTATTAATATTCAATAAGTTATTTGTCATTCAATTTTTTTGATTGATGTCGTCAATTCTATTCGATTTTCTCTCACCAAAAAAAACGTGATACTTATCACATCGACGGAACAACGTCTTCTTAAAGAACACTGACTAACAGAACAACCCTGCGAGAGATTAATCATGAAAAATATCAAATTTGCTGTTGCTGCCATCGCCCTGTCCACCCTGTCATTTGGCGTTTTCGCTGCCGAGCCGGTTTCCTCTACTCAGGCGCAAAACATGAACAAAATTGGTGTGGTATCTGCTGACGGCGCCACTACGCTGGACGGCCTGGAAGCCAAACTGGCTGAGAAAGCGAATGCTGCTGGCGCAACTGGGTACAGCATCACTTCCGCTATCGGCAAAGACAAAATGAGCGGCACCGCGGTTATCTATAAATAACCGAAAGATTACCTGTACGACCCAATGCTCCAACCCTCATTGACCCTGTTTGTTACCCTTTGTTTGCCCGTCCGCCACTGGACGGGCTTTTTTTTGCCTATTGTTTCAGCCGTTGGCAGAATTCCTGCAACACGGCGTCTGGCATCCCAATTTGCAGTACCGCCTCACAAATCGCTTGCCAACTTCCGGCATCCAGCGGAATACCGTGTTCCAGCCGTTCCTCGCGAGTGTTCACCTCCCACTCCCCAGGCAACAGGATCGGGGCATCTTCAGCATGCGGGGACGCTTTCACCCACTCAGCAAATGCCGCGACCTGGTTGTCGCAGTCCGGCGCGCCGAACAGTTGTGGATTCATAATGATGGTGGTCATACAGTTAATGATGGCGTCCGCGCTGGTCTGCAGGCTCTCTTCATGTGTGGTTTTACCGCCAGAAAGCGCACCGCCCATAATTTCGCACATCGCCGCCAGCGCATACCCCTTGTGCTCGGCAAAGGTCAGCAACGACCCCAGCGGAGAAACCTGCATTACCGCAGGATCGGTAGTGGGAACACCCGCCACATCAATCAGGCATCCTGGAGCCACCGGCTCGCCCTTATGCCATGCCACACGGGTTTTGCCAAACGCGATGGCGCTGGTTGCATAGTCCAGCAACAGTGGGAAGGTATTTTTACGCGGGAATACGACGCAGAAAGGATTGGTGCCAAAACGGCTATCGCGCCCATGAAACGGTGCGACCATCGGGATCCCCACCACATTCACAAAATGCACCGAGACAAAACCTACCGCCGCACATTGCTCCGCCCAGTAGCCAATACGGCCGATATGGTGCGAATTATGTAATGCCACGGCGGCGATTCCGTACTGACGCGCTTTTTCGATTCCAAGCGTGATTGCCTCGTGCGCCGCCACCTGACCAAACGCGCAGTCGCCGTCAAGCGTAATCACCGCCCCCGCATCTTTTACCACTTTGGCATGACGGTTGATCTGCAGATGCCCCTGCGAGAATGAACGAATATAGCTTGGGATCATACCGATGCCATGGGAGTCGTGACCGGCGAGGTTAGAGGCTATCAGATGGTCGGCCACCAGCCGCGCCTCCTGATCATTGCTTCCCATCTGATGAAAAACGGCCTGGATAAAGGCGTGCAGCGTTGGCACATGGAAGCGATGTCCACTGTTCATTGTTATCTCCTGTTGTGTCGCGTGTTTGTTGTGTTTCTTATTTTTCAACAAACTATGCTGCGCCACGGTGCGCTGGAGGTCAATAAACGTGCAGAAATTTCACATTGCCGAAAAGAGAGAACCGACGGGCCAGGCAACAGGCCCGTCGGGATAACAAATGGTTTAGAAACTTTGCTCGACGCGGGTAAGTCCTTCAGCCAGTGAGGCGGACTCACCGGTTGCCACCAGGCAGCAGGCCATCTGGATTTTCAACGATGCCGGAACAGGCTCACTGCCAGCCAGACAACGCTCAATCCAGCGCGCGGTGGTTTCCGGATCTTTTGCTACCGGTAGCGGTACCGGCTCGTCAGGCATCTCGCTCTGTCGGTCTTGTAGCACTCGCACACCGGATGAATCTATCAGGCTTATCTGCGGGCAGCGCTGCGGGTTGGCATACACTTCGCCCTCGGTACCATGCATCAACAGGCCGCGCCCACCGATATCGCCGAAGAACTTCGCCACGCGAGAAACATATTCCGGGTGGGACACGCTGGAAAGACGCAGCGCGGCATCTTCAGCAAATGGCGTGGCTAATTTAGCCAGCGTATGTGCACTGTTACGCACACCCATGCGCCAGCGCATCGCCAGCTGTTTCTCCAGCGGAGGGCACAGCGCGCTCACCGGAATAAACACCGGCTCATGACCATCCAGCTTTGCCTGCGCCTGCCCGGCATGCAGCGTTGGCGTAATTCCCATCAGTTCAAAAATGGTTTCAGTCAGCACGCGGGTCGGATCCTCGCTGACGCCGTGCACCACCACCGGGAAGCCAAGTTTATGCAATAAAATCGCCAGCAGCGGAGTCAAATTCGCCTGCTTGCGCGCGCCATTGTAGCTGGGAATGACAATCGGCATGGGTTTGGTTACCGGCGGAGTCAGGCGAATGGTGTGGTTTTGCATCGCTTCGTAAAAGCCCAGCATCTCCGCTTCACCTTCGCCCTTGATACGTAGCGCAATCAGTACCCCGCCCATCTCAAGGTCAGGTACGTCGCCGTTCATCATATGGGTATACAGTCCGCGAGCAGTATCCTTATCCAGGTCACGCGCGTGATTTTTTCCTCGCCCAATCTCTTTAATGATTTTGCGGTAATCCATCGATAACTCCTTGCCTCTTGCTCGCATCGTTAACGCCGACGGCGGCGCGTGGGTTTCGCTTTTTCTTTTGGTTTTACTATAACGTCTGGCACAGCAGGTTGCTCTATCGGAAATATGGGTAACGCGTTCAGTAAACGCTTGCCATAGCTTTTGGTCAATAAACGCTTGTCATAAATAACCACTTCTCCCCAGCAGCCATGGCTACGGATGAGTCGCCCAACCTGCTGGATCAAATTGAATGACGCCGCAGGCAGGCTCTGCACCTCGAAGGGGTAGCGGTTCAGACTTTTCAACCACTCGCCCTCGGTGATCACCACCGGGCTGTCGATAGGCGGAAAAGCAATTTTGTGAATATGCACCTGAGTCAGCAGGTCGCCTTTCAAGTCCAGACCTTCAGCAAAAGATTGCAGCCCAACCAGCACACTGCGCTCGCCGTTGGTCACCCGTTTGCGGTGCAACTCCACCAGACGGTAGCGCGGCTGATCGCCCTGCACCAACAACAGCAGGCGCAGATCGGTAACGTGCTCAAGAAAACGCTGCATCGCCCGACCGCTGGCAAAAAGTACCAGCATGCCCTGATGCTTTTTACTCTCCAGCTGTTCGCGAAAATAGGCGGCCATTTCCGCGATATGCTGCTCTTCGTTATCAATTAACGGTTCGTAGCGCATCTGCGGAATGACTATTTTGCCCTGTTCAACGTGATTAAACGGTGAATCCAGCGCGACAAACCGGTCCCCTGCTTTTTCCTTCAGACCGCTCATCTCCTGCAAACGCGAGAAGCTGTTGAGCGAGCGCAGCGTTGCGGAAGTGACAATAATATGCGGGACGCTACGCCACAGCAGTCGTTCGAGCTGATCGCTCACACGGATCCCCACGCAGTGGAACCAGACGTGGATCTGCCCGTCACGCACCTCGCGCGTCGCCCATTTACTCACCGGCGCGCCTGACGATTGCGCGAGCGATGCCAGCCGCCACAGTTTGCTTTGCGCCTCAAACATGCCCAGCGCCCGGTTCATCTGCAAAATAACCCGATGCAGACGCACGATATCGTGAGTGCCGGTTTTTTCGCTGAGATCGTTGAGGAACAGTTCCGCCAGACCGCGCAGCATTTCCGTTAGCTTTGCCAGACGCTGACAAATCTCCATCACTTCCGCAGGCAATTCACCCATCGCAAAGCGGTGCTCCGCCTCCTGGGTAGCGGGCATATACAGATTAAGAATGTTATTGAGCGATGAAATCAGCTCATACAATTCCTCACAGTGACCGTTCAGACGCTCGGCATTCGCCAGCGGCGGCGTGGTCTTCGGGCGGAACTGCTCCAGGCAGGTAGCCACTAATTTGCAAAACAGATCCAACTGCAGTCGATACCAGGGGGCGCTGATTTCTGCGCTCATCTCCAGCGCATCGCGCGCGACATCCGGCAAATGGTGGCCTTCATCAAGTACCAGCAGTAGGTTTTTCGGCTCCGGCAAAACGGCTTCGCTTTCCATGGCCGCCATTACCAGCGCATGATTAGCCACGACCACTTCAGCTTCCTGAATCTCCCGGCGGGCGACAAAAAAAGGGCATTCACGATAGTAGTGACAGTTGCGATTCAGACAGCTGGCTTTATCGGTGCTCAGACGCTGCCAGAGTCCGTCGTCGATAGCGATATCGGTGTGGTCGCGCAGCCCGTCCCACTTGTAGCTGTCGAGATCGCCTTTTAGCCTGGCACAGCGCTTTTGTTCTTCCTGGTTGTTGGGCGTCAGGTCATCGTCGAGAAAAGCCAGCAGATCCTGCTGATTGGGTTCAGTGCTGGCCAGCGCCGCTAAGTTACGCGGGCAGACATAGCGTCCGCGACCAAACGCAGCGGTAAAACGCAGGTCGGGGATAATTTTGCGCAGCAGCGGTAAATCTTTGCTGTAGATCTGGTCCTGCAAAGCGACGTTGGCGGTACTGACCACCAGCGTTTTTTGTTCTTCACGCGCGATGGCAATACCGGGAATCAGATACGACAGGGTTTTCCCCACTCCGGTCGGTGCTTCAATCGCCAGATGCCGCCCTTCTTCCCCGGAGAGCGTTTTCGCGACGTCAGCAATCATCTGCCGCTGCGGCGCACGGGGGATAAAGTCGGGGATCTGTTCCTGAAGCGCCTTATACCAGGCGGCGATTTGCGCTTTTAACGCAGCCGTTAGTGCCATGAGAAAACCTGAAATACTGTATAAACAGCCACTATTGTGGCACTTTCTATCCCGTGTCGCAAAAAGAAAAGCCCGACCTTTCGGCCGGGCTCGCAATTACTGTGCTGCAGACGGTTTGCGCGGACGGCGCGGTGGACGAGGTTTATCACCTGCCGGTTTGCCTTCGCCATTACGCGGCTTCGCTTTTGGCGCTCCGCCATCCGAACGACGCGGCTGCTGTCCACGCCCTGCTCCGCCCTGCCCTCGACCACCGCCGCCGCCACGCTGCTGACGACCGTTCTGGATCGGCTCAGCTTTAATGGACGGGTCTGGCTCGTAGCCTGGCGTCGCAATACGCGGGATCTCTTTTTTCAGCAACTTCTCGATGTCACGCAACAGCTTGTGTTCATCGACGCACACCAGAGACAACGCTTCGCCGGTAGCGGCCGCACGACCGGTACGACCAATGCGGTGCACGTAGTCTTCCGGGACGTTTGGCAGCTCGTAGTTCACCACGTGCGGTAACTCTTCAATGTCCAGACCTCGCGCGGCAATGTCGGTCGCTACCAGCACGCGAATATCACCGGATTTAAAATCAGCCAGCGCACGCGTACGCGCACCCTGAGATTTATTACCGTGGATAGCCGCACTGCGGATGCCGTCTTTATTCAGCTGCTCTGCCAGATGGTTCGCGCCATGTTTGGTACGGGTAAACACCAGCACCTGCTGCCAGTTGCCCTGACCAATCATCTGCGACAGCAGTTCGCGTTTACGTTTTTTATCAACGAAATGAACGTGCTGAGTAACCTGCTCTGACGCGGTATTACGACGCGCCACTTCGATTTCCAGCGGGTTGTGCAACAGTTTTTCGGCCAGCGATTTAATGTCATCAGAGAACGTTGCCGAGAACAGCAGGTTCTGACGTTTTGCCGGCAGTTTTGCCAGAACGCGACGAATATCGTGAATAAAGCCCATATCCAGCATGCGGTCAGCTTCATCCAGTACCAGGATCTCAACCTGATCAAGTTTCACCGCATTCTGGTGTTCCAGATCGAGCAAACGACCCGGAGTAGCGATCAGCACATCTACGCCGCCACGCAGCTTCATCATCTGCGGGTTAATGCTGACGCCGCCGAAGACCACCAGCGAGCGAATATTCAGATACTTACTGTAATCACGGACGTTTTCGCCAATCTGGGCCGCCAGTTCGCGGGTTGGCGTGAGGATCAGCGCACGAACCGGACGACGGCTTTTACCATGCGGCTGATTGGTGATCAGGTGCTGCAACAGCGGCAGGGTAAAACCTGCCGTTTTCCCCGTACCGGTCTGGGCGCTGGCCATCAGATCGCGGCCTTCCAGCACGGCAGGAATTGCCTGCTGCTGAATAGGGGTAGGTTCACGGTAACCCTGCTCGGCAACGGCACGTAAAATTTCAGGGTTTAAACCAAGGGAATCAAAAGACATAACAACTCCGAACCGCCCTGACCGTTACCGGTGTCGTTTTCAGGGAGATACATACAATAGAGATGACAAAAACCACAATGTCATGAAGGGGCGGAGTGTAGCAGTTTTTGTGATGTGCCGCATAAATTATCCCTTCACTGGAAAATAACGCTCCGGACTGGACAAGGCTGCACATCAGTCATAATCTTAATCAATCGATTGATTAAGATCAGAGTCGTGCCATGAATACACCCACCATGACAACCAAAGGTGAACAGGCGAAGAACCAGCTCATTGCCGCCGCATTGGCGCAATTCGGTGAGTATGGTCTGCACGCCACGACGCGCGATATCGCTGCACAGGCCGGGCAAAACATTGCGGCTATCACCTACTATTTTGGCTCAAAAGAGGATTTATATCTCGCCTGCGCCCAGTGGATTGCGGATTTTATCGGTGCACAGTTTCGCCCGCACGCTGAAGAGGCCGAGCGTTTATTCGCCCAGCCTGAGCCGGACCGTGGCGCGATGCGCGAACTGATCCTGCGCGCCTGCAAAAATATGATCATGCTGTTAACTCAGGACGACACCGTTAACCTGAGCAAATTTATCTCGCGCGAACAGCTTTCCCCCACCGCGGCTTATCAACTGGTGCACGACCAGGTTATCAATCCGTTGCATACACACCTGACGCGCCTGATTGCCGCCTATACGGGCGGCGATGCCAATGATACCCAAATGATTCTGCACACCCACGCCATACTCGGCGAGGTGCTGGCTTTTCGTCTGGGGAAAGAAACCATTCTGTTGCGTACAGGCTGGTCACAATTTGATGAGGATAAAACCGCGCTGATTGACCAAACGATCACCTGTCACATCGATCTTATTCTGCAAGGTTTAACGCAAAGGAGTCTGGAGTCATGAAAAAACCTGTCGTTCTCGGGCTGGTTATCGCGGCCCTCGTTGCCGTGATTGCCGGTGGAACGTGGTGGTATCAGAGTCGGCAAGATAATGGTTTAACACTGTACGGCAATGTCGATATCCGTAGCGTCAACCTGAGTTTTCGTGTCGGCGGCAGGCTGGCCTCGCTGGCGGTTGACGAAGGCGATGCGATTACCGCCGGTCAGGTGCTGGGTGAACTGGACCGCGCACCGTATGAAAACGCATTGATGCAGGCAAAAGCCAACGTTGCCGCCGCACAGGCACAATACGATCTGATGCTGGCAGGGTATCGCGAAGAAGAGATCGCGCAAACCGCGGCGGCAGTCAAACAGGCGCAGGCCGCCTATGATTACGCGCAGAACTTTTACAATCGGCAGGTCGGATTGTGGAAAAGCCGCACCATTTCAGCCAACGATCTGGAAAACGCCCGTTCATCTCGCGATCAGGCGTTAGCTTCGCTGAAATCCGCACAGGATAAACTCACGCAATATCGCAGCGGTAATCGTGTGCAGGACATCGAGCAGGCAAAAGCCACGCTCGAACAAGCTCAGGCCGAGCTGGCACAGGCAGAGCTTAATTTGCATGACACCACGCTGACCTCGCCGTCTGACGGCACGCTTCTCACCCGTGCAGTTGAACCCGGCAGCATGCTGAACGAAGGGGGCACGGTACTGACGCTGTCGCTCACGCGTCCGGTTTGGGTTCGTGCTTACGTTGACGAACGAAATCTGAGCCAGGCGCAGCCAGGACGTGAGATCCTGCTCTATACCGATGGCCGCCCGGACAAACCGTATCACGGCAAAATCGGCTTCGTTTCTCCTACCGCCGAATTTACCCCGAAAACGGTCGAGACTCCTGACCTGCGTACCGACCTGGTTTATCGCCTGCGAATTGTCGTCACCGACGCGGACGATGCGCTGCGCCAGGGAATGCCGGTAACGATAAAGTTTGGCGATGAGGCACGGCATGAATGACGCCGTCATTACGCTTAAAGGGCTGACGAAAAACTTTGCCGGAATGGAAAAACCAGCCGTCGCCCCGCTCGACTGTACCGTTCATGCAGGCTACGTGACCGGGCTTGTCGGGCCGGACGGCGCGGGCAAAACTACGTTGATGCGAATGCTGGCGGGATTATTAAAACCTGATGCCGGAAGTGCTGAGGTGATTGGTTTTGACCCCATCAAAGACGACAGCGCACTACATGCGGTGCTGGGCTATATGCCGCAGAAATTTGGTCTGTACGAAGATTTAACCGTCATGGAGAACCTCAATCTCTATGCCGACTTACGCAGCGTCACCGGTGAAGCGCGAGAAAAAACCTTTGCCCGACTCCTGGACTTCACCTCGCTGGGACCATTTACCGGACGACTGGCTGGCAAGCTTTCTGGCGGCATGAAGCAGAAGCTCGGGCTTGCCTGTACGCTGGTTGGCGAACCTAAAGTGTTGCTGCTGGATGAGCCAGGCGTAGGTGTCGACCCCATTTCCCGTCGCGAACTGTGGCAAATGGTCCACGAGCTGGCCGGGGACGGCATGCTGATCCTCTGGAGTACGTCGTATCTGGATGAAGCAGAGCAATGCCGTGATGTGCTGCTGATGAACGAAGGTGAACTGTTATACCAGGGCGATCCCACCCAGCTTACGCAAACCATGGCGGGTCGCAGCTTCCTGATGAGTAGTCCGCAGGAAAACAACCGCCGACTGCTGCAACGCGCGTTAAAGCTGCCGCTGGTCAGCGACGGAATGATTCAGGGGAAATCCGTCCGTTTAATCCTGAAAAAAGAGGCTACGGCTCAGCAGATCCAAAACGCTGACGGCATGCCGGAGATAACCATCAACGAAACAGCCCCCCGCTTCGAAGATGCCTTTATCGATTTACTCGGCGGAGCCGGAACATCGGAGTCCCCACTGGGCGCTATCCTACATACCGTGGAAGGCACGCCTGGCGAAACGGTGATCGAAGCCAAAGCGCTGACCAAGAAATTTGGCGATTTTGCCGCTACCGACCACGTAGACTTTGCCGTGCAGCGCGGCGAGATTTTTGGTCTGTTAGGACCCAACGGCGCTGGCAAATCCACCACCTTTAAAATGATGTGCGGCCTGCTGGTCCCCACTTCCGGCAAAGCGCTGGTGCTGGATATGGACCTGAAAGTCAGCTCCGGTAAAGCGCGTCAGCATCTGGGCTATATGGCGCAGAAATTCTCCCTGTACGGTAACCTGACGGTTGAACAGAATCTGCGCTTTTTCTCCGGCGTCTACGGCCTGCGCGGTCGGGCGCAGAAAGAGAAAATCGATCGTATGAGCGAGGCATTTGGCCTGAAGAGTATCGCATCCCACGCCACCGATGAACTGCCGCTGGGATTTAAGCAGCGTCTGGCGCTGGCCTGCTCGCTGATGCATGAACCCGACATTCTGTTCCTTGATGAACCCACTTCCGGGGTCGATCCCCTCACCCGTCGTGAGTTCTGGTTGCATATCAACAGCATGGTGGAAAAAGGCGTCACGGTGATGGTGACCACCCACTTTATGGATGAGGCAGAATACTGCGATCGCATCGGGCTGGTGTATCGCGGCAAACTGATAGCCAGCGGTACGCCAGACGACCTGAAGACTCAGGCTGCTGACAGCGACACGCCGGACCCGACCATGGAACAGGCGTTCATCACGCTAATCAATGACTGGGATAAGGAGCATACGCATGAGTAACTCCGCTCTCTCCTGGCGTCGCGTCCGCGCGCTGTGCGTGAAAGAGACGCGCCAGATCGTCCGCGATCCCAGCAGTTGGCTGATTGCTGTGGTGATCCCACTGCTGCTGCTGTTTATCTTCGGCTACGGGATCAACCTCGACTCCAGCAAGCTGCGGGTAGGGATTTTGCTCGAACAGCAGAGTGAAGAGGCGCTGGATTTTACCCATACCATGACCGGTTCGCCGTATATTGACGCCACCATCAGCGATAATCGTCAGGAACTGATTGAGAAAATGCAGGCCGGGCGCATTCGCGGTCTGGTGGTGATCCCAGTGGATTTTGCCCAGCAGATGGCGCGACCTAACGATGTCGCCCCGATCCAGGTGATCACCGACGGCAGCGAACCGAATACCGCCAACTTTGTGCAGGGTTATGTCGAAGGCATCTGGCAAATCTGGCAGCAACAGCGGGCAGAAGATCGCGGGGAATCGTTCAAACCTTTGATCGACGTGCAAACCCGCTACTGGTTTAACCCGGCGGCCATCAGCCAGCACTTTATTATTCCCGGAGCGGTAACCATCATCATGACGGTGATTGGCGCCATCCTCACCTCATTAGTGGTGGCGCGCGAATGGGAGCGCGGCACCATGGAAGCGCTGCTGTCGACAGAAGTCACCCGCGTCGAACTCCTACTGTGCAAACTGATCCCGTATTACTTTCTGGGCATGCTGGCGATGCTGCTGTGTATGCTGGTGTCGGTGTTTATTCTTGGCGTGCCCTACCGCGGCTCGTTGCTGATCTTGTTTTTCATTACCAGCCTGTTTCTGCTCAGTACGCTCGGCATGGGGTTGCTTATTTCCACCATCACCCGCAACCAGTTTAACGCCGCGCAGGTTGCGCTGAATGCCGCCTTCCTGCCCTCGATTATGCTGTCGGGTTTTATCTTCCAGATAGACAGCATGCCCGCGATTATCCGGGCGGTAACCTACATTATTCCGGCACGTTATTTCGTCAGTACCCTGCAAAGCCTGTTTCTGGCGGGAAATATTCCGGTGGTGCTGATTATCAACGTGCTGTTTTTAATCGCTTCGGCGGTGATGTTTATTGGCCTGACGTGGCTTAAAACCAAACGTCGGCTGGATTAAATTCGTGTATGGATAATTGTAGCCGTAGGCCGGATAAGGCGTTCACGTCGCCATCCGGCATTATGCCTGATGCGCTTAGCTTATCAGGCCTACAAACTGGACTGAGAGGACAGGCATGTTTCATCGCTTATGGACATTAATTCGCAAAGAGCTGCAATCGCTGTTACGCGAACCGCAGACGCGAGCCATTCTGATTTTACCGGTGCTGATTCAGGTTATCCTGTTCCCGTTCGCGGCAACGCTGGAAGTGACCAACGCCACTATCGCTATCTATAACGAAGACAACGGTAAACATTCGGTTGAGCTTACCCAGCGCTTCGCCCGCGCCAGCGCCTTTACGCATGTTCTTCTGTTGAAAAGTCCGCAGGAGATCCAGCCCACCATCGACACGCAAAAAGCCCTGCTGTTGGTGCGTTTCCCGGCCAATTTTTCGCGTAATCTGGATACCTTCCAGCAGGCTCCCATGCAGATTATCCTCGACGGACGTAACTCCAACAGCGCGCAAATTGCCGCGAATTACCTGCAGCAAATCGTTAAGGAGTATCAGCAGGAGCTGATGGACGGCAAGCCGAAACCGAACAACAGCGAGCTGGTGGTGCGTAACTGGTATAACCCGAATCTGGATTACAAATGGTTTGTGGTTCCGTCGCTGATCGCCATGATCACCACCATCGGCGTAATGATCGTCACCTCGCTCTCGGTTGCCCGCGAGCGCGAGCAAGGCACACTGGATCAACTGCTGGTTTCCCCGCTTACCACCTGGCAGATTTTTATCGGTAAAGCTGTGCCCGCGCTAATTGTGGCTACTTTTCAGGCCACCATTGTGCTGGCGATCGGCATCTGGGCTTATCACATTCCGTTTGCCGGTTCATTGGGGCTGTTTTATTTCACGATGGTAATTTACGGGCTGTCGCTGGTCGGCTTTGGTCTGCTGATTTCGTCACTGTGCGCCACCCAGCAGCAGGCGTTTATCGGGGTGTTTGTGTTTATGATGCCGGCGATTTTACTCTCGGGCTATGTTTCACCGGTCGAAAACATGCCGGTCTGGTTGCAGAATCTGACGTGGATAAACCCGATCCGCCATTTTACGGACATCACGAAACAGATTTACCTGAAAGATGCGAGTCTGCAGATTGTCTGGGGAAGCTTGTGGCCGCTATTAGTGATAGCGGCCACGACCGGATCAGCGGCGTATGCGATGTTTAGACGCAAGGTGATGTAGCTTTTTGTCTTTCGCCAGCAGCGAGACCACGGCGGGTCCTGCAAGGATGACCAGCCCCGCCAGTGCCAGCAAGACGTTGTTTTGCAGCACGCGTGACAGCAGCCACAGCACAATCATTGCGGCACCGAAATACCACGTCGTGGTCAACTCTTCCAGCACATCAGCCACGTCGCGCCAGCGCTGTTCGTGGTGACGTTGCAATGCAAGCATCAATAAAACGGTAACGCCGTACACGACGCACAATCCCAGGCCGACATGCACCAGTCTGCCGCTCATCCAGCCCATTACCAGCAACGCCACTACCAGTAAATGCAACACTATCTGCCAGCAACTTAGACCCGTTGCGACACGAACACGTTGTTGCCACCTCATGGCTATTCTCCTGAAGGATTTTCGACTAATTGTTCAGAGTACCGGACTTTACGGAAAATTCCGCAACACCGCATCTTTTTGTGACGACGACTACACTATTTTATTTAGGAAGTGACGCCATCGGGAGGCTCATGAGCGGATCGGGAGTTCAATTTTCATTCAATGTGCTCACCATTAATACTCACAAAGGGTTCACCGCCTTCAACCGGCGTTTTATTTTGCCTGAGCTACGGGAAGCCGTCAGAACCGTCGGCGCAGACATTGTGTGTCTGCAGGAAGTCATGGGGGCGCACGAAGCGCATTCGCTGCACATTGAGAACTGGCCGGATACCAGCCACTACGAATTTCTGGCAGACACGATGTGGAGCGACTTCGCCTACGGGCGTAACGCCGTGTACCCGCAGGGACATCACGGTAATGCAGTGCTGTCGCGGTATCCCATTGAGCATTATGAAAATCATGATGTGTCAGTCGGTGCGAGTGAAAAGCGCGGAGTCCTTTACTGCCGCATCGTACCGCCAATGCTCTCCCTCCCCATTCATGTGATGTGTGTGCATCTCGGCCTACGTGAAGCTCACCGCCAGGCTCAGCTCTCGATGCTGGCAGACTGGGTTAACGCCCTGCCCAACGCGGAGCCCGTGGTGATTGCTGGAGATTTTAACGACTGGCGGCAAACGGCCAATCGCCCGTTGAAAGCCAAAGCTGGCCTTGACGAGATTTTTACCCGCGCCCACGGTCGCCCGGCGCGAACGTTTCCGGTGCAGTTTCCCCTGCTGCGCCTGGACAGGATCTATGTGAAAAACGCGAATGCCAGTACCCCAACGACGCTTTCGCTGCGTCACTGGCGACATTTGTCCGATCATGCCCCTCTGAGTGCGGAGATTCATTTATGAAATATGGCTGGCGTGAAGGCAATCAAATTCAACTGCTGGAAAACGGCGATCAATTCTACCCCGCCGTATTTGACGCCATTGAGCAGGCACAGCAAAAAATTATCCTTGAGACTTTTATCTGGTTTGAAGATGCGGTAGGAAAACAGCTGCATGCCGCGTTGCTCGAAGCCGCCCGACGAGGAATCAAAGCAGAGGTGCTGCTGGATGGCTACGGCTCGCCGGATCTGAGCGACAGTTTTGTTGAAGAGCTGACCGTAGCCGGTGTTGTTTTCCGCTACTACGATCCGCGTCCGCGTCTTTTTGGAATGCGCACCAATCTCTTTCGCCGTATGCATCGAAAAATAGTGGTCATTGATGACCGTGTTGCCTTTGTCGGCGGCATCAATTACTCCGCTGAACATATGTCGGATTACGGCCCGGAGGCCAAGCAGGATTACGCCGTGCGCGTTGAAGGTCCAGTCGTTGCTGACATTCTGAACTTTGTACTGGAAAACCTGCCCGGGCAAAGCGCCGTACGGCGCTGGTGGCGACGTCATCACCGGGCAATTGACAATCATCGCCCCGGAGAAGCGCAGGCGCTGTTCGTCTGGCGCGATAACGAAGAGCATCGCGATGATATTGAACGCCACTATCTTAAAATGCTGACCCAGGCCCGACGGGAAGTGATCATTGCCAATGCCTATTTCTTTCCCGGTTATCGCCTGCTGCATGCCCTGCGTAAAGCAGCACGACGCGGCGTTCGGGTAAAACTCATTGTGCAGGGTGAACCGGATATGCCGATTGTGAAAGTGGGTGCCCGCCTACTGTACAACTATCTGGTTAAAGGTGGCGTCCATGTCTACGAATACCGCCGTAAACCTCTGCATGGCAAAGTGGCGCTGATGGACGATCACTGGGCGACGGTGGGCTCCAGCAATCTTGATCCGCTGAGCCTGTCGCTGAATCTGGAAGCGAATCTGATTATTCATGACCGCACGTTTAACCAGACCCTGCGCGACAACCTGAACCCTATTATTGCGCAGGACTGCAAGCGGGTTGATGAATCTATGCTGCCAAAACGCACCTGGTGGAACCTGACTAAGAGCGTGCTGGCCTTCCACTTTTTACGCCACTTCCCGGCGCTGGTCGGCTGGCTTCCGGCGCATACCCCGCATCTGGCCGAGGTAGAGCCGCCCGCGCAGCCCGCTCTGGAAACTCAGGACCGTATACAAACTGAGGATGCAGGAGGGAAAACCTGATGGCAAAAAATCACCGACGCTGGCGGTTAGCGAAAAAGATCCTCACATGGTTATTTTTTATTGCGGTGATCGTGTTGCTGGTCGTTTATGCCAGCAAAGTCAACTGGCAGGAAGTGTGGACGGTAATTCGCGATTACAACCGGATCGCCCTGCTCAGCGCCGTGGGGTTGGTGATCGTCAGTTATTTACTTTACGGTTGTTATGATCTGCTCGGGCGCTACTACTGCGGGCACAAGCTGGCAAAACGCCAGGTCATGTTGGTGTCGTTTATCTGTTACGCGTTCAACCTGACGTTAAGCACCTGGGTGGGCGGTATTGGGATGCGATATCGGCTCTACTCGCGTCTCGGGTTGCCGGGGGGCACAATAACGCGGATTTTTTCGCTGAGCATTACCACTAACTGGCTGGGCTATATTCTGCTGGGCGGTTTTATATTTACCTTCGGCGTCGTCGAACTGCCCGATCACTGGTATATCGATGAAGGCACATTGCGCATTTTAGGCATAGCGCTGCTGCTTATTATTGTTGTTTATCTGTGGTTTTGCACCTTCGCTAAACATCGTCACATCACCATCAAGGGCCAAAAGCTGGTGCTCCCCTCCTGGAAATTTGCCCTCGCGCAGATGGCGATATCCGGGACTAACTGGATGGTTATGGGGGCGATTATCTGGTTGTTGCTGGGTCAGAATATTAACTATTTCTTCGTGCTTGGCGTGCTGCTGGTGAGCAGTATTGCCGGGGTTATTGTGCATATTCCGGCAGGGATCGGCGTGCTGGAGGCGGTTTTTATGGCGCTGCTGGCGGGAGAGAATACGTCTCAGGGCACGATCATTGCTGCCCTGCTCGCGTATCGCGTGCTGTACTATTTTATTCCGCTACTGCTGGCGCTGTTGTGTTATTTGCTGTTGGAGAGTCGGGCGAAAAAGCTACGGACAAAGAACGAGAAGGCGATGGCGAAATGAGGATGTATATAGTGCCGGATGCGGCGTAACGCCTTATCCGGCCTACTTTTTATACCATCCGGCAACAGACAATTAACGACGATTGCCGAAAATACGCAGCAGCATCAGGAACAGGTTGATGAAGTCCAGATACAGCGTTAAGGCCCCAAGAATTGCGTATTTACGCAGATTGGAGCTGTCGCGCAGGTCGATCTGCTCACCGATATTTTTCAGCTTCTGCGTGTCATAGGCGGTCAGACCGACAAACACAATCACCCCGATATAGGTCACCGCCCACATCAGCGCTTCGCTCTTCAGCCAGAAGTTAACCAGCGAGGCCAGCACAATACCGATCAGCGCCATAAACAGCATATTGCCGAAGCCGCTCAGATCGCGCTTGGTGGTGTAGCCATACAAACTCATGATCCCGAACATCCCGCCAGTGACCACGAAGGTGCTGGCGATAGACGAGTAGGTATAGACAATAAAGATGCTTGATAGCGTCAACCCGGTTAATGCCGAATAGAGCATAAACAGCGTGGTCGCCATACCCGCGCTCAGCCTTTGCACCATGCCGGACAGAACAAACACCAGCGCCAGTTGAGCGATGATCAGGCCAAAGAAGGTGATTTTGCTGGAGAAGACAAACATCATCACCGCGGGCGTATTTGCCGCATACCAGGCGATAAACGCCGTCAGCAACAGTCCGCAGGTCATCCAGCCGTACACCTGCGCCATATACGTTTGCAGGCCGGAACGGGCCTGTACAATAGAATCGGATCGTGGGAATCGGTCCATGACAATCTCCTGAATCAGTATGAGCCTACAACAATTGTACTCTACCAGCGTTTTGCTGCTAGCTTATCACTGTCGCGGGCATCAACCCAGCGCTCACCTTCCGGCGTGGCCTCGCGCTTCCAGAACGGCGCGCGGGTTTTCAGATAATCCATAATGAACTGCCCGGCATCAAACGCGCTGCTGCGATGCGCGCTGGTCACGCCAACAAAAACGATTTCGTCACCCGGCCACAGTTCGCCAATGCGATGGATCACCGTCACCCGACCCAGCGGCCAGCGCGAACGCGCTTCGTCGACAATCTCCGCAAGTGCTTTTTCGGTCATTCCCGGATAGTGTTCCAGCGTTAACGCCTTAACGCTGTCACCGAGATTGTGATTGCGCACTTTACCGGTGAAAGTGACTACCGCGCCGTCTTCATCGCGCTCTGCCAGCCAGGGATACTCATCCCCGACGCTGAACGGCGCATGGCCAACAACAATTCGCGTTTCAGCCATTTTAGCCTCCGGTTACCGGCGGGAAGAAAGCGACTTCATCACCCGCGTTAAGAGGATGGTCAAAACTGACCAGCGTCTGATTCACCGCCGCCAGCAGCTTGCCGTCTTCCAGCGCCAGCGCCCAGCGATCGCTTTGCGCCGCCAGATGCTTGCGCAGCGCTTCTACCGTTGCAAACTCGGCGGCAACTTCTAACGCATCGGTGTTCACCAGTTCCCGTACCTGAGCAAAGAAAAGAACCTTAATCATGCGCATCCACCTTAAAATCACCCGATTTGCCGCCGCTTTTTGCCAGCAAACGCACCGGACCAATCACCATATCCTTTTGCACCGCTTTGCACATATCGTAGATGGTCAACGCCGCCACGGAGGCTGCCGTTAACGCTTCCATTTCAACGCCGGTTTTACCGGTCAGGCGACACAGCGTTTCAATACGTACGCGATTGTGCTCCGGCTCGGCGTGCAAATTGACTTCGACCTTGCTCAACATCAGTGGGTGACACAGTGGGATAAGATCCCAGGTCCGTTTGGCAGCCTGAATACCGGCAATACGCGCCGTGGCGAAAACATCACCCTTATGGTGACTGCCGTCGATGATCATCGCCAGCGTTTCGCTACGCATGGTTACAAATGCTTCTGCACGCGCCTCGCGTACGGTTTCCGCTTTGGCGGAGACATCCACCATATGCGCTTCGCCAGCGGCGTTAATATGAGTCAGTTGCGACATACTTATTTCTTCAAATGTGGGTGGAAATTACACGGACGCGTACGGGCATCAAGCTGCGGCGCAATGATATTTTCCCAGGCAGTACGACACGCTTTGGTCGAACCCGGCATGGCAAAAATCAGCGTTTTATTCGCCACCCCGGCAATCGCACGGGATTGCAGCGTCGCGGTGCCAATCTCTTCAAACGACAGCATACGGAATACTTCGCCAAACCCTTCGACTTCTCTGTCGAACAGCGGTTGCAGCGCTTCCGGCGCCTGGTCCCCTTCGGTTAAGCCAGTGCCACCGGTAATGAGCACCACCTGTACATCGTCACTGGCAATCCAGGCAGAAACCTGGGCGCGGATGGCGTAGCGGTTCTCTTTGACAATCGCCTTATCGACAATCTGATGACCCGCTTCTTGCGCCGAGTCACGCAGATAATGGCCGGAGGTGTCATCTTCTTCGCCGCGACGGTTGGAAACAGTAAGAATAGCAATGCGTGTCGGGATAAATTCAGCGCTTACCTGACTCATGAAAAACTCCTTTTAGCGATCAGCCGCCAATGTAAGATAAGTTTTGCGTAATACCGGTATTGTTCTGATGCAGGAAATGGGTCTGCTTTTTCTCCAGCAGCGCGGCTGAAATACGTTCTTCCAGCGCCGGTTGCTGAGCATCGTCTTCCAGCAAATCACGCAGGCTTACGCCGCCTTCACCAAATAAACACAGATGAAGCTTGCCGACAGAGGAAACGCGCAGACGATTACAGGTGGCGCAGAAGTCTTTCTCATAAGGCATGATCAGACCAATTTCGCCAACATAATCAGGATGACAGAAAACCTGAGCCGGGCCGTCGCTACGCTGTCGGATCTGGTGGATCCAGCCGCGACGCAGCAGCTCATCGCGCAGTACCTGTCCGGAAATATGGTGTTTACGGAAGAGAGAGCTGCCCTCGCCCGTTTCCATCAGTTCAATAAAACGCAGTTGGATTGGTCGAGGTTGGATCCACGCCAGGAAGGTGTCCAGTTGATGATGGTTTACGTCGCGCATCAGCACGGTGTTGACTTTCACTTTTTCAAAACCGGCATCAAAGGCGGCATCAATGCCCGCCATCACCTGCTGAAACTTGTCCTGTCCGGTAATGGCGTGAAACTGACGGGCGTCGAGGCTGTCGACGCTGACGTTGAGCGCGATCAGTCCGGCATCGCGCCAGGCGGCGGCATCGCGCGCCAGACGATAACCATTGGTGGTTACCGCAATCTGGCGAATGGCGTCGTTTTCGCGCACGGCGGCGATAATGTCAGTGAAGTCGCGACGCAGTGAAGGTTCGCCCCCCGTCAGACGCACTTTTTCCGTTCCCAGACTGGCGAACGCACGCGTGACACGGCGAATTTCATCAACGGTTAAAAAGCCGTTATTGGTGACCCCGCCGGGCTTATAGCCATCCGGCAGGCAGTAGGTGCAACGAAAGTTACACACATCGGTAATCGACAAACGTAAGTAGTAAAACTTACGTGCGAAAGCATCGGTAAGTTGAGAGCCCATGTACACCTTTCCAAATACGGGAGACGTAGTCATTTCTTCCTGCGCCCTGGTGACAAACTTTTTCAAGTCTTGTCACGGCCAAAGCACCGTATCATTTGACCCAGGTGCAGAGGCTAGAGTGTTTATACTCATCATACTTCGAGTTGCAGATGCGTTGGCTTCCGGCAACTCAAATTCTTAAGAGTACTTTGTGGTTATGCCGATACTAGCGTGTAAATGGCGCTTTTGCCATGTACACTTTCGCTGTATAAATATGTATATAGCGACATGATCGTGCAATTTCGCTACAGAATAAGCAAAAATCACAGTTTTGCATTGATATACATCATCTTGCCATCAGGTGAGTGTCGTCAGAAAGGAGTAGATCGCAGAAAAAAATTACGGCAGATGCCGACTGGATAATTGCTGAAAACACGCTATTTACGTTACTGTAGCGCCGATCAATTGATATCAGGAAAATATATGCGCACTCGCACGCTGGCAGATTTGGACCGCGTTGTCGCTCTCGGCGGAGGGCATGGATTAGGACGCGTTCTCTCCTCTCTTTCCCCATTAGGTTCCCGCCTGACGGGTATCGTCACCACCACCGATAACGGCGGGTCGACAGGTCGTATTCGTCGCTCTGAAGGAGGGATTGCCTGGGGAGACATGCGTAACTGTCTGAACCAGTTAATTACCCAACCCAGCGTTGCATCCGCTATGTTTGAGTATCGTTTTGGCGGTAATGGCGAACTTTCCGGGCATAACCTCGGAAATCTGATGTTAAAGGCGCTCGATCACCTCAGCGTGCGGCCTCTGGAAGCTATCAATTTAATTCGTAGCCTGCTGAAAGTTGACGCACATTTAATTCCGATGTCGGAGCTGCCGGTGGATCTGATGGCCATTGATGACCAGGGACACGAAGTTTATGGCGAAGTGAATATCGATCAGCTCACCGTCCCACCTCAGGAACTGATGCTTTCGCCAAAAGTCCCGACTACACGGGAGGCCGTTGAGGCTATCGCTGAAGCGGATTTAATTTTGATAGGCCCCGGCAGTTTTTACACCAGCCTGATGCCGATTCTTTTACTCGATGAAATGTCACAGGCATTACGTCGCACACCGGCTCCGATGGTCTACATAGGCAATCTTGGACGCGAATTAAGCCTGCCAGCAGCCAGCCTGACGCTTAGCGATAAGCTGGCCATTATTGAACAGTACGTCGGGAAGAAAGTGATTGATGCGGTGGTTGTGGGGCCGAAAGTGGATGCTTCCGCCGTTACCGACCGCGTTGTGATCCAGGAAGTGCTGGAAGCCAGCGATATTCCCTACCGTCATGACCGCCAGCTATTGCATAGTGCGCTGGAGAAAGCGGTGCAGGCGCTGGGCTGAACGGATTTGCCTGATGCGCTGCGCTTATCAGGCCTACAAAACGAATTGCTCCGGCATCCGGCCTACGTACGCTATCTACCCCGTAGGTCGGATAAGGGTTTACCCCGCATCCGACACCGTCTTACGATGCCGCAATAAACAACTCGCGCAACTGATGCAACTGGTCACGGATTGTCGCGGCCTCTTCAAACTCGAGATTCTGCGCGTGTTGCATCATCTGCCCTTCCAGCTCGTGAATCTTCTGCTGCAGCGCTTTTGGCGTCATATCCAGTTCGACAACCTCAGACTTCGCGCCTGCGCGTGACTTCCCTTTGCCTTTCGCTTTGGTCTTCGCAATATTCTGACCCAGCGCCAGAATATCGACCACTTTCTTGTTGAGCCCCTGCGGCGTAATACCGTGTTCTTCGTTATAGAGCTGCTGCTTCTCACGGCGACGTTCGGTTTCACCAATCGCTTTAGCCATAGAGGCGGTAATTTTATCGCCGTAGAGAATCGCCTTACCGTTGATGTTACGCGCCGCACGACCAATGGTCTGAATAAGTGACCGCTCAGAACGCAGGAACCCTTCTTTGTCTGCGTCCAGAATCGCCACCAGGGAGACCTCAGGCATGTCCAGACCTTCACGTAGCAGGTTGATACCCACCAGCACATCAAACTCGCCCAGACGCAGATCACGAATGATTTCCATACGTTCCACGGTATCGATGTCAGAGTGCAGATAACGCACCCGTTCACCGTGCTCTTCAAGATACTCGGTGAGATCCTCCGCCATCCGTTTGGTGAGCGTGGTGACCAGCACACGTTCGTTAATCGCCGCACGGGTGCGGATCTCAGATAGCAGATCGTCAACCTGCGTCGCCACCGGGCGCACCTCAATGACCGGATCCAGCAGGCCGGTCGGTCTTACTACCTGATCGACCACATCATCGCCGGATTTCTCCAGCTCATAGTTGCCCGGCGTCGCCGAAACGTAGATGGTTTGCGGGGCCAGCGCTTCAAACTCTTCAAATTTAAGCGGACGGTTATCCAGCGCAGACGGCAGACGGAATCCGTATTCGACCAGGGTTTCTTTACGCGCCCGGTCACCGCGATACATGCCGCCAATTTGCGGGATAGTCACGTGAGATTCATCCACCACCAGCAGGCCATCGGCAGGCAGGTAATCAAACAGCGTCGGCGGCGGCTCGCCCGGGCCACGCCCGGACAGATAGCGGGAATAGTTTTCAATCCCCGAGCAGTAACCCAACTCGTTCATCATTTCCAGATCGAACTGAGTACGCTGACTTAAGCGCTGTTCTTCCAGCAGTTTGTTATTTGCCAACAGGACTTTTCGCCGCTCTGCCAGCTCAACCTTAATTTCTTCCATCGCCTGAACAATACGTTCGCGCGGCGTCACGTAGTGCGTTTTGGGATAGATGGTAAAGCGCGAAATAGTGGATTCGACCTGTCCGGTAAGCGGGTCAAACAGCGACAAACGTTCGACCTCTTCATCAAACAGTTCCACGCGCAACGCGATGTCGTCAGATTCCGCCGGGAATATGTCGATCACTTCACCGCGCACGCGGAAGGTCCCGCGCTGGAATGCCTGATCGTTACGAGTATATTGCAGCTCCGCCAGACGACGCAGGATCGCGCGCTGGTCGATAATCATCCCCACCGTCAGGTGCAGCATCATTTTCAGGTACAGGTCCGGGTCACCCAGACCATAAATCGCGGAAACCGACGCTACGACGACGACATCCCGTCGCTCAAGCAACGCTTTGGTTGCTGACAGACGCATCTGCTCAATGTGTTCGTTAACCGAAGCATCCTTCTCGATGAAGGTGTCAGAACTTGGCACGTAGGCTTCCGGCTGATAATAGTCGTAGTAGGAGACGAAATACTCCACCGCGTTATCCGGGAAGAACTCTTTCATCTCACCGTACAACTGCGCGGCAAGCGTCTTATTGGGGGCCAGCACCATGGTAGGGCGCTGTAGGTCCGCAATCACGTTCGCGATGGTGAATGTTTTCCCCGACCCCGTCACCCCCAGCAACGTCTGATGCGCCAGACCATCCTCCAGACCTTCTTCCAGGCGACGTATCGCCTCAGGCTGATCGCCAGAGGGTTTAAAAGCGGAATTTAGTTTGAACGGTTTACTCATGAGCAGCTACCTGAAGCAATGGGCGGGCAGGTGTGTAATTTTACTCGCAGCAGTATATTTTGCCAGTAAAATATACTGGATGAAAAAACAGTAACGCGCCAGAATATTTCTGTTACGCCAGCAAAATGGCCGTGACTACAGGCTAAAATTTGTCCGCAGGCAAGATAAAACACCAGCAAAAATGTGTTATCCCCAAACCAATGACTTTTTTAACATTTGTCAAGCTACCCGATGAAAGTTTTGTGGCAACACATGACACTTCTGCGACAGCCATTGCATTTATCTAACACACTGTAATTTAATGACTATTATCTCAAGCCGTCTTTCGCATCAATTTAGTCGCAGGCCGCGTCTTCTCTCGCTTACCTTGTGTTTTCTAACTCTAATACACAAGGTTATCCACAGGAATAGTGGATAACTGCCTCCAGCCCGTACGGACTGTAGCCTGGCAAAAACGTCCTGATGATCTTTTCTGGTGGGATAAAAAAAAATTATCGCTATTTTTTGATATTTATCAGCTAACGAAGCGACCTGGGATGGCCGAGATCTTGCTCGCATTTTCATCATTTTCCTGCCTGCACCATCACAACGCCACCAGGCACTGACAATGTGCACACTGCGGCGCTCATCCACAACAAGCCGGATACCGCAACCCGCTCAATACTCTATTCTGCTGTATTTTCCCCTAATTCCGCTTCTGGCAAGAGATTTGCAGTTTTCTCCCGACCATCAGCCCGCAAGGCGGATATCATCATGAGGGAGAAATCTATGTTGAGTCTTCGTGCAGTGAATCACTATTACGGTAATCAACACTCGCTTTGGGATGTCGATCTCGACCTGTTGCCCGGTAAATGTACCGCCGTGCTGGGTCTTCCAGGGATGGGAAAAACCACGCTGGCCAATTGCATCATCGGCAATTTACCGATTGAGAGCGGAACCATGTTCTGGCATCAGGCTGGCGCACCACCTTGCGATCTGCTTCAGATTCCGGCGGCAAAGCGCATTGCGCTGGGTATTAACTGTGTATCGCAGGAACGGCGAATTTTTTCGCAGCTGACGGTAGAGGAAAATCTGCACATTGCGCGCCAGGCGGTTGAGGAAAGCGAAGCGATGAACAGCAGCGATATTTACCGCCTGTTTCCACAGCTGTTTGTACTGCGTCAGGCCAAAGGGGTGGCATTGTCGGAGGAAAATCAGCACCAGCTTGCACTCGCCAGTGCACTGGTCACTCGCCCGCGCCTGCTGATCCTCGATGAGCCGACGCGAGGAAGTGGCCAGGCGTATATCCACAAACTGGGGAATCTGATTGTGAGGCTAAGCCAGGAGCTTGGCATCGCCATTATGCTCGCGGAGCAGAGCCTGCCGTTCATTCGTCGGGTCGCCGACTGCTATTGCTTGTTACATCGTGGACGCAACGTGGCTCAAGGGCAAATAACACAATTCAGCGACCCGCTAATCAACGACTGGTGGATGCCGGAGACAAAGCGCTAAGATCGATATAACGACCTGTCGATGCTCGTTCCGGCTCTTCTGCCAGCCAGGGTATTTCCCCCAGTAGCGGAGCCGCAAGCGCACGCTTTAGCGTCGCCATATATTCAGCATGACGCTTGCCAGGTGGCATCACATCATTGGCAACCCATCCGGCGAGCATCAGCCCGGCCTGCTGCACCGCCTGGGCGGTCAAAATGGCATGGTTGATACAACCGAGCTTAACACCAACCACCAGAATCACCGGCAGTTGTTCCGCTTTTACCCAGTCAGAAAAACTCAGCGTTGGTGAAAGTGGCGTAAACCATCCGCCTGCGCCTTCCACCAATACCCAGTCAGCCTGTTCTTCAAGCAAGCGTAAACCCGCAGACATCACTGAGGCCTGAATGGGGCGTCCTTCGTCAGCACTGATGATATGCGGTGAGGTAGGTTCGGCGAAGGTATACGGATTGATGGCCGCATAATCCACTGCCACAACACTGTTGCGCTGTAGAGCCATCGCATCGCTGTTTCGCAGACCTTCAGCCGTCATTTCACTGCCTGACGCCACCGGCTTATAGCCGACCGTTCGCAACCCCAGCTGTCCCGCCGCCTGAAGCAACGCACAGCTGGCGATAGTTTTACCTACTTCGGTGTCCGTCCCGGTGACAAAATACGTGTTAGTCACGTTGAATTACTCCCAAAAAAAGATGATAGGTCAGCGGATATTTCCCCTGCTGACAGGGCCAGGCGAGCTGTAACTGGCGCAACTGCGAGCGGGTCAGCACACGCTGCTCACGTCCATCATGCAAATGCGTCGCGCCAATGCCCTTCAGCGAGCGCATGGCACTCAGCGCATCGTCAAACCACAGCGTGACGGCATGAGACTGGTATTCAACGTCCCAGCCGCACAGAGCGTTTTCCAGTTGCTCCACAGGCAAAAAACGGTTGGCGTGCTCCCGATCATCAACCGCTCTCCACGCCTGACGAAGTTCCGGCATCGACCCTTGCGCCAGCGTACTAAACGCCACCGCCCCTCCAGGACGCACCACCCGGTATAGCTCGCGTAACGCGCCGCGCAGGTCGTTGCACCACTGCACGGCCAGATTGCTCCAGGCTAGGTCGAAAGTGGCAGCGGCCTGCGGAATGGCTTCGATATCCGCCAGCAGATAGTGATGGGCGACATCGTGACGCTGCGCTTGCGTAAGCATTTGCGCCGACAGATCCAGCGCACAGACCTCGCTCCCCTGCTCCCGCCAGTAACGACTCATACGCCCAGGCCCACAGCCCGCGTCCAAAACCCGTGAGAACGCCCGGCCATTGAGTTGCGCCAGTAACGCATCGGCGCTCTGACGCTGAAGCTCCGCATGTTGCTCATAGTGCGTGGCCGCGCGACCAAACGCAGCGGCAATCGCCTGCTTATTGACCTGCGCCATGCAGCACCTCCAGTAAGTTGTCGATATCCTGGACTTCATGCGCCTGGGTCAGCGTAATCCGCAGCCTGGCCGTCCCAACCGGCACCGTCGGTGGACGAATCGCCGTCACCCAGCATCCCTGTTGCCGTAACGTCTGTGCCAGTTGCAAGGCTTTATGATTGTCGCCAACGATCAGCGGTTGAATAGCGCTGTCTGAATGTGCCAGCGTCAAATCCGTAGTATTCACCCCTGCGCGAAAACGCTGGATCAGCATCGCCAGCTTTTCTCTGCGCTCATCGCCTTCGCGGCTGCGGATCACCGCCAGCGCGGCGCGCAAGGCCTGAGCCTGGGCTGGCGGCATGCTGGTGCTGTAGATCAGATGACGGGCAAACTGCAGCAGATAATCGGCCACGCTATCAGAACACAGGATCGCCGCACCGCTGACGCCGAACCCTTTGCCAAATGTCACCACCAACAGCTCAGGTTTCACCTGCTGTCGGGAGCACGAACCACGCCCTTCCTCACCGCTTACGCCAATCCCATGCGCATCATCCACCAGCAGCCACGCGCCCTGCCGTTTCGCCACCGCGTGGATTTCTGCCAGCGGCGCGCTGTCGCCATCCATGCTGAACACGCCTTCGGTGACCACCAGCTGCTGCCCCGGACAGGGGGCTGTCAGCAGACGATCCAGATGTTGCGAGTCGTTATGAGTAAAGCGACGTAACACGGCAGGGCTAAGACTGGCAGCCTCCAGCAGCGAGGCATGGCTGAGCCTGTCGGCAACAATCTTGTCATCTTTTCCCATCAGTGCGGCAATGACCGCCTGATTGGCGGCAAAACCAGAGATGAACAACAGCGCCCGGGAATAGCCGAGCCACTGCGCCAGGTCTTCTTCCAGAGCCTGATGAGCAACGGAATAACCGCTGACATGGCCCGAGCCGCCGCTGCCGACGCCAAAACGCTCAGCGCCCTGCTGCCACGCGCAGATAATCTGCGGATGGTGGCTTAAGCCGAGGTAGTCGTTGCTGGAGAAATTCAGATACTGGCGACCGTCGGCCTGCAGCCAGCGCCCGGCTCCCTGCGTCACTGCATAGCGCTGACGCAGGGCATCAGCACGACGACGCGCTGTTAGCGCATCGTCAATTTTTTGCTGCCAGGTCATACGGTTGCCGCGTTGTAGTAATCGTCGGTATCCGGGGTACGCAGCGCCTGTTCCAGACGTTGTTGCTGTTCGTTATCGCCCGCCAGTACCGCCGTTTGCTGCGGGTTAAGACCCAGCTTGCGAAATAACAGCAAATCTTTATCTTCGTTCGGGTTCGGAGTGGTCAGCAGTTTGCAGCCGTAGAAAATCGAGTTGGCCCCGGCCATAAAGCACATCGCCTGGGTTTGTTCGTTCATCTGCTCGCGCCCGGCAGAAAGACGCACGTATGAGGTCGGCATCATGATACGCGCCACGGCGATAGTACGAATAAAATCAAAAGCATCTACGTCGTCGTTATCGGCAAGCGGCGTGCCCTTCACTTTCACCAGCATGTTGATCGGCACACTTTCCGGCGGCGTCGGCAGATTCGCTAATTGCAGCAGCAGACCCGCGCGGTCGGTCACCGTTTCGCCCAGCCCAACAATCCCGCCGGAGCAAACTTTAATGCCCGCCTCGCGCACTTTATCCAGCGTATCCAGGCGCTCCTGGTACGAGCGGGTGGTGATGATATTGCCGTAAAATTCCGGCGAGGTGTCGAGGTTGTGGTTGTAGTAGTCCAGACCGGCATTGGCCAGGCGCTGGGCCTGAGATTCGTCCAGCGTGCCCAGCGTCATACAGGCTTCCAGCCCTAGTTCTTTCACGCCCTGAACCATTTGTTCCAGGTACGGCATATCGCGCTCATGCGGGTTCTTCCACGCCGCGCCCATGCAAAACCGCGTTGAACCGGCCTGCTTCGCCTTACGTGCCGAGTCCAGTACCTGTTCAACCTCCATCAACCGTTCAGTTTCCAGACCGGTTTTATAGCGGGAGCTTTGCGGGCAGTATTTGCAATCTTCCGGGCAAGCACCGGTCTTAATCGACAGCAGCGTACTAACTTGTACCTGCTGCGGATCGAAATGCTGACGATGAACCTGCTGCGCTTCAAACAGCAGATCCAACAGTGGTTTTTCAAATAATTCGGTGACTTGCGACATTGTCCAGCGAGAAGAATGAGCCATATTGGTATACGTTTCGTTGTTAGTTTGGTGTAGACTCGTAAACCTAAATCTTTTTAATTTGGTTTACAAGTCGATTATGACAACGGACGATCTTGCGTTTGACCAACGCCATATCTGGCACCCATACACCTCCATGACCTCCCCGTTGCCGGTTTATCCGGTGGCGCGTGCCGAAGGTTGCGAACTGATCTTAGCCAGCGGTGAGAAGCTGATTGACGGCATGTCATCCTGGTGGGCGGCAATCCACGGTTACAATCACCCACAGCTGAACGCCGCGATGAAAACGCAGATTGATGCCATGTCGCATGTGATGTTTGGTGGCATTACCCATGCCCCGGCCATTGCGCTGTGCCGCCAGTTGGTGGCGATGACGCCAGAGGCACTGGAGTGCGTTTTTCTCGCAGATTCAGGGTCGGTCGCCGTAGAAGTTGCAATGAAAATGGCACTGCAATACTGGCAGGCTAAAGGCGAACCCCGCCAGCGTTTCCTGACATTTCGTAATGGTTATCATGGTGATACCTTCGGCGCGATGTCGGTCTGCGATCCTGACAACTCAATGCACAGTCTGTGGAAGGGGTACCTGCCGGAGAACCTGTTTGCCCCTGCCCCACAAAGCCGCATGGGCGGCGAGTGGGACGAACTGGATATGGTGCCTTTTGCCCGTCTGATGGCCGCGCATCGCCACGAAATTGCGGCAGTGATCCTAGAGCCAATCGTACAGGGCGCTGGCGGTATGCGCATGTATCATCCCGAATGGTTAAAACGCATCCGTAAGATGTGCGACCGTGAAGGGATCCTGCTGATTGCCGATGAAATCGCCACCGGATTTGGTCGTACAGGCAAGCTTTTTGCCTGCGAGCATGCCGACATCACTCCGGACATTTTATGCCTGGGCAAAGCGTTAACCGGCGGAACAATGACCCTTTCTGCAACCCTCACCACCCGCCAGGTTGCGGAAACCATCAGCAACGGTGAAGCCGGATGCTTCATGCACGGCCCGACCTTTATGGGCAATCCGTTGGCCTGCGCCGTCGCCTCCGCCAGCCTGTCGTTAATCGAAACCGGCGAGTGGCGCGCGCAGGTAGCGGCCATTGAAGCGCAACTGCGGGCAGAACTCGCCCCGGCGGTAGATTCCTGCTGGGTCGCGGACGCACGCGTGCTCGGCGCCATCGGCGTCATCGAAACCACCCATCCGGTGAATATGGCAGCGTTACAGAAGTTCTTTGTCGAACAGGGCGTGTGGATAAGACCGTTTGGCAAGCTCATCTACCTGATGCCGCCGTACATTATCCAGCCCGATCAGTTACGTCGCCTGACGCAGGCCGTGAACGAGGCTGTGCGCAATGCAACATTTTTTAGCGATTAATCAGCGGTAAGCTCTACGGTTTCTGGCTACACTTTTTGGCTAACGAGAGGAGTCAGCATGAAACTAATCAGTAACGATTTGCGCGATGGCGATAAGCTTGGGCATCGCCACGTCTTTAACGGCATGGGGTATGACGGGGATAATATTTCCCCGCATCTGGCATGGGATGACGTACCCGCAGGAACCAAAAGCTTTGTCGTGACCTGCTTTGATCCTGATGCGCCAACCGGCTCCGGCTGGTGGCATTGGGTGGTGGTAAATCTGCCGGCTGATACCCGCGTACTCCCACAAGGATTCGGCTCCGGGCTGGTTGCGCTGCCGGATGGGGTGATTCAGACCCGTACAGATTTTGGCAAAGCCGGTTATGGCGGCGCTGCGCCGCCGAAGGGTGAAACCCACCGCTATATCTTTACGGTTCACGCCCTGGATGTGGAGCGTATTGATGTCGATGAAGGTGCCAGCGGCGCGATGGTTGGATTTAACGTCCATTTCCACTCGCTCGCCAGCGCCTCGATTACGGCGATGTTTAGCTAAGCTGTGTTGTGCCGGATGTCGGCTTCACCTCATCCGGCCTACAAAGCAGACCGTGGGCCTGATAAGACGCGTCAGCGTCGACATCAGGCAATTTTCTACAGAAATTCAGGCAGCAATTGCAGCAACGTTCCTTGCGCTAACAGCTCGGTCGCGCACTCAATATCCGGGGCAAAAAAGCGATCCTGCGTGTAGTGGGCAACCTGCTCGCGCAGCGCCTGTCGCGCCTGCTCCAGCAACGGACTGGAGGTTAACCCTTCACGCAGGTCAATCCCCTGACACGCCGCCAGCCACTCCACGGCAATCACGCCGCGCGTATTTGCTGCCATCTCCCACAGTCTGCGCCCCGCCGCCGGCGCCATAGAAACATGATCTTCCTGGTTGGCGGAGGTCGGCAAGCTGTCCACGCTGTGCGGATGCGCCAGCGCTTTGTTCTCGCTCGCCAGCGCGGCGGCGGTTACCTGAGCAATCATAAAGCCGGAGTTAACCCCGCCATTTTTCACCAGGAACGGCGGCAACTGCGACATATGTTTGTCCATCATCAGCGCAATGCGCCGCTCTGACAAAGAGCCGATTTCCGCAATCGCCAGCGCCAGATTATCTGCCGCCATCGCCACCGGTTCAGCATGGAAATTCCCACCGGAAATCACATCGCCCTCTTCGGCAAACACCAGCGGGTTGTCGGAAACCGCGTTGGCTTCAACCAGCAGAACATCCATCACCTGGCGCATTTGTGTCAGACACGCCCCCATCACCTGTGGCTGACAGCGCAGAGAATACGGGTCCTGCACCTTTTCACAGTTATGATGCGACTGCGAAAGTGCGCTGGAGTCGGTCAACACATGACGGTATAGCGTTGCGGCATCAATCTGCCCACGCTGCCCTCGCGCGGCATGAATACGGGCGTCAAACGGACGACGGGAGCCCAGCACGGCTTCTGTGGTCAGCGCCCCGCACACCGTCGCAGACGCAAACAGTTCCTGAGCTTCAATTAACCCGCGCAGTGCAAAGGCGGTGGAAGCCTGAGTGCCGTTGAGCAGCGCCAGTCCCTCTTTCGCCTCCAGCGTGATCGGCTCCAGTCCGGCCTTTTTCAGCGCGTCGGTAGCCGGGAGCCATTCCCCCTGCCAGCGCGCTTTACCTTCGCCCAGTAGCGTCAACGACATATGTGCCAGCGGCGCCAGGTCGCCCGATGCGCCCACCGACCCTTTCGCCGGGATCAGTGGATACACCTCGGCATTCACCAGCGCAATCAGCGCTTCAATCACGCTCAAACGAATGCCGGAAAAACCGCGCGCCAGGCTGTTGATTTTCAGCACCATAATCAGGCGAACCATTGCGTCATCCAGCGCCTCGCCAACGCCTGCCGCATGGGAAAGCACCAGCGAACGCTGTAAATTCTGCAAATCTTCCGTGGCGATACGGGTCTGAGCCAACAGGCCAAAGCCGGTATTAATGCCATACGCCGTACGGCCTTCTGCGACAATATTATTGACGCAGGCGACGCTGGCGTTGATTGCATCAATCGCCCCGGCATCCAGGCTCAGTTTGACCGGCTGCTGCCAGATTTCACGTAGCTGGGTAAAACTCAGATGGCCCGGCGTGAGTGTCATGGTGTTCATATCAGCGTTTCTCCTGCGTCGCAGCAATCATTGGCAAATTCAGCCCTTCTTCAACGGCGCACTCCACCGCAATGTCATACCCGGCGTCGGCGTGGCGCATCACCCCGGTAGCCGGATCGTTATGTAATACCCGGGCGATGCGCGCCGCGGCTTCATCGGTGCCATCGCAAACAATCACCATCCCGGCATGCTGAGAGAAGCCCATGCCAACCCCGCCGCCGTGATGCAGCGACACCCAGGTCGCTCCGCTGGCGGTGTTAAGCAGCGCGTTCAGCAGCGGCCAGTCGGATACGGCGTCTGAACCGTCGCGCATAGCTTCTGTTTCGCGGTTTGGGCTGGCAACAGAACCGGAGTCCAGATGATCACGGCCAATAACAATCGGCGCAGATACTTCACCGCTGCGCACCATCTCATTAAACGCCAGCCCCAGCTTTTGTCGCCACTCCAGGCCGACCCAGCAGATACGCGCTGGTAAGCCCTGGAAGTTGATCCGCTCACGCGCCATATCCAGCCAGTGATGAAGGTGCTTATCATCAGCCACGATCTCTTTCACTTTGGCATCTGTCTTATAAATATCCTGCGGATCGCCCGACAGCGCCACCCAACGGAACGGGCCTATACCGCGACAGAACAGGGGGCGAATATAAGCAGGTACGAAGCCGGGGAAATCAAAGGCGTTTTCCACGCCCATCTCTTTGGCCATCTGGCGAATGTTATTACCGTAATCAAACGTCGGTACGCCCATTTTGCTAAACGCCAGCATCGCTTCGACATGCGTTGCCATTGAACGTTTCGCCGCCTGCACCGTACCCTGCGGATCGGACACCGCTTTCGCCTGATACTCTTCCCAGCTCCAGCCGGACGGCAGATAACCATGCAGCGGATCGTGGGCGCTGGTCTGGTCGGTGACCATATCCGGGCGCACACCGCGCTTCACCAGTTCCGGCACAACGTCGGCGGCATTAGCACACAGCGCAATGGACACAGCTTTACCCTCGCGGGTGTATTTGTCGATACGCGCCAGCGCATCGTCAAGCGATGTCGCCTGCTCGTCGACATAACGGGTACGCAGACGGAAATCAATTCGGCTTTGCTGGCATTCAATGTTCAGCGAACACGCACCCGCAAGTGTAGCGGCTAGCGGTTGTGCTCCGCCCATGCCGCCCAGCCCGGCGGTCAGCACCCAGCGTCCGCTGAGGTTACCCTGATAATGCTGACGCCCGGCCTCAACGAAGGTTTCATAAGTCCCCTGCACGATGCCCTGGCTGCCGATGTAGATCCAGCTTCCGGCAGTCATCTGGCCGTACATCGCCAGCCCTTTGGCGTCCAGTTCGTTGAAGTGTTCCCAGGTAGCCCAATGCGGCACCAGGTTGGAGTTAGCAATCAGCACGCGCGGTGCGTTGTCGTGAGTTTTGAATACGCCTACCGGTTTACCAGACTGGACCAGCAGAGTTTCATCGGTCTCCAGTTTGGTCAGCGCGTTGACGATAGCGTCATAACATTCCCAGTCCCGCGCGGCGCGGCCAATCCCACCGTATACCACCAGCTCATGCGGATTTTCCGCCACATCGGGATCCAGATTATTCATTAACATGCGCAGCGGCGCTTCGGTCAGCCAGCTTTTGGCCGTTAAGGTGGTGCCGCGTGGGGCACGAATATCCTGCTGACGATATTTGCTATGGGACATGACAGAAAACTCCTCGCGAACGTCGGATAGATAAGCAACATATACCTGTCTATACAAGTCATCGCAAGGATGATTTTAACAATTAGGATACATTTTTATTATATTGCGTCAGCAATCACGGTTTTCATGTCCTGTATCAGGACATAAACCGTCCTTGCAGGCGATAGCGGGAACCTGGAAACAGCAAGCGGGCATGAGAGACTATGGACGACGCAGACCAGGTCTTACGACGAATCAGCAGGCAGGGATCGTGTTCTTTAATATTCAGCAGCGCGCACTCTTCAGCGCTGGCACGTACCGCTTCAACAATATGCTCACCTTCCGTTAAAGGGGCTATCAACGACAGGTATGCGTGCGGCGTGGTCTGGCTGTAATCCTGCGCCAGATACTCCGGCACAATTTCGGCATTCACGCAGCGATCTTCAATCTGTACCGGCAGATCGTTCTCGTAGTGCACCATGACAGAGTGAAAAATGGAGGTGCCTTCTTTGACATTTAACACCAAAGCCTGCTGCGCGTTGGCCTGGGTTTTTTCCAGCGTCAGCACTTCGCACCGGTGCTGATGCTGACGGGCGTTGATTTCATCCGCGATGCTGCGGATTTCAAACAGCGCAGACTGACCTTTGGGCTCGGCGACAAACGTCCCGACGCCCTGCAAACGCACCAGTAAACCTTCATCCGTTAACTCACGCAGCGCCCGGTTGATGGTCATGCGGCTGAAACCATATTGCGCCACCAGCTCTGCCTCAGACGGAATGCGATCGTGAGGCTGCCAGATACCGCTGGCAATTTTTTCGCTGATCTCCTGTTTGACCTTTTCGTAAAAAGGAGCCGGAGCAGAACGGGATGGGAGCATGCGTGAGCCTTCCTTAAGCTGAAAATGTGAGTGGGTAGAGTTTACAGGCATTACCCGAGCCTGATAAGCGCAACGCCATCAGGTATATCAGTGCCACCAGTGGGCGATTTGCCAGCCTAATCGCGCCGCCACGCGTGCTGCTCTGCCATCATCGTCAAAGCGTGGATTAAATTCAACCATATCCACCGCCAGGAGTTTACCGCTACGACACAGAGGCTCAATCAGTCTCAGCAGCGTCGCCAACGGTACGCCAAGCGCGGCGGGGGCCGACACGCCGGGCATTTCCCACACCGGCAGCACGTCGAGGTCGATTGTCAGATAGATGACATCCAGATTGGCAATGAACTGCGCTAACTGCGCCTGCGCCGTATCACAATGCAGATCCTCCACCACGGTAACACCGAGCCGCTGGGCCTCATCCCAAAGCGCCTGGGTGTTTGCCGCCCGACTGACGCCGATACAGGCATAGTGAAATTCACGCTGCTGTTCATCGCAAAGCTGCGCCAGCTGGCGAAATGGCGTACCGGATGTAGCTTGTTCAGCTTTGCGCAAATCGAGATGCGCATCGAAGTTGACTATCCCCACTTTCGCCTGCGGGAACGCATCCAGTACGCCCGCGCCGTGCGCAAAGGCAGTTTCGTGTCCCCCGCCCAAAACAAAGGTACGCATGTTCTCGTGCTGACATCGCTGTACCGCATTGCGTAACGCCTGCTGCGCGCCCTCAAGATCGGGAGCCTGCGCCACAATATTTCCCAGATCCACCAGCCGATTGTGCCCATCATGACTGGCTAAATTCGCCAGCGCCTTGCGCAGCACATCGGGCGCTCCCGCGGCGCCCGTGCGCCCCTGATTGCGTTTAACGCCTTCGTCGCAGGCAAACCCGAGTAACGCTATCTGCTCGCGGTACATTTCTGGGCTAAACGTCTGGCTCAGGGTGATAGTCTGAAACAGGCGCAGCGCATTCGGCGATTCGGCGCGGTCATCACGTCCCTGCCACAGCGCAGGTGAGGCTGGTTGCCAGTTGGTCATGCTATTTGTCCTTTGAATACGCGTTGGTAGAGCGGATTGCGCCCGGGTTCATACAGGATCTCGACCGGGAGGGTTGCATCCCACACCACAAAATCGGCCACAAACCCGGCCTTCAATTGACCGTGGGTGGCATGACGCCCCAGTGCCCGGGCCGCATGACGGGTTACGCCCGCCCATGCTTCTTCCGGCGTTAGGCCAAACTGAACGCAGGCCATATTCATCGCCCAGTGCAGGCTGATAAACGGACTGGTACCGGGGTTAAAATCTGTCGCTACCGCCATCGGTACCTGATATTGACGCAGCAACGCTACCGGTGGGCGCTGCTGCTCTTTGAGGAAATAGAATGCGCCGGGCAGCAGCACACCGACCGTACCGCTTTGGCTCATCGCCGCTACACCCGCTTCATCGAGGTATTCAATATGATCGGCGGATAGCCCGTGGTAGCGGCTTACCAACTGTGCGCCGCCAAGCAATGACAGTTGTTCGACATGGCCTTTAATCGGGATGCCCAGCGCCTGTGCAGCCTGAAACACCCGCTCGCTCTGCGCCAACGAAAAACCAACGCTTTCACAGAACAGATCGACGGTCTCAAACAGCCCTTGTTCCCACAATTGCGGCATAATGGTCTCACACACCAGCGTAATATAGCCGTCAGGATCATCCCGGTATTCCGCTGGAGTTGCATGCGCAGCCAACAGCGTCGGGCTGATTTCAACGATATTCTCTGCCGCCAGCGCTGCCACCACGCGCAATATTTTCTCTTCTGTCGGCAAATCCAGGCCGTAGCCGGATTTTATTTCCAGCAGCGTAACACCTTCTTTGATCAGCTGTTCCATCCGCTGATGGGCTACGTGTAAGAGTTGTTCATCCGTGGCGCTGCGGGTCGCCGATACGGTGGCATTGATCCCCCCACCCTGAGCGCTTATCTGCTGGTAGGAGACACCATTTAGCCGCTGCTCCCACTCACCTGCGCGGTTTCCGCCAAAGACCAGATGCGTATGGCAATCAATCAGGCCAGGCGTAATCAGCCTGCCCTGCATATCAAAAGTATTGTCATGCGTGAGATATAACGATGATTCCGGGACGATATCGCGAATCTTGCCCTGGCGGACGATCAGCGCGTGACCATCCAACAGCCCATATGGGGTACCACGTTCAGGGTCCATAGTCGCCAGACGAACATTGCGCCAGATAACATCATCAGGATCAGGGAAGAATTGCTGCATTCGACTCACCACTTGTCATAGGTTGTATAGACATTTATTTTTGATTATAGGGATGTTGTCAACCTGAAGGACCGTAATTGTTATGTATTTGTGATATAAGGACTCTCCGCACCGGGCTTTGTGGTGATAAAAACAACTTTTTACCTTTTAACCTTCCCGTTTCGCTCAACTTAGTATAAAAAAGCAGGCTTCAATGGATAACTTTTCAAAGCCCGGAGCAACCTGTGAACATATCATCAGTTTCCCGTCTGGCGCTGGCTATGGCTTTTGGCGTGACGCTGACCGCCTGTAGCTCTACGCCGCCCGATCAAATTCCTTCCGATCAGACCGCGCCAGGCACCTCTTCGCGCCCGATCCTGTCGGCCAATGAAGCGAAAAACTTCGTTGCTGCGCACTATTTTTCCGCACTGACGCCAAACACCGCGCCGTGGAGCCCTTCTTCTATTTCTCTGCCTGCACAGCCTGACTTCGTCGTTGGCCCGGCAGGGACTCAGGGCGTCACCCATACCAGCATTCAAGCCGCTGTTGATGCAGCAATCATCAAACGTACTAACAAACGTCAGTACATCGCGATTATGCCAGGCGAGTACCAGGGCACGGTATATATTCCGGCAGCAACAGGTAGCCTGACGCTGTACGGTATGGGCGAAAAACCGCTTGATGTGAAAATTGGCCAGGCCATTGACGGTGAAATGAGCACCGCTGACTGGCGTCGTACGGTGAACCCAGCCGGTAAATATATGCCGGGTAAACCTGCGTGGTATATGTTTGATAATTGCCAGAACAAACGTGGCACAAATATTGGTGTGATGTGTTCTGCTGTCGTCTGGTCGCAAAATAACGGTCTGCAATTGCAGAATCTGACCATCGAAAACAACCTGGGTGACAGCGTTGATGCGGGTAACCACCCAGCCGTTGCACTGCGTACCGATGGCGATAAAGTGCAGATCAACAAGGTCAATATCCTGGGCCGCCAGAATACCTTCTTCGTGACCAATAGCGGCGTACAAAACCGTCTGGAAAACGATCGTCAGCCGCGTACGCTGGTTACCAACAGCTACATTGAAGGCGATGTGGATATCGTTTCCGGTCGCGGTGCCGTAGTGTTCGATAACACCGATTTCCGTGTAGTGAACTCCCGTACCCAGCAGGAAGCCTATGTCTTCGCACCGGCTACCCTGTCTAACATCTACTACGGTTTCCTGGCGATTAATAGCCGCTTCACGGCAAGTGGCGATGGCGTGGCGCAGTTAGGCCGCTCGCTGGATGTCGATTCCAACACTAACGGTCAGGTTGTTATTCGTGACAGCGTGATTAACGAAGGCTTTAACATGGCAAAACCATGGGCTGACAGCGTTATCGCAAAACGCCCGTTTGCCGGTAATACCGGTGCGGAAGATGACAAAGGTGAAATCCAGCGTAATCTGAACGACACCAACTTCAACCGTATGTGGGAATACAACAACCGTGGTATCGGTAGCAAAGTGGTTGCTGAACCTAAGCAGTAAACGTCATTCTCTGATGTAAACCCGGCAGATTCATGCTCTGCCGGGCAATGTGCCGGATACTCATCCGGCATTAGACGCAATATTAGTACGCGTTAACCACCACCCACATCGGGCCTTGTCCTACCGCGTAACGACCTTTCTCCGTCAACAGTCCTTGTTCGCCAGCAATCTCGTATACCGCGATATGGTGCGATTTTTGTCCGGCTGCAATCAGGTATTTACCTCTGTTATCGATATTAAAACCGCGTGGCTGAGTTTCGGTAGGTTGGAAACCTTCTTTGGTCAACACGCTGCCATCTTCAGAGACGCTAAAGACCGTAATCAGGCTGGCGGTGCGATCACAGGCATACAGATGGCGACCATCCGGTGTGATGTGAATATCTGCTGCCCAACGGGTATCCGCGAAATCAGCAGGCATCATATCCAGCGTCTGCACACACTCAATCTTGCCGTACGGATCTTTCAGCTCCCAGACATCAACAGAGCTATTCAGCTCGTTCACGCAGTAGGCATATTGCTTATTCGGATGGAACGCCATATGACGCGGGCCCGCGCCTTCAACGGTAGTCACTTCAGCCGGTTCCTGCGCAACCAGATGGCCATCATCGCTAACGTCAAACAGGCAGATACGATCCTGTTTCAACGCCGGAACCCAAAGGGTACGGTTATCCGGAGAGATGTTGGCTGAGTGGCAACCATCCAGACCTTCTACCACGTCAACCAGTTCCACCGGCAGGCCGTCTTCCAGACGCGTGACACTCACGCTACCCGCGTTATAAGAGCCAACGAACACGAAACGTCCCTGATGATCGGTAGAAATATGCGTCGGGCTACCCGGCAGCGCTGACTCTGCCGCGAAGGTCAGCGCTCCGTCATCAGGCGCAATACGATAAGCCAACACGCGAAACTCCGGGCGCACACCAACATAGAGGTAACGCTTATCCGGGCTGACGACCATCGGCTGTACCTGACCCGGTACATCAACCACCTGCGTCAGCGTCAGAGAACCATCGTGATTCAGGCTCCAGACGTGGATTTGCTGACTTTCAGGGCTGGCGGTATAAACGGTTTGCTTCATGAATACTCCTTTGCTTTTTGGCAGGTGGCTGCAATTGCCTGACACACGCCTAAGGTAGACGCTTTTAACGGTGAATGCTTAATTAAGGCTCAGAATTTTGTCCGGCTCCCGTCTCGGTGTACCATTCCAGCAGACAAAATTCTCAACCTTAATCTGGAAAAAACTATGACCGCACGCGTGATTGCCCTGGATTTAGACGGTACCCTGTTGACCCCGAAAAAAACCATGCTGCCATCCTCCCTCGAAGCGCTCTCGCGCGCCAGAGAAGCAGGCTACCAACTTATCATTGTCACAGGTCGCCATCACGTTGCTATTCATCCTTTTTATCAGGCACTGGCGCTGGATACACCTGCAATTTGCTGTAACGGTACTTACTTGTATGATTATCAGGCAAAAAAGGTACTGGAATCCGATCCCCTCCCGGTAGACCAGGCATTACAGCTGATCGAAATGCTGGATGAACATCAGATCCACGGGCTGATGTATGTGGATGAGGCCATGCTGTATGAGCGCCCAACCGGGCATGTGGTGCGTACCGCTAACTGGGCGCAAACTCTGCCGCCGGAACAGCGCCCGACCTTCACCCAGGTTCCTTCGCTGGCGCAGGCCGCACATGACGTCAACGCCGTCTGGAAATTTGCCCTGACCGACGAAGATATTCCGAAATTGCAGCAGTTTGGTCGGCACGTCGAGCAACAGCTGGGGCTGGAGTGTGAATGGTCCTGGCACGATCAGGTCGACATTGCCCGTAAAGGCAACAGCAAAGGACGACGCCTGACCCAGTGGATTGAAGCACAGGGCGGGTCAATGGAAAACGTGATTGCCTTTGGCGATAACTTTAACGACATCAGCATGCTGGAAGCCGCAGGTACCGGAGTGGCGATGGGCAACGCGGATGACGCGGTCAAAGCCCGCGCCAACATCGTGATTGGTGACAACACCACAGACAGCATTGCGAAATTTATCTACTCCCACCTGCTGTAATCAGGCGGTAATCGATACGCTCTTAATTTGCGCGTACAGCCACAGGCCAGGTTTGATACCCAGTTCATCCCTGGCCCACGGGCTGATCCTTGCCCACAGCGTCTTACCGCCCACCTCAAGCTGAACTTCCACCTGACCGTTATCGTCATAACATTGCGCGACTTTTGCCCGGAGAACGTTACGAATACTGGTCTGCTGGGGGGGTTGGAGCACCAGTGAAACATCAGAGGCCTGAATACGAATACGCAGCGCGGTTTGCAGCGGTTGCTCCAGCTTATTGACCCACAGATGCTGATCGCCGAGCGCCAGCGCGGTCATCGCATAGTGTGGATGATGTTCCAGCACGCTGACTTTCAGAATACTGCTTTGCTGTTCCTTAGGCAGCCAGGGGTGCATCACGCTGCTACCCCAGACATCTTCCAGCGAACCAAACGCTTTGACCTGCCCGTTCTCCAGCACCATCACTTTATCCGCCAGGTGCAAAATCTCATCAAGCGAGTGGCTGACATACAGCATCGGAATATTGATTTCACGTGCAAGGCGTTGCAGGTAAGGCAGCAGTTCGCGTTTACGCGGTATATCCAGTGAGGCTAACGGCTCATCAAGCAGCAATAACTCAGGCGCGGTCAGCAGCGCCCGACCGATGGCGACACGCTGCTTTTCACCGCCAGAAAGACCGCCAGGCAGACGGTCAAGCAGCGGTTCAATGCCCAACAGCGCCACCAGCTTATCAAACTGTCCGGCCATGCTTTTCGCCATTCCGTAACGCAGGTTGCCGCGCACTTTATAGTGCGGGAACAGGCGCGCATCCTGGAAAACATAGCCCACCCGGCGTTTTTCCGGCGTTAAACAGATACCGTTCTCGACGTCGTTTAAGACCCGACCATTTAGCACGATGCGTCCGGACTGCGGCTGCGTCAGGCCGCTGATGGCGTTAATCAGTGAGGTTTTGCCCGCGCCGGAAACGCCAAAAATAGCGGTGATGCCGCTGGCTGGCAGCGTTTCGTTGAGCGTCAGGCAATGCGTCCCCAGCGTCTGGGAGAAATTGAGTTCCAGCATAATTATCGCCCCGTCCGCTCACGGCTAATACGCGCCAGCCATTCAGAAATCAGCAGCGAAATCAGCGCTAAAACAATAGAAATGATACACAACCTCGCCGCCGCGCTTTCGCCGCCGGGAGTCTGGATCAGGGTATACATCGCCGAAGGAATGGTGCGGGTTTCGCCAGGAATGTTGGAAACAAAAGTAATGGTTGCGCCGAATTCCCCGAGGGAACGCGCGAACGCCAGCACCGTACCGACAATAATGCCGGGCAGCATCAGCGGTAGCGTAATGGTCATGAATACACGCCAGCGTCCGGCTCCCAGCGTGCGGGCCGCCTGCTCCAGCTTGACGTCGACACCTTCCAGCGCCAGACGAATTGCCCGTACCATCAGAGGAAAAGACATCACCGCCGCAGCCAGTACCGCACCGCGCCAGCTAAAGGCAAAGGTAATGCCAAACCAGTCGTACAGCCATTCGCCAATGAATCCGCGCCGCCCCATAGCAATCAACAGCAGATAGCCCACCACCACCGGCGGCAGAACCAGCGGCAAATGCAGAACGCTGTCGAGCAGTGCTTTGCCCGGGAACTTGCATCGCACAAGCAGCCAGGCAAAGAAGATCCCAAACGGCAGGCTAAACAAGACGGCCAGGGAAGAAACTTTCAGGCTCAGTATGACGGCCTGCCATTCAGGATCGGTCAGTATCATTACTTGGTCGTAAATCCATAACGTTTAAAGATTTCAGCAGCCTGCGGTCCTTTCAGGTAATCATAGAACGCGCTAACCGTTGCGTTTTTGTGCCCATCAACAATCGCGATAGGGTATTCCACTTTTTTGTGCGAATCTTCCGGGAAAGTCGCAACGACTTTTACGCCTTTGCTGGCGACGGCATCGGAACCATAGACGATACCCAGCGGCGCTTCGTTACGCTCTACCAGCGCCAGCGCACCGCGCACATCTTCAGCAGGTGCCAGTTTCGGGGCCAGGGTATCCCATGCACCCAGTTTTTGCAGCGCTTCTTTGGCATAAATGCCCGCCGGAACATGTTCCGGATCGCCAACGGCCAGACGTCCACCGTTCAACAGGCTGGTCCAGTTGGTTTTGCTGTCAATAGTGAAGTCTTTCTGTGCACTGGCTTTCGGCGCGACCACCACCAGGCTGTTACCTAACAGCGTTGCACGCGTTGCGGTATCAATCGACTTTTTGTCTACCGCGTAATCCATCCATTTCTGATCGGCAGAAATAAACAGATCGGCCGGTGCGCCTGCTTCAATCTGACGCGCCAGTGTGGATGAAGAGGCAAAAGAGGAGACAACATCAACGTTCTTCTCTTTTTTGTATTGCGTCGCAATGTCCTGCATCGCGTTGGTCAGTGAAGCCGCGGCAAACACCGTAATTTTGCCTTCATCCGCCAGCGCATGCCCGGCAACGGTAAGAGAAAGTGTTGCCCCTGCAAACAAGCGTAACCATGTACGTGCCATCTGTAACTCCTTTGCGTTTCGTTATGTAGGCGCAAATATAACGAGTAAATCAGGATTTTCCCAGAGGTTATTGATACCAATTAGAGGTTAGACAAAGAAAATATCGGCAGGGAAAGCAGGATCTTGAGAAACTGTAGTCAGCGAAAACGGGTTGGCAGGCGAAAAATATAAACGCCCGACTGAGCGGGCGTTTGGGGAATCAATGATTCTGTCTGGACTGGTCTTTCTGACCGATAGAGGAGAAGATGTTGAACACTTCACCCAGTCCGTAAATCAGCCCCAGGATGACAGCCATCACCACAGGAACCATAATTACGGCGAATACCAGACTTTTCAATAACTCTAACATGGTCAACTCCAGATATAGTCCTTAGTTGTATTCTAACCACATAACACAGAAAAGCACTCCCCTTTTGTGCGGTTGGCTTTGCGCGCGCGCGGTTTTCCGTCACAATACCCCTTTTGCCAGGAGCTTGTGATGCAGGCCGAAATCCTTCTTACGCTGAAACTTCAGCAAAAACTGTTTGCCGATCCCCGTCGCATTTCTCTGCTTAAGCACATTGCGCTTTCCGGCTCCATCAGTCAGGGCGCGAAGGATGCAGGTATCAGCTATAAAAGCGCCTGGGATGCGATTAACGAAATGAATCAACTCAGCGAGCAGACGCTGGTTGAGCGCGCCACTGGCGGCAAAGGCGGCGGCGGCGCGGTGTTAACGCGCTACGGCCAACGCTTAATCCAGCTGTATGATTTATTAGCGCAAATCCAACAGAAAGCCTTCGATGTTTTGAGCGATGACGACGCACTGCCGCTCAATAGCCTGCTGGCGGCGATCTCTCGCTTTTCGCTGCAAACCAGCGCCCGTAACCAGTGGTTTGGCACCATTACCGCCCGCGACCACGATCAGGTTCAACAGCATGTCGACGTGCTGCTGGCGGATGGCGAAACGCGCCTGAAAGTGGCAATCACTGCGCAAAGCGGCGAGCGTCTCGGGCTTGAAGAAGGCAAAGAAGTACTGATTCTGTTGAAAGCGCCATGGGTGGGAATCACTCAGGACGACGCGATCGCTCAGGCCGCCGATAACCAGTTGCAGGGCACGATTAGCCATATCGAACGCGGAGCGGAGCAGTGTGAAGTGTTGATGACCTTGCCAGACGGCCAGACGCTGTGCGCGACTTTGCCGATAGAGCAGGCCCACACATTAACGGAAGGCGCTAACGTCACAGCATATTTTAATGCGGACAGGGTGATTATCGCCACACTGTGCTGAGTTAATTGACATCAGCCTGAAGAACACGTATCCCTGTTATTCATCGCTGCAAATAATGGGATACAAAATGTCATCATTGCAAATTTCGCAAGGCACGTTTCGTCTTAGCGACACAAAAACGCTCCAGTTAGATGCGTTGACGTTAAACGCGGGTGATAGCTGGGCGTTTGTTGGCTCTAACGGCAGCGGGAAATCTGCGCTGGCCCGCGCGCTGGCGGGCGAGTTACCGCTTCTGAAAGGCGAACGTCACTGTCATTTCACACGTATTACCCGACTCTCTTTTGAGCAGCTACAAAAGCTGGTCAGCGACGAGTGGCAGCGAAACAACACCGATCTTCTTAGTCCCGGTGAAGACGACACCGGGCGCACTACCGCAGAAATCATTCAGGACGAAGTTCACGACCCCGCCCGCTGCGCTGCACTGGCGCAGCAGTTTGGCATTTCATCCCTACTTAACAGGCGTTTCAAATACCTTTCCACCGGTGAAACGCGCAAAACCCTACTCTGCCAGGCATTAATGTCCACACCGGATTTACTGATCCTTGATGAACCCTTTGACGGGCTGGACGTGGCGTCCCGTCGCCAGTTAGCAGAGTTGCTCGCTGAGTTGCACCGGGCCGGTTTAACGTTGGTACTGGTGCTTAATCGCTTTGATGAAATTCCTGAGTTCGTGCAGTTTGCCGGCGTACTTGCCGACTGCACGCTGACGGAAACCGGTGCAAAACCCGACCTTCTGCAACAGGCATTAATCGCTCAGCTTGCCCATAGCGAACGGCTGGAAGGCATCCAGTTACCCGAACCGGATGAGCCTTCGGTGCGCCACACGCTGTCAGATAACGAGCCGCGCATTGTGCTTAACGACGGCACCGTCTCGTATAACGATCGCCCTATCCTGCATCATCTGAGCTGGCGGGTAAATCCGGGGGAACACTGGCAAATCATCGGCCCCAACGGTGCGGGGAAATCAACCCTGCTCAGTTTAATCACCGGCGATCATCCCCAAGGATATAGCAACGACCTGACCCTGTTTGGCCGCCGCCGGGGCAGCGGTGAAACTATCTGGGATATCAAAAAACACATTGGCTATGTCAGCAGCAGCCTGCATCTGGATTACCGGGTAAGTACGACAGTTCGCAACGTTATTCTCTCCGGTTATTTCGATTCAATCGGCATTTATCAGGCCGTCTCCGACAGACAGCACAAGCTGGTACAACAGTGGCTGGATATTCTGGGCATCGATAAACGTACCGCGGATGCGCCATTTCATAGTCTTTCCTGGGGGCAGCAGCGGCTGGCATTGATTGTTCGTGCACTGGTGAAACATCCTACGTTGCTGATCCTCGATGAACCGTTGCAAGGATTAGATCCGCTCAACCGTCAACTGATCCGTCGGTTTGTGGATGTCCTGATCGGTGAAGGTGAAACTCAGCTTTTGTTTGTCTCTCATCACGCCGAAGATGCCCCGGCCTGCATTACCCATCGGCTAGAGTTTGTACCCGAGGGTGATATCTACGCCTATCGACAAACCTCTCTGCGTTAATTTTCATGCCAGGGCGTTTATCACGCCCTTTTTTCTGCTTTTTTTTCAGACAAGTGCTGAAATAACAACCTAACACAATGATTTATAATAAAATAACTGGCAGCATCTAGTGAAAACACCGGAGTGTAAACGATTCCACTAATTTATTCCGTGTCACACTTTTCGCATCTTTGTTATGCTATGGTTATTGCATACCATAGGCTTAACGGAGCGAATTATGAGAGTATTGGTTACAGGTGGTAGCGGTTACATTGGAAGCCACACTTGCGTGCAGTTGCTGAAAAACGGTCACGAAGTGGTGATCCTGGATAATCTCTGCAACAGCAAGCGCAGCGTACTGCCCGTCATTGAGCGTTTAGGCGGCAAGCATCCGACCTTCGTGGAAGGAGACATCCGTAACGAAGCGCTGATAACCGAAATTCTGCACGATCATGCCATTGATACGGTCATCCATTTTGCCGGTTTAAAAGCCGTTGGAGAATCCGTTGCCAAGCCGCTGGAGTACTATGACAACAACGTCAACGGCACTCTGCGTCTGGTGAATGCAATGCGCGCTGCCAACGTGAAAAACTTCATTTTCAGCTCCTCCGCGACCGTCTATGGCGATCAGCCGCAAATTCCTTACGTTGAAAGCTTCCCCACCGGCACGCCGCAAAGTCCGTACGGCAAAAGCAAGCTGATGGTGGAACAGATCCTGACCGATCTGCAAAAAGCACAGCCCGACTGGAGCATTGCCCTGCTGCGCTACTTTAACCCGGTTGGCGCTCATCCATCGGGAGATATGGGGGAAGATCCGCAAGGTATTCCAAACAACCTGATGCCTTACATCGCGCAGGTTGCCGTTGGCCGTCGCGAATCTCTTGCCATATTTGGCAATGACTACCCTACTGAAGATGGCACCGGCGTACGCGACTACATCCACGTGATGGATCTCGCCGACGGCCATGTTGCTGCCATGGAAAAACTGGCGGGCAAACAGGGCGTACATATTTACAACCTCGGTGCAGGCATCGGTAGCAGCGTGCTGGACGTGGTCAACGCCTTCAGCAAAGCTTGCGGTAAACCGGTGAATTACCATTTCGCCCCGCGCCGTGATGGCGATCTTCCGGCCTACTGGGCTGACGCCAGCAAAGCCGATCGCGAGCTCAACTGGCGCGTGACCCGCACACTGGATGAAATGGCACAAGATACCTGGCACTGGCAGTCACGCCACCCGCAGGGATATTCGGATTAAGGACCAATCATGACGCAATTCAATCCTGTCGATCATCCACATCGCCGTTTTAACCCGCTCACCGGGCAGTGGATCCTCGTATCACCACATCGCGCCAAACGCCCGTGGCAAGGGGCGCAGGAAACTCCGTCTAAGCAGGTACTGCCTGCACATGACCCGGACTGCTTCCTGTGCGCTGGCAATACGCGCGTTACCGGCGACAAAAACCCGGATTACACCGGGACCTATGTCTTTACCAATGACTTTGCGGCGCTGATGTCCGATACCCCGGACGCGCCGGACAGTCACGATCCGTTAATGCGCTGTCAGAGCGCGCGCGGTACCAGCCGTGTAATTTGCTTCTCACCCGATCACAGCAAAACGCTGCCGGAACTCAGCGTCCCTGCGCTAACAGAAATTGTGAAAACGTGGCAGGAGCAGACTGAAGACTTAGGCAAAACCTATCCCTGGGTGCAGGTATTTGAGAATAAAGGCGCAGCGATGGGGTGCTCGAACCCGCATCCACACGGACAAATTTGGGCCAACAGCTTTTTGCCTAACGAAGCCGAACGTGAAGATCGCCTGCAGAAAGCGTACTTCGCCGAACAAGGCGCGCCGATGCTCGTTGATTACGTCCAGCGTGAGCTGGCGGACGGCAGCCGTACGGTCGTTGAAACCGAGCACTGGCTGGCAGTTGTCCCTTACTGGGCCGCGTGGCCGTTCGAAACGCTGCTGCTGCCGAAAGCGCACGTGTTGCGAATTACCGATTTGACCGACGAACAGCGTGCTGACCTGGCGCTGGCGTTGAAAAAACTGACCAGTCGTTATGACAACCTGTTCCAGTGCTCATTCCCCTATTCTATGGGCTGGCACGGCGCACCGTTTAACGGTGAAGAAAACCAACACTGGCAGTTGCACGCACACTTTTACCCGCCGCTGCTGCGTTCCGCGACTGTGCGTAAATTTATGGTCGGTTATGAAATGCTGGCAGAAACCCAGCGCGACCTGACGGCAGAACAAGCGGCTGAACGACTGCGTGCGGTCAGCGACATCCATTTTCGCGAATCCGGAGTTTAAATAATGAGTCTGAAAGAAAAAACACAATCTCTGTTTGCTGAAACATTTGGCTACCCTGCCACCCATACTATTCAGGCACCGGGTCGTGTGAACCTGATCGGTGAACATACCGATTATAACGACGGCTTCGTTCTGCCCTGCGCTATCGACTATCAAACCGTTATCAGCTGTGCGGCACGCGACGATCGAAAAGTCCGTGTGATCGCCGCTGATTACGACAATCAGGTTGATGAGTTCTCGCTTGATGCGCCAATTATCGCTCATGACAGCCAGCAGTGGTCAAACTACGTGCGTGGCGTAGTGAAACATCTGCAAAAGCGCAATAACGCCTTTGGCGGTGCTGATCTGGTGATCAGCGGTAACGTCCCGCAGGGTGCGGGCTTAAGCTCTTCTGCCTCACTGGAAGTCGCTGTGGGTACGGTATTCCAGCAGCTCTATCATCTGCCGCTCGACGGCGCGCAGATTGCCCTGAATGGCCAGGAAGCTGAAAACCAGTTTGTCGGCTGTAACTGCGGCATTATGGATCAACTGATCTCGGCACTTGGTAAGAAAGATCATGCGCTACTGATCGACTGCCGAACGCTGGGCACCAAAGCCGTTTCCATGCCTGAGGGCGTAGCGGTGGTGATCATCAACAGTAACTTTAAACGCACATTGGTCGGTAGCGAATACAATACCCGTCGCGAACAGTGTGAAACCGGCGCGCGTTTCTTCCAGCAGCCAGCGCTGCGTGATGTCAGCCTTGAAGCGTTTAACGCCGTCGCCCACGAACTGGATCCGATTGTCGCCAAACGCGTTCGCCACGTGATCACGGAAAATGCGCGTACCGTTGAAGCCGCACAGGCGCTGGAAAAAGGCGACCTGCTGCGCATGGGCCAGCTGATGGCGGAATCTCACGCCTCAATGCGCGATGACTTTGAAATTACCGTGCCGCAAATTGATACGCTGGTCGAGATTGTCAAAGCGACCATCGGCGATAAAGGCGGTGTCCGTATGACCGGCGGCGGCTTCGGCGGCTGCATCGTGGCGCTGATCCCGCAAGATTTGGTACCTGCCGTACAGCAGGCCGTCGCGGAACAATACGAAGCAAAAACCGGTATCAAAGAAACATTCTACGTCTGCAAACCTTCACAAGGAGCAGGACAATGTTAAGCGAAATCCCTGTGCAGGCTCCGGACGGTCAGCCGTTTCGCCTGCTCACCCTGCGCAATGACGCAGGGATGGTCGTCACGCTCATGGACTGGGGCGCGACGCTGCTCTCTGCGCGTATTCCGCTTAGCGATGGTAGCGTGCGTGAAGCATTGCTCGGGTGCGCCAGTCCGGAACAATACCCGGAGCAGGCTGCGTTTCTGGGCGCTTCAATTGGTCGCTACGCTAACCGTATCGCCAACAGCCGCTATACCTTTGCCGGCGAAACCGTTGAGTTGGTACCAAGTCAGGGCAACAACCAGCTGCACGGCGGGCCAGACGGTTTCGACAAACGTCGCTGGCAGATAGTCAATCAGAATGACCGTCAGGTGCTGTTCGCCTTAACATCTGACGATGGCGATCAGGGTTTTCCTGGCCATCTATGCGCCACCGCGCAGTATCGCCTGACTGACGATAATCGTATTTCGATAACCTACCGCGCCACGGTCGATAAGCCCTGTCCGGTGAATCTGACGAATCACGTTTATTTTAACCTCGACGGTGACAAAACGGATGTGCGCCAGCATAAGCTGCAAATTATGGCGGACGAGTACTTGCCGGTTGATGAAATGGGCATCCCGCATGACGGGCTGAAATCCGTCGCTGGTAGCACTTTCGATTTCCGCACGCCTAAAATGATCAGTAGTGAATTTCTTGCCGATGACGATCAGCGCAAGGTGAAAGGTTACGATCACGCCTTCCTGCTTCAGGCACAGGGCAATGCGCGTACGCCGGTCGCCCGACTGTGGTCCCAGGATGAAAAACTGCAGATGGTGGTATACACCTCCGCCCCGGCATTGCAGTTTTACTCCGGCAACTTCCTCGGCGGTACACCATCTCGTGGACCAGACGCCTACGAAGACTGGCAAGGTCTGGCGCTGGAAAGTGAGTTTCTCCCGGACAGCCCGAACCATCCAGAGTGGCAGCAGCCGGACTGCTTCTTACGCCCGGGTGAAGAGTATGCCAGCGTGACGGAATATCAGTTTATTCCAGTCTGATCCTTTCCCCTCACAGGCCCGACGACGTAACGTAGCGGGCCTGTTATTTGTTTATCACAGTAGAACCGCTCAAATCCCCACCACTCAAAGACAAAATCGCAACCTTGAATTCACAAGAACCTTACACTGTGGCGCTATTTTCGCTATGGTTATGCGTAAGCATTGCCGCTGACGCTTTACGGCAATATAATGAGAATTATTATCATTCAATATGATTTATAGGAGTGAGTGTATGGCTGTAACTAAGCTGGTTCTGGTACGTCACGGTGAAAGTCAGTGGAACAACGAAAACCGTTTTACCGGTTGGTATGACGTTGATCTGTCAGAGAAAGGCGTGGGCGAAGCAAAAGCGGCAGGTAAACTGCTGAAAGAAGAAGGCTACAGCTTCGATTTTGCTTATACCTCTGTGCTGAAACGTGCCATCCACACCCTGTGGAACGTACTGGACGAACTGGATCAGGCCTGGCTGCCGGTTGAAAAATCCTGGAAACTGAACGAACGTCATTACGGCGCGCTGCAAGGTCTGAACAAAGCTGAAACCGCTGAAAAATACGGTGACGAGCAGGTTAAACAATGGCGTCGCGGCTTTGCGGTAACGCCACCGGAACTGACCAAAGATGACGAGCGTTATCCGGGTCACGATCCGCGTTATGCGAAGTTGACCGACAAAGAGTTACCGGTTACCGAAAGCCTGGCGCTGACCATCGATCGCGTTATCCCCTACTGGAACGAAACCATTCTGCCGCGCATGAAAAGCGGTGAGCGCGTAATTATCGCCGCTCACGGTAACTCTCTGCGTGCGCTGGTTAAATACCTGGATAACATGGGCGAAGATGAGATCCTTGAACTGAACATCCCGACCGGCGTACCGCTGGTATATGAGTTCGACGAAAACTTCAAACCAATCAAACATTACTATCTGGGTAATGCTGACGAGATCGCAGCAAAAGCGGCAGCCGTGGCGAACCAGGGTAAAGCGAAGTAATTTTCATCTTGGGTCAAACGAAAAAAGCGTGGAATGCTCCACGCTTTTTTATTGCCGAATGACGGCGTTGCCTTATACGGCCTACCGAGCGTAGCCCGGATGAATTTTTTAACCGCGGCGCACTTTTACCGCATCCGCCAGCTGGCGCAACACCGCATCGGTATCTTCCCAGCCAATGCAGGCGTCGGTGATGCTCTTACCGTAGGTCAGCGGCTCACCGCTATCCGGGTTTTGATTGCCTTCTACCAGATGGCTTTCGATCATCACGCCAATAATTGCTTTTTCGCCCCCAGCAACTTGTCCGCAAACATCTTTCGCGACATCCATCTGCTTTTTGAACTGCTTGCTGGAGTTGGCATGGCTAAAGTCGATCATCACCTGCGCTGAAAGCCCTGCTTTGATCAGACCTTCTTTCACGTCGGCAACGTGCTGAGCGCTGTAGTTCGGCTCTTTGCCGCCGCGCAAAATAATATGGCAATCGCCATTACCACTGGTATTTACGATCGCCGAATGACCCCATTTGGTCACAGACAGGAAGCAGTGCGGCGCTCCTGCGGCGTTAATCGCATCAATCGCTACTTTGATGGTGCCATCAGTACCGTTTTTAAAGCCAACCGGGCAGGACAGACCAGACGCCAATTCGCGATGCACCTGAGATTCTGTGGTACGTGCCCCAATCGCGCCCCAGCTCATCAGGTCGGCGAGGTATTGCGGCGTAATCATATCGAGGAATTCACCCGCAGCAGGCAATCCGCTGTCATTGATATCCAGCAGCAGTTTACGCGCAATGCGCAGCCCATCGTTGATCTGGAAGCTGTTGTCCATGTGCGGATCGTTGATAAGCCCTTTCCAGCCAACGGTAGTTCGCGGTTTTTCAAAATAGACGCGCATAACGATTTCAAGCTCGTCTTTTAACTCTTCACGCAGTGCCAGCAGGCGAGCGGCATACTCTTTGGCGGCTGCCGGATCATGAATAGAGCAAGGCCCAATCACTACCAGCAGGCGATCGTCACTCCCTTTCAGGATTTTATGAATCGCCTTACGGGCATGAGCCACCGTGTTTGCGGCATTTTCAGTAGCGGGGAATTTTTCCAACAATGCGACTGGCGGTAATAACTCGTTGATCTCTTTAATGCGTAAATCGTCGTTCTGATAATTCATGATTATTCCAGCGTTGCCATACTTATATAAATGAATGCAATCCCTCCAATCTATATCTTCAGTCATAAAGTGTAAACGGGGTTTTACACTTTGGACGGATTAATCCTGGAATTGGCCAAAAAAACGCAATAAAGTAGCGAAAAACGAGATCCAACCTACAATTTATAACTGTAACGGCTTTAATTTTCATAAATTTCAAGATTCTATGCTGGGTTTAATTTCTCTGGCAAAACTATTAACCACATATTGATGATGTAACTGGCACATGCACTGTTGGAAGACGTTATCCGACATATCGACCATAACAGGAGCATATTATGCATATGACAAAGCTGGCTTCACTCTTTCTTACCGCTACACTCAGCCTCGCCAGCGGCGCGGCGCTGGCAGCTGAAACCAATACGCAGTCCAATAACGGCCAGGCAAATTCCTCGGCGGATGCCGGTCAGGTCGCCCCAGACGCACGCGAAAACGTGGCACCAAATAATGTCGACAACAGTAACGTGAATTCGGGTGGCACAATGCTGCACCCGAACGGTTCATCAATGAACCATGAAGGGATGACCAAAGACGAGATGCACAAAAACACAATGTGTAAGGACGGTCGCTGCCCTGATGTGAATAAGAAAGTTGAGACCGGAAACGGCATTAACAATGATGCTGAGACAAAAACTGATGGCACTACGCAGTAACGCTGAAAATAAAGCTAATAATGGGAGAGCAATAGCTCTCCTTTTTAATTTTATCATCCCAAAAACGGTATGATGGCATACAGTAAAGATGAGAATAACAAAGGGATGGCATAATGGCGCACTCGCATACTCATACTTCTTCTGAGCAACCCAAGGACAATAATGCCCGCCGCTTGATGTTTGCATTCTGCATTACAGCCGGATTTATGTTGGTTGAAGTGGTGGGTGGCATACTTTCAGGTTCACTGGCCTTGTTGGCCGATGCCGGGCATATGCTCACTGATGCCGCAGCGCTCCTTTTTGCGCTACTGGCCGTCCGGTTTTCCCATCGCCCGCCCACAATACGACACACCTTCGGCTGGCTGAGGCTCACGACACTGGCCGCGTTTGTTAACGCCATCGCATTGGTCGTGATCACCATTTTAATCGTCTGGGAAGCCATTGAGCGCTTCCATACGCCCCGCCCCGTGGCTGGCGGCATGATGATGGTTATAGCTGTCGCGGGTTTACTGGCTAACGTGCTGGCTTTTTGGGTTCTACACCGCGGCAGTGAGGAGAAAAACCTGAACGTCCGCGCCGCGGCACTACATGTGATGGGCGATTTACTCGGCTCGGTCGGGGCGATCATCGCTGCGCTGATTATTATCTGGACGGGCTGGACGCCTGCGGACCCGATTCTCTCGATTCTGGTTTCCGTGCTGGTACTGCGTAGCGCCTGGCGACTGTTAAAGGATAGCGTTAATGAATTACTGGAAGGCGCCCCGCTGACGCTGGATATCGCCGCACTACAACGCCATCTCAGCCGGGATATCCCCGAAGTCCGCAATGTGCACCATGTCCATGTCTGGATGGTGGGTGAAAAACCGGTAATGACGCTGCATGTGCAGGTGGTCCCGCCGCACGATCACGACGCGCTGCTGGAGCGTATTCAGCATTTCCTTATCCATCACTACCAGATTGAACACGCCACGATCCAGATGGAGTATCAGCCGTGTAATGGGCCGGACTGCCACCTGTATCAGGGGGTATCCGGCCATTCACACCATCACCATTAATGGGACAGCGCGTGGGAACCCCGCTCGCGCGCGCTGTTAATCCACATCCTGCTACCGTTCAGTGCGATAACCGTCAGGATCACATATTCCAGCGACATGGCATATACGCCTTGCAGGGCGAAAATCACTACGCTTATTACGTTAATGATCACCCACAGCAGCCAGTTTTCAACGTACTTACGCGTCATCAGGATCATCGCCGCAATCGACAACACCATCATGCAGGAGTCCCAGAACGGGAATGCATCGGGTTGCAACTCAGGCACAACAACCTGCAATCCTAATGCCTGCATAATGTTCACCGCAATGCGGGTCAGGAACGCAAAGACCGGATCGATATAGACCGACATCAGGCCGATCGCCACCACGCAAGCCGCCAGCCAGCCGATCGCTTTTGGTAACGGCAACCAGCGAATTTTCAGTTCCGCTTCATGCTGGTTGGTTTGCCTGGACCAGGCATACCAGCCGTAGATGTTGGCGGCAAAGAAGAAAACTTGCAGCAACAGGCTTGCATAGAGCTGGATCTGAAAGAAGATAATCGCAAACAGCGTGACGTTTATCAGGCCGAAGAAGTAATTGCTGATTTTCTCAAGGCTTGCCAGGCCAATACACAGCAACCCGGCGATCGTCCCCACAGCTTCGATCCACGACAGATCGTAACCGCCAGCGCCAATCGGAATATGTACCAGAATGTTCTGCGTGCTAAAAAAGTCCATCTTTTCCCCCAGAGCAAAAAAATTAATTAAGCTCGAAGTGTAGCCGCAAATTCCAACATGCGGTTTAACGGCAACAACGCCCCTTCTCGCAGCGCAGCATCAACATGTATCTCATGAGCCGCTCCGCCTTGTTCCAGGCCCTCAGCAATCGCCTTGAGGCCGTTCATCGCCATCCACGGACAATGCGCACAGCTGCGGCAGGTTGCCCCCTCACCAGCCGTCGGCGCTTCAAGCAATTCTTTATCCGGAACGGCCTGCTGCATTTTGTAAAATATGCCCCGGTCAGTCGCCACAATCAGCTGTTGATGCGGTAACGATTTAGCTGCGTTGATTAACTGGCTGGTTGAGCCAACCGCATCGGCCATATCAACGATAGACTGAGGGGACTCCGGGTGCACCAACACCGCGGCATCAGGGTAAAGCCCCTTCATGCGTGTTAAAGCCTGAGTTTTAAATTCGTCGTGGACGATACAGGCCCCCTGCCAACAAAGAACGTCTGCACCGGTCTGTTTTTGGACGTAGTTGCCCAGATGTCTGTCCGGAGCCCAGATGATTTTTTCACCCAAACTATCAAGATGCTCAATAAGTTCTACCGCGATACTGGATGTGACGACCCAGTCCGCACGTGCTTTAACGGCGGCTGAGGTATTGGCGTAAACCACCACGGTACGATCCGGGTGCGCATCGCAAAACGCGCTGAACGCATCAATCGGACAGCCCAGATCTAATGAGCATTCCGCCTGTAGGGTCGGCATCAGGATGGTCTTTTCCGGGCTGAGGATTTTGGCGGTTTCCCCCATAAACCTCACGCCTGCAACCAACAGCGTAGAGGCAGAATGTTTTGAGCCGAAACGCGCCATCTCCAGAGAATCAGAAATACAACCACCGGTCTCTTCGGCCAACTGCTGAATTTCAGGATCGGTGTAATAGTGCGCGACCATAACGGCATCACGCTCTTTCAGCAGGCGCTTGATTTTTTCACGATAAAATTGCTTTTCATCCACACTCAGCGGGGCTGGCTTCGGCGGAAACGGATAAATTGCTGCTTCTGGATCAAACATCACGCTCATCTTGCTTTCTCGTTTTACTGGCTTAACGAAATAACCGATTAAAAGCGTGACGCACGCCGTATTCGGTTAGATTTGTTTTATATGCTAAACAAGATAGCGGATTGGCGTAAGAAAGTCACAATAATTGCGTGTGAGGAATGCCGGAAGGCGACTGACGTCTTATCCGGCTTACGTGAATAGTGTCGTCTGTAGGACTGATAAGCGAAGCGCATCAGGCAAGCAGATTCGAATCTTATAAATCGCAGATAGCAAAAAGGCGCCTTTAGGGCGCCTTTTTACACTGGTGGGGCGTGCAGGATTCGAACCTGCGACCAATTGATTAAAAGTCAACTGCTCTACCAACTGAGCTAACGCCCCCTTATGGGGTTTACTTCTTTATACTTTCAGGATGGTGGGTCGTGCAGGATTCGAACCTGCGACCAATTGATTAAAAGTCAACTGCTCTACCAACTGAGCTAACGACCCGCTCGGGTATAACCTGAAAATTTTTACTCGGTGCCACCAATAAATTGGTGGGGCGTGCAGGATTCGAACCTGCGACCAATTGATTAAAAGTCAACTGCTCTACCAACTGAGCTAACGCCCCGAGTGGTGGGTGATGACGGGATCGAACCGCCGACCCCCTCCTTGTAAGGGAGGTGCTCTCCCAGCTGAGCTAATCACCCGATACTGCGCTGGATACTACTTACTAACTAAGTTAGTGGTGGGTCGTGCAGGATGACTCGGCTTCGCCTCGCCCTACGGGCCGTTGCTTACGCAACGTTATCCTTCACGTTTTACAATCGCGTTCCACCTTAGCGATTGGTGGGTCGTGCAGGATTCGAACCTGCGACCAATTGATTAAAAGTCAACTGCTCTACCAACTGAGCTAACGACCCACTTTTTTTGCCGCTTTCGGGCTGTTTGATATCCCTTGGCAACGGCGGCATATATTACTGATTTCAGATTTTAGCGCAACAAAAATTTCGATGTAAATAACTCAACTGCTTAGGAATCACACGACGCGACCAGAATTAACACGATTTCTGGTCGCATGGTGTTCATTACATCGCGCCAAGGCGTTTTTGCGCTTGTTTCGCGCCATCAGTGCCAGGGTATTTAGTGATAACCTGCTGATAAACGGCTTTCGCTTTCTCTTTATCACCTTTGTCCTGCATGATGACGCCGACTTTATACATCGCGTCTGCAGCCTTTGGTGATTTCGGGAAGTTTTTGACTACTGAAGCAAAATAGAACGCTGCATCATCTTTTTTCCCCTTGTTGTAATTCAACTGACCCAGCCAGTAATTCGCATTTGGCAGGTAAGTTGAGTCTGGGTACTTTTTAATGAAGTTCTGAAATGCTTCAATCGCGTCATCCTGGCGGGATTTATCCTGCACCAGAGCAATGGCCGCATTGTAATCGGTATTCGCATCGCCAGTTTGTACCGGAGCACCTGACGCTGCCGCTGCACCCGCATCAGGTGCAGGGGTTGCTGCTGCCCCACTCTGATCGCCGCCCGCAGATTGCGCCGCAGGTGCACTACCGCTACCAAGATTATTCATCTGCAGCAATATCTGCTTCTGGCGTTCAACAACCTGATTCAGTTGATACTGATTTTCCTGAATTTGACCGCGCAGGGAATCAATATCGGACTGATTATCGGAGAGTTGTTGCTGGAGTTGGGTTAAAAGCTGACTGTGAGCGTTAGAAATACGCTCGAGTTGAGTGACACGGTCTTCGACCGAGCCAGAGCCGACACTACTGATTGGCGCCTGTGCAAAAGCGGCCCAGGGGGCCGCTATGCCAACCAGTAACGACAGACTCAACAGATGATGTCTGAAGTTACTGCTCATGCAATTCTCTTAGTAAACCAGTACGGCGCGACGGTTTTTGGCGTAAGCCGCTTCGTCATGACCCAGTACTGCAGGTTTTTCTTTACCGTAAGAAACGATGGAGATCTGGTCAGCAGAAACGCCTTTACCCTGCAGGTACATCTTAACGGCGTTCGCACGACGCTCACCCAGGGAGATGTTGTACTCAGGAGTACCACGTTCGTCCGCATGACCTTCTACGGTGACTTTGTAAGACGGGTTGCTACGCAGGAAGTTAGCGTGAGCATCCAGCATTGCAGCGAAGTCAGAACGGATATCGTACTTGTCCAGATCGAAGTAAACGATGTTGTTCTGCTGCAGCTGTTGCATCTGAAGACGCGCTTGCTCTTCAGAAGACATGTTGCCGCTGCCGTTTGCATCCATACCAGTGCCGGCACCCAGCATGCCTTCGCTGCCGTCATTGCTGGCGTTCTTGTTAGAAGAACACGCTGCAATAGCCATAACAGGCAGAGCAATCATCAGCCCTTTCAGCACTTTGTTCAGTTGCATTTCAATGATTCCTTTATTAATCAATTATTTATTATCACAGATACGGCGACCAGGCAGGGAATTTAACCTGTCCATCAGTTGCCGGAAGACGCGCTTTGAAACGCCCATCTGTAGAAACCAAATTCAGCACGGATCCCATCCCCTGAGAAGAGCTGTAGATTACCATAGTGCCGTTAGGTGCCAGACTTGGCGTTTCGTCCAGGAACGTTGACGACAGAACTTGTACGCCACCCGCTACCAGATCTTGTTTGGCAATGTGCTGCTGACCGTTGGCCGAGCTTACCATTACCATAAATTTACCGTCGCTGCTCACATCCGCATCCTGGTTTTGCGAACCTTCCCAGGTAATGCGCTGCGGAGCACCGCCGTTGACGTTAACTTTATATACCTGCGGACGACCGGCCTGGTCAGACGTAAAGGCCAGGTTTTGGCTGTCCGGGAACCAGGTAGGTTCCGTGTTGTTGCTACGACCATCCGTCACCTGACGGATCTGACCTGAACCAATGTCCATGACATACAGGTTCAGGCTACCGGTTTTAGACAGGGCAAACGCCAGTTTGCTGCCATCCGGAGAAAACGCAGGCGCACCGTTGTGACGTGGGAACGAGGCTACCTGACGAACCGCGCCGTTAGACAGTGTCTGAATAACCAGTGCAGAACGACCGCTTTCGAAGGTAACGTACGCCAGTTTTGAACCGTCCGGGGACCACGCCGGAGACATCAGCGGCTGCGGAGAACGGTGTACCACGAACTGGTTGTAACCATCGTAGTCGGACACACGTAATTCGTACGGGAACTGACCACCGTTAGTCTGAACAACATAAGCGATACGGGTACGGAATGCACCTTTAATGCCGGTCAGTTTTTCAAACACTTCGTCACTTGCAGTATGGCCCGCGTAACGCAGCCACTGCTTGTTCACTTTATAGGTGTTCTGTGCCAGTACGGTACCCGGTGCGCCACCGGTGTCAACCAGCTGATAGGCAACGCTGTAAGAACCATCCGGGTTCGGCGTAACCTGGCCGACGACTACGGCATCAATGCCCAGCGCAGACCACGCGGCAGGTTGAACTTCCTGCGCGGTACCGGGCTGCTGAGGCAGACGAGAACGGTCTAACGGGTTAAATTTACCGCTGTTACGCAGGTCAGCACCTACGATACCACCGATATCTTCAGGTGCAGCACCCGGTCCTGCCCACTGGAAGGGGACAACACCAATCGGGCGCGCCGAGTCCACCCCCTGGGTGATCTCGATACGTACTTCTGCGTGCAGCACCGCTGCCCACAGCATCAGAAAACCAAATGCTACTCGTAATGCCTGCTTCATCATATCTCCCTTATCTGGACGGAAAGCCCACGATAATTTAGCAGAATGTTAACAAACTCAAATACACAAAACTACCAGAACTCTGTCTCAACCTTAGACCGTTTCCCCTGATTTCTCAGGGGGCGTTATTACAGTTTGAAGTCCAGTTTGGCATCTTTTACTTTTTCATAAACTGCCTGGCTAGGCGGTTTAGGAATTCTGGCGGTTTTCGCAGCCGTCAGCGCAGCCTGACACAATGCCGGATCCCCGCCCTCTTCGGTCACATCCAGTAACAGACCATCGGGTGCTAACTTGATATGTAATACGCAAGATTTACCTGCATACAAATCTGCACCATACAGACGGCTCTGGATCGCATTACGAATTTGAGATGCGTAAGCACTGATATCAGCGCCAGATGCACCGCCATTGGCACCACTTGTACCACTATCTTTCGCCGGTTGGCCGTTTCCTTTCGCTCCACCGCCCGATTTCGGTGCATTCTTACCAGAGCTCAGGTCGCCCAACAAGTCGTCAACGCCAGAGGCTGCAGCGGCTTTTTCGGCCGCAGCCTTTTTAGCAGCAGCTGCTTTATCTGCCGCAGCTTTCTTATCGGCAGCGGCTTTCTCAGCTGCAGCTTTTTTGTCTGCCGCTGCTTTTTCTGCAGCGGCTTTCTTATCAGCCGCCGCTTTTTCAGCAGCGGCAGCTTTCGCGGCAGCGGCTTTTTCTGCTTTCTCAGCAGCAGCTTTCTCGGCTGCAGCTTGCTTAGCGGCCTCAGCCTGTGCTTTCTTCGCAGCGTCCGCAGCTGCCTTAGCAGCTTGTGCTTCTGCAGCTTTCTTCGCATCAGCGGCGGCTTTAGCGGCTTCAGCCTCAGCTTTTTTCTGTGCGTCCGCAGCGGCTTTCTTCGCGGCATCTGCCGCTTGCTTCGCCTGAGCATCAGCTTTAGCCTTCGCGTCTGCAGCAGCCTTCGCCGCAGCCTCTTCAGCCTGTTTCTGTTGCTCTTGCGCTTTCGCTGCGGCGGCTTCAGCTTGCTTCTGCTGTTCCGCCTGTTCGCGCACTTTTTCCTGCGCGGCTAAACGTTCTTTTTCCAGCTGCTTCAGTCGCTCTTGCTCAGCTGCCTGCTTCTCGCGAAGTTCTTCAGCTTGCTGCTGCGCCTGCTTTTCACGCTGCTCTTCAGCACGTTTCGCACTTGCCTGCTGTTGCTGCTGCCTGTCGTACTGTTGCACAACGGCGCCTGGATCGACCATAACGGCGTCGATGGACGAACCGCCACCGCCGCCGGCTGAAGCATCAATGTGCTCATCGAACGAACTCCAGATCAGCGCTGCAAATAAAATGACATGCAGCACCGCTGAAATAATTATCGCCCTTTTGAGCTTGTCGTTTTGTTCGGTTGCCTTTGACACTCTCGGTTCCCAAAAAACTGTTCGCCTGTTACGTGCTATCTTTCAAGCCAGCAAAACGCAGTCATCAGATTGGCTGCGTCATCAAGCCAACCGATTTTACGCCTGCACTGTGTAACAAGTTCAGCGCTTTAATTATTTCATCATAAGGCACGTCTTTCGCACCACCGATTAAAAAGACCGTTTTCGGATTGGTCTGCAGGCGGCTTTTCGCCTCCGCGATAACCTGCTCCGGCGGCAGTTGATCCATACGATCTTTCTCAACTACCACGCTGTATTGCCCAATACCGGAAACTTCAATAATGACCGGGGGTTCGTCGTTACTGCTGACGGCTTGCGACTCGGTCGCATCCGGCAGGTCGACTTCCACACTCTGCGTAATGATCGGCGCGGTTGCCATAAAGATCAGCAACAGCACCAGCAGTACGTCGAGCAGCGGTACAATATTGATTTCGGACTTGAGTTCGCGACGACCTCGTCCACGCGTTCTGGCCATGGCTTACCCCTTGTTGCTCTCGCTAACGGTAAACGCCTGGCGGTGCAGAATCGCGGTGAACTCTTCCATAAAGTTGTCGTAATTCAGTTCCAGTTTGTTCACGCGCTGGTTCAGACGGTTGTAGGCCATAACCGCTGGAATTGCCGCAAACAGACCGATAGCCGTTGCAATCAACGCTTCTGCGATACCCGGTGCGACCATTTGCAGCGTCGCCTGTTTTACCGCGCCCAGCGCGATAAATGCGTGCATGATCCCCCAAACGGTACCGAACAGACCGATATACGGGCTAATGGAGCCAACGGTGCCGAGGAATGGAATATGCGTTTCCAGCGTTTCCAGTTCACGGTTCATCGAGATACGCATCGCACGGGAAGCCCCCTCTACGACCGCTTCCGGCGCGTGGCTATTTGCCCGATGCAAACGCGCAAATTCTTTGAATCCGCTATAGAAAATTTGTTCCGAGCCCGCCAAATTATCACGACGCCCCTGGCTTTCCTGGTACAGGCGCGACAATTCAATGCCGGACCAGAACTTGTCTTCAAATGCTTCGGCTTCACGTGAAGCAGCATTAAGAATACGGGTCCGTTGGATGATAATGGCCCAGGATGCGATTGAGAAACCAATCAAAATCAACATGATAAGTTTAACCAGAAGGCTTGCCTTCAGGAACAAATCAAGGATATTCATGTCAGTCACTGCTTAAACTCCGCGACAATAGACTTGGGAAGCGCACGAGGCTTCATTTTGAGTGGATCAACGCAAACAATCAGAACTTCGGCTTCATTCAGCACGGTGTTCTCTGCGTTGACAATGCGTTGCGTGAAAACCAATGAGGTGCCACGCATTGACGTAATTTCGGTTTGAACTTCGAGCATATCGTCGAGCCGGGCAGGCGCAAAATACTCGAGGGTCATCTTGCGCACCACAAAGGCTACACGTTCGGCCAACAGGACCTGCTGACTGAAGTGATGATGACGAAGCATTTCTGTGCGTGCTCTTTCATAAAAAGCGACGTAACTGGCGTGGTAAACCACCCCACCGGCATCGGTATCTTCATAATAGACACGAACCGGCCATCGAAACATATACTTATTCATTCCTACTGCCTCTTTGTTGGCTTCGCCCACTCGCACCAGTTACTTACCTTTGTAAGCGTCTGGTGATTCGCGTTCTTGCCGCCGCGATGCATCAAGAATGTCGTTGTATATCGCGCTGTCTTCACTGTACATCCCGGTAATGCAATTAGGTTGTGTCCTGTGGTTGTTCGCGGATGGCGCTGACGAAAATTTTTGCACAGAACAAGGCGCGAGTGGCGAAGTTTGGTAATTCCAAACAAGACGCAAGTAACGCAGTACTGTGCAAAAAGATTCTCAGCCCTTCGGGACGCGTTCCATCAGGATGTTCTCTGTGTTGTCGCACTTGGACATAGTTCTACGATGTCCAGCGCACTCCGCCTTGATAACGTCCTGATGGTACAGCGTCGCCACCGCACACAACCACAGGGCACAACCTCAGGTTAGTGCTTTCAAACTTCGCTACTATACGCGCGGGAATGGTGCTTTGGAATGGGGGAAAGTAAACGGAGAGTAAAAAATTATGGGCTTATGCAAGCCCATAAATATTTAAGGATGTTTCTTATTCAAAAGAAGAAGAAAATCAGACCAACAACGAGGACAATATCCGCGATCAGCGGGCAGAAGATGCCCTGCCAATGTACGGCGCGAGGACGGAAGCCAACGCCGTGAATAATGCCTGCGCAGACCGCCCACATCAGCAGGAAACCATGCCAGATTTCAAGCTCGCTGGTTTTGGCCGCGAAACGAGACGGATCCCAGAATATGCAGCCAGCCAACACGATTGCCAGCACAAATGAAAGCGCCCGCAAGGGGCGCTTGTCCATCGCGTTGTATACCATCGCGATAATGTTGGTCATTAGCTATCTTCTTGCCCGGCTTTGCCTGATTCAACGTGCTCAAGCGCCAGCGCTGTGATTATCCCAAATGCACAGGCAAGAAGCGTTCCCAAAATCCATGCGAAATACCACATTTTAAGCTCCTTACTTAGTACAGAGAGTGGGTGTTGCTTTCAATATCTTCTTTAGTGATGCGACCGAACATCTTCCAGTAACACCAGCTGGTGTACAGCAGAATGATCGGTACAAACACCGCCGCGACCCAGGTCATCAGATTCAATGTACGCTGGCTGGAGGTGGCATCCCACATGGTCAAACTTGCGTTCATCATGGTGCTGGATGGCATCACAAACGGGAACATTGCGATACCGGCAGTCAGGATGATGCAGGCTAACGTCAGTGAGGAGAAGACGAACGCCCATGCCCCTTTCTCCATGCGAGAAGTCAGGATGGTCAACAGCGGCAGAACCACGCCCAGAGCAGGAACCAACCACAGGATAGGTGCATTGTTAAAGTTCACCATCCATGCGCCAGCCACACGAGCCACTTCTTTGGTCAGCGGGTTAGAGGCGGCATGATGATCCAGTGCAGAGGTCACAACATAACCGTCAATACCGTAAATTACCCACACACCGGCCAGCGCGAAGCAGACCAGAGTCACCAGCGCCGCAACCTGTGAAGTTGCACGAGCACGCAGATGCAGTTCACCTACCGTACGCATCTGCAGATAGGTCGCACCCTGGGTGATGATCATCCCAACGCTCACGACACCTGCCAGCAGACCAAACGGATTCAGCAACTGGAAGAAGTTACCGGTGTAGTACAAACGCATGTAGTCATCTACGTGGAACGGAACCCCTTGCAGCAGGTTACCGAACGCCACGCCAATCACCAGCGGTGGCACGAAGCTACCAATGAAGATGCCCCAGTCCCACATGTTGCGCCAGCGCATATCTTCAATCTTAGAGCGGTAGTCAAAACCGACCGGACGGAAGAACAAGGACGCCAGAACCAAAATCATCGCCACATAGAAACCGGAGAACGCAGCGGCATACACCATCGGCCAGGCAGCGAACAGTGCGCCCCCCGCGGTGATGAGCCAAACCTGGTTACCGTCCCAGTGCGGGGCGATGGAGTTAATCATAATTCGACGCTCGGTATCATTACGACCGAGGAAACGGGTGAGCATGCCCACCCCCATGTCGAATCCATCAGTGACTGCAAAACCAATCAGCAGAATGCCAACCAGCAGCCACCAGATAAAACGCAATACTTCATAATCGATCATTTGACGACTCCTGTCTTAGCGTGCCGGCTGAGAAGTCACAGTGGACTGCTCGTAGTGATAACGACCGGTTTTCAGGCTACTCGGCCCAAGGCGTGCGAACTTGAACATCAGATACAGTTCAGCCACCAGGAACAGGGTATACAGGCCGCAAATCAACAGCATCGAGAAGATGAGGTCGCCAGCAGTCAGCGAAGAGTTCGCTACGGCTGTTGGTAACACTTCACCAATCGCCCACGGTTGACGACCGTACTCTGCAACAAACCAACCGGATTCAATAGCAATCCACGGCAGAGGAATCGCATACAGCGCGGTGCGCAGCAGCCATTTTTTCTCACCGATACGGTTACGAAGCACAGTCCAGAAGGACACCGCGATAATTGCCAGCATCAGAATGCCGCATGCCACCATGATACGGAAAGCGAAGTACAGCGGCGCAACACGAGGAATAGAATCTTTCGTTGCCTGCTGAATTTGCGCTTCGGTCGCGTCGGTAACTTTGTCCGTATAGCGTTTCAACAGCAGACCATAACCCAGGTCTTTCTTCATGCTGTTGAACTGGTCGCGAACGGCCTGGTCGGTAGTACCAGCACGCAGTTCTTCCAGCAGCTGATACGCTTTCATCCCGTTACGGATACGCTCTTCGTGTTGCACCATCAGGTCTTTCAGACCAATGACCGGTGTATCAACAGAGCGGGTGGCAATGATGCCCAGCGCATAAGGAATTTGAATCGCAAAATGGTTTTCCTGCGCATCCTGGTCCGGAATACCGAACAGCGTGAAGGAAGCCGGTGCAGGCTGAGTTTCCCATTCTGCTTCAATCGCAGCGAGTTTGGTTTTCTGCACGTCGCCCATTTCGTAACCAGATTCATCACCCAGAACGATAACAGACAGAATAGCAGCCATACCAAAGCTGGCAGCGATAGCAAAAGAACGTTTAGCAAACGCGAAGTCACGACCGCGCAGCATATAGTAGGAGCTGATACCCAGAACGAACATCGCGCCACATACATAACCAGATGCCACAGTGTGAACAAATTTCACCTGTGCTACCGGGTTGAGCACCAGTTCAGAGAAGCTCAGCATCTCCATACGCATGGTTTCGAAGTTGAAATCCGCTGCGATTGGGTTCTGCATCCAGCCGTTCGCAACCAGAATCCACAACGCGGACAGGTTAGAACCCAGAGCCACCAGCCAGGTGACACACATATGCTGGACTTTACCCAAACGGTCCCAGCCGAAGAAGAACAGACCTACAAAGGTGGATTCGAGGAAGAAGGCCATCAAACCTTCGATCGCCAGCGGCGCACCGAAAATATCCCCTACATAGTGGGAGTAGTAAGACCAGTTAGTCCCGAACTGGAACTCCATGGTCAGACCGGTAGCCACACCCAGAGCGAAGTTGATACCAAACAACTTGCCCCAGAACTTGGTCATATCTTTATAAATCTGTTTGCCGGAAAGGACGTAGACCGTTTCCATGATGGCCAACAAGAACGCCATACCGAGCGTCAGTGGCACAAACAGGAAGTGGTACATCGCGGTCAAGGCAAACTGTAAGCGCGACAGTTCGACTATATCTAACATCATGACTCCTTGCTCATCGCATGAAGACTCCGAGAGTGAACCCCGTTAGAAAGGGTCACACGCATGCCCCAATACAAATTTATCTGCTTCCTTCCGCCGCTACCCTTTCCTCTCATTTGAAGAAAGGACAATGATGAAAGGTTACAAACATGTTAATAAAACACTCAAATTGATCCCGCAATTATATTACGCCGTAAAATCCTTACAATAAACAGGTTTTTATCGAGACAAATTTGCATTTTTCGATAGTGATCAATTTATAGCTAATTTACCACTTTCAGACCAATTTGATCTGAAGCAATTTACCCTCTTTTGATGCTGTTTTCCAAGTTTTAAACATTGATTTAAATCAATTTTCAAATTTAATGTTAATAGTGTTTAGCACTCACGCTACTAGTAAACGCGATGTTAACAACATGTTTTTCAATGAGTAATTGCCGTTACTACAAATGATAGGATATTTATTTAAATGTACACGATCTTTTAACCAGCCCAGCTGACAAAATTGATAACAGATAAAGAATCACTAATGCTGGGTAGCTCACAGTTTTTTGTTTAGCAAGTCATGGATTTGTTATTTCATACAAATTATTCATTTAAATTTTACTTATAATTAACACCGAGATGTAACTATCTCAACTGGAAGCGAAAACGTTCCACAATGACCGATGCATTGCGTTTGTCGTTCTGCGACAGAACGCTGACGTTTCGCTTAAATCATCACTGAAAGTTATCATTACCCCCCCCCCTCTTCTCTTATGTGGCAAAGATTAAATATGCCACAAACATTTCCTTATCATTTTTATCCTAAATTTAACAAAAATGAATTGTGACATATAAGATTAAAAAATAAAAAACCGTTATGTCGTTCACAAGTTAATTAGTAATTGGGATTTTTGAAATTATTTAAAACACGTCATAAACGGCGCGCATAACAAAATAAGATTTCGATCACAAACATGGCAAGTCATTTATTACCCAATTCCCTAACAAATTAAACCCAGCTAAGAAAAGATAATCCATCACATTGATTATGAAAGGGTTTTATAGATAACAAACATAACAATCATTTTTGTCAGGATATTTTGAAAATAGATCAATTGCTTCCTTTTTCGCTTCCACAGAAACTCCAACCCTATTAAGAGGTTGTCACAATCCATGTTCTAAATATTAGAAAATAATTTCACTTATTGACCATCAGCCCTACAGAGGATTACCCATGAAGAAATCTACACTTGTTATTGGCGTCATCGGTGCTGACTGCCATGCAGTAGGTAATAAAGTTCTGGATCGCGTTTTTACTGCTCATGATTTTCACGTAATCAACCTCGGGGTGATGGTGAGCCAGGATGAATATATTGATGCTGCGATTGAAACAGGCGCCGATGCCATCGTGGTGTCCTCTATCTACGGTCATGGCGACATTGACTGCCTCGGACTACGTGAGCGCTGCATCGAACGCGGCCTTGGCGACATTCTGCTGTACGTCGGCGGCAACCTGGTCGTCGGTAAACATGACTTCGCCGACGTGGAAGTGAAGTTTAAAGAGATGGGCTTTAACCGGGTCTTCGCCCCCAGCCACGATCTGGAAGATGTTTGCGCGCTTATCACTAATGATATTCACCAACACAATGGCCTCGAACAGCGTTGCCTGGAAGAGGCCATCTGATGCAAACAGTTTCTGTCGATATCGGCTCGACATGGACCAAGGCAGCCCTCTTCGCACATGAAGGCGAGGAATTAACCCTGGTAAACCATGTCCTGACCCCAACCACCACACATCATCTGGCAGACGGTTTTTTTGCCAGCCTGAATCAGGTGCTGAATGTTGCCGATGCTCGCCCGTTACTGAAAAGTGGTGAAGTGCAGTTGAAATACTCCTCCTCAGCGAAAGGTGGGCTCGCCGTTGCAGCAATGGGGCTGGTGCCTTCCATTACGCTGGAGTCGGCAAAAGTTACCGCCCATTCGGCAGGAGCGAAAATCGCGCAATATTATTCGTACAAGCTGAACCGTCATGACATCCAGGAGCTGGAATCATCACCGCCAGACATTCTGTTGTTTACCGGCGGGACAGACGGTGGCGAAGAAAGTTACGGCCTGGCGAATGCGCACGCGCTGGCAGGCTCAAAGCTTGATTGCGCCATTATCTACGCCGGAAATCGGGACATTCAGGACGAAATACAAACGATTCTGGGACATAAGGATCTGACCACGGTAGACAACATTCTGCCGGACCTCGATCACCCGAATCCGTTTGCCGCTCGCCAGGCGATTTGCGATGTGTTCTTGTCACGCATCGTCAAAGGCAAAGGTCTGGACGTTATCGTCGGCGAAACAGGCGAAGAGCCTATGCCGACGCCATGGACGGTATATGAGTTAGTCAAAGCCATTAGCGATTACGACAGCGCATGGAAGGAATTCATGCTGATTGATATGGGCGGAGCCACCACGGATGTCTATTCGGCCAGCGCGAATACCCTCTCCCCCGATACCGTCCTGCATGGTGTTCCTGAACCGTTCGTCAAACGTACCGTTGAAGGCGACCTTGGAATGCGCGTTTCCGCCGCTGTGGTGGGAGAAAGCACGCAGGATATGGTGAAAGTCATCTTCGCCCAGCAGCCACAGCGCGAGGAAGCGTTTTACCGCTATCTACGCCACCTGGTTGGGCAACCGGATTACCTGCCACTCAGCGAGGAAGAGAAATATTTCGACACCCTGCTGGCAGGTTTATGCGTGGGCTATGCCGCTGAGCGCCACGCGGGCACTAAAAAGCAGGTTTGCACCTGCGTGGGTAATGTGGATTTACAGATGGGTCGCGATCTCACCACCGTACGCAAAATCGTCGGTTCAGGGGGATGGCTCTCTCGCGCCAGCCAGTTCGATATCCATAACTGGCTCAAATACAGGGAGCTGGACGACCAGGGTAAAAGAATTCTGTTACCGAATCAGTTTGAGTATTACCGCGATTCAAATGGCCTGCTCCCTCTACTGGCAAACGTCGCCAGGCTGTACCCGCAAGCCGCTGCTCGCACCAGCATTCAGTGTTTAACCCTATAAAACTTAAGGCAGCTACGAATGGAACTTCGAAATAAAAAATTGACCCACGACGAATTCATGACCGAAAGGCATCAGGTGTTACAAACCTGGGAAACCGGCAAAGACGTTGAGAACTTCGAAGATGGCGTGAAGTACCAGCAATCAATTCCAGAGAAAAAGCGTTTCTCCCTCGCCCTGCTGAAGGCCGATCAGGAAGGTAAAACTCTGAGCCAGCCGCGCGCAGGTGTGGCATTAATGGATGAGCATATTGCGCTGCTCAAAACATTGCAGGAAGAGTGCGACCTCCTGCCAAGTACTATCGATGCCTATACCCGTCTGAACCGCTATGAAGAAGCCGCTGTCGGGATCCAAAAATCCATCGAAGCAGGTACTTCCAAGCTGAATGGTTTACCGGTCGTCAATCACGGGGTTGCTGCCTGCCGTCGTATGACTGAATCGCTGGATAAACCGATCCAGGTTCGCCACGGTACACCGGATGCGCGTCTGCTGGCAGAAATCGCCATGGCCAGTGGCTTTACCAGCTACGAAGGCGGCGGTATCTCCTACAACATCCCTTACGCCAAACGCGTCACCCTGGAAAAATCTATCCGTGACTGGCAGTACTGCGACCGTCTGATGGGTCTGTACGAAGAGAACGGCATTCGCATCAACCGTGAGCCGTTTGGTCCGCTGACCGGCACGCTGATCCCGCCGTTCATGTCCCACTCAGTCGCGATTATCGAAGGTCTGCTGGCGCTGGAGCAGGGCGTGAAGTCTATTACCGTCGGTTACGGCCAGGTCGGTAGCCTGACACAGGATATCGCTGCTATTCAGGCACTGCGTGAACTGTCCCACGAATACTTCCATAACCATGGCTTCGACGATTACGAGCTGAGCACCGTTTTCCACCAGTGGATGGGCGGATTCCCGGAAGATGAAGCAAAAGCCTTCTCCGTTATCGCCTGGGGCGCAGCGGTTGCCGGTATGTCTGGTGCCACAAAAGTTATTACCAAAAGTCCGCACGAAGCATTCGGTATCCCAACCGCGGCAGCTAACGCCCAGGGTCTGAAAGCGTCACGCCAGATGCTCAACATGGTCAGCGATCAGAAATTCCCGCAGTGCGCTGCCGTGGAGCAGGAAGTTGACCTGATTAAGAGCGAAGTCCGCGCGGTATTGAAGAAAGTCTTCGAACTGGGCAATGGCGACATTGCGCGCGGTACGGTGCTGGCCTTTGAAGCTGGCGTGCTGGATGTGCCTTTCGCTCCTGCCGCCTGTAACGCCGGTAAGATCCTGCCTGTTCGCGATAACACAGGCGCAATCCGTATTCTTGAAGCCGGTGCCGTGCCGCTGCCGAAAGATATTCTCGCCCTGCACCACGACTACGTTGCAGAGCGCGCACATTTCGAAGGTCGCAAGCCTTCTTTCCAGATGGTCATTGATGACATCAACGCCGTATCCCACAGTAAATTAATAGGAAGACCATAATGAAAATTAAACAGGCCCTTTTCACAGCTGGCTACTCCTCATTTTATTTTGACGATCAGCAGGCCATCAAAAACGGCGCCGGTCATGACGGGTTTATCTATACCGGCGATCCGGTAACGCCAGGATTTACGTCTGTTCGTCAGGCGGGTGAATGTGTTTCCGTACAGCTGATTCTGGAAAACGGCGCGGTAGCTGTGGGCGATTGCGCAGCGGTGCAATATTCAGGTGCAGGCGGTCGTGACCCGCTGTTCCTGGCTGAAAACTTCATTCCGTTCCTCAACGACCACATCAAGCCGTTGCTGGAAGGTCGTGACGTTGATTCGTTCCTGACCAACGCCCGTTTCTTTGACGAACTGCGTATTGACGGCCATCTGCTGCATACCGCCGTACGTTATGGTCTGTCTCAGGCGCTGCTCGACGCGGCGGCACTGGCTACCGGTCGTCTGAAAGCCGAAGTGGTTTGTGATGAATGGCAGCTGCCATGCGTCCCGGAAGCCATTCCGTTATTTGGTCAGAGCGGCGACGACCGTTATATCGCCGTCGACAAGATGATCCTCAAAGGTGTGGATGTCCTACCGCATGCGCTGATCAATAACGTAGAAGAGAAGCTGGGCTTTAAAGGTGAAAAACTGCGTGAGTACGTCCGCTGGTTATCTAACCGCATCCTGAGCCTGCGCACCAACGATAGCTATCACCCAACGCTGCACATTGATGTCTACGGCACCATCGGTCTGATCTTCGATATGGATCCAGTGCGTTGCGCCGAATACATCGCCAGCCTGGAAGCCGAAGCGCAAGGCCTGCCGCTGTACATTGAAGGCCCGGTTGATGCCGGTAACAAGCCGGATCAGATCCGCATGTTAACCGAGATCACTCAGGAGCTGACTCGTCTGGGTTCTGGCGTGAAAATCGTTGCGGATGAATGGTGTAACACCTATCAGGACATCGTGGACTTCACCGACGCGGGCAGCTGCCACATGGTGCAGATTAAAACCCCGGACCTGGGCGGCATTCACAACATCGTTGATGCAGTGCTGTATTGCAACAAACACGGAATGGAAGCCTATCAGGGCGGTACCTGTAACGAAACGGAAATCAGTGCTCGTACCTGCGTACACGTCGCGCTGGCCGCGCGTCCAATGCGCATGCTGATCAAACCGGGTATGGGTTTCGATGAAGGTCTCAACATCGTGTTTAACGAAATGAACCGCACCATCGCGCTGTTGCAAACTAAGGATTAAGAGATGGCACGCACATTTAAGATCTTATCGCCTACGGCTATCCTGGGTTATGGCTTCCCGGAAGAAAGTTTTCGTAAAGCCATGGAAGAGTCACCGGATCTTATTGCTGTTGACGCAGGTTCCTCCGATCCTGGCCCTCACTACCTGGGGGCAGGTAAACCCTTTACTGACAGGGCCGGTGTGAAACGCGATCTGCGCTATATGATTGTGGCAGGCGTTAAGAACAACATCCCTGTCGTGATCGGCACAGCCGGTGGTTCTGGTGCAGCTCCGCATCTGGAGTGGTGTCGCCAGATAATCCATGAGATCGCGCAGGAAGAAAAACTGTCTTTCTCAATGGCGCTGATTCCGTCTGATGTCGACAAAGAAATCGTTCATCAGGCGCTGGATAACGGCAAAATCACCGCGCTCGATTTTGTGCCTGAACTGACTCACGAGGCCATTGAAGAGAGCACCTACATTGTCGCGCAGATGGGCGTCGAGCCTTTCCAGCGTGCGCTGAAAGCCGGTGCGCAGGTGGTCCTGGGCGGACGTGCCTACGATCCGGCCTGCTTCGCCGCGCTGCCGATTATGCAGGGCTTTGATGAAGGTCTGGCGCTTCATTGCGGTAAGATCCTTGAGTGTGCAGCCATTGCCGCCACCCCTGGCTCCGGCTCAGATTGTGCGATGGGAATCATTGACGATAACGGCTTTACGCTGAAGGCGTTCAATCCCAAGCGTAAGTTCACCGAGACTTCCGCCGCAGCGCACACCCTGTACGAGAAGTCAGATCCGTACTTCCTGCCAGGGCCAGGCGGTGTGCTGAACCTGAAGGCATGCACTTTCACCCAGGTTAACGAGGGTGAAGTGTATGTCAGCGGTTCACGGCATGAAGAAACACCGTATGCGTTGAAACTGGAAGGTGCACGCCAGGTTGGCTTCCGTTGCCTGACCATCGCCGGAACACGTGACCCTATTATGATTGCCGGGATTGACACGATTCTTGAAGAGGTACAGGCAAGCGTTGCACGTAACCTCTCACTGAATGACGACAGTATCCGCATGACGTTCCACCTTTACGGTAAGAACGGTGTGATGGGCAACCATGAGCCGATGAAAACTGCGGGCCATGAACTGGGAATTCTACTGGATGTCGTTGCGCCAACGCAGGATATCGCCAACAGCGTTTGCTCGCTGGTGCGCTCTACCCTGCTGCACTACGGCTATGAAAATCGTATTGCGACTGCGGGCAACCTCGCCTTCCCGTTCTCGCCATCTGATATTCAGAGTGGACCGGTGTATGAGTTCTCGATCTATCACCTGATTGAAGCGAGCGATGCGCTGCGTTTTGATTTCCACATTGAACAGGTGACGCCAGAAGGAGTTCAGGCATGAAACACTCAATTTGTTCACTGGCGCAAGTAATTCGTTCCAAAAACGCCGGACCGTACGAACTGGTTTTAGATATTTTATTTAAAACAAGGGAAGACTATCAGCGGGTAAAAGCCTGCGAGCAATTAACACCGCAGCTTATTGCCGGTTTATATAATGTTGAGCCTGAATTTATTCACAATATCGTCTGGTTCGATCCAGCGAATGCCGTAAAAATCGTCATGCCACGAGATATTATTTCCGGCAACGTCGGTGACAATGATGTTTATGGTGCGCAGCAACACGCTCCATTATTAAGTATTGAGTTCGACTTGTAACAAAAAAACACAATAACAACCATTGGAGCACAGAATTCAGCTGTATCACAGTGCTTCGAATTATTCATGCGGTTGGTCACAACAGGCGTGCGTCTGAGCTGCTGTCCAGGTTCAGGCGCACGCCACCCTACACAATTCCAATTACCAGCCTTTATCCGATGGAGTACACATGAAGAAAATTAGTTTAACGAAGATGATCATATTAGGCCTGATACTCGGCATGATTGCCGGGGTGGCCATAAATAATATGGCCGCGGCTGAAACAGCAAAATCTTATGCAGCAGATATTTCCATTTTCACCACCATATTCTTACGTATGGTGAAAATGATTATCGCTCCATTGGTTATTTCAACTCTGGTTGTGGGTATTGCCAAAATGGGCGATGCCAAAACGCTGGGACGTATATTTTCGAAAACCTTCTTCCTGTTTATTTGCGCCTCTCTGGTGTCAATTGCACTGGGTCTGGTTATCGTTAATATCTTCCAGCCAGGCGCAGGTATCAACTTTGTGCCACATGACGTCGGAGCCGTTGCCGCCGTTAAGTCAGAGCCATTCACGCTGAAAGTATTCATCTCACACGCGGTACCGACCAGTATTGTCGATGCGATGGCGCGTAACGAAATTCTGCAGATCGTCGTGTTCTCAATCTTCCTCGGTTGCAGCCTCGCTGCGATTGGTGAAAAAGCCGATCCTATCGTGAAAGTGCTGGATTCACTGGTGCACGTCATGCTGAAGCTGACGGGTTACGTCATGCTGTTTGCACCATTGACCGTTTTTGCCGCTATTTCAGGTCTGATTGCCGAACGTGGTCTGGGTGTGATGGTTAGCGCCGGGATCTTCATGGGTGAGTTCTACCTGACGCTGGGTATGCTGTGGGCGATCCTGATTGGCCTGTCTACGATGATCGTCGGGCCTTGCATCGCACGGTTAACTAAATCAATCCTCGAACCCGCTCTGCTGGCCTTTACCACTTCAAGCTCTGAAGCCGCCTTCCCGGGTACGCTGGACAAGCTGGAAAAATTCGGTGTTTCGTCAAAAATCGCCAGCTTCGTTCTGCCTATCGGTTATTCCTTTAACCTGGTCGGTTCCATGGCTTATTGCTCATTTGCCACCGTCTTTATTGCCCAGGCGTGCAACATCGAACTGAGCATGGGCGAGCAAATCACCATGCTGTTAATCCTGATGCTGACCTCAAAAGGAATGGCAGGCGTACCGCGCGCATCAATGGTGGTTATCGCTGCAACCCTGAACCAGTTCAACATTCCAGAAGCAGGTCTGATTCTGCTGATGGGTGTCGATCCGTTCCTCGATATGGGTCGTTCCGCCACGAACGTTATGAGTAACGCCATGGGAGCAGCCATTGTCAGCCGTTGGGAAGGTGAACACTTCGGCCAGGGTTGCCGTGGCTCTGCACCAGTGAAGTCCCCGGAGCAGGAACGTCCGGTTACCGAACCGTCAGAAGTTGCCATGTCCTGACACAACGCCATTGCCGGATGGCGCTCGCGCTTATCCGGCCTACATAACGTTTAACCATCCGTAGGCCGGATAAGGCGGTACGCCGCCATCCGGCACCAAGATGAGCACACCAACAGGAATGCATAATGAATAAAACAATTCTCGGCGTGAGTCTCTTTTCTTTCAGCGTCTTGTTTAGCGCAACCACATTCGCGCAAACCACGCCCGACTACGCCAAGCTGATAGAACAGGCTCATCAGAAGTACAAAAGTAACAACGATGGAAAAGTCGCCGACTACATCCCTGCTCTGGCGACCTATAGCCCGAAAAATTTTGCCATCACCATTGCGACGGTGGACGGCAAGATCTACCAGGTTGGCGATGTTAACAAACCTTTCCCTATGGAATCCCTGAGTAAAGTGTTCACCATGGCGCTCGCCATGGAGCAGCACGGTCCTCAGGTAGTGCTGGATAAACTTGGCGCCAATGCCACCGGTATGCCATTCAACTCAGGTTTAGCCGTTGAACTGACCAAAGGCGCGCCTGAAAACCCTCTGGTAAACGCCGGGGCCATGAGCACCGTTAGCCTGATCGAAGCCAAAGACAAAACCGATCGTTGGAACAAAATCCTCGACAACCTGAACGTCTGGGCCGATGCCACTCTCACCGTGAACGAACCGGTTTTCAAATCTGAAATGGAAACCAACCAGCACAATCAGGCGCTGGCCAAGCTGATGGAATCCTATAACAGCTTCTATGGCAACACTGACGAAGCCGTTGAAATTTATACCCGCCAGTGCTCGGTGGATATCACCGTTGAGCAACTGGCCAAAATGGGTGCTGTACTCGCGAACAAAGGCAAATCTCCGTTCAACGGTAAACAGTTGCTGAATGAGAAATATGTTCCGCAGGTGCTGGCAGAAATGGCAATTGCCGGGCTTTACGACGGTAGCGGTAAATGGCTGTACACCGTTGGCATCCCGGCGAAAAGCGGCGTCGGCGGCGGCATGGTTGCCGTTGTCCCAGGCGAATATGCGATTGCGGTCTATTCTCCACCGCTTGATGAAGCCGGAAACAGCGTTCGTGCCCAGAAAACTATCGAATATGTCGCCGAAGCGACAAAAGCCAATGTCTTTTTAGCCAAATAACTTTACGCCGGATGGCGCTTCGCTTATCCGACCTACATCAATGCGTTAATCGTAGGCCGGATAAGCGAAGCGCCATTCGGTAAACAACACGAAGAGGTGAGAAGTAAACATGTCTAAACCATTTGTCTGGCAGGAACTCTTTGTTCAGAGTAAAGATAGTACCGAGTATGAATTACTTAGTAACCAGCACGTTACGGTAACGGAGTTAGACGGAGAGGAAGTGATCAAGGTTGCACCGGAAGCGTTAACCTTGTTAGCACAGCAGGCGTTTTATGAGGCTTCATTTTTCCTGCGCGCCGGACATTTAAAACAGATTGCCAGCATTTTGCACGACCCACAGGCCAGCAGTAACGATAAGTACGTCGCATTGCAGCTGCTGCGCAATGCAGAGGTTTCAGCTAAAGGCGTACTGCCCAACTGCCAGGATACCGGGACGGCAACCATAGTGGCCAGCAAAGGACAACATGTCTGGACCGGCGGCGATGACGCAGAAGCATTAAGCAAAGGCGTGTATTCCACCTTTACCGAAAACAACCTGCGTTACTCGCAAAATGCCCCGCTGGATATGTATACCGAGGTCAATACCCAGACCAACCTGCCCGCACAAATCGATATTAGCGCCACCCCAGGTAACGAATACCGTTTCCTGTTCGTCAATAAAGGTGGTGGCTCAGCTAACAAAGCGGCGCTGTTCCAGGAAACCAAATCCATTCTACAGCCGGAAAAACTCACTGCGTTCTTGATCGAAAAAATGAAATCACTGGGTACAGCCGCTTGTCCGCCGTATCACATCGCTTTTGTGGTTGGGGGCTTATCCGCCGACCAGGCGCTGAAAGTCGCCAAACTGGCTTCAACCAAATATTACGATAATCTACCCACCAGCGGGAACGAGCTGGGCCAGGCGTTCCGTGATACGGCGCTGGAAGCCGAGTTGCTCAATGCCAGCCGCGAGTTTGGCATCGGGGCGCAGTTTGGCGGCAAATACTTTGCCCACGATATCCGCGTAATTCGCTTACCGCGCCACGGCGGCTCCTGCCCAATCGCGATGGCCCTCTCCTGCTCTGCCGACCGTAACATTAAGGCCAAAATTAATAAACACGGTATCTGGCTGGAGAAACTCGAGCATAATCCGGGCAAATTCATTCCTGATTCTCACCGGATAGAAAACGGCGCTCAGACCGTACAACTGGATCTGAACCGTCCGCTGCGTGACATCCTGCATGACCTTTCCGCTCTACCCATTGGTACACGCCTGTCGTTAAGCGGCCCGATTGTTGTCGCTCGCGATATCGCCCACGCGAACATCAAAGCACGACTGGATAACGGCGAACCGATGCCGGAATACATGAAAAAACATATCGTTTACTACGCGGGTCCCGCCAAAACCCCGGAAAATCAGGCTTGTGGCTCAATGGGGCCCACCACCGGCGGGCGCATGGATGGGTATGTCGATGCTTTCCAGGCACAAGGCGGCAGCCTCATTATGCTCACCAAGGGTAACCGCAGCCAGCAGGTCACTGATGCCTGTCAGAAACACGGTGGGTTTAGCCTCGGCAGCATTGGCGGTGCAGCAGCCCTGCTGGCGCAGCAGTACGTGAAAAGCCTGCAGTGCCTTGAATATCCCGAACTGGGAATGGAAGCCGTATGGATGATGGAAGTTAAAAATATGCCGGCCTTCGTATTAGTGGATGACAAAGGCAATAACTTCTTTAGCCAGTTCGAGCAGCAGCATCGCTGCGCAACTTGTCCGGCGGGGCATTAAGGAGTTTCCATGGAAGCGCGCGCCAATAACGACAGACACCGTCAGCGTCAGCAGAAGCTGAAAGAGCAGGTTGATACCCGCGTAGCGGCGGCAACGGAGAAGAAAGGGATCCTGATTGTCTTCACCGGCAACGGAAAAGGAAAATCCACCGCAGCCTTTGGCACGGCAACGCGCGCAGTGGGTCACGGAAAAACCGTTGGCATCGCGCAGTTTATTAAAGGTCAGTGGGATAATGGCGAGTACAACACCCTGCACCCCCTCGGCGTCGAGTTCCATATTATGGGCACCGGATTTACCTGGGAAACCCAAAATCGGCAAGCAGATATCGAGGCAGCAACGGTTGTCTGGCAGGAAAGTAAGCGCATGCTGGCTGATGCGCATTACGATCTAGTGGTGCTGGATGAACTCACCTACATGCTTGCTTACCACTATCTGGATGCCCAGGAGGTTATCAGCGCCATCGAAAATCGTCCTGCCGGTCAGAGCGTTATCGTCACAGGACGCGGATGCCATACGCTGTTACTGGAACTGGCCGATACGGTCAGTGAAATTCGCCCGGTCAAACACGCGTTTGACCGCGGTATTCAGGCACAGGTTGGGATCGACTGGTAGCCGTTCTTTTGCCGGATAACGATGCTAACGCGTCTTATCCGGCCTACCCATCGTTGTAGGCCTGATAAGGCGCAAGCCATCCTCAGGCAGCCGATACCACGGACTTACTGAGCAACCAGTTACGGAAAATCTGTAAATGCTCGGATTCCGATTTCTCTTCACGCCACGTCATAATAAATCGATTCCCGGTACGCATTGGAACATCGCAAGGAATGACCATATCACCGCTGTCCAGATCGTGCTGAATGGCAAAACGTGGGAGCAGCGCAACGCCCAGATTAGAGCGGACCGCCGCGATCAGCATCGATAACAAATCAAATCTCGGACCTTTGTTCACCAGCGGACTGCTGACATCTGACAGCGCAAACCACTCCTGCCACCCTTTGATGCGCGTGCTTTGGTGCAAGAGCGGAAATTCGTTTAGTAATTCGTTCACCGCCAGTTTTCGTTCCGGTTCGGCCAGCAAACAGCGGCTGCAAACCGGCAGAATTTCCTCTTCAAACAGGTACTCAACCCCTGACCATGGCGAATAAAAGTCTTCGCGCATGATTGCCGCGTCATACTCTCGATTGAGAAAATCACCAATATTCGCCAGGGAATGAATGTTCACGATAATATCAGGATTAAGTTTGTTAAACTCACGCAGGTTTGGGATCAGCCAGTGCGTGCTGAACGTCGGATTCACCGCCAGCTCAATAACCTGTACCGTCGGCTGCCAGGTCATTATCGTCGTCGTATCTCGTTCAAGTTTATTTAACGTTTCTTTAACGATACTTAAATAGTGTTTGCCGGCCGCATTTAAGAAAATGCGTTTTTTGGCATGATTAAATAGCGCGGTATTGAGAAAATCCTCCAGTGCATTTACCTGGCGGAAAACAGCACTTTGTGTCAAAGCCAGCTCTTCAGCTGCCCGGGTATAACTTTCGTGACGCGCAACAACTTCAAAAGTTACCAGCAACTCCGTCTTGGGTATTTTTCCTCTCATAACCTCTTCCATATGCAGCGTACAAAAATAGTTTAATTTATAAAAAATAATTCAAGCTACCCAGATAAGCACCGAGAGTTATATTTTATTTCATCCATTAATGTCATTGATCCAATCCATGATTTACTCACACTGATGGCGGATAAATATTAACCAATAATACTCAAGAGCAGCAATAAACACAATTTAAATAAGGTTAAACCTAAGCAAATGGTGCCAATAAGTTCTTAATAATTTTTCAAGTTATCTTGTTTATTGCAGAAAAAACTTTGCGAGATTAATCAATATTATCAGTGCGATAATTTTGGATAATTTCACGTTATAACTTACGGGCAAACGACTGCTTTTTATCATTCCTTGATGTAGTTTCTGCCTTTTTTTGATTGATGTGATAAAGGACACAATGTGAAAACTTTCGGAAAGGTCTGGCTCGTTGGGGCAGGTCCCGGTGATATTTCATTACTTACCCTCAAAGCAATGATGTGCATTAAACAGGCTGATGTCATTATTTACGATCGGCTGGTCAATCCTAAAATTTTGGAATGGGCATTACCTGATTGTCTGCTTATCAATGTCGGCAAAAACCCAGGCTTCCATTGTGTACCGCAGGATGAAATCAATGCACTGCTTGTCCAGTATGCCCAAACGCACAATAATATTGTGCGTTTGAAAGGCGGCGATCCGTATGTTTTTGGACGCGGGGCTGAAGAAGTTGAGGATCTCGTCGAGACAGGCATCCCGTTTGAAGTGGTGCCGGGTATTAGCTCAACCATTGGTGGCCTGACCTATGCCGGGATTCCGGTAACACACCGCGATTTCGCCTCGGGATTTCACGTGGTAACCGGTCATACGCGGGAGGGCAACCAACAGCAGGACTGGCGTCAGCTGGCCAAACTGAATGGTACGCTGGTTATCGTCATGGGTATCGCCAATCTGGCGTTTATCTGTGAGGAATTATTGATGGGTGGAAAATCAGCAGATACGCCTGCAGCGCTAATTATGTCCGCCACCCGCGATAACCAACGCCGACTGACCTGTACGCTCGGTTCACTACTGAGCAAGGCGCAGGAAGCTAACATCCTCCCCCCTGCGCTGATAGTGATTGGTGATGTGGTAACCCTGAGCGATCGGCTCTCTTTTATCCCTGAAGCCATCACGCTGCCGGAAAACCTTTACTGTGACAGTCTGGCATGACGAAAAGACTGGGGCGACGTTTGATGCGCCGCCCGGAAAACACGGCAAAAGTAACTGGTTTGTGCGTATTGGAGTTTCCGGGCAATGCTGTCTATTGAATGAACGGGATCGTGCAATAACTCCCCCGCTTTTTGCATTTTTTTCTGATTCACCCAGGTTTTAAAGTTAACGCCCTGGCGTTTCTTAAAAAAACGGCTGAAATAGTTTGCGCTTAAGCAAACGTGAGCTGCTACGGATTCCAGGGATAATTCACTATATAAATTCTCATCAATATAACGCAACGCTGCCAGAAGCTTTTTCTCGTGTCGGGAAGGCTCTGTAAAATAATGACGCATGTAACTGGTCGGTGGGATAACAAACTCATCAGGTTGTTGCTGTTCTGTCTCAAAATTATCAACAATAAAATTTAATAAATTAGCTGATGCCACCAGCGTGTTATTATCGACTACCGCCACCTGACTCCATTCAGCTTTTATTTTTGGTTCATCCATCCATGAGCATTCATTATCAATAACGATAGCTTTATATTCCTGATATTTTGCCCGCACCTGCCCACAGAGCATAAAACCGTACAGATGCCCATCGCGAATTAATGGCATAGAAAACAGACTTAGCCCTGCGTGGCAGCTGAGTATTCTGGGTTTAAGGTGTTTTAAACCTTCAAAAGCACAATATTTGTCACACTTTTGGCAACTCGTACAATAGCGTTCATCCGCCCGCATTAATGTGCAGAACGAATTAAAGTTATGGCAATCCGAGAGAGTTTTTCCGTTTACATCAACCACAACCGTGGCTAATCCAGTCGCACTGGAGAATACTTTTGCTATCGAGAAAAAACGTTGTAGATAATCATCCTGGATTTTCAACGACACGGTATCCTCCGGCATTAATGAAATTAAAGCCGGTAATATGCAGAATTTAATCAAGAGAAAGAATGATGCTCACCGCAAAAAATAATCTCATTTATGCAGATGATTATGATCAATTGGCAAGAGAGTTAAAGCAACCACGATAATACTCCGCTGCATGCTACTGACTTCGCTTTCTCAAAGATTAACGAATCTTCACACTCTCTTGTGAGACTCTTTTCGCAAAACAAAACATCTTTCTCCATTATTTTCAATAGATTACTCATTTTTACTGTGAATCAATGATGTGCTTATTTGTGATAATCATCATGTGAATGTGAAAGGCCCTCCTGAATAATATGTTCAATTAGCAAACAATCTGAACGGAGTTGATCCATGGCCGTCACCACAGGCGTTATCGCCGACGATTTCACCGGCGCAACGGACATTGCAAGCTTTATGGCGCAGCAGGGGTGGCGCGTTGCGCTACTGCCCGGAATGCCTGATACCACTCAATGCTGGAATGAAGAGGTCGAAGCTATCGTCATCTCGCTGAAAAGCCGCTCATTACCCGCAGAACAGGCCATCGCACAATCTCTGTCCTGTGCCCGCTGGCTGAAACAAAAGGCAGGTGTCCGCCAGATCTATTTTAAATATTGTTCGACGTTCGACTCCACGCCAACAGGCAACATTGGACCGGTCAGCGATGCGTTGATGAACGAGCTGCATACACCCGTGATTGTCCACTGCCCCGCCCTGCCGCAAAACGGGCGCACGGTGGTGCATGGCCATCTTTTTGTAAACGGCGTACTGCTTAACGAATCCGGGATGGAAAAGCATCCGCTTAATCCTATGACCGATGCCAGCCTGCCGCGCCTGCTGAGCGCGCAAACGCCAGGTAAGGTTGGTTGCATTAACCTCACGATACTGCGTCAAGGTGTGGAAGCGGTCACTAACGCTCTGGCCCAACTTCAGGCTGAAGGTACGCGTCACGTTATCGTCGATACGCTGGATGAAGCAGATCTCAACACGCTGGCGCAGGCACTCCATGCCAGCCCTCTGTTAGCCGGGGGCTCCGGGCTCGGTGGCGCACTGGCCGCCTGCACCGGAACTCAGCAAACCATGCCGCTGGACGCTTTTCCACTACCTGCTAAAACGGTGGTGTTCTCCGGTAGCTGTTCTGCAATGAGTAATCGTCAGGTCAATCGCTATAAGGCCGCAGCAGCCTCTCGTGTACTCGACGTGGCCCGCTGCCTGTCTGATACAGAACGCTACACTGATGAACTATGTGCCTGGGCGATGACGCATATCAACGACCCATTCGCGCCGATGATATACGCCACCCAGCCGCCAGACATACTCCAACGCATTCAACAAGAGTACGGCGAACAGGCTGCCAGCCAGGCGATCGAACACGCTTTTTCCCGACTGAGCGCAAAGCTACAAGTTGCAGGTGTAAACACCTTTATCGTCGCAGGCGGAGAAACATCCGGCACCGTGGTAGAGGCACTGCAGGTGAAGCGTCTGTCCGTTGGCAAAGCCATTGCGCCTGGCGTGCCGTGGGTATTTTCCTCCGGTCTGGCGCTGGCGCTGAAGTCAGGCAACTTTGGTGACGAAGATTTCTTTTTTACAGCCCAGGAGTACGCATTATGAATCCGGTGAGTGAACACCAACTACGCGAACTACTCGTCCACTATGGCCGTTCCTTGTTTATGCGTGGTTACAGCAGCGGCGGCTCCGGCAACCTCAGCGTCAAATTGCCGGATGGCGGCTATCTGGTGACCCCGACCAACTCCTGCCTGGGTGAGCTTGATCCTGCCACGCTAAGTAGGCTGGATGCCAACGGCGTGCATCTTAGCGGCGACAAACCGTCAAAAGAGGTGCCCATGCATTTGGCGTGGTATCGGCATCGGCCATCCTGCGGCGCGGTTGTGCACCTGCATTCTCCATGGCTGACCGCGCTCTCCTGTCTGCCTTGCTCTACGCCAGAAAACTGTCTACCGCCACTAACGCCATACTATGTGATGCGCGTCGGACAGCTACCGCTGCTGCCTTATTTCAAGCCCGGCCATGAAGGCATTGCCAGCGCATTGAGTGAAATCGCGGCAGATCATACGGCTGCGTTGCTGGCCAATCACGGGCCGGTAGTAAGCGGTCGCTCGCTGCGTGAGGCGGTGTTTAACGCCGAGGAACTGGAAGACAGCGCCCGCATCTGGCTGACATTAAAACCGCTCGGCTATGTTCCGCTCTCAGAAGAGGCGGTGGCCGAACTTGAACATTCCCGGCAAGCGTGAGGTGACATGATGATCCCCGAGCAACGACGTGATTTTATCTACCGCTACGTGCACGAAAAGAATGCCGCCTCATTTAATGAACTGGCAGATCTGATGAGCGTGTCGCATATGACCGTGCGTCGCGACATTCAGTTGCTGGAAGAAGAAGGCAAAGTTATTGCCATTAACGGCGGCGTAAAGCTCAATAACCTGCTGAAATCCGAACTGCCGTGGCGGGAAAAAGCCGAGTTGAATCATGACGTGAAGCGTAAGATGGGCCAGCTCGCCGCAATGCTCATTGAGCCCGGACAAACGCTGTATCTGGATGCCGGAACGTCGTTGTTTGAAGTGGCGAAAGCGGTGGCCGCCAGCCACTGTTTCAATCTGACGGTCGTCACCAACGATTTTTCCATCAGCCACTATCTGATGGATATGCCACACATTACGCTCTATCACACCGGCGGTCTGGTGGATCAGCGTAACCGCTCATGTCTTGGCAAAAGCGCCGCCAGTTTTCTGCGCACCATTAATATTGATGTGGCGTTTCTCAGTTCATCGTCGTGGGATACCGAGCGCGGCATGTCGACACCGAGTGAAGGGAAAGCCTCGGTCAAAGAAGCGGTACTCACCGTCTCCCGGCGTCGGGTGCTGGTCTGCGACAGCAGTAAGTTTGGCAAATACGGCATGTTCCACATCTGTGGGCTGGAGCAGTTAACCGACATTATTTCTGATAACCGGTTACCGGAAAATGCGCAGCAGACTATTGCCAGCCAGGGCGTTAAGCTGCATCTGGTTGATGGCCGGGAGGGTGCACGCCATGCTGAAGTTAGCGGCTAACCTCGACTGGTTATTTACTGATTTACCGATAGAGGGTCGATTTCAGGCGGCAAAAGCAGCCGGTTTTCGCGGCGTAGAAGGGCTGTTTCTCTGGCAGCACCCGCTGGAGCATTTGCGGGCCGCTCAGCGGGAAACATCTCTGCCGGTGGTGCTGATGAACGCCCCGGCTGGCAACTGGGCACAGGGTGAACGGGGACTCGCTGCATTGCCCGGTCGAGACCAGGAATTTCATCACAGCCTGAACGTGGCGCGAGATTACGCCACGGCGCTGGGCTGTCGCCGGGTTCACGTTATGTCCGGCTTGCGCTGCAATGACCTGACGCTGCACGCCCAGCGCGACCTCCTGACGAATCGACTGCGCATCGCCTGCGATGTGATGGCAGACGCGGAAATCGATGTACTGATTGAACCATTAAATTCGCAGGATATGCCCGGTTATTTTATTGACAGTTTCCCGCTGGCTGAATCTATCATTCACGAGGTTGGTAAGAAGAATATCGGCTTACAGTTTGATATTTACCACTGTCAGAAAACTCATGGCAACGTGGCGAAAAATATCGAACGCTATTTTACCCTTATTAAACATTTTCAAATCGCTTCTGTTCCTTATCGCCATGAACCAGGAACCGGGGAGTTAAATGAAGCATGGCTATTTAATTTTATAAGAAAAATGAATTACCAGGACTGGATTGGCTGTGAATATCAACCGTCAACATCAGGGCCGGAATCATTACGCTGGATAACGCCTTACCTATAATTTTAATATCTCTGTACCGGAGGAAAAAATGTCGGATACTGTTATTATTTCGCTGGCACCCGTTGCCGCGGATTGCCCCAGAGTTATACCCGAAGAACTGGCGCAGGAAATACTCGCCAGCGTAGAACATGGCGCGTCCATCGTCCATTTACACGTTCGCGATAAACAGGGACGCCTGACGCCAGATACTACCGACTTTCAGGCAACAATTGACCGCGTTATGCGCCATTCAAACCTGATTATTCAGGCTTCTACCGGCGGCGTCTCTTCGATGTCCATCGCCGAGCGCTGCGCGCCACTGGCCTGCCCCGGCGTGGAGATGGCCTCGCTGAACGTCGGTTCCGTTAACCTCGGTGATGCGGTGTATTTTAATCCCGGTCCGGACGTGGAATATTGTTCACGGCAAATAACTGAACGCAATATTATTCCAGAGTTTGAAGTTTTTGAAATCGGCATGATAAATAACATCCTGAACCTTGAAGATAAAATAAAATTTCAAAAACCTATGCTCTTTAATATTGTTCTCGGTCACCGCGGCAGTACGCCTGCAACCGTTGATGCATTAATTGCTCTGCGTAGCATGATCCCACGCGACGCCTTATGGGGAATTACTCATTTTGGCAGAAGGAATTTCGATATTATCGCTGCCGCGGTCGCTATGGGTGCCAGTGAAGTGCGAATCGGCTATGAAGATAGTTATTATTTAAGCGCCGAAGAAAAAGCGCAGCATAATTATCAGCAGGTAGCCAAACTCGCTACGCTCATTCGCAGTATGGATAAAAAAGTTGCTACGCCGGAAATTGCGCGGCGCATGTTATCTATTCCACCCCGGCAGCAATAACAACAGCAAGGACATTTCAACATGACTATGACCACTGTTATTCACAAAACCGGACTCGGCGTCAGCGTTGCGGGCGTGGTGCTGGCGATTATCGGCGCGCTCATCCAGTCCGCGGCGCTGTGGCAGCCGGGGCTGGTGATGTTCACCGTCGGATTCGCCGCCGGTGCAGGCTACTGGCCTGGTTTACGCAGCTATCAGTTTACGCTGTGGATCATCGCTGGTTTTGTTGCCGCCATGACCTGGTCTACGGATCTGATCGTCTGGGGCGGTTTCAATATCACTCATAAATGGATCGTGTTCCTTGTGATTCAGGCCACCATGTTCAGCATGGGCACCAAGCTAACGATCCAGGATTTTATTGATGTCGCCAAAATGCCGTGGGCAGTTTTTATCGGTACCTTCTGCCATTTCGTGATCATGCCCCTGCTCGGCCTGAGCATTACCCTGATCTTTGATTTTCCGCCTGAAGTAGCGGTGGGCATTTTGTTGATTGGCGCTTGCCCCAGCGGTCTCTCGTCGACGGTGATGGTTTACATCGCCAACGCCAACCTCGCGCTGGCGGTATCAATCGCCGCAGTCTCAACGCTGGCGGCAACGGTAATGACGCCGCTGTGGGTTAATCTGCTGGCGGGTTCAATGATTGATATCCAGCTCACCGCGATGGTGATGGACGTGGTGAAAATCGTATTAATTCCCATCGGCGCAGCAATTCTGCATGACTATCTGAAAACCTATGCAGGCGTGCGCGGACGCCGTGTTGTCCAGATGCTGGCCGGGATCGGCGCAATTTGGCTGCTGTATATGATTGCCGGCGGCTGGGACGCGCTGTTTGGTCATGCCAGCGCCGAAGCGCAGATGTACGCGGTGGTCCTCAACTTCGTAGCAGGCGGCCTCGTTTGGGCATTGTTCTACAACTGGCTGTATGGCCGCGTGGCGGGCGTGAAGAAGGTCATGCCAACCATCTCAATGATGGGGATCATTTTCTTTACCACCACCGCCGCCGCCGCCGGGCGCGACAACCTGGTGCAGGTCGGTTTCCTGCTCTGCTTCGCCATGTTGATGCATAACCTCGGCGGCTTCCTGATTGGTTATCTGATGAGCCGCTGGATCTTCCGCATGGACGTGCAGTCTGCCCGTACCGTGGCCTTTGAAGTCGGCCTGCAAAACGGCGGTATGGCGTCAGGGCTTGCCGCCGCGATGGGCAAACTGGCAACGGTTGGACTCGCATCAGCGGTGATGACACCGCTGGGTAACGTTAGCGGATCGCTGCTCGCTAACTACTGGCGCAAAAAAGACGCCAGACAGGCGCAGGTAGCAGCAGCCAAAGATCCCGTTCAACCTGCTTGCGAAAATCTGTCGAAAGGATAATCACGATGACAACTCTCACTCTGGGACACGCCCTGCGCGCCGTAACCTATGCGCTCGAACTCGCCGAAACACGTTATGCAAATCGCCCGTTAAGCGTGGCCGTATGCGATGCCAATGGAGAACTGCTCAGCTTTGCGCGGATGGATAACGCCAAACTGTTAACCATCGAGTTAACCCAGCGTAAAGCGCGCACCAGCAGCCGCCTGGGCTGCACCACGCAGGCATTTTTACAGCGTCTGCAAAAAGAGCAGCTGGATATTAGCTATTTTGCCGATCCGCGTTTTACGGCGCTGCCGGGCGGGATCCCGATTCTGCACCAGGGGAAATGCCTTGGAGCCGTCGCGGTGGGCGGTTTATCCGCGCAGGAAGATCATGATGCGGCGCTGTCCGTCGCGGAAACGTTACTTAAGGAGATTGCCCAATGAAAAAGGTCGCCATGCTGCATACCAGTGCAGCCACCCTTGCAATGATGCAACAGCTGATCGCCGACATTATGCCGGAAGTGGAAGTGATGCATCTGGTCGAGGAGTCGATGATTAAACAGGTGATGAAAGCCGGAGGCGTATCACCAAATATTGCCGCCCGCATCGCCGACTATGTGCATATTGCTGAAAAGGCGGACTGCGATATCTTTATTACCGCCTGTTCTTCAATTGGTACTGCGGTGGAGCAATGCCAGTTTATGACTCCACTCCAGCTCGCGCGCATTGACTGCGCGATGGTGGAAGAGGCGATTGGAAAAGGCGAGCGGATCGCCGTGTTGGCAACTGTGGCAACCACGCTGAAGCCAACGCTGGATTACGTCCAGCGTAAAGTTCAGCAAAGCGGTAAATCACGAACCATTACGCCTGTATTAATGGAGGATGCATTCCACGCGCTGCTGGCGGGAGATATGGATACCCATGACCGTATCGTCAGTGAAGGGTTACAGAGCGCCTTTACCCAGGCGGATGTCGTGATGCTGGCGCAGGCTTCGATGGCGCGCGTTTTACAACAGCTCCCTTCCCCGCCGGTGCCGGTAATGACCTCACCGGAAAGCGGAATTCGCTGGTTGAAAACGCTGGCTGAACGCTAAATTCCCGGCAAAAAAAAGGCCATCATCAGATGGCCAACCATGTCGAAACGGGACCAGCCCTTGACTATGCAGAGAGTCAGGGCTGTTTTTTATTTCTTACTTAATAACGGTTTTCAGCGCTTCGCCGATATCGGCCAGGCTACGAACAGTTTTCACACCTGCAGCTTCCAGCGCAGCGAATTTCTCATCCGCTGTACCTTTACCACCCGCGATGATCGCACCCGCGTGACCCATACGCTTACCTTTCGGCGCAGTCACACCCGCGATGTAACCCACAACCGGCTTGGTCACATGATCTTTAATATAAGCAGCTGCTTCTTCTTCCGCGCTACCGCCGATCTCACCGATCATGACGATCGCTTCAGTCTGCGGATCTTCCTGGAACAGCTTCAGGATGTCGATGAAGTTAGAGCCTGGGATCGGGTCGCCACCGATACCCACACAGGTAGACTGGCCGAAACCATAGTCGGTGGTCTGCTTAACCGCTTCATAGGTCAGGGTACCTGAACGGGAAACGATACCCACTTTACCCGGCTTGTGAATGTGGCCCGGCATGATACCGATTTTACATTCACCCGGAGTGATAACGCCTGGGCAGTTCGGGCCGATCATGCGTACGCCAGCTTCATCCAGCTTCACTTTCACGGTCAGCATATCCAGCGTTGGGATACCTTCGGTGATGGTGATGATAAGCTTGATGCCTGCATCGATTGCTTCCAGAATGGAATCTTTGCAAAACGGTGCCGGAACATAGATAACGGTGGCGGTTGCGCCGGTCGCTTCTACCGCTTCACGTACGGTGTTGAACACTGGCAGACCCAGATGCGTGGTGCCGCCTTTGCCCGGCGTAACGCCCCCGACCATTTGCGTACCGTAAGCGATCGCTTGTTCGGAGTGGAATGTCCCCTGGCTACCGGTGAAGCCCTGGCAGATAACCTTGGTATCTTTATTAATTAAAACTGACATTATTTCCCCTCCACTGCGGCAACAACCTGCTGAGCTGCATCCGTCAGACTTTTCGCTGCAATAATATTCAGGCCGCTATCAGCCAGTTTTTTCGCGCCGAGTTCAGCGTTGTTACCTTCCAGACGTACCACGACCGGAACGTTTACACCTACTTCTGCTACCGCGCCGATGATACCGTCAGCGATCAGATCGCAACGTACGATACCGCCGAAGATGTTAACCAGTACGGCTTTAACATTGTCATCAGAGAGGATAATTTTGAACGCTTCGGTTACACGCTCTTTGGTCGCACCGCCGCCAACGTCGAGGAAGTTAGCCGGTTCGCCGCCGTGCAGCTTAACGATGTCCATGGTGCCCATTGCCAGGCCCGCACCGTTAACCATACAACCGATGTTGCCGTCCAGTGCGACGTAGTTCAGTTCCCACTGTGCAGCCTGCGCTTCACGCGGATCTTCCTGAGACTGGTCGCGCATTTCGCGCAGGTCAGCCTGGCGGAACAGTGCGTTGCCGTCAGCGCCCAGTTTGCCGTCGAGGCAGATCAGGTCTCCCTGCTTGGTCACAACCAGTGGGTTGATTTCGATCAGCGCCAGATCGCGCTCCAGGAAGATAGTCGCCAGACCCATGAAGATCTTGGTGAACTGCTGAACCTGTTTACCTTCCAGACCCAGTTTGAACGCCAGCTCACGCCCCTGGTAAGGCATCGGGCCTGCCAGCGGATCGAGCGCCACTTTGTGGATCAGGTGCGGGGTTTCTTCCGCTACTTTTTCGATTTCCACGCCGCCTTCGGTAGAGGCCATGAAGACCACGCGACGGGAGCTACGGTCAACAACTGCGCCGAGGTAAAGTTCTTTACCAATGTCGGTCGCGGCTTCAACCAGAATCTGATTTACCGGTTGGCCATGAGCATCTGTCTGGTAAGTGACCAGACGTTTACCCAGCCAGTGTTCAGCAAAAGCGCGAATGTCTTCTTTGCTGTTTACCACCTTCACACCGCCCGCTTTACCACGGCCACCAGCGTGAACCTGACATTTCACTACCCACGGGCCAGCGCCGATTTTAGATGCAGCTTCTTCGGCTTCACGCGGAGTAGTACAGGCATAACCCACCGGTGCCGGTAAGCCATAGCGGGCAAAAAGTTGTTTTGCCTGATATTCATGTAAGTTCATGTGTTCTGTCCATCCTTCAGGTAATCGTTATCTTTTACCCGTAGGTCTGATAAGCGTCCAGACCTACGGGGCAGGTGATACTCTTATTAACTACACGTCCAGCAGCAGACGCGTTGGATCTTCCAGCAACTCTTTAATGGTTACCAGGAAGCCTACTGACTCACGACCATCGATCAGACGGTGGTCATAAGACAGCGCCAGATACATCATCGGCAGGATTTCAACCTTGCCGTCTACCGCCATCGGACGATCTTTGATGGCATGCATACCCAGGATGGCGCTCTGCGGTGGGTTGATGATCGGCGTAGACATCAGGGAACCGAACACACCACCGTTAGTGATGGTGAAGTTACCACCCGTCAGATCTTCGACCGTCAACTTGCCGTCGCGACCTTTAACTGCCAGTTCTTTAATATTCTTCTCAATGTCAGCCATACCCAGCAGATCCACATCACGCAGGACCGGCGTGACCAGGCCACGCGGCGTGGAGACCGCCATGCTGACATCAAAGTAGTTGTGGTAAACCACGTCATCGCCGTCGATGGACGCGTTCACTTCCGGATAGCGTTTCAGCGCTTCAACAACCGCTTTCACGTAGAAAGACATAAAGCCCAGACGGATACCGTGGCGTTTCTCGAACGCATCACCGTATTGCTTACGCAGGTCCATGATTGGCTTCATGTTGACTTCGTTGAACGTGGTCAGCATGGCGGTAGAATTTTTCGCTTCCAGCAGACGCTCGGCTACGCGTTTGCGCAGACGGGTCATCGGAACACGTTTTTCGCCACGCGCGCCCAGTTGAGCCTGCGGTGCAGGTGCTGCAGCCGGCGCTTTTGCTTCGGCTTTCGCAGCCGGAGCTTTCGCCAGATGTTTTTCAACATCTTCACGGGTGATACGACCGCCGACACCGGTGCCGTTGATAGCGCTGGCTTCGAGGTTATGCTCACCCAGCAGGCGACGGATCGCCGGGCTCAGGGCATCGTTGTTCTGCTCAGCAAGAGACGCCTGCTGGCGCTGTGCCGGAGTAGAATCTTTCTCTTCAGACTTAGCACTGGTTTCTTTACCGGTGCTGTTGCCTTCACGCAGGCGACCGAGGATCTGGCGAGAAGTGACGGTTGTCCCTTCATCTTCCAGAACCGCATCAAGAATACCGTCCGCTGATGCCGGTACTTCCAGTACCACTTTGTCAGTTTCGATTTCTACCAGTACTTCATCACGACGTACTGCATCGCCCGGTTTTTTGTGCCAGGTTGCAACCGTTGCATCCGCTACGGATTCAGGCAGGTCGGGAACAAGAATATCTACGCTACTCATTATTTATCCTTTATTTAATCGACGTTCAGCGCGTCATTTACCAGATCTTGTTGCTGCTTCTGGTGAACGGACATATACCCTACTGCCGGAGAGGCAGAGGCCGGGCGACCTGCATAACGCAGAGCTGACCCAAATGGAATTACTTCACGGAAATGATGCTGGCTGCAGTACCATGCGCCCTGGTTGAGCGGCTCTTCCTGGCACCAGACAAAATCATGTACGTGAGCAAATGGTTTCAGCGCCTCCTGCACCGCTTTATGCGGGAACGGATAGAGCTGTTCGATGCGCACAATGGCGACATCTTTTTGGTCGTTCTTGCGGCGTTGCTCCAGTAGGTCGTAATAAACCTTACCAGAACACATCACGACGCGCTTCACGCCTTTAGGATCAAGTTCATCTACTTCGCCAATGGCTGGCAGGAAAGTACCATTTGCCAGTTCGTCCAGCGTAGACACCGCCAGCGGATGACGCAGCAGCGACTTCGGTGACATCACCACCAGCGGACGACGCATACCGCGCAGCGCCTGACGACGCAGCATGTGGTAAACCTGCGCCGGGGTAGACGGGACGCAAACCTGCATGTTTTGCTCAGCGCAAAGTTGCAGATAACGTTCCAGACGCGCGGAGGAGTGCTCCGGACCCTGACCTTCATAGCCGTGCGGCAGCAGCATAACCAGACCACACATACGGCCCCATTTCTGCTCGCCGGAAGAGATGAACTGGTCGATAACGACCTGTGCACCGTTAGCGAAGTCACCGAACTGTGCTTCCCAGATGGTTAGCGTGCGCGGTTCTGCTGTGGCATAACCGTACTCGAACGCCAGCACGGCTTCTTCAGACAGCACGGAGTCCCATACGCGGAAGGTGCCTTGTCCGTTATGCACATGCTGCAGCGGAGTGTAGGTTGAACCGTTCGCCTGGTTATGAATCACCGCGTGACGGTGGAAGAAGGTTCCGCGACCGGAGTCTTCACCCGACAGACGGACCGGAATGCCTTCGTCAACCAGCGTGGCGTAAGCCAGATTCTCTGCACCACCCCAGTCAAACAGCTTCTCGCCTGCGGCCATGGCCTGGCGGTCGCCGTAAATCTTGGCAACACGCGACTGCATTTCAACCGCTTCAGGTACGGTGCTGATGCGTTTTGCCAGCTCCTGCAGACGCTTCATCTCAACTTTGTTCGGGTAGTTTTCATCCCATTCGTGGTTGAGGTACGGCGACCAGGTGAAGGAGTGCATGTTCATTGGACGCCACTCTTTCACTACGCATTCGCCAGCATCCAGCGCGTCACGGTACAGATTGACCATCTCGGTCGCATCTTCCAGCGTGGCGACCTTGTCCGCTTCCAGCTTATCAGCGTAGATTTTGCGCGGGGTCGGATGCTTTTTGATTTTCTGATACATCAGCGGCTGGGTTGCGCTCGGCTCGTCGGCTTCGTTGTGGCCGTGACGGCGGTAGCACACCAGATCGATAAAGACATCGCGTTTAAAGGTATTACGGAAATCCAGCGCCAGGCGGGTCACGAAAGCGACCGCTTCCGGGTCATCCGCGTTCACGTGGAAAATCGGCGCCTGAACCATCTTACCGATGTCGGTACAGTACGGTGTAGAACGCGCATCCAGCGGGTTAGACGTAGTGAAGCCCACCTGGTTGTTGATAACGATGCGAACGGTACCGCCCACTTCGTAACCACGCGCTTTCGACATGTTCAGGGTTTCCTGAACCACGCCCTGCCCGGTAACTGCCGCATCACCGTGAATGGTGATTGGCAGGACTTTATTGCTGCTCGGCTCGTCCAGACGATCCAGACGTGCACGTACAGAACCGATAACCACCGGGCTAACGATTTCCAGGTGCGACGGGTTAAACGCCAGCGCCAGGTGCACCAGGCCGCCTTCGGTTTCGATATCTGATGAGAAGCCCATGTGGTACTTCACGTCACCGGTGCCGAGATGTTCTTTATGTTTGCCCGCAAATTCGTCGAACAGTTCCTGCGGGCGTTTGCCCAGTACGTTAACCAGAACGTTCAGACGACCACGGTGCGCCATGCCCAGTACCACTTCACGGGTACCGCTGTTACCGGCGTGGCGGATCATCTCTTTGAGCATTGGGATTAACGCATCGCCGCCTTCCAGCGAGAAGCGTTTCGCGCCCGGGAACTTAGCGCCCAGGTAGCGTTCCAGACCTTCTGCTGCGGTCAGTTCACTGAGGAAGCGTTTCTTCTCTTCGCTGCTGAATGCGGCACGGCCAGACTCGATACGCTGCTGAAGCCAACGTTTTTCTTCGGTGCTGGTGATGTGCATATACTCGGCGCCAATTGGGCCGCAGTAGGTTTGCTTCAGCGCAACAACCAGGTCGCTCAGCTTCATCGTGTCTTTGCCGCCGGCAAAAGAACCTACGTTAAAGCTTTCCTGGAAATCCGCATCGGTCAGATCGTGGAAAGACGGGTCCAGATCGGCCACATTTTCTTGCTGCCACAGTCCCAGCGGATCAAGATTCGCATGCTGATGACCGCGGAAACGATAGGCGTTAATGAGCTGCAGGACTTTAACCTGCTTCACATTGGCATCAGGGTCGGAAATAGAAGAAGAGTAACGTGGGGTAATCAACGCCTGTCGACGGAAATAATCACGTGTTTTTGAGTGAAGTTGATCCGGTTTGACTCCGGTACCAGGTAACTGCTGGAACGTCGAACGCCAGTTAGCATCTACCGAGTCAGGGTCGGTTAAGAAGTCTTCATAGAGCTGTTCTATCCAGCTCTGGTTAGAACCAGAGAGGTAAGAAGAGTCCAACCAGGCTTTCAAAGCGCTGTTCTGCATCGTGATCCCTTAAGCATTTGTATGCTTACTTCGCCGTGGATACTACCACGCACACCGATGTGCGTGCCGGGGTTCACTTGTTGCGGACTGTCGTGTCATCTGCGTCCGCTAAGGAACCTTTAAAAACTGTCTAATAATGTGGCAGTTTTTAGAGGTTTCCTGCACTTAAATTGCCTGATGGCGCTTCGCTAATCAGGCCTACAAGGTACGTAACCCGTAGGCCGGATAAGACGCTACGTCGCCATCCGGCAACCACTACAACTACTTACGCACTACGTTTGAGCAGCATCGACTTAATATGGCCGATGGCGCGCGTCGGGTTCAGTCCTTTCGGACATACGCTGACGCAGTTCATGATGCTATGGCAGCGGAATACGCTGAAAGCGTCACTTAAACCTTCCAGGCGGCTGTCGGTCTCGGTATCGCGGCTATCAATTAAGAAGCGATACGCTGCCAGCAGACCTGCCGGGCCAATAAACTTGTCCGGGTTCCACCAGAATGATGGGCAGGACGTTGAGCAGCATGCACACAAAATACATTCATACAGCCCATCGAGCTTCTCACGCTGCTCTGGCATTTGTAAATGCTCACGAGCTGGCGGATTTTTCCCATTATTCAACAAGTAAGGCTTAATCTTCTCATACTGTGCGTAGAATTGCCCCATGTCTACCACCAAATCGCGCACAACCGGTAAACCCGGCAGCGGGCGAATGACAATTTTTTTGCCCGGCTGATTCAGCGCAGAAATAGGAGTGATACAGGCCAGTCCATTTTTGCCGTTCATGTTCAGACCGTCGGAGCCACAAACCCCCTCACGGCACGAGCGGCGGAACGACAGCGACGGATCTTTTTCTTTCAGCTGCATCAAGGCATCCAGCAGCATCATGTCGCGCCCTTCTTCCGCCTCCAGGGTGTAATCCTGCATGCGCGGAGCGTCGTCAACATCCGGGTTATAGCGATAAACTGAAAACTCGAGTTTCATTGTCCTGTCTCCGCATTAATAAGTACGAATCTTCGGCGGGAATGCCGGGCGCAGCTTCGGTTCCATATTGACTTGACGTCGCGTCATGGATTCCGACTCTGGCAGGTACAGGGAATGGCACAGCCAGTTTTCATCATCACGTTCCGGGAAGTCGAAGCGGCTATGCGCGCCACGGCTTTCGGTACGGAAGTTTGCAGATACTGCAGTGGCGTACGCGGTCTCCATCAGGTTATCCAACTCCAGACACTCAACGCGCTGGGTGTTGAACTCGCTGGAGGTATCGTCCAGACGGGCATTTTTCAGGCGTTCGCGGATCGCTTTCAGCTCTTCCAGACCTTTCGCCATCGCATCGCCTTCGCGGAATACCGAGAAGTTATGCTGCATACATTCTTGCAGCGCTTTGCGAATCGCCACCGGGTCTTCACCGTTACGGTTACCGTTCCAGCGGTTCAGACGCGCCAGAGAAGCGTCGATTTCATCTTCGGTCGCATCCAGCAGGTCACCCTGCTCAGCGATGGATTCCTGCAGATGCAGACCAACCGCACGACCAAATACTACCAGGTCCAGCAGCGAGTTGCCGCCCAGACGGTTGGCGCCGTGAACCGACACGCAGGCGATTTCGCCGACGGCAAACAGCCCAGGGATCACCACATCTTCGCCCTGCTCATTCACGGTCAGCGCCTGACCGGTTACTTTGGTCGGAATACCGCCCATCATATAGTGGCAGGTTGGGATAACCGGAATCGGCTCTTTGACCGGGTCAACGTGAGCAAAGGTACGGGACAGTTCGAGAATACCCGGCAGACGGGATTCCAGTACTTCTTTACCCAGGTGGTCGAGTTTCAGTTTGGCGTGCGGACCCCACGGGCCGTCGCAGCCGCGACCTTCGCGAATTTCGATCATGATGGAACGCGCCACCACGTCACGACCCGCCAGGTCTTTCGCATTCGGGGCATAACGCTCCATGAAGCGCTCGCCATGTTTGTTCAGCAGGTAGCCACCTTCACCACGGCAGCCTTCTGTTACCAGAACGCCTGCACCGGCGATACCGGTTGGGTGGAACTGCCACATCTCCATATCCTGCACCGGCACGCCAGCGCGGATAGCCATACCAACACCGTCACCGGTATTGATGTGGGCATTAGTGGTGGACTGATAAATACGGCCAGCACCACCGGTCGCCAGCACGGTCGCGCGGGCTTTGAAGTAAACCACTTCACCGGTTTCGATACACAGCGCGGTACAACCGACAACGGCGCCATCGGCGTTTTTCACCAGGTCCAGCGCATACCACTCGGAGAAGATGGTGGTATGGTTTTTCAGGTTCTGCTGATACAGCGTGTGCAACAGTGCATGACCGGTACGGTCGGCCGCTGCCGCAGTACGTGCCGCCTGCTCGCCGCCGAAGTTCTTCGACTGGCCGCCAAACGGACGTTGATAAATTGTGCCATTGTCGAGGCGAGAGAACGGCAGCCCCATGTGGTCCAGCTCCAGAATCGCTTCCGGACCGGTTTTACACATATATTCAATAGCGTCCTGGTCACCAATGTAGTCCGACCCTTTAACGGTGTCGTACATGTGCCATTCCCAGTTATCTTCATGGGTATTACCGAGCGCAACGGTGATGCCACCCTGCGCGGATACGGTATGGGAACGGGTTGGGAACACTTTGGAGAGCAGCGCACAGGTCTGACCGCTCTGGGAAATTTGCAGCGCCGCGCGCATACCTGCGCCGCCGGCACCAATCACAACAGCATCAAATTCTCTGACTGGCAGTTTCATTACACACCCCACACCACAACAAATCCATAAATGACGTAAACCACCAGCGCAACGACGATAGCCAGTTGCAGAATCAGGCGCACAGCCAGAGGTTTAACGTAGTCGGTCAACACCTGCCACATGCCAATCCAGGCATGAATCAAGATGGAGAAGAGTGCCAGCAGGGTGAAGACTTTGGTGAATGCCGATGAGAAGAAACCGGTCCAGACTTCATACGTCAGCTCGCCGCTGGTGGCGAAGAAACCGACCATATAGATGATGTATAACGTCAGAACGATAGCGGTAGCACGGACCAGAATGAAGTCATGTACGCCGTTGCGTCCTAATGCGGAGGCGTTGCTTACCATACGAGGACTCCTGCGAGAAGTGAAAGCACGACAATGATAACGAAACAAATTTTGGCGGAGCGTGTCCCTGCTTCGAGGGTTTCTTCGATATAGCCAAAATCCATCAACAGATGGCGAATACCCATTACGGCGTGATATGCCAGCGCAATCAGGATCCCCCACAGAATTAACTCCACAAAGAAGTTATTCATAATGGATGACGCGGTGAGGAAACCTTCAGGGGAGGAAAGGCTGGTACCCAATAACCACAACAGAATCCCGACCGCCACAAAGGTGATCACTCCGGATACGCGATGGAGAATGGACGCTATCGCCGTGATTGGGAACCGGATCGTTTGCAGATCCAGATTGACAGGTCTTTGTTTTTTCACATTTCTTATCATGAATAACGCCCACATGCTGTTCTTATTATTCCCTTTAGACTTCGGGTACAGAAGATGAAGACACCTGTAGCCTGAAAGACGACGGGATTTCCTTCCTCCGGTCTGCGTGCGGGTCAGACAGCGTCCTTACTATAACTACGCGTCATATAAAACACTGCTTCCAGATGCTAAAACGACACGTTACAACGCTGGTTGGCTCGGGATTGCAGGGTATTCCGGAGACCTGGCGGCAGTATAGGACGTTCACAAAATCATTACAATTAACCTACATATAGTTTGTCGGGTTTTATCCCGAACAGTGACATAGGTCACGATAACAACATTATTTTAATTTTTAATCATCTGATTTGACAATCATTAAACAAAGTTGTTACAAACGACACCAGAAAAAGCATATAATGCGTAAAAGTTATGGGGTCACTCTTTCACCGGAGATTTAGTTATGTAACAGTGTGGAAGTATTGACCAATACCTTCAGGACAGTTATTAGTGATAGACAGGTTAAATAATTCGGATTGCTAAGTTCTTGATTTGCAGTTTATTCGCCATGAAAAGACCGTTTTACCTGCAAGCGCCCATAGCTCTGTACCCAGGTCATCCCCTCTTTCGCAGAGCGGCGAGCCAAATAACAAACTGGTAACGGTTTATTGATGCACGAAGGCAAATTTAAGTTCCGGCAGTCTTAAGCAATAAGGCGCTAAGGAGACCGTAAATGGCTGATACTAAAGCAAAACTCACTCTAAATGGTGACGCTGCTATTGAACTGGATGTGCTGAAAGGTACGCTCGGTCAAGATGTTATTGATATTCGTAGCCTTGGCTCAAAAGGGATGTTTACTTTTGACCCAGGTTTCACCTCTACCGCATCCTGCGAATCCAAAATTACTTTCATCGACGGTGACGAAGGTGTTTTGCTGCATCGCGGCTTCCCGATTGACCAACTGGCGACCGAGTCCAACTATCTGGAAGTGTGTTATATCCTGCTGTACGGCGAAAAACCGACGCAGGAAGAGTACGACGAGTTCAAAACCACAGTCACTCGCCATACCATGATCCACGAGCAGATCACCCGTCTGTTCCACGGTTTCCGCCGCGACTCTCACCCGATGGCCGTTATGTGCGGTGTTACCGGAGCGCTGGCAGCGTTCTATCATGACTCGCTGGATGTAAACAACGCACGTCACCGTGAAATCGCCGCCTTCCGCCTGCTGTCCAAAATGCCAACCATGGCAGCGATGTGCTACAAATATTCCATCGGGCAGCCGTTCGTGTACCCACGTAACGATCTCTCCTACGCCGGTAACTTCCTGAACATGATGTTCTCTACGCCGTGCGAAAAATACGAAGTGAATCCGATTCTGGAACGCGCAATGGACCGTATCTTAATCCTGCACGCCGACCACGAACAGAACGCCTCAACCTCTACCGTACGTACCGCGGGCTCTTCTGGCGCTAACCCGTTTGCCTGCATCGCGGCAGGTATTGCTTCCCTGTGGGGACCGGCACACGGCGGCGCAAACGAAGCTGCGCTGAAAATGCTGGAAGAAATCAGCTCTGTTAAACACATTCCGGAATTTGTTCGCCGCGCGAAAGACAAGAATGATTCCTTCCGCCTGATGGGCTTTGGTCACCGTGTTTATAAAAACTATGACCCGCGCGCTACCGTCATGCGTGAAACCTGCCATGAAGTACTGAAAGAACTGGGCACCAAAGATGATCTGCTGGAAGTGGCGATGGAACTTGAGCACATTGCGCTCAACGACCCGTACTTCATCGAGAAGAAACTCTACCCGAACGTAGACTTCTACTCCGGCATCATCCTGAAAGCGATGGGTATTCCGTCCTCCATGTTCACCGTTATCTTCGCCATGGCACGTACCGTTGGCTGGATTGCACACTGGAACGAAATGCACACCGACGGCATGAAAATCGCCCGTCCTCGTCAGCTGTACACCGGCTACGACAAGCGCGATTTTAAGTCTGATATTAAGCGTTAATTGTCTGCCGGATGGCGCTAGCGCTTGTCCGGCTTAAAGTTATAAACGCTCCCAGGCCGGATAAAGCAGTGATGCCTATGTCCGGCCTGTTTTTATTTGATCCACATTATTTTATTCTTATCGTGCTTTCTCTATGATTTACTGAGATTTCTCACATTTTACTCAGGAGCATGGGATGCCTGTTTTGCAGTGGAGCCTGTTGTTTGTGCTATCGCTCCTTCTTTCCCTGCTCTTTCTGTTTATCCATCTTCCAGGCCCCTTGCTGCTCGGTTCGATGATCGTCGGCATCATTTTCAGTATGCGCGGCATCTCGCTGCATCCTCCTCGCTGCACATTTCTTGGCGCACAGGCGATTCTCGGCTGCATGATTGCCCAAAATCTGACCAGTTCAATCTTCACAACCCTTGCAGCCCACTGGCCGATGGTGATTGTTATCCTGCTGGCAACCCTTATCAGCAGCGCGATAATCGGCTGGCTGCTGGTTCGTTATAGTAATCTACCGGGGAATACCGGTGCGTGGGGCTCGTCACCAGGCGGTGCAGCGGCAATGGTCGCAATGGCCCAGGATTATGGCGCCGACATCCGGCTGGTGGCGTTTATGCAGTATCTGCGCGTACTGTTGGTGGTCGGCGCGGCAGCGCTGGTCACCCGGCTGGTGATGGGCGACCAGGCCCAAACGGTCAGTGAACAAATCATCTGGTTTCCGCCGCTAAGCGGCAATCTTTTCAGCACTCTGATACTGGCCGCCGTTGCCGGCACGGCTGGACGCCTACTGCGTATTCCCTCTGGCGTTATGCTATTGCCAATGCTGGTGGGTGCCATGCTGAATGCAAGCGGAGTGATGGTGATTGAACTGCCGGAATGGCTACTGGCTATAGCCTACATGTCAATTGGCTGGCAAATCGGTCTTGGCTTTGACAAGCAGATCTTTTTGATGGCATTACGACCACTGCCACAGATCCTGTTGTCTATTTTTTCACTGATGGCGATCTGCGCAGCCATGGCCTGGGGACTGGCGCATTACATGCAGATCGATTTTCTCACTGCCTATCTGGCAACCAGTCCTGGAGGAGTGGATTCTGTTGCGGTGATCGCCGCAGGAAGCCACGCTGATATGGCGCTCATCATGGCGATGCAAACCCTGCGACTGTTCAGCATTTTGTTAACTGGCCCCGCAGTCGCGCGGTTTATTTCGGTGCACGCACCAAAACAACCCGCTTAGTGCTGACAACCCGGGCACCAGTAAAAGGGGCGCGAAGAGAGCATCGTTTTCTCGATTATTCCACCACAACGCTCACAGGTTTCGCCGTCCCGATGAAAGACCTTAAAGCGAAACAACGCACCGTGATGTTTATTCTCATCGACCAGGCCGCGGGTAGTATAAGACAACCGCGGAATATCAAGCAGCGCATGTGCCAGTTGATCCAGTTGCTCATCACTAAGCTGCGACGCTTTATGCTGCCCGGTCAACCCAACCTGCCAAAGGATCTCTACCCGCAGGTAGTTACCTAATCCCGCCAGAAACGCCTGGTCCAGTAGCAGACCAGAAAACTGGCGATTGCGAAAACGCGGAGATAACAGACGCGCTTTAACCTCATCGGGCGTTAAACGTAAATCCAGTACATCCGGCCCTACCCGTTGCAGGAACGGATGGGTGGAGAGCTGTTCTGGCGTCAGCATTTCGATATCAGACGCGCTATAGAGCAGGATAGTTTTGTCGTGTGTCTGCAGACTGACACGCAGTACCCGCGAAGTTTGCGGAATTTTGCCTGTATCCACCACTCGCCACACGCCATAGAGCTGATTGTGACTGTACAGCGTCAGGCCATTAGAAAAATGGGTCAGTAATGCTTTCCCCCGCGTTTCAAGCTGGGTAACACGTTGCCCAATCAGTTGAGATTGATACGGTTTTAACTGCTCAAAGGCAAACCAGACATCCGTCAGGGGTTTGCCTTTGACTGCCGCCTCCAGGTTATCCGCCGCGCGGCGGATCTCCGGGCCTTCAGGCATAATACTGTCCTTTGTTAATGTGTTGCGCCGCCCGTCACTGCGATATCGCTTTCCACCTGCAAGGCGGTGGCAATCGCAATCTCCAGCGCACGGCGCACCGTTTCTGTCGCCATACTTGGCGCCCCGGGATGCTGTGCAGCCTGTTGCGGCAAATAAGGGATATGAATAAAGCCGCCCTTCACCGCCGGTACGTCGCGTAGTTTATGCAGCAGGCCATACATCACGTGGTTACACACGAAAGTACCCGCAGTCTGGGAAACCGAGGCCGGAATTCCCGCGTTGCGCATGGCGACAACCATCGCTTTAATCGGCAACGAACTAAACCATGCCGCCGGGCCATCGACCACAATCGGCACATCTACCGGCTGTTGCCCCTGGTTATCCGCAATACGCGCATCGTCAACGTTAATTGCCACGCGTTCCACGGTGATATCCGTGCGACCACCCGCCTGCCCCACCGCCAGCACCAGTGATGGCGACAACGCGTCAATCGCGGCGTTGAGTACAGCGAGGGACTCGCCAAAGACACACGGTAGTTGGCGGGCTATTACGCGGCATCCGCCGATAATAGCATTGTCGAGGCTCGAGACCACTTCCCAGGAAGGGTTAACTGACTCGCCGCCAAAGGGTTCAAATCCCGTGATGAGTACTGTTTTCATCCTTCCTCCTTACAGGAACATCAGGAAATACATCAGGAACACGTTGACCAGCAGCAGCAGTATGCCGGTTGGCACCTGCGCTTTAATCACCGCATTTTTGTCCGGTAGTTCCAGCAACGCTGCAGGAACAATATTAAAGTTCGCCGCCATCGGCGTCATCAGCGTCCCACAATAGCCGGAGAACATACCAATCGCCGCCATTACCGCTGGGTTGCCGCCGTGTTGCAGTACGAGGATTGGAATACCAATCCCAGCGGTCACGATCGGGAAAGCAGCAAACGCATTACCCATAACCATGGTCAGCAATGCCATGCCGATGGTGTACACCGCCACCGCGATAAAGCGACTATCCACCGCCAGATATTCCTGCGTCAGGTATGAAATGCCGCTACCGACACCCGCAGCTGTAAACAGCAACCCAAGCGTAGCCAGAATCTGCGGCAGAATGAACGCCCAGCCAATGGAGTCCAGCAGACGGCGTGCCTCCTGAATCGGTTGATGCACCCGCTCATGGGTCATTTTTATCGCCATCGCCAGACCAATCAACGAACCCGCTGTCATTGAAAAGAGCGTCACCAGAGTGGCGTGATTACCCGGCCCGAACAGCGCATCCTGTAAGCCCGGAATATGGTTGAACATCAGTACGCCAATGACCGTTACCACCGGGATCGCCAACGCTGGGAAAAACAGGCGGTTGCCCAGGCGGCTGGCGCTTTCTTCGCGCTGTTGCTGCGTGCGTTGATGGTAGCTTCCCAGCTTCACACCGCCAAAACCCGCGATCAGGGCCAGCACGACCACCGCAACGCCGACGGCAATATGCACTGCGCGTTTATCGCCAAACAGCGAGTATGTCCAGTCACCAAGCAGAAACAGTACGCCATATATGCCCCAAAACAGGCCTGTGGTGAAACGGCGCGGGTTTGCTTTGTCCTGCCAGGACATCAGCGCCACAATCAGTAATACCGCACCTGCCAGCCAGTAGAGATAGCTTTGTTGAAAATTCATTTCGCTTCCCCTTTCGCTGCGGCATTTGCTTTCGCCACCTCACGTTGCAAATAGCTATCCAGACGCCACAAACGCGTGCCGTGGATCAGGAAAGCACAAATTGCCGTTGGGATCCCCCACAAGGCGATATGCAGAGGTTCGGTCTGGATCCCTCCAGACTCCAGCATAAAGTTGTGCATGAATATGATCGCGCCGAAGGCAACAAAGATATCTTCACCGAAAAACAGCCCGACGTTATCGGTCGCCGCTGACATTGCGCGCAGGCGATAGCGAACCGCGCCGGGTATCTCGCCGTGATTTTTCTCGGCGGCCCCTTCCGCCATTGGCGCCAGCAGCGGGCGCACCATCTGCGGATGCCCGCCCAGACTGGTCAGCCCTAACGCAGCGGTCGCTTCGCGAATGAACAGATAGACAATAAGCAGACGGCCACTGGTGGCACTGCGGATTTTCGCAATCCACGCCTGAGCACGCTCTTTGAGTCCGTGACGTTCCAGCAGGCCAATAACCGCCAGCGGGATCAGCAGGATAAACGGCAGGTTGCGGGTGTTAAGAAAACCTTCACCCAGCTTCTCGAGGATGGTGGCAATCGGCATATGCGCCGCCAGTCCCGTGACGATCCCGGCAATAATAACCACCAATACCGGATTAAAACGTAAAAGAAATCCGACCACGATGACGGCGATCCCCGCCAATGGCCAGAGAGAAATTACCTCTCCCATAATTCATTCCCGTATATGTTGTTGTGTAATATATTGTTGTTTTGTATGGTAAATCTTATGCACCAATTTCAATATTGCATGCATTAAAGGCGCTACGCAAGCGACGGGCAAAAGCGAGTGCGTGCTCGCCATCCCCATGAATGCATACCGTCTGGGCGGTCACGCTTGCCCATGTTCCACTTTGGCTTTTTACTCTGCAGGATTGCACCATTTCTAACGTTTGCGCCAGCGCCTGCTCTTCATCCTCAATCAGTGCGCCCGGCTGGCTGCGAGGTACCAGACTGCCATCAGCCTGATAACCCCGATCGGCAAAAACCTCCTGACGCGTTATCAAGCCATAGTGTTCTCCAGCGCGAATCAGTTCGCTTCCCGCCAGCCCGACCAGAACCAGCGACGGATCGCAGGCATGAACCGCTTTCGCAATCGCATCGGCCAATTGAGGATCTTTCGCCGCCTGGTTATAGAGCATGCCATGCGGTTTGACATGGCGCATCACGCCGCCTTCTGCCCGCGTGATGGCAGCCAGCGCGCCAATTTGATACAGCGTCTGCGCATACACCGTTTGTGCAGGCAGTGCCATGGCGCTACGACCAAAATTTTCCCGATCCGGAAAGCTGGGGTGCGCACCTACCGCCACACCATTTTTTAACGCATCACGCACGCTTGAGAGCATAGTTTGCGCATCGCCTGCGTGATACCCACAGGCGATGTTGGCCGATGACACCAATTGCAGCAACGCTGCATCGTTCGCACATCCCTCACCGAGGTCTGCATTGAGATCAATTTTCATTGTTAAGTCGCCATGCTAACTGTTCCAGATAACGCTGCTGGTCGTACCGCGCCTTCAGCGCTTCCTCCAGTGAACACTGCACAAAATGAATCGGCTGACCGAGCGGGATCTGCGCCAGATGATACATATCTGCCTCGACAATACAGGCGATGCGGGGATAGCCACCCGTCGTCTGAGCATCGTTCATCAGCACGATTGGCTGGCCATTATGCGGAACCTGCACCACGCCGGGGAGCAAACCATGCGACAGCAGCTCGCGATCGGTCGTGCGCGTCAGCGGTTGCCCCTGAAGACGATACCCCATACGGTTACTTTGCGGGCTAAGCTGCCACGGCGAGCGCCAGAAAGAGGCCTGCGATACCTCATCAAACTCCTGATATTCAGGGCCGGGCAGTGCGCGAATGAGATTACCCCACATCAGTTGTTTTACACCTTGTGGCCCGCTGAATTGCCGGGTCGATACGCCAATCGCCAGTCGATCGCCATCACGCAGCAGACGCCCTTCAAACCCACCAATGCCCACTTTCAGATCGGTACTACGCGAACCCATCACTTCAGGAACATCAATACCGCCCGCTACCGCCAGATAACTGCGCATGCCATGAAGCGGGCGTTTTAGCGTCAGGCGCTGCCCGGCTTTTACCGGTAACCGCCATCCGCTCCATACGGGAGTTCGATCCAGATGCGCTTCGCATCCGGCACCGGTAAGGGCAAACCAGCCATCGGCTTCAAACTCCACCACCAGTTGCCCCAGCGTGATTTCCAACGCTGCGGCATTCGCATCATTACCCACCAGCAGGTTAGCCACGTTCAAGGCCGGTTTATCCAGCGCGCCACAGTGACTAATTCCGGATTGACGAAAACTATGGCGTCCCCCGTCCTGTACTGAGGTGTACATGCCAGCGCGGATGATGTTTAACATATCCCCTCCTTCTGCGGGACAAAACGCACGGTATCGCCAGCCCGTAACAGAATCGGCTCCTCCCGTTTTGGATCAAATAACGCAACGGAGGTACGCCCAATCAATTGCCATCCACCAGGTGTTGCAAGCGGGTAGATCCCCGTTTGAGATCCACCGATACCGACAGAACCTGCCGGAACAAGCAAACGCGGTTCCGCACGTCTGGGGGTATGCAGCTGTTCAGGTAAGCTCCCGAGATAGGGAAATCCCGGCTGAAAACCGATAAACCACACCACATAGTCAACTGACGCATGAAGTTCGACGACCTGCTTGTCGCTTAATCCGCTGTGTCGGGCGACCTCTGCCAGATCGGGGCCAAACTCACCGCCATAGGTCACAGGTATTTCAATAAAGCGTGAATCCGGCTCCAGTGCTTCGCTCTCTTCCCACCAGCGCTGCAGGCGTTCAATCGCATCCAGAGCCAGTGTGTGCGGGTCGCGCAGGGTAACCGTGATATTGTTCATTCCCGGAATAGCTTCAAGCACATTCGGGGCGTCAACTAAACGCTGAGCCAGACGCCAGATGCGTTTCTGAGTCGCCAGCGTGATGGGGGGCTCCAGTTCAAGAACCACCGCCGTTTCACCTAACAGATAACAACGCGCTCGCTGCACTTTCATCCCTCTTTATTACGCTGGATTAGGAATATCGATAAAGGTTACGTCCAGATCGGTATTTTCATTCAGCCATTCGCTTAATGCGCGAATGCCGCCGCGTTCGGTCGCATGGTGACCGGCAGCATAAAAATGCAGCCCCTGCTCGCGGGCTGAGTGAATGGTTTGCTCAGAGACTTCACCGGTAATAAAGGCGTCGACACCAAATCGGGCTGCGCTATCAATAAAACTTTGACCGCCCCCGGTACACCATGCAACGCGCTGAACTTTCTCCGGCCCGGTATCACCGCACCATAAGGGTTTACGGCCTAAACGCGCTTCAATCCACGATGCCAGCTCCAGCCCCGGAACCGGCATGGAGAGTTCTCCCCATGGCACCAGCGGTTCAATTTCCCCCATCACGGTGATACCCAACAGCGCAGCCAACTGCGCGTTATTCCCCAATTCCGGGTGTGCATCCAGCGGCAAGTGCCAGCCATACAGGTTGATATCATTTTCTAACAACGTTTTCAGACGATTGCGCTTCATGCCGCGAATAACCGGAGATTCGCCTTTCCAGAAATAGCCGTGGTGAACAATAACCGCATCCGCTTGCTGGCGTACCGCCTCGTCCAGCAATGCCTGGCTTGCAGTCACACCGGCCACGATTTTATGCACCGTCTCTTTGCCCTCAACCTGCAAACCATTCGGCGCATAATCGCTAATGGCGGCGCTGTTTAGTTTGTCGTTGATCAGTTGTTCCAGTTCGGTGTTTTTCATCATCGTCCTCGTAGTCATCATTTCTGCCTGCCCAATCAGCAACACAGCTTAGGTTAAAATAGCGTCCCCGCCTGCGTTCGTCGATAGCCATTTCACTGACACATAAAGAAACAATCACACCCGCTTTGAACGTGATTTGCTTACCACTACGCGATCTAATTCATGTATATTTATGCAATCAGACAGCATATTGCAAAAATAATCAGATCTGTATCAAAGTTACAACTTTAAGGAAACACACTCGCGCAGCACGTTCAGCCAGCCGCGAGGCATTTACTTCGAGAAAATAATGAATAAACAAGCATCTCAACCACGGGCGATATACTACGTTGTCGCGCTACAAATCTGGGAATACTTCAGTTTTTACGGCATGCGTGCGCTGCTGATCCTGTATCTCACTAACCAGCTTAAGTACGACGATAATCACGCATATGAACTGTTCAGCGCCTACTGCTCGCTGGTCTATGTCACCCCTATTCTCGGGGGATACCTGGCCGATAAAGTGCTCGGCAATCGAATGGCGGTGATGATCGGCGCATTTTTAATGGCGGTGGGACATCTGGTATTAGGTGCCAGTGAAATGGCTCCGGCGTTCCTCTATTTGTCGCTGGCGATAATTGTCTGCGGTTACGGTCTGTTTAAATCAAATATCAGTTGCCTGCTGGGCGAGTTATATCAACCTGAAGACCCGCGTCGCGACGGTGGATTCTCTCTGCTCTACGCCGCCGGTAACATCGGTTCGATCATCGCACCAATTGCCTGCGGATACGTGCAGGAAGAGTACAGTTGGGCGATGGGCTTTGCGCTGGCTGCCATCGGCATGCTGGCAGGGCTGGTGATTTTCTTATGTGGTAATCGCCATTTCGCCCACACCACCGGCGTCAACAAGGCCGTTCTGTGTGCTAAAACCTTTATTCTGCCAAACTGGGCCTGGCTGTTAGTTCTGCTAGTTACCACACCGCTGCTGATTACCGTGCTGTTCTGGAAAGAGTGGTCCGTTTATGCACTGATTGTTGCCACTGTTATTGGTCTGGCAGTTCTGGCGAAGATTTATCGCCAGGCACAGACGCAGAAACAGCGCAAAGATCTGGGGCTTATCGTCACACTGACCTTCTTTAGCCTGTTGTTTTGGGCCTTTGCTCAACAGGGCGGCAGTTCGATCAGCCTGTATATCGACCGCTTCGTTAACCGCGATATTCTGGGGTATTCCGTCCCTACCGCGATGTTCCAGTCGGTTAACGCTTTTGCCGTTATGCTGTGCGGTATCGTACTGGCGTGGGTAGTCAAAGAAAGCGTGAGTGGCAATCGTACCGTACGTATCTGGGGTAAATTTGCCCTTGGCCTCGGCTTAATGAGCGCTGGGTTCTGTATTCTAACCTTGAGCGCTCGCTGGTCCGCTGCTTACGGCCACTCTTCCATGCCGCTGATGGTACTTGGGTTGGCGGTCATGGGCTTTGCCGAACTGTTTATCGATCCGGTGGCAATGTCACAAATTACGCGTATTGAGATCCCTGGTGTTACCGGCGTATTAACCGGCATTTATATGCTGCTTTCCGGTGCCATCGCCAATTACCTGGCAGGTGTTATCGCCGATCAGACCTCACAAGGCTCGTTTGATGCTGCCGGCGCTATCAACTACTCCATCAATGCCTATATTGATGTCTTTAGTGAAATTACCTGGGGTGCGCTGGCCTGTGTGGTGCTGGTGCTGCTGATTTGGCTATACCAGTCGCTTAAGTTCAGAAACCGTCCGCTGGCGGTAGAATCCTGAGTGTAGGGGCCCGATGATGTAATCTGATTCGGGCTTTTTTTCAGGAATTACGCATGGCTGGCAGTCAACTCCTCTTCAGAAAGACCTGTAACCAGAAGCACCATGTTGCGATCTATTCCCTGCTCCAACATAGTTTGCGCTATACGTAATGCGGCTTCTCGTTTGCCTTGCTGCAACCCTCGCTGCAACCCTTCCTGTAATCCATCTAAGCGTAACCGCTCGGCAATCGTCATCAGCTTCTCCTTATGTTGGGGGATCCGTTGCGCCATCTCTTGTATAAATTCATTAAAGCGAGATTCATCGCCGGATTGCAGGATGTAATTAAACATCGCCTGTAGTTGCGTGTCATTAGCGCACCCTGTAAGTAACAGCGTGGCCAGTTGATCTACCAGCCCCATCAAATCCCGCTGACGGATATGTTTTTGCATTAGTTCCAGCAGTGCCATTCGCCTGTGAGCCATGATTTCGTCATCGGGCACCACTGTGATATCCACCAATGGAAATGCGCTGGCATAAAGTTGCCGTGCCGTTACAGGATCGGTAAACGCATCAAGCCAGCACAGTGAGTACGGATACGGACTTCGACAGCCATGATAAAACAGCATGGGTATCACAATCGGCAGTTCTTTGTGCCCGGCATCCAAATGACGCTGCATCGCCGCTATTGCGTAACGCAGCAGACGAAAAGCCATATGCGGATCGGCTGAACTCTGGTGTTCTATAACCACGTATACATAACCTTCACCATCGTGCGTATGCACAGACCAGAGCACGTCGGAGTAGCGGGTACGTAAATCCGCTTCAATAAAGCTTTCTGACTCCAGCTTCAGCGTATTTAAATCGCAAAGCGTTTGCAGATCTGCGGGTAGATGAATTTCGAGGAAGTCCCGAGCTGTTTCTGGATGATGTAAAAACGTTTTAAATACCGCATCGTGCGGTGTAGATGTCGTTGGTGTTGTCATCAAATTCCGTCACCTGAATGAAGATGACGGCACTTTACTGCTGGCGGAAAACCTCTTCATCAAGGCATTAGCAGCCTTGCGTACACGCTTCAGCGCTAAATGCCCCCCCACTGCAACATATTCATTCTGTTGGAAGGTATTACGCAGAAATCCGCTGCGTGCTTATCCCTTACGTGCCGCCTCATATGCCGCCAGCGTCGCCAGCCTTGCCTGTTTATGATCCACAATCGGGCGAGGATAACTCAGTGTTACCTGCGCTTTTTCAGCCCACGACCACGGTTCATGAATGGCTTTACCCGGCACGTCGCGCAGTTCCGGCAGCCACTGGCGGATAAACTCACCGTCACGGTCGAATTTTTCGCCCTGCGTCGTGGGGTTAAAGATACGGAAATACGGTGCGGCGTCAGTTCCGGTTGAGGCTGCCCACTGCCAGCCGCCGTTATTGGCCGCCAGGTCGCCATCGATCAGTTGCGACATGAAATATTGTTCGCCTTTACGCCAGTCGATCAGCAGGTCTTTCACTAAAAAACTGGCGGTAATCATGCGTAAACGATTATGCATCCAGCCCGTGGCGTTGAGCTGACGCATGGCCGCATCCACAATGGGGTAGCCTGTATTCCCTGTTTTCCAGGCCTGGAAATGGGTCGGATTATTCTGCCATTGCACGCGTTCGGTCCAGCGAATAAAAGGTTGATACCGACATAGCGCCGGATGGTAAGTCATCAAGTGGCGATAAAACTCACGCCAGATAAGCTCATTCAACCAAACGCTGCCTGCCCCATCCTCAAGCGCCTGCGGCTGCTCCACGAGCAGTCGATTCAGGCACTGGCGCGGTGATAGTCCTCCTGTCGCCAGGCTCGCGGATAATCGACTGGTTCCGTCAATCGCCGGAAAGTCACGCAGTTGTTCATATTCTCCGGCGGCCTGCTGGCAAAAATGGCGTAACTGCGCGATGGCCAATTTTTCTTCTGCCGGAAATTTCTGCGTATCAAAATCCTGCTGCGGGTAGCTCAGCGCGATGGATGTTAATGGAGAGTCAAGAGCACCGCTTTCTCTCACCTTCGGCGCACTGACACATTCCGGGATCCCGTCTTTTATCCGCTTCAGCCAGGCATTTTTAAACGGCGTAAAGACTTTATACATCTCGTGATTACCGGTCATGACCGCCCCCGGAGGCAGGATCACGCTGTCGTCAAACCCTTCGCACACCACCTGAGGTAATGACTTTTCGACGGCAGCATCACGCTGGCGTTCGTTTATTTCATATTGATAGTTATAAAATATTCGACTGACGCCATGCTGTACGCAGACGTTTTTGACGGTTTCCACACTGGTCGCAAAATCACCGACTTCATGAAACAGAAGCGGGATGCCCTTTTCTGCCAGCGCCGTTTGCAACGCGTTCAACTGCGCGTTAACCAATGCCGCCTGACGTGGGGCCATATCATGCGCCTTCCACTGTTCAGGCGTGGAGATATAGAGCGCGAGTACATGTGCAGAACGATCCCGACAAGCCGCCGCCAGCGCGAGATTGTCATGCAGGCGTAAATCACGCCGAAACCAGACCAGATGCGTGGTCATAACACTCCCTGATAAAAATTAATCATTGCCCTGTAAACGCCAAATCGCAGGCCAGAGTTCAAAATAACGTTGCCCGGACAACCAGGTGTTCGGGTGCTCAGCCATATAGTGTTTGAGGAGCATTAAGGGTGCAAGTAGCGGCTGCGCCTCGCGTCGATAGTTATCGATTATCGAGGTCAATTCCTGACGTTGATGCAGATCGAGCTGATTACGGAAATAGCCCTGTACGTGCATCAATACATTGGTATGGTTACGCCGGGTAGCAGGATTTAATAACAGATGGGTCAATCGTAGGCGATACTCGGTAAAAAAAGCATCGAGATCTTGCCATTCATGGATTGCGGCAACGAAGGGGCCAAGCTCCCGATACTCTGGCTGGGAATGCGCCAGTAGTACCAGTTTGTAGCGGGTATGATAGTCAATTAATGCGCCCCGCGTTAATTTTCGCTGACGCAGGCGGTGCAATTCATGCAAAGCGTAAACACGAATTAATGTATTTTCGTCGAACTGAGGTGCCTCACTCGCTTCTGTGGTCAGACAGGTGCGGATACCAACAGGAATTCTCGTGCTCATCGCCACTCCTTATCCGTTACTCAGATAAGTGTAGACGTCGGCGTATAAAAAAACCGCCACATTGCTGTTGGCGGTTTTCTTGAACAATAACGACAACTTAATAGAAGTCGCAGGTAGCTTTTTCAGCCTGCTCCATCCACACCGGTTTATCACTAGTTTTGGACCAGACGCGGTGCAGATAGCTGTAAAAACGGGCGCGGTCTTTCCAGAACAACATGACCGGCAGCGCCAGCACGCCCGCCACAACGGCAAAGGTACGGCGCAAGAAAACAATGTGTGCTGGATATTCTTTATAAAAGTCCATAATCCTCTCCCATATATCTGTTCGGTGAATCGCACCGGAAAAATAAACTTGGTTAACTGATGAAAATAATACCGCCTTGTGTGTAATTTTGCTACTCATCCGACCACTTATTTTTATCTATTGATGCTCCGTTTAGCTAAAAACCGTAATTAAGTTACATAAAAGTTAAATTAATACTAATCATTAGTTAAATAATGGTCTTTGCCATTTTTATACTTTTTTTACACCCCTCCCACTGATTTTTGCGAAATCTTTGCAAGCAAAAATCTACGCTCTGGTTATCACATTTATGCCACTGGAGGTGCACCGTGAGTGCAGGCGTGATAACCGGCATTGTGCTGGTCTTTTTATTATTAGGTTATCTGGTGTATGCCCTGATTAATGCGGAGGCGTTCTGATGGCGGCCCAAGGATTTTTACTCATTGCCAGTTTCTTGCTGGTACTGTTTATCATCGCCAGACCGCTGGGTTTTGGCTTGGCTCGGCTGATCAATAATACGTCCCTGCCGGGCCTGGCTGGCGTGGAACATCTGCTCTGGCGCGGTCTGGGCATCTCGCAGCAGGAGATGAACTGGCGGCAGTATCTGTTGGCGATCCTCGCGCTCAATGTGCTGGGGTTGCTGGTCCTGTTTTCAATGCTGATGGCGCAAAACCTGCTGCCGCTAAATCCGCAACAGCTACCTGGGCTTTCGTGGGATTTGGCGCTCAACACGGCGGTAAGTTTTGTCACCAACACCAACTGGCAATCCTATGCTGGCGAAACCACCTTAAGCTACTTCAGCCAGATGGTCGGGCTGACCGTGCAGAACTTCCTGTCAGCGGCAACCGGGATTGCGGTGATTTTTGCCCTGGCCCGTGCCTTTACTCGCCAGAGTATGAACACGCTGGGCAACGCCTGGGTCGATCTGGTTCGCATTACGCTGTGGATCCTGCTCCCCATTGCATTGCTCATTGCGTTGTTCTTCATTCAGCAAGGTGTGCTGCAAAATGTGTTGCCCTATCAGCCCATTACTACCCTTGAAGGGGTGAAACAGCTGCTGCCAATGGGGCCCGTCGCCTCACAGGAAGCGATTAAGATGCTTGGCACTAACGGGGGCGGGTTCTTTAACGCTAACTCATCACATCCGTTTGAAAACCCTACCGCGTTGACCAATCTGGTACAGATGCTGGCCATTTTCTTAATTCCTACCGCGCTGTGTTTTGCCTTTGGTGATGTGGTTGGCGATCGTCGCCAGGGGCGGACCCTGCTGTGGGCCATGTCGCTGATATTTGTAGTCTGCGTAGCCGTGGTGATGTGGGCCGAAGTTCAAGGCAACCCGCACCTGATGGCATTCGGTGCAGACAGTAATATCAACATGGAAGGCAAAGAAAGCCGCTTTGGCGTGCTGGCCACGAGTCTTTTTTCCGTCGTGACGACAGCGGCATCTTGCGGCGCTGTCGATGCGATGCATGACTCCTTCACCGCGCTGGGCGGGATGGTGCCGATGTGGCTAATGCAGATTGGCGAAGTGGTCTTCGGTGGTGTCGGTTCGGGCCTGTACGGCATGCTGCTGTTCGTATTGTTGGCGGTGTTTATCGCGGGCCTGATGATTGGTCGCACGCCGGAATATCTGGGTAAGAAAATAGACGTGCGTGAAATGAAAATGACCGCGCTGGCGATTCTGGTCACCCCTGCGCTGGTCCTGCTCGGTACGGCGATAGCGATGATGAGCGACGCCGGACGCAGCGCCATGCTCAATCCTGGTCCACATGGCTTTAGTGAGGTGTTGTACGCCGTATCGTCTGCCGCGAACAACAACGGCAGCGCCTTCGCCGGATTAAGCGCCAACAGCCCGTTCTGGAACTGTCTGCTGGCCCTGTGCATGTTCTTCGGCCGTTTCGGCGTGATCATTCCCGTGATGGCAATTGCCGGATCGCTGGTCAGTAAAAAGATCCAGCCAGCAAGCCCTGGCACGCTGCCTACTCACGGTGCACTGTTTGTCGGGTTGTTAATCGGTACGGTGTTACTGGTTGGCGCCCTCACCTTTGTTCCTGCCCTGGCGCTTGGCCCGGTCGCAGAATACCTGTCATTACACTGAGTGATGCGGAGCACATGACTATGAGTCGCAAGCAACTGGCGCTGTTCGAACCCTCTCTGGTCGCACAGGCGCTGATGGATGCCGTGAAAAAATTAAGCCCACATACCCAGTGGCGCAATCCGGTGATGTTTATCGTCTGGCTGGGCAGTCTGCTGACAACCCTGTTAACGTTGGCAATGGCCACAGGCCATATACAAGGCAATCCGTGGTTTACCGGCGCGATAAGTCTGTGGCTGTGGGTCACCGTTCTGTTCGCCAACTTTGCCGAAGCGCTGGCGGAAGGACGCAGTAAGGCTCAGGCTAACAGTCTGAAAGGAGTGAAAAAAACCGCTTTTGCTCGCAAACTCCGCGAACCGAAATACGGTGCCGCCATGGATCACGTTCCGGCGGAGGATTTGCGCAAAGGAGATATCGTGTTAGTAGAAGCGGGCGATATTATCCCGTGTGACGGCGAGGTCATCGAAGGTGGCGCATCGGTAGATGAAAGCGCCATTACCGGTGAATCCGCGCCGGTCATTCGTGAATCCGGTGGTGATTTCGCCTCCGTCACCGGCGGGACCCGCATCCTCTCCGACTGGCTGGTGATCGAATGTAGCGTGAACCCTGGTGAAACGTTCCTCGACCGGATGATCGCCATGGTTGAAGGCGCGCAGCGGCGTAAAACGCCGAATGAAATCGCCCTGACGATCCTGTTGATAGCCCTGACCATCGTTTTTCTGCTGGCGACCGCCACGCTGTGGCCATTTTCCGCCTGGGGTGGTAGTGCGGTTAGCGTCACGGTACTGGTTGCCCTGCTGGTGTGTCTGATCCCCACCACCATCGGTGGGTTGCTCTCTGCAATTGGCGTCGCCGGGATGAGCCGCATGCTGGGCGCGAACGTCATCGCCACCAGCGGACGTGCAGTAGAGGCCGCGGGCGACGTGGACGTACTGCTGCTGGACAAAACCGGCACCATTACGCTGGGTAACCGCCAGGCTTCAGATTTCCTGCCCGCCCAGGGCGTGGACGAAAAAACGCTGGCCGACGCCGCGCAGCTTTCATCGCTGGCCGATGAAACCCCAGAAGGCCGCAGCATCGTGATTCTGGCTAAACAGCGCTTTAATCTGCGTATTCGCGACGTGCAATCGCTGCACGCCACCTTTGTACCGTTTACCGCCCAAAGCCGAATGAGCGGGATCAACATCGACAACCGTATGATCCGCAAAGGGTCGGTCGATGCTATTCGTCGTCACGTTGAAGCCAACGGCGGCCACTTCCCTGCCGACGTGGAGCAGAAGGTCGAAAACGTCGCACGCCTTGGCGCTACGCCGCTGGTGGTTGCCGAAGGCTCCCGCGTGCTGGGCGTGATTGCCCTGAAAGATATCGTAAAAGGCGGAATCAAAGAACGTTTTGCCCAACTGCGTAAAATGGGCATCAAAACGGTGATGATCACCGGCGATAACCGTTTAACCGCCGCCGCGATTGCGGCAGAAGCCGGGGTAGATGACTTCTTAGCTGAAGCCACGCCGGAAGCCAAGCTGGCGCTGATTCGTCAGTATCAGGCGGAAGGTCGTCTGGTAGCGATGACCGGCGACGGAACCAATGACGCCCCGGCGCTGGCGCAAGCCGACGTGGCAGTCGCCATGAACTCCGGGACCCAGGCGGCGAAGGAAGCAGGCAACATGGTGGATCTCGACTCTAACCCCACCAAGCTGATTGAAGTGGTGCACATTGGTAAACAGATGCTGATGACGCGTGGTTCGCTGACCACCTTCAGTATCGCCAACGACGTGGCGAAGTATTTCGCCATTATCCCGGCCGCGTTTGCCGCCACCTACCCGCAGCTCAATGCGCTTAACGTGATGGGTCTGCATTCGCCGGATTCGGCGATCCTCAGCGCGGTTATCTTTAATGCGCTGGTTATCGTCTTTCTGATCCCGCTGGCGCTTAAAGGCGTGAGCTACAAACCGTTATCCGCATCCGCAATGCTGCGCCGTAATTTGTGGATCTATGGTCTGGGTGGTCTGGTTGTGCCGTTTATCGGTATCAAAGCAATTGATTTACTGCTGACCCTGCTGGGTCTGGTGTGAGGTTTCAGATGAGTGGATTACGTCCTGCATTATCAACATTGATTTTCCTGACGCTTATCACCGGCGGGGCTTACCCGTTGTTGACCACCGCGTTGGGGCAATGGTGGTTTCCCCACCAGGCTAACGGCTCGCTTCTACGCGAAGGTCAGGTCGTTCGCGGCTCTGCGCTCATTGGGCAACATTTTACCGCGGCCGGTTATTTTCAGGGACGCCCGTCTGCTACAGCAGAAATGCCCTATAATCCAATGGCTTCAGGCGGCAGCAATCTGGCAGCCAGCAACCCGGAACTGGATAAACAGCTGCAAAGCCGGATAGCCGCGCTGCGTGCAGCTAACCCGCAGGCAAATCCTGTCGTTCCGGTAGAGCTGGTAACGGCTTCTGCCAGCGGGCTGGATAACAATCTGACACCCGCCGCGGTGGCCTGGCAAATCCCCCGCGTTGCGCAGGCTCGCAACCTCAGCATTGAAGAGGTCACGCGCCTGGTTGCACAATACACGCAAAAGCCGTTGGTCAGTTTTATCGGCCAGCCGGTGGTGAACCTGGTGGAACTTAATTTAGCGCTGGATAAGCACTGAGAAAAAGGACATGCATAACGAACCCTTACGCCCCGACCCCGATCGCCTGCTGGAGCAGACCGCTGCCCCGCACCGCGGAAAACTGAAAATTTTCTTCGGCGCGTGTGCAGGCGTCGGTAAAACCTGGGCCATGCTGGCAGAGGCCCAGCGGCTGCGGGCGCAGGGGTTAGATGTGCTGATTGGCGTGGTGGAAACCCACGGACGCAAAGAGACCGCCGCGCTGCTGGACGGTCTCAGCATCCTGCCGCTAAAGAGACAGGCGCGCCATGGTCGTCATATCAGCGAGTTCGATCTCGACGCGGCGCTGGCCCGCCGTCCGGCGCTCATTTTGATGGATGAACTGGCGCACAGTAATGCGCCTGGCTCACGCCATCCTAAGCGTTGGCAAGATATTGAAGAACTGCTCGAAGCCGGCATTGACGTTTTTACTACCGTCAACGTGCAGCATCTGGAAAGCCTCAATGATGTGGTCAGCGGCGTCACAGGCATTCAGGTTCGCGAAACCGTCCCCGATCCTTTTTTCGATGCCGCCGACGATGTGGTGCTGGTCGATCTTCCCCCCGACGATTTGCGCCAACGCCTGAACGAAGGCAAGGTCTATATCGCCGGTCAGGCGGAAAGAGCCATCGAGCATTTCTTTCGCAAAGGGAACTTGATCGCGCTACGTGAGCTGGCCCTGCGCCGCACGGCCGATCGGGTTGACGATCAGATGCGTGCCTGGCGAGGGCGTCCGGGGGAAGAAAAAGTCTGGCATACCCGTGACGCCATTTTACTGTGTATTGGACACAATACCGGCAGCGAAAAGCTGGTGCGTGCAGCCGCGCGTCTGGCAGCGCGCCTCGGCAGCGTCTGGCATGCAGTGTATGTCGAAACGCCAGCGCTGCACCGACTGCCCGAAAAACAGCGCCGGGCAATCCTAAGCGCTCTGCGGTTAGCCCAGGAGCTGGGTGCAGAAACCGCCACCCTCTCCGATCCCGCTGAAGACAAGGCGGTAATCCGCTACGCCCGTGAGCATAATCTGGGAAAAATTGTCCTCGGACGTCCGACTACACGACGCTGGTGGCGCAGTGATTCCTTTGCTGACAAACTGGCCCATCGCGCACCGGATCTCGACCTGATGATTGTTGCGCTTGATGAGCCACCTTCGCGCCCTGTGCTACAAACTGCGGATAACCGCACCTTTAAGGATAAATGGCGGGTACAAATTCAGGGTTGTGTGGTTGCCGTCGCGCTGTGCGCCATCATTACGTTGATTGCCATGCAGTGGTTGATGGCCTTTGACGCCGCCAACCTGGTGATGATCTATTTATTGGGCGTGGTGGTTATCGCCCTCTTTTACGGACGCTGGCCGTCGGTGCTGGCAACTTTTATTAACGTCGCCAGCTTCGATCTCTTCTTTATTGCTCCGCGTGGCACGCTGGCCGTTTCCGATGTCCAGTACCTGCTCACCTTCGCCGTGATGCTAACGGTAGGGCTGGTTATTGGTAATCTGACCGCCGGAGTGCGTTATCAGGCGCGGGTGGCCCGTTATCGTGAACAACGTACGCGCCATTTGTATGAGATGTCGAAAGCGCTGGCCGTTGGGCGTAGTCAGCAAGATATTGCCGCCACCAGCGAACAGTTTATTGCCTCAACGTTCCAGGCCCGCAGCCAGGTTTTACTGCCCGGTGAGAACGGTAAGCTGGCCCCTCTCACCCATCAACAGGGCATGACGCCGTGGGATGATGCCATTGCCCAATGGAGCTTTGATAAAGGGCAACCGGCTGGCGCAGGTACTGACACGTTGCCAGGTGTGCCGTATCAAATTTTACCGTTAAAAAGTGCCGACAAAACGCATGGGCTGCTGGTGGTGGAACCGGGAAATTTACGCCAGCTGATGATCCCCGAACAGCAACGCCTGCTGGAAACTTTCACTTTACTGGTCGCCAGTGCGCTGGAGCGTCTGACGCTGACTGCCAGCGAAGAGCAAGCCCGGTTTGCCAGCGAGCGTGAAAGCATTCGCAACGCGCTGCTCGCCGCCCTTTCCCACGATTTACGTACGCCGCTAACGGTGCTGTTTGGTCAGGCAGAGATCTTAACGTTGGATCTGGCAAGCGAAGGATCGCCGCACGCGCGCCAGGCCAGTGAGATTCGCCAGCACGTCCTTAATACGACCCGACTGGTTAATAACCTGCTGGATATGGCACGAATTCAGTCTGGCGGCTTTAATCTTAAGAAGGAGTGGTTAACACTGGAAGAGGTGGTCGGCAGCGCCCTGCAGATGCTGGAGCCAGGACTCTCTGCTCCTATTAATTTGTCGCTACCAGCACCGTTGACGCTGATCCACGTCGATGGCCCACTCTTTGAACGGGTGCTGATTAATCTGCTGGAAAACGCCGTTAAATACGCAGGTCCAGCGGCGCAAATCGGTATTGATGCCAGCGTCGATGGCGAGCACCTGCAACTGGACGTCTGGGATAATGGTCCCGGCATTCCATCGGGTATGGAGCAGCGAGTTTTTGACAAGTTTTCCCGGGGAAACAAAGAGTCATCGGTACCGGGCGTTGGGCTGGGGCTGGCAATCTGTCAGGCCATTGTGGACGTGCACGGCGGTACGATTTCCGTCCACAATCGCGCACAGGGAGGAGCATGTTTCCGTGTTACACTGCCCCAGGAAATCCCCCCTGAACTTGAAGATTTTCATGAGGATATGTGACGAACGTACTGATTGTTGAAGATGAACAGGCTATCCGTCGCTTTCTGCGCACCGCGCTGGAAGCCGATGGTCTGCGTGTATATGAAGCGGAAACGCTGCAACGTGGTCTGCTGGAAGCCGCCACGCGAAAACCCGATCTCATCATTCTCGATCTCGGTCTGCCGGACGGTGACGGCATTGATTTTATTCGTGACCTGCGACAATGGAGCGCAATACCGGTAATTGTGCTCTCAGCCCGCAGCGAAGAAAGCGATAAAATCGCCGCTCTGGATGCCGGTGCCGATGACTATCTCAGTAAACCCTTTGGTATTGGCGAGCTACAGGCGCGATTACGCGTGGCATTGCGCCGCCACGCCAGCGGCGTGTCTCCCGAGCCGGTGGTGCATTTTTCCAACGTAAAAGTAGATATCGCCGCCCGGCTCGTACATCGTGGTGATGAAGAGATTCATCTGACGCCGATTGAGTTTCGCCTGTTAGCGGTACTGCTGAATAATGCCGGAAAGGTACTAACGCAACGCCAGTTGCTAAATCAGGTTTGGGGACCGAACGCCGTCGAACACAGTCACTATCTGCGAATTTACATGGGACACCTGCGCCAGAAGCTGGAACAGGACCCGGCGCGTCCGCGTCATTTTCTGACCGAAACCGGGATTGGCTATCGGTTTATGCCGTGAATCTAAGCCGAATAAAAAAAGCCGGATCAGCGCAAAGCTATCCGGCTTTTTAATTCATGCCGGATAGCGACGCTATCCGGCCTACGGTTTACGCGTTTTTCAGCACTTCGCTGACGATCTCAACCGCTTCTTTTTCGATCTGCTTGCGGTGTTCTTCACCGAGGAAGCTCTCGCAATAGATTTTATAAGCGTCTTCGGTGCCGGACGGACGAGCGGCAAACCAGCCGTTGTCAGTCATCACTTTCAGACCGCCGATAGAAGCACCGTTGCCCGGTGCAGCCGTCAGACGTGCGGTGATCGGGTCGCCCGCCAGCGTGCTGGCACTCACCATTTCCGGAGACAGCTTAGACAGCGCCGCTTTCTGTGCGGAGGTCGCACTTGCCTGCAGGCGGTTGTAGCTCGGCGCACCAAAGCGGGCAGCCAGTTCGTTGTAGTGCTCCTGCGGATTCTTACCGGTCACTGCGGTAATTTCTGCCGCCAACAGGCACATGATGATGCCGTCTTTGTCGGTCGACCACGGTGTACCGTCGAAACGCAGGAAAGATGCCCCCGCGCTCTCTTCACCACCAAAGCCAAAGCTGCCGTCGAACAGACCGTCAACAAACCATTTAAAGCCAACCGGCACTTCGACCAGTTTACGCCCTAAATCATTCACCACGCGGTCAATCATCGCCGAGGACACCAGTGTCTTACCAACGGCAACGTCTTTGCCCCACTGCGGACGATGCTGGAACAGGTAGTTGATCGCCACCGCCAGATAGTGGTTCGGATTCATCAGCCCTGCCGGGGTGACGATACCGTGACGGTCGTAGTCTGGGTCGTTGGCAAAGGCCAGATCGAACTTGTCGCGCAGCGCCAGCAGGCCCGCCATCGCGCACTCGGAGGAGCAGTCCATGCGGATTGCGCCATCTTTGTCGAGATGCATAAAGCGGAAAGTCTGATCAACGTGATCGTTAACGATAGTCAGGTTCAGGTTGTAGTGCTTAGCAATACGCTTCCAGTATTCGATACCGGAACCGCCCAGCGGATCGACACCCAGCGTCAGACCCGCTTTTTGGATCGCCGCCATGTCGACGATGTCAGCCAGTCCTTCAACAAACGGCTGAACCAGATCCTGCTCTGTTACATGACCAGATGCCAGCGCAGCGTCCAGCGACATGCGCTTCACGCCTTGCAGACCGTCAGCCAGCAGCGCGTTGGCTCTGTCTTCCACCACTTTGGTGACGTTGGTATCTGCCGGACCACCGTTTGGCGGGTTGTATTTAATGCCGCCATCTTCCGGCGGGTTGTGGGACGGCGTGATCACAATGCCGTCAGCCAGCGGGCCGCCTTTTTTATTGTGGACCAGGATAGCATTCGACACAGCAGGGGTTGGCGTAAAGCCGTTATTTTCCTGCACGATGACGTCAACGCCGTTCGCCGCCAGCACTTCCAGTACAGAGATAAAAGCCGGTTCAGACAGCGCATGGGTATCCTTGCCCACATAGCACGGGCCAGTAATCCCGTTTTTCGCACGTTCTTCAGCAATCGCCTGAGCGATAGCCAGAATATGCGGCTCGTTAAAACTATGACGACCTGCACTGCCGCGATGTCCGGACGTACCGAACTTAACGGCGTGCTCAGCGTTCCCTGCTGTTGGTTTCAGTACATAGTACTGTGCCGTCAGTTGGGCGACGTTAATCAAATCACTCTGTTGCGCAGGTTGACCTGCACGGTTGTGGATTGCCATTGCCTGGTCCTTCTAATGCAAGGATTAAATTGTTCCGCAAACCTTTTCAATCAATTCCGCAGGGAATTGCATTGACTGCATGATGTGTTCAACCATGCTGCATTTACGGCCGGTATTGGTGTTGGTGATCACCCAGTACGGCGTGCCTGGCACGTGTTTCGGTTTGGTTTGATTACCATTTTTCAGCAGCGTCTGTTCATCCGCTGCAAAATAAACGCGCGTACGGCCATGCAACGATTCCGTTGCTTCGGCGAACGCGTTTTGATCCAGTGAATAGAGTGTAGACAGCACCAGCATAAAGCGATTTACTGCTTTCTTCTGTTCCGCGTATTCGTCGGACAGCAGCAGTTCACGCATCGCGCGCACTTTATCTTTTACGGGGTTAACCGGCTTAGCTTCCACGACAGGTTGCACAGCGCGGACTTCTTTGACTATCGGAGTGACAGGCTGTGATGCGGCGGAAAATTTCAACATACGCCGTAAAATGTCGGATGCGCTCTCGCCAATATGCTTGGTGTGGCTGGCAATATAGCTATAGAGTTCATCATCAACTTCAATCGTTTTCATCTTAATCCAGTGCAGTGTTTAGCTGAATACAAGTTGTCGGGGTAAACACACGTAGTGTAAAGGCAAATCCCAACAGCGGATAGCGTCAAGCCTGGTGGCCAGCAAAACTCAGAGTAACCGTAGTTGTTGCAGCCATGTGGCAGAATGGTCAACATGATACCCTAACCCGTGAGTGTGAAAAAAAGAACTTTGCCATGAAATTGAATATCCGAGCGCAATCTGCGCAAAACCTGCACAATAATTCTCCCATCGTCCTGGTTCACGGCCTGTTTGGCAGTCTGGATAACCTGGGGATCCTGGCACGCGATCTGGTGGTCGATCACGATATCATCCAGGTCGATATGCGAAATCATGGCCTCTCCCCTCGTTCCCCTGAGATGAATTATCCGGCCATGGCGCAAGATTTGCTGGATACGCTGGAGGCTCAGCAAATAGAAAAGGCGACCTTTATTGGTCACTCGATGGGGGGGAAAGCCGTCATGGCGTTAACCGCGCTGGCTCCTGATCGTATCGATCGACTGGTGGCCATTGATATTGCGCCGGTCGACTATCATGTTCGCCGTCACGATGCGATCTTTACCGCTATTAATGCCGTAACCGATGCCCAGGCCACTTCGCGTCAGCAGGCGGCCAGCGTCATGCGTCAACATCTGCATGAGGAAGGCGTAATCCAGTTTCTGCTGAAATCTTTCGTCGACGGCGAATGGCGTTTTAACGTTCCCGTGCTGTGGGATCAATATCCTCATATCGTCGGTTGGGAAACCATTCCTGCGTGGGAGCACCCGGCGCTGTTTATCCCTGGCGGCAACTCACCGTATGTTACCGAAGCGTATCGCGAACAACTGCTGACACAATTCCCACAGGCTCGGGCGCATGTTATTGCAGGAGCCGGTCATTGGGTGCATGCGGAAAAACCGGAGGCGGTGCTGCGCGCCATCCGTCGTTATCTGAACGAACAGGCTAACTGATTAAAAACTCAGCGTCTGCGCGCGATTACGCGCGTGGGCGTTGGCGTGTCACCCCTGCTGATGTATTATGGCGCGCTATCCATCCGGGCAGACGCCTGGCTGATTGTTTCCCCGAAGTCACCAAGATCATGGCCAAAGAACAAACGGACCGTACGACATTAGATCTGTTCGCGCAGGAGCGTCGCCCGGGACGACCCAAAACTAATCCGCTCTCGCGTGATGAACAGTTACGTATTAATAAACGTAATCAGCTTAAGCGTGACAAAGTTCGCGGGCTTAAGCGTGTCGAACTGAAACTGAACGCTGATGCCGTTGACGCTCTGAACGAGCTGGCTGAGGCGCGTAACATGAGTCGCAGTGAACTCATCGAAGAGATGCTGATGACCCAACTCAGCACATTGCGCGGTCAGGCATAGTCTGAATTTCTGCTCTAAATCATAAATCGTGTAGCACAGAGTGCAGTCCTGCGTGTTTGCTGTTTCCGCATGCCTGACTGTTCTGCTATGATTGCCCTTATCCGTGGGCAATGCGCCACCACCATTTCAATAAGTTTCAAGAGGTTATTTTACTCATGGCAATCACTGGCATCTTTTTCGGCAGCGACACCGGTAATACCGAAAACATCGCAAAAATGATTCAAAAACAGCTTGGTAAAGACGTTGCCGATGTTCATGACATTGCAAAAAGCAGCAAAGAAGACCTCGAAGGTTATGACATTCTGCTGCTCGGCATCCCAACCTGGTACTACGGTGAAGCGCAGTGTGACTGGGACGACTTCTTCCCTACCCTCGAAGACATTGATTTTAATGGAAAACTGGTTGCATTGTTCGGCTGCGGCGACCAGGAAGATTACGCAGAATATTTCTGCGATGCGTTAGGGACCATTCGCGACATCATCGAACCGCGCGGCGCAACTATCGTTGGTCACTGGCCGACTTCGGGTTATCACTTTGAAGCGTCTAAAGGTCTGGCTGACGACGACCACTTTGTCGGTCTGGCTATCGATGAAGATCGCCAGCCAGAACTGACAGCAGAACGCGTAGAAAAATGGGTTAAGCAGATCTCTGAAGAGCTGCACCTCGACGAAATCATTAATGCCTGATTTCGTGCGGCGTAGATTTCCATCTGCGCCGCATCAATAGATAAAACCAATCAAAATAATTGCTACAAATTTGTAACTTTTTCGTCTGACCCTGTACAATGGCTGGATGCCAATCGGGTGTTGCACAGTGTGTTTGTCGGCGATACCACGTTTTGATTAACAATATATGCCAGAGACTTGCAGTTTTCATTTAGCCATGGCAGTTCTATAATGATACGCATTATCTCAAGTGCAATTTCTGTCACTTCTGTTAATGAAGTGAATCGTTTAGCTACAGGACAGATTCCGCATGACTGACAACAATACCGCATTAAAGAAGGCTGGCCTGAAAGTAACGCTTCCTCGTTTAAAAATTCTGGAAGTTCTTCAGGAACCGGATAACCATCACGTCAGTGCGGAAGATTTATACAAACGCCTGATCGATATGGGTGAAGAGATTGGTCTGGCGACCGTGTATCGTGTGCTGAACCAGTTTGATGATGCCGGTATCGTGACCCGCCATAATTTTGAAGGCGGTAAATCCGTCTTCGAACTGACTCAACAGCATCACCACGATCACCTCATTTGCCTCGACTGCGGCAAAGTGGTCGAGTTCAGCGATGATTCCATCGAAGCGCGCCAGCGTGAGATTGCGGCTAAACATGGTATTCGTTTAACCAACCATAGTCTCTATCTCTACGGCCACTGCGCTGAAGGCGATTGCCGCGAAGATGAGCATGCCCACGACGACAAATAATGTAATGCTTTCTGAAAAGCCAACCCTCCGGTTGGCTTTTTTTATGGGCGTGACTCGTCCTGAATAGCGTTGATACGTTCCTGACTTAAATCCGGAGAACGTGATGATAACTGAGTTCAAACGCACCCAACGTAATTTTCTTCTATCCTTTAAAATAGCCATCGTTGAGCAGGTCGAAAAAGGTGAGATGACCTATAAGCAGACCCAGCAACGATACGGCATTCAGAGGCGCTCCACCGTTCTTGTCTAGGGCCGGCTTGACTGGATCACCGGACTTTCTGACCAGGTGAAGAGGAAACAGCCTGTGGCTCAGACGATTGTCCCGCTTACACCCGAGCAAAGAGCTAGGGAGCCTGAAGAACAACTTGAACTGACAAACCAGAAAGTTGAGTTTTTTGAGTCGGTTATCAATATTCTGAAAAATGATTACGGGGTGAGTATCGTAAACCGATTGCAGATGAAGGGGTACCAGTTAATACACTCCCACCATTTTTTTCATTATATGAGTAGCTTCCAGAAAGACCGCTACCCAATGCGGTTATCCTTGAGACTCGGCACTCTCTCGATATAGGTGATGGTGGTGATAATGGCGCCAGAGCTTTAACTATTTGATCTGTAGACGTTCTATTTTGAGCCATCCACAAACCAAGGGATGCGCGATCGGTAGTTGCGTTCCCCATATTAATACTATTCCATGATTGAACCCTAAGGGATCTATCTTCCTAATAGGATTTAGCGGGTATGTATACGAGTTTAAACCGCCTTCCAGCCCTATAGGATCCGGGGTGATATACCGACCTGCCCCGGGCTGTAGTACCGGTGCCGGTTGTAATACAGCCCCGACTCCTCATCATACTGCTGCCCCGGCATTCTTATGAACTGGCACAACCGCTGTAGATTGTCTTCCCGCACCATGCTCGCCCACGAGTCAGGTTCCGCCTGAGTGTACTGAAACTCTCTTGACCAGAGTTAAATCAATACAATCCTCTGCGTAATATACAAGTCCAGCTTGTGGAGATTTCACCATTATCCCCGTTTTAAAATCGCCCCATTCATCTTTATCAAAACCTTTAGCAAACTCTTCGTTTTCAAAATGACAAACAACGACTCCGGTCATACCTCCCCCAAGAGTAACGATATCTCCTAGTAAAATATTGCTACCATCTGGATACTTCATACTCGATCCTTTTAAGGGGCAAATGGTTCTATAGGTATAGAACCTGTTGGAGGTGGAAGACCGTTAGCAGCATCAGCAGCACCACTTTCTTTCCAAAAACATTGACAATTATTAGGATTCTGATTTGCTTTGTACAGATTATAATGGTCGCCTGTATATGGATGGTGAGGCTTTCCTGGCGGGACCAGATCATGACGATATCCGATAGTTCCACGTGGTACTATGTCCCCACTAATCGTTTTACAAGGTGGGCAGGGCTTTTTTTCCTCACATTTAGCTAAATGTTCTGTTTTTGTTTTAGATTGTTCTGAATCCCCGGATGTTGCCAGCACCGTACCGCCTGCTGCCGCACTTCCCCAGAATAACCAGTTAATTCCTTCCAGTATGGCCGGAATGGCGAAAGCCCACAACCCCAACGGATCCACTTCTGTAACCGGATTTAATGGATACTGATATGGATTTAATCCCCCCTCCAGCCCAATCGGGTCCTGGGTGATATACCGCCCCAGTCCCGGATTGTAGTACCGATGGCGGTTGTAGTGCAGTCCGGATTCGTCGTCATACTGCTGGCCCGGCAGGCGGATAAGCTGTTGCAGATTATGTGGATT